>NZ_JAEQAZ010000275.1 GCF_016654115.1 Streptomyces sp. MBT53
GGTCAGTCGAACACCGGCCGGGTGACTGGTCAGACCGGCCGGTGTTCGACTGACCGGACAGCCCAACTCCCCCACCGTTACGGCTACTTCGCCGATGCCGCCGTCTGGATGTCCTTCAGCGTCTTCGCCGCATCGGACTGGCCCAGCAGGAACGCCTGGATCTTTGAGCCGGTGTCCGTCTCCGCCTGGGAGCCGTACCAGGTGTTGGACGGCAGGACCCGGTAACGGCCCTCCGTGAAGGCGGTGTTGAAGATCGTCGTCTCCGTCGAGTCGGGTGTGGTGCCACCGGTGAACGGGGACTCGGCGTGCTCGGCGTCCAGGTACTTCGCCAGGTTCGCGCTCTGCGACCAGAACTTGACGTACTCCTTCGCCGCATCCGCGTGCTGCGACTGGGAGTTGACGCCCCACGCCGTGCCGGAGAACAGCATCGCGTTCGGCTTGGTGCCGGCCGCGCCGCCCGGCCAGGGGGCGAACGACACCGGGAAACCGGCCTTCTTGATGTTGGAGACCTGCCAGGCGCCCTGGTACCAGAAGGCGCTCTTGCCCGCGCTGAAGTCCTGCGGCCCCTGCGACCACTCGTCGACGCCGAGCTCGTTCTTCCAGTTCACGAAGCCCTTGTCACCGAGGGTCTTGAGCTGGTCGAGCGGCTCCTTCCAGTCCGAGGCGAAGGACGCCTTGCCGGCCAGGAAGTCCGCGTCCCACTGCTTGTTCTTCTGGTAGACGGTCGTCGAACCGCTCGCCTGGAAGATCGAGCTGCCGGTCCAACCCGCCTTGTCCGGCAGGGAGATGGGCGTGACCCCGGCCTTCTTGAGCTTGGCGAGGTCGGCGAGGAACGTCGGCCAGTCGGCGGGGACCTCGGTGATTCCGGCCTTCTTCAGCAGGTCCATGTTGGCGTACAGCCCGATGCCGATCAGCTCCATCGGCATGGCCAGTGTCTTGCCGTCGCTCTGCGTGAACGGCTTCGCGGCCGAGGATATGGAGCTGACCCACGACTCGTTGGAGAGGTCCGCGAGGTAGCCGGAGGCGCCCCACTTCTTCATCTTGTCGGCGTCGACCATGATGACGTCCCCGGCCTTGCCGCCCAGCAGCTCGGGCTGCAGCTTCTGCGTGTAGGTCGGGTCCGCGGTGGTGTACTTGAAGTCGATCTTGATCTTCGGATGCGCAGCCTCGAACGCCTTGTTGATCTCGGCGATGTTCGCCGGCTCCGCGCCGCCGCCCTTCCACGCCTCCACGTGGAGCGTGACCGTCCCGTCCGCCGAGGTCGAGTCGGAGCCGCCGCCACAGGCGGCGAGCGACGTCGCCAGGGCGGCGACCGTGGTGGCGACCGCGAGCAGTCTCCCGGAGCGCTTCATTGCACACCTCACCCATCATCGGCGCATGCCGATTTCGTCGTGCTTGCAGGGGTTTCTACGGAAAGTTGCGTGGTCCTCTGGGTTCGCCGAGTCCCGTCGGCTGTGCGAGGACCATCATGGTTTGCCGGGCCTGAATGGATATATCACTGAAATCCATCGAAGGAAACCGGTTGACCAACGACTTCGGCGAACGCTAGGTTGCGGCGCCAGAAGGTGTCAAGAGGTCAAACGCAACACCCCACGCCGATCGCCACACCCCAGGCGAATCCGGCAGCAGGGCATGATTCGCAGGACGGCCGGGGTCGTCGACAGCGTGGTTGACAGGGAGGACGCGCGTGGCTGAACAGCCCGTACGGGCAAGGCTGGTGGACGTCGCACGGGAGGCGGGAGTCTCCAAGGCGACGGTGTCCAAGGTGCTCAACGGACGGCAGGACCTGTCCGTCCGGCCCGAGACCCGACAGCGCGTCCACGAGGTCGCCGCCGCCCTGGGCTACCGCCCGCACTCCGGGGCCCGCGCCCTGGCCGGGGCCAGCACCCACGCCCTGGCCCTGCTGGTGCCGGCCCTCAACAACCCGACGTACGTGACGATTTCGCGCGGTGCCTATCAGCGCGCCCGTGAACTGGGCTATCTCTCCCTGCTCGCCGAGGACTTCGACGGCCAGGAGGCCGACGACACCTTCAACGACCTGGTCAAGGAGGGGCGCGTCGACGGCCTGCTGATCGCCTCCGCCCGCCCCCACCACCCCCTGCTGGAGACCCTGAGCCGCAACCCGGTTCCGCATGTCTTCCTCAACCGCGCCGTCAAGGGCTCGGGCCGCAACGTCACGATGGACGTGGCACGGTCCAGCGTCACCGCCCTCGACCACCTGCACGGACTCGGTCACCAGGTGATCGGCCACATCGCCGGCCCCTCGGGGATCACCCCCAGTGAGGACCGCAGGGACGCGTTCCTACGGCACTCCGCCGCACTGGGACTGCACGCGGCACCGGTCGCCTCCGGCGACTTCACCGAGGAGGGCGGCGCAGCCGCCGCCCTCGAACTCCTCACCCCCGCCGAGGGCCGGCCCCAGGTCACCGCGCTGTACACCAGCTCGCTGGCGCAGGCCATCGGGGCGATGCGGGCCATCCACGAACGTGGCCTGCGCATCCCCGAGGACATCTCCCTGGTCGGCAACGACGACCTCCCCGTCGCCGGTTACCTCACCCCACCGCTCACCACGGTCGCGATGCCCCTGCACGAACTGGGGACGGCGGCGGTGGACGCGCTGGTCGCGGAGATCCGGGGGGAGTCGCCGGGGGACGTTGTCGTGCCGACCGAGCCGCGGTTGGTGCTGCGGGGGTCCACGGCGGGGCCGAGGTCCGGCGGACTGGCGTGACCCGTAGTACCCGTACGACCAGTAGGACCCGTAGCACCCGTACGACCTGACCTGACCTGACCGGACGGGTCGGCCCGAGCCGTAGGCCGACCCGGAAGGGCAGCCCCGTAGGACGGACGCAGGACGCAGGACGGATGACCGGACGGGCCGGTCACGCCGAGAGGAACACCATGAGCCGCACCACCCCCGAGCACCACCCCGACCGTCACGCCTCTCGTTTCACCGGCCGCACGGCCCTCCTCACCGCCGCCGCCTCCGGCATCGGCGCCGCCACCGCGCGCCGCCTCGCCGAGGAAGGCGCGTCCGTGCTGGTCACGGACGTGGACGCGGCCGGCGCCGAGAAGGTGGCCGAAGAAGTCCGTGCCAAGGGCGGCCGGGCCCGTCACCTGGGGCTGGACGTCACGAACCCCGAGGCGTGGCCGGAGGCGATCCGGACCGCCCAGGAGTGGACGGGCCGTCTCGACCTGCTGCACCTCAACGCCGGCCGCAACCTCCCCGGCGCGATCCACGAACTCGGCGACGACTCCTGGCACGACCACCTCCGCCTCGCCCTCGACTCCGTCTTCTACGGCGTCCGGGCCGCCGTCCCGCTGCTCTCGGCGGCCGGTGGCGCGGTGGTCGTCACGGGCTCCGTGCACGCGGTGCTCGGCTTCAGCGGTTTCCCCGCGTACGCGGCGGCCAAGGGCGGAGTCAGCGCGCTGGTACGGCAGTTGGCGGTCGAGTACGCGGGCCGGATCAGGTTCAACGCGGTCGTGCCGGGTGCGGTGGACACCGGTCTGTGGACGAACGCACCGGACGAGTACCGGGCCCAGACGGCCGCCCGCACCCCGGTGGGCCGGATCGGCGAACCCGAGGACATCGCCGCCGCCGTCGCCTTCCTCGGCTCCGACGACGCGTCGTTCATCACCGGCCAGAACCTGGTCGTGGACGGCGGGCGCAGCATCAGCTCGCAGGAGTAGGCCCCCGGCCCCTGCCCTCTACCCCCTCCCCGTAATACCCGTAGGACCCGGAGGTCCGCAGCATGAAAATCACCGGATACGAGCTGTTCCTCGTCGAGCCGCGCTGGCTCTTTCTGCGCGTCGACACCGACGAGGGCATATCCGGCTGGGGCGAGCCCATCGTGGAGGGCAAGGCCCACACCACGGCCAAGGCGGTCGAGGAGATGTTCGACTACCTGACCGGACAGGATCCCGCCCGCATCGAGGAGCACTGGCAGATGCTCGCCAAGGGCGGCTTCTACCGCGGCGGCCCGGTCCTCAGCAGCGCCCTCGCTGGCATCGACCAGGCCCTGTGGGACATCGCGGGCAAGACGCACGGCGTCCCCGTGCACCAACTCCTCGGCGGCCATGTCCGCGACCGCGTCCGCATCTACGGCTGGCTCTACGGCGAGACCCCTGAGGAACTCGCCGAGTCGGCGGCGGGCCAGGTCGCCAAGGGCCTGACGGCCGTGAAGATGAACCCCTGCGCGCAGCTCGAACCGCTCGCGACCCCCGCGGCGATCGACGCGATCGTGGCCCGGGTGGCCGCCGTACGGGAGGCGATCGGCCCGGACCGCGATGTGGCGCTGGACTTCCACGGTCGCTTCAGCGGAGCGATGTCGAGGCGCGTACTGCCGTACCTGGAACCGCTGTTGCCGATGTTCGTCGAGGAACCGGTCCTCCCCGAGTTCACCCGCGACCTCGGCGACGTGGTCCGTGCCACCTCCATCCCGATCGCGACCGGTGAACGCCTCTTCTCCCGCTGGGACTTCAGGGAGGTGCTCGGGGCCGGCATCGCGGTGGCCCAGCCCGACATCAGCCACGCGGGCGGCATCTCGGAGACCCGCCGCATCGCCGCGATGGCCGAGGCCTACGACGTGCTCGTCGCCCCGCACTGCCCACTGGGCCCCATCGCGCTCGCCGCGAGCCTCCAACTCGACTTCGCCGTACCGAACTTCCTCATCCAGGAGCAGTCCCTGGGCATCGGCTACGGCGACAGCAGCGGCCTGCTCGGCTACCTCGCGGACGCCTCGCCGTTCGAGGTGCAGGACGGCTACATCCACCGCCTGACGGCCCCGGGCCTCGGCATCACGGTCGACGAGGACAAGGTCCGCGCCGCCGCCGAACGCGGCCACCGCTGGCGCAACCCGGTGTGGCGCAACGCGGACGGCTCACTGGCGTCCTGGTAGCGGCCCAACTTCTCTACCCGGCGGGGCTGTTGGCTTCGCGCTGCCCCGACGCCGTCAAATCCGGCGTCGGGGCAGCACCACACGCTCCAGGCGCACCGGCGGCAACCGGTCATCGCGCCTGGTGAAGAGGGGAATCTCGCCGCACGCAGCGGCAAGGGACACATCCACCCATCCAAGGAGCGCGCAATGAAGCGTCGCAGATTCGGTTCTCCCGACAGACCAGTTTCCGCCACCCGCCGAAAGCCGGGAATCCTCGCCCTGCTCGCCGCGCTGGCGGGCGCCCTGCTCGTCCCCGTCACCGCGACCAACGCCTCGGCGGCGGCCACGAGTTACTACGTCGACTGCTCGGCCTCCTCCAACGGCACCGGCACCAGCGCCAGCCCCTGGAACGCGGTCGGCAGCGTCAACAGCACGACGTTCGCGGCCGGGGACAGCATCCTCTTCAAGGCCGGCACGACCTGCACGGGCCAGCTCAGCCCCGGCGGTTCGGGCGCCTCCGGCAGCAACATCTCGATGTCGTCGTACGGTTCGGGCGCGAAGCCGATCATCGACGCGGCGGGCGCGACGGGCGCGGTCATCCACCTCCTCAACCAGCAGTACTGGGACATCGGCGGCCTGGAGCTGATCGACAACGCCTCGTCGCCCGCCTACCGTTCGGGCGTCCTGGCGGAGAACAGCTCCGGCGGGGTCCTGAACCACATCCGCGTGCACGACATGTACATCCACAACATCGCGGGCTACGGCGGCGGTTGGTACGCGACGAACGCGGGCGTGGGCGTCCAGACCGACCACACCACCCCCGTCTCCACGTGGAACGACGTGGTCGTGGAGAACAACACCTTCGACCACGTGGACCGCATCGCGGTGGCGGTGACACCGAACGCGGACGGCCAGGGCACCGGCCTGACGACCGGCACGGTCATCCGCAACAACACGATGACGTACGACGGCGCGGACGACATCCTGGTCGTCAAGAACGACGGCGCCCTGATCGACGGCAACAAGGCGGGCTACGGCGGCGCCAAGTCGACCTGCCCGCCCTCCGGTCAGTACTGCAACGGCGCCTCGGCCGGCATCTGGATGTCCGGCAGCAGCAACACGGTCGTCCAGAACAACGAGGTCTACTGCCACATCAACGGCGCCGACGGCACCGGCTTCGACGTGGACTGGGGCAACCACAACACCACGTTCCAGTACAACTACAGCCACCAGAACCTCGGCGGCTTCCTCCTGGTGATGCCCCCCTTCACCATCGCCAACGAGCCCACGTCGACCGTCCCCAGCGACGGCACGGTGGTCCGCTACAACATCAGCGAGAACGACGGCAGCAACTCCGGCTGCCCGACGTCGGGCACCCAGACCCACGGCGGCGGAGTCCTGCACTTCGTGGGCGGAGTCCCGAACCAGAGCGGCAGTTCGTCGGCGATCCCGCTGTTCTACAACAACACGTTCTCGGTCAGGGACGGCCTGAGCACGCCGATCCTCTACTCCCGCTCGGGCACGTCGATCAGCGGCGCGCTGTCGTTCCAGAACAACGCGGTCTTCAACTACGGCTCCGGCAACTACTTCACCACCACCGGCACTTCGACCTACTCCAACAACCTCTTCTACGGCAACCACCCGTCCCGCGAGCCCGCGGACGCGGCCAAGGTGACCTCGGACCCGGAGTTCCGCAACGCGGGCAACACCAACACGTCCTCGTCGTACACGGGCAAGAACGCGTACCAGGTCCACCCGTCGTCCCCGGTGATCAGGGCGGGCGCGGTCATCGCGTCCAACGGCGGCTTCGACGCGTACGGCAACGCGGTGTCGGCCACGGCGGCCCCCAACATCGGCGCCTACAACGGCACCGGCGGCAACCTCCTCTCCAACGCGGGCTTCGAGACGGGCAGTCTGTCCCCCTGGACGCAGGCGAGCGGCACGGCGTCATCGGTGACGGCGGCCAACTCCCGTACGGGAGCCGACGCGTTGACGACAGCGGCGAGCGGCAGCGGCGCGAACCAGTCCCTCACGGGCCTGACCCCGTCGACGACATACCTGCTGACGGGCTGGGGCAAGGTGGCGACGGCGGGTGAGACGCTGGCGATCGGCGTCAAGAACTTCGGCGGCACGGAGACCTACACGAACGTCGCGTCGACGTCGTACTCGCAGGCGGCGATCCTCTTCACCACGGGTGCGTCGACGACGACGGCCACGGTCTACTGCTGGAAGAACGCCGGTGGAACGGGGGCGGGTTACTGCGACGACCTCGCGGTCGAGCCCCTCTCCTCCTCCACCAACACGGTCACGAACCCGAGTTTCGAGACGGGCGCGCTGACCCCGTGGACGCAGAGCACGGGCACGGCGTCGAGCGTGGTCGCGTCCAACGCCCGTACCGGCACGTACTCGCTCCAGACCGGGGTGAGCGCGAGCGGTGCCATCCAGACGGTGAGCGGCCTCACGGCGGGCGGGAGTTACCTGCTGGCGGCATGGGCGAAGGTGGCGACCTCGGGTGAGGAGGTCGCGGTCGGCGTGAAGAGCTTCGGCGGCACGGAGACGTACCTGCGGGGCTCGACGACGTCGTACGCCCAGGAACCGATCTTCTTCACGACAGGCGTCTCCAACACGGCGGCGTCGGTGTACTGCTACAAGAACTCCGGTTCCGCGGCCGGGTATTGCGATGACTACACGGTGGTGAAGCTGCCGTAGCAGGGCTGAGCGACGCGTGTCCCCCGGGTCACCGACCCGGGGGACACGCGTCGGCGGACCCGTTGTCAGTGCCTACGACTATGGTCGCGAGCGCGCGGCCGGCTTCCGGGGGTTCCAGCTCCGTAGGGAATGGTTGCATCCCCGACCTGTCCGGGGGCGGCCCGGAGAACACGTCCGGGACCCAACCGACGGCCGGGCCCAGCCGATGGCCAAGCGGTGACCTGCCAGCGCCGGCCGCGCACACCTTGCCGGTAGCCGTGCTCTAGCAGTCGTAGCGATGGGTGTACGGCAGTTCGGGGCACGCGCGGCAGAGGAAGACGTAGACGCCTCCGAGGTCGCCCATGTCCATGTCGAGGTCTTCCTCGGGGGTGATGCTGAGCAGGTGTTCCATGCGGTGGCCGCGTGCGCAGAGGGGCCAGTCGGGTGGCTGGTTCCAGGCCGGGTAACCGCCGACCTTGTTCTGCAGGGCGCACGCCAGCAGCGTGTAGTCCATGCCGAAGCGCTCTTCCAACTCCTGGATGCGGGGCCGCAGGGTCTGCCGGAGTTCCTGTGGCAGATCCCAATTCGGGTACTCCGCCACCGGGGTGGGGGACACCGTGCAGGGATTCGGCATGAACTCCTCCTCGTACTCGCCCTCTTGAGGGCTGGGTATCGCCTGGAGCGTGCCGGTGGAGAGGACGTCCGCCTCGGTGCGCCAGAAGAGCTTCGGCAGGGCGGCGCACGCCTGGTCCTGGGGATGGATCAACGGGCACCAGAGCAGCTGGAGTACGTCCGTACCTTCCGGGAACGTCAGCTCGGGTACGTCTCGTGCGAAGAGCTGGACGACCGGGACCATGGGGACCGTTCCGGCAGGATTCTTCTCGTCGGGCCAGGCCCAGTGACCTTGTTGTCCGCAGGAGGGCCAGGGTTCGTCGGCGGGCCAGAGCACGGGGCCGCCCAGGGAACTCTCCCCGACCCCGGGGGACCCGCTCTTCGGCAACAGCAGTGTCGTCCGCCGACGGAGAACCGCGAGCTCCGGAACGAGATCGTCCAAGTCGTACGGGCGACCGGCAAAGCCTTGTGTCACGGGTGGGGGTCTCCTTGCGGCGTCGGCGCCGGGGGGATGGCGGCGGCGAGAGTGCCGCCTGCCGTCACGGGCGGGAAGGCGGTGGATCATCATGCACCGGACACACCGCCGCCCGCAGCCCCCCTCGACACGCGGCCGAATGACGCCTTGCCCGAGCAGTCCGCGGCTGGCCATTGTCGGTGGCATGTCCACACGGTGACTACCTCGTCCGGAGACCGCTATGTTGCGGGTGCACTTCACTGCCGGGGACATCGCGCGGCTGCGTGTCGCGGCCACCCCCGACCCTCTGTGGGAGATCTCCAACAGTTTCCAGATCCTGATCGGCAGGGAGAGCCTGCTGGTGTTCGGCCAGTGGCGCAGGCGGGTCCGGCCGCGCCTGATCCGGGACGGCGCCGCGCTGCTCACCGCGCTCCTGCCGCCCCGCGGCTACACCCCCGACTTCCTCACCCCCGACCTGGGCGGCTACCCGGACCTGGGGAGCGCCGTCGACACCGTGCTCCGCACCCCGAAGGCCACCCTGCGGGGCGACTTGACCAGGCTCGTCGCCTCGCCCGTCAGGTCGAATCCGCCGCCGTCGGCCACCGGTCTGCGAGCCCTGGCGGGCGGGGAGCCCGAAGCGCTGCACGACCTGGGCACCGCCCTGCACGGCTACTACCGGCGGGCGCTCGACGAGTTCTGGCCGCACATCTGCGCACAGGTCGCCGCCGACGGCGCGCTGCGGGCCAGGGCGGTGCTCACCGGTGGCGCCGAGGGACTGCTGGCGAGTTTCGAGCCGGTCATGCGATGGCGGCCGCCCGTGCTGGAGGTCGACTACCCGGTCGACCGCGAACTGCGGCTCGACGAGCGGGGATTGTTGCTGCAGCCGTCCTTCTACTGCGTCCGCAGACCGGTCATGCTCGCCGCGCCCTCGCCCGGCCGGACGCCGGTCCTCGTCCACCCGATCCAGCACGTCCTCGGCTGGGCCCAGGCACCCGACGCCGCCTCCGCCGGTGCGAGCCTCGGCAACCTGATGGGCCGTACCCGCGCCGCCATCCTGGAGGACGTCGTGACCGGCCGCACCACCGGTGAACTCGCGGCACGGTTCGGCATCTCGGGTTCCGCCGTGAGCCAGCACACCGCCGTCCTGCGCCGGGTCGGACTGCTGCTGAGCATGCGCCGCGGCAAGTACATCCTGCATACGACCACTCCTGCGGGGATCGCCCTCCTGAACGGCGCGTTCCGGGCACCGGCCCACAACCACTGGACGGATTCCGTTTAAGGCAGGGCTTCAACGTGTGGCGCCGGTGGTGTCGGCTGTCCCAACCTGGAGCGGCGAAGGGCCGGGACGGTCGCGGGGGAGCCATCACCCGCCCCGCGGCCCTCAGACCCTGACCAGGTCCGTGACCAACGACCGCACATGAATCGGGGAAACTCATGCTGATCCGCAAGATCACAGGCGCAGTCGCAGCCTGTACCGCCGTCGCCGCACTCGCCCTGGCCGGTGCGGGCACCGCGTCCGCCGTGCCGGCCTCCGTGACCGGCGGCCGGGCCGTCGCCCCCACCGGCACTCCTCCCACGACCAGTGGGCTCACCGCCACCACCGCGTCCACCTCCGCCGGTGCCCTCGCGGCCGGCTGCTGGTACAGCTCCTCCCACTGGTGGTGCAACAACGTCTCCGGCGCCCCCGTCTACGCCAGCGGCACCACGACCGTCGTCGGGTACATGTACTCCAACCCGTCCTGGTTCGTCTGCCGCTCCGACAACGGCGGCTACGTCGGCGGCCCGCACCCCTACCGTTGGGAGTGGACCCAGGCCGACAACGGGGCCTGGGGCTGGATGAAGGACACCGCCATCTACAGCGAGACGGACCCGCTGCCCGTCTGCTGACCGGGCACGACCGTCGGCGCACCGCCCAGCGAACGCCCCGCCCCGCGCGGGGCGTTCGTCCGCGTTCCCCGGGCCGGCCGTCAGTCCGTCGCCCCCGGCTTCACCACCGTGTCCACGAAGTCGCCGATCGCTCCCAGGGTGGCGCCCAACTGCTCGATCTGCGGGAAGTGGGCCGCGTCCGGGATCGGGGTGAACCGGGCGTTGGGGAAGGAATCCGCGTAACCGCGGCCGTATTTGAGGGGAGCTATGCCGTCCTCCTCGCCCCAGACGACCAGGACCGGGACGGTCACGCGGTGCAGGCGACCGCGGAGCTTCGGGTCGTAGGTGAAGTGTTCGCCGGTGAACGACGCGAAGTCGGGGCGGAACTCGGCCTTGGCGAAGGAGAGTTGGCTGATGTCGGCCGGGGCCATGGTGCGGGGGTCCACGACCCGGTTCTCGACCATGTGGGCGTGGATGCCGACCGCGTTCAGCAGGGTCAGGGCGCCGATGCGGCCCTGGTTGTCGCGCAGGGCCATCTCCGCGGCGATCCAGCCGCCGACGGAGTTGCCGATCACCATGACGTCCTTGAGGTCCAGCGTGTCGAGCAGGTCCAGGTAGGCGATGGCCAGGTCGGCGACGGTGTCGAAGCGTTCCGGGCGGGGCGTGCCGTCGAAACCGGGGTGGGTCGGGGTGACGACGTAGACGTGTTCGGAGAGCGCGTTCGAGATGCCGGCGACCGTGCGGGGACCGGCGCCGCCGTGCAGTACCAGGACGCCGGTGCCTTCGGTGTTCTCGCCGAACTCCTGGACGGTGACGGTGAGTCCGCCGGGGAGGGCGACGGTGCGGGTG
>NZ_JAEQAZ010000276.1 GCF_016654115.1 Streptomyces sp. MBT53
AACAGGCACTGCTCGGCGCCGCCCGCACCGGGGGCGAACTGACCAAGGAGCAGTACGCGCTGTTCGTCGGCGCCGAGCAGTGCCTGTTCCTGGGCAACTGCCTCGCGGGCCCTGGACAGTTCGAGCACGACGCGTGCCTCGGAGGCGTCGGCGGCGGTCTTGTCGCCGGTGAGGGCGCCGGTGACGGAGAAGCCGTGCTCGACGATCGTCGAGTAACTGGCGTAGGTGGTCGTCGACTTGGCGCCCTTGGCGGTGGCGCTCGCGCGCAGCGCCGCGAGGCCGGTGGCGTCGGCCTCCAGTTTGTCGATGCGGCCCGGCAGCGAGGAGTCGATGAGGGCCGCGTCGGAGCTGGAGTCGTTGACGCCGTCGCGGAGCGCGGCGGCGGCCGTGTCGGTGGCCCTGGCGGCCGACGTGAAGGCGGCCGGGGCGTCGGCGTGGCGCAGGGCGGCGGTCCGCTCGCCCTGCACGGCGGTGATGAACTCCGCGACGGGGGTGAGGAGTTCGGAGTTGACGTCCTTGGCGGTCTCGGTGTCNCCGAACTCCTCACCCCCGTCCCGGCTTTCACTACCGCCCTGGAGGCCGAGCAGAACGCCGCCCTGCCCCGCGGTGATGAACTCCGCGACGGGGGTGAGGAGTTCGGAGTTGACGTCCTTGGCGGTCTCGGTGTCGGCGATGCTCGACGCGGTCGTCACCGCGGCGAAGCCCCACAGGGCCATCAGGGACACGACGGGCAGCATCAGCAGGGCGACGATCTTCGCGCGGACGGATCTGGGGCGCAGTCGGGCCGGTGCGCGCAGCACACGCATGGGGGACCTCGTTCGGGAGGGGAAGTGCGGGGTGGTTCGTACGGCGCGTTCGACATACCGATCGACGGTCGGCACCCACACCCCGGAGAGGTGGGGGCCGTTGCCGTAAGGGCAGTTGAAGGCAGGGCGGCCGAAGTCGGCTCAGACCGTGGCGAGTTCGACGTCGCGCAGCAACTCGGCCGCGAAGGCCGACTCGTGGCGCCTGCCGGTCGGGGAGAGGGCGACGTACGCGGAGGCCAGGAAGAGGAAGGAGCCGAGGACGACGGCGAGCGGGAAGATGAACTCCGTGGCGGTGGCGCCGGAGAGGTTCGCGCTGCTGGGCGCGAGGGTGACGCTCACGGCGTACATCCCGGTGTAGTGCATGGTGCTGACCGCGAGTCCCATGACGAGGGCGGCGAGCGTGGCGAGGACGGGGCCGCGCACGATCAGGGTGAGGGTGAGTGCTGCGGTCGCGGCGACGACGGCGATCACGACGGAGGCGATGACCAGCCGGGGGTCGTAGTCGATCTCGCCGTGCAGGTCGAGCGCGGCCATGCCGGCGTAGTGCATGGCGGCGACGCCGAGGCCGGTGCCGAGTCCGCCGAAGGCGACCGAGGTGACGCGGGAGCGGCCGTATCCGGCGGTGAAGACACCGGCGGCGACCACGCCGATCGACATCAGCAGGCTGAGGACGGTGAGCGGGACGTCGTAGCGGATGGGGGTGCCTTCGACGCTGAAGCCGAGCATGGCCACGAAGTGCATGGTCCAGATGCCGGAGCCGATGGCGACGGAGGCGAGGGTCAGCCAGTTCCGTTTGGAGGCGCCGTCCGCCTCAAGTGCCCTTACGGTGCAGCGCAGTCCGAGCGCGGCGCCGACGCAGGCCATCGCGTAGGACAGGACCGGGGTGACCCAGCCGGCGCTGAAATGGTCCATGTGGCCCATGGGGAGGTTCCTCTCGGGCGTGGCGCGGCGAGACCGCGCGCGCAGGGAGTACCGCCGGTAACGAGGACCGGGGTCGGCTGATCATGCCAGCCGCACCCTGTAGGACATAAGCCGCGAAAGGGACCTTGAGGTTGATTGGCGAACATTAAATCAATATGGTTTCGATAACACCGCACATGCGCATTTTCGCAGTTCAGGCGGGGTTTTCGTGGACCTGGTGTGAAGGTCGGGCGATCACGGTCGCACCCGCCGCCGGACCCGCCGCCGTACGTACCGTCCGGCATGTTCCCGAGGCCGTCAGCGCCTCCGCGACCTTCGCCGCCGACCCGGGGTCGCGGGCGAGGAACGCCGTCGTCGGGCCCGAACCGGAGACCAGCGCGGCGAGGGCGCCCGCGGCACGGCCCGCGGCGAGGGTGTCGGCGAGTTCCGGGAAGAGCGAAAGGGCCGCCGGCTGAAGGTCGTTGGAGACGGCGGCGGCCAGCGCGTCCGGGTCGCCCTTCGCGAGCGCGTCGAGGAGCGGCTGCGAGGCGACCGGTTCGGGGATGTCGACGCCTTCCGCCAGGCGGTCGAACTCCCGGAAGACCGCCGGGGTGGAGAGTCCCCGCTCGGCCATCGCGAACACCCAGTGGAAGGTGCCGCGGGTCTCCAGTGTCGTGAGCTTCTCGCCGCGCCCGACGCCCAACGCCGCCCCGCCCACCAGGCTGAACGGCACATCGCTGCCCAACTCGGCGCAGATGTCCAGCAGTTCGGCCCGCGAGGCACCGGTGCCCCACAGCGCGTCGCACGCCACCAGCGCGCCCGCGCCGTCCGCGCTGCCGCCCGCCATGCCGCCCGCGACGGGGATGTCCTTGGCGATGTGGATGTGCACGGCGTCGCTGCGTCCGTACCGCTCGGCGAGTGCCACGGCCGCCCGGGCCGCCAAGTTCGAACGGTCCAGGGGGACTTGGGCCGCGTCCGGGCCCGAGCAGGTGACGCGGAGTTCGTCGGCCGGGGTCACGGTGACCTCGTCGTACAGGCCGACCGCGAGGAAGACGTTGGCCAGGTCGTGGAAGCCGTCGGGGCGCGCCGCGCCGACCGCGAGTTGGACGTTGACCTTGGCGGGGACCCGTACGGTGACGCTCACTTACTCGGACTCTCCCTCGTGCTCTGCGACCTTGTGTTCCGCGATGCGGGCGAACTCCTCGACCGTCAACGACTCACCGCGCGCCTGCGGGGACACCCCGGCCGCGACGAGCGCCGTCTCGGCCGCCGCCGCCGAGCCCGCCCAGCCGGCGAGCGCGGCCCGCAGCGTCTTGCGGCGCTGCGCGAAGGCCGCGTCCACCACGGCGAAGACCTCGCGGCGGTCGGCGGTGGTCTTCAGCGGTTCCGCCCTGCGGGTGAGCGCCACGAGGCCGCTGTCCACGTTCGGCGCGGGCCAGAAGACGGTACGGCCGATGGAGCCGGCCCGCTTGACCTCCGCGTACCAGTTCGCCTTCACGGACGGGACGCCGTACACCTTCGAACCGGGCGGGGCGGCCAGCCTGTCGGCGACCTCGGCCTGGACCATCACGAGCGTGCGCTCGATGGTCGGGAAGTGCTCCAGCATGTGGAGCAGGACCGGTACGGCCACGTTGTAGGGGAGGTTGGCGACCAGGGCGGTGGGGGGCGGGCCGGGGAGTTCGGTGACCTGCATCGCGTCGGAGTGGACGAGCGCGAAGTGGTCCGCCCGCTCGGGCATGCGGGCGGTGATCGTCGCCGGTAGTGCGCTCGCCAGGGTGTCGTCGATCTCTACGGCCGTCACGTGGGCGGCCGCTTCGAGCAGGGCGAGGGTGAGTGAGCCCAGGCCCGGGCCCACCTCCACGACCACGTCGTCCGGGCGGACGTCTGCGGTGCGGACGATGCGGCGGACCGTGTTCGCGTCGATCACGAAGTTCTGGCCGCGTTGCTTGGTCGGGCGGACGCCCAGGGCTGCCGCCAGTTCGCGGATGTCGGCGGGGCCCAGGAGGGCGTCGGGGTTGCTGCTCACGTACCTAGGTTACGGGGCGGTTCTTCGTCTGCCGGTCGGCTGTGGCTGGTCGCGCAGTTCCCCGCGCCCCTGGGGATGGGGGCTGCGCCCCCTGTCCCCCATCACCGCTCAGCCGTGCAGTCTCGTTCCGCAGTGCGGCCAGGGACTTGACCCCCTGCGCACGTACAGCTTCTTCGCCCGGAACGTTTGCTCCTCCGCGCTCGCGTCCTGCGGACGGCCCGACCCTCCCAAGCTGTGCCAGGTGTGGGTGTCGAACTGGTAGAGGCCGCCGTAGGTGCCTGAGGGGTCGACCGCGCCGGGGCGGCCTCCGGACTCGCAGGTGGCGAGGCCGTGCCAGTTGAGTTGGTCGGCGCCCTGTACCGAGGTGGGCATCGGTTTGGTGCCGACCTTCACGAGTTGGGAGCGGGGTTCGCGGACCAGTTCCTCGTCGACGCGGCGCGGTTTCTCCTTGACGCCGTTGACCGTGCGCAGGGCGTAGGTGACGCGGCGCAGGCCCGGTCGGCCGGCGCGTTCGACGACCTCCGTGCCCTTGAAGAGGGTGGGGTCCTCGGTGCGTTCCACCGCGAAGGGGATCGCCTCCTCGCGGATCTCGCGGGTGCCGGTGACCCGCAGGACCGTGATCGTCTGGCCGTCGCGCGGGAAGTTCGCGGGCGGGACCGAGGTGGTGTCCTCGCCGTGCAGGCCGATGCCCGCCTCCTGGACCGCCTCGCCGACCGTCGCCGCGTTGGTGCGGATCGTGCGGGCGCGGCCGTCGGCCATGATCGTGACGGTGCGTTCGGTGCGTACGTCGAGGGCGAGCCCGGCGCGGCCGATGGGCTGGGAGCGGGAGGTCGAGAGGTAGGCGCCTTCCGCGCGCACGCCGAGTTGTTCGAGGGCGCCGTCGACCGTCCGCGCCGTCGTCCACACCTCGCGCCGCTGCCCGTCGATGGTGAGCCGCACGGGGCGGCCGTAGCGGACCGCGACCTCGTCGCCGCTGGCGAGGTCCGCGTCGCGGCCGGGGGCCACCACGTCGTGCTCGCCGACCTCGACGCCCTGCTGGGCGAGGAGTTCGGTGACGTCGTCGGCGAAGGTGTGCAGGGTGCGCGGCTTGCCGTCGACGCTCAGCTCGATGGCCTTGTCCTTGGCGACGAACGCGGTGGTGCCGCCGGCGAGGAAGGCGACGACCAGGGCCTGCGGGACCAGGCGGCGCATGGTGGAGGCGGTGGAGGCCGTACGGTCGGCTCTTCGTCTGCGGTCCGCGCGGCCCGGCGCGACGGTCACCGCCTGGCGCGGGAACACGGGCTCCGGCGCCTCGTAGGCGGCGCGGTACGTGTCCTCGTACACCTCGGTGGGCCCGTCGGTGTACACATCGGCGCGCACACCGCGGTCGTACGTCTCGTAGGTCTCGTAGTTGCTCACGCCGACACGCTCCAGAAGGCCAGAAGGGTCCGGATCGGGCCAACAGAACCTAGCGGAGCGACCGTCACTCTCCAAAGCGACGCGGCTACTCAGGGTTGTGTTCGAGTGGGTCCTGGAACCTCAGTAACCAAAGGCGCGGGCCGTGTTGGCCGCCAGTGCCGTCGACAGGGCGTCCTCGTCGATGCCCCGGACGGCGGCCATCGCGCGGACCGTGACCGGAATGAGATAGGGCGCGTTGGGCCGTCCGCGGTAGGGGGCCGGGGTGAGGAAGGGGGCGTCCGTTTCCACCAGGACGAGTTCCAGGGGCGCCACGGCGAGCGCGTCGCGCAGGTCCCGGGCGTTCTTGAAGGTGACGGTGCCGGCGAACGACATGAAGTACCCGGCGCTCGCGCAGAGTTGGGCCATCTCGGCGTCGCCGGAGTAGCAGTGGAAGACGGTCCGCTCGGGGGCGCCCTCCTCCTTGAGGACGCGCAGGACGTCGGCGTGGGCGTCGCGGTCGTGGATGACCAGGGCCTTGCCGTGCCGCTTGGCGATCTCGATGTGCGCGCGGAAGGAGAGTTCCTGCGCCGCCTTGCCCTCGGGTCCGGTGCGGAAGTAGTCGAGGCCGGTCTCGCCGACGCCCTTGACGTGCGGGAGTCCGGCCAGACGGTCGATCTCCGCGAGGGCCTCGTCGAGGGCCGTGTCACCGCCAGGGGTACGCGCGCCCTGCCTCGACCAGCCGTCGGGGTCGCCGTGCACGATGCGCGGGGCCTCGTTCGGGTGGAGGGCGACCGTCGCGTGGATCGCGTCGTGGCGGGCGGCCGTCTCGGCGGCCCAGCGGGAGCCCTTCACATCGCAGCCGACCTGCACGAGCGTGGTGACACCGACCGAGGCCGCCTTGGCGAGCGCCTCCTCCACCGTGCCGGACTGCATGTCGAGGTGGGTGTGGGAGTCGGCGACCGGCACCCGGAGGGGCTCCGGGAGCGGAGGCGCCGCGTTCTTGTCACTGGAGGCAGGCATGCCCCGATCCTACGAAAGGGGCATGCCCGCCCGGTCGCCGGAGGCGGTCAGCTCGCCTTGCGGTGGTGGTGGAACGGGTGCAGCAGGTCGGACAGGTGCCAGTGGTGCTCGACGGGCTCCTGCCCGGCGGCCGCGGACTCGTCCGTCGAGTCCGTGGTGCCCTCCGCCGCGGCCCGCGGCCGGGGCGCCTGGTACTGCCGCTGCGCCGCGTCCCGTACCGACGACACCTGGCCCGCCCGCATGATGCGCACGACATGCCCGTCGCAGTTGTGGCACGCGGGGCGGCTCAGGGGCGACGGCACGACCTGGCCGTCCGCCACGTACATCACGAACTGGTGGCCGTCGGTGTCGACGTGGTGCTCTATCTCGTATGCCTGCTCCCAGCCGTGCCCGCACCGCATGCAGGCGAAGGAGTACGACTCGTTCACCACGGCGGTGGCAGCGCCCCTGAGGCCGGTCTGCCCTGCGATCTCACTCATGCCAGCTCCTGCTTGCTTTCCGCTGGACAAGCGCCCCCGCGAGGGGATTCCCCCCGGAATCCCGATGGAGGCGAGGAACGGGTGCGTCCCTCATACCAGTGGACGCCTCCGGCAGGGCCAACGCACCAGACCTGTCGTCTGTTGGAGGCGATTTGGACTTTCCTTGTCGAATCGCCCTTCCGACCCGGTCGGGACTTTGCATTCGGCGACCGCGCTTTGCCCCGCCATGGGGCGCCCGCTCATGGGAGGAGCGCCCTGCTCAGAGGGGATTCCGCCCCAGCTCAGAGGGGTTTTTGCGCAGTCTTCGCCGCCACCACGGCATCGAACACCTCGCGCTTGGGAACACCCGCTTCGATCGCGACCGCGGCGATCGCTTCCTTTCGCCGCTCGCCCGCCTCCTCGCGCACCCGCACCCGCCGCACCAGTTCGTCCGCGCCGAGTTCCTCGGCCTGTTCCGGCGCCCCCTCCACCACGACGGTGATCTCGCCGCGAACGCCCTCCGCCGCCCACGCGGCCAGCTCGCCGACCGGGCCGCGCTTGATCTCCTCGTACGTCTTCGTCAGCTCCCGGCAGACGGCGGCCCGCCGCTCCGCGCCGAACGCCTCCGCCATCGCGGCGAGGGTGTCGTCGAGCCGGTGCGGTGCCTCGAAGTAGACGAGGGTGCGCCGCTCGGCGGCCACCTCCCGCAGCCGCGACAGCCGCTCGCCCGCCTTGCGCGGCAGGAACCCCTCGAAGCAGAACCGGTCCACCGGCAGCCCCGACAGCGCGAGCGCGGTGAGCACCGCCGACGGCCCCGGTACGGCGGTCACCCTGATGTCCTTCGCCACGGCGGCGGCGACCAGCCGGTACCCCGGGTCGGAGACGGACGGCATCCCCGCGTCGGTCACCAGCAGCACCCGCGCGCCGCCCACCAGGGCCTCGACCAGCTCGGGGGTCCGCGCGGACTCGTTGCCCTCGAAGTACGACACGACCCGCCCCTTGGGCTGCACACCGAGCGCCTGGGTCAGCCGGCGCAGCCGCCGGGTGTCCTCCGCGGCGACCACATCGGCCCCGGCCAGCTCCTCCGCGAGCCGGGGAGGGGCGTCCTGCATGTCGCCGATGGGGGTGCCCGCCAAAACAAGGGTTCCAGTCACGTTCCCATCCTCGCAGGGCCGACAGATCCGGACGCATCCGGACCGAGACCGCCCATGCACGGGACTCACACAGCGCTGTTCCCTACGATGGCGCGGTGACCAGTACCGCGTCCTCCACGGACACCCGGCAGGGCCAGGCCCCCCAAGAGCAGCGGCCGTCGTGGCAGCAGCGGCTGCGCCGTTTCGGCTACACGGCGGGGCCCAGAAGCGACGTACGGGACCGGCTGGTGCCGCCGTACGCGGAGCCCAGCCCCCGGCTGTGGGCGTCGCTCGGCTTCTCGCCGGGGCTCGTCGACCGCATCACCCGCTGGTCGGCCTGGGGCGGCCCGCTGCTGGTCACGCTGATGGCCGGGGTGATGCGCTTCTACCACCTGGGCAGTCCGAAGGCGGTGATATTCGACGAGACGTACTACGCCAAGGACGCCTGGGCGCTGGTCCACCGCGGCTTCGAGGTCAACTGGGACAAGAACGCCAACGACCTGATCCTGAAGACAGGCGGGCACGTCTCGATCCCCACGGACGCGGCCTACGTCGTGCATCCGCCGGTCGGCAAGTACGTCATCGGCATCGGTGAGCTGATCTTCGGCTTCAACCCCTTCGGCTGGCGCTTCATGACGGCGCTGCTCGGCACGCTGACCGTGCTGATGCTGTGCCGCATCGGCCGCCGCCTGTTCCGCTCCACCTTCCTGGGCTGTGTCGCGGGCGTCCTGATGTCGCTGGACGGCCTGGCCTTCGTGATGGCCCGCACCTCGCTGCTCGACGGTGTGCTGATGTTCTTCGTGGTGGCCGCGTTCGGCTGCCTGCTGATCGACCGCGACAAGGCGAGGGAGAAACTCGCGGCGGCACTACCGGCCGACGCCTACGGCCGCGTCCGCCCCGACGCGCACACCGGCGACACCCTGTCCTTCGGCTGGCGCCCTTGGCGCTGGACGGCGGGCCTGCTGCTCGGCCTCGCGATCGGCACCAAGTGGAACGGCCTGTACATCACGGCCGCCTTCGTCGTGATGATGCTGCTGTGGGACGTCGGCTCCCGCAAGGTCGCGGGCGCCCGCAACGCGTACGTGGCGGTCCTGAAGCACGACCTCGGACTGGGCTTCGTAGCCACGATCCCGGTCGCCGTCGCCGTCTACCTGACCTCCTGGATCGGCTGGATCCTCTCCCCCGCGAACGGCACCGGCGGTTACTTCCGCAACTGGGCCGCGACCGACGGCAAGGGCGGCACCTGGAGCCACGTCCTGCCGGACTGGCTGCGCAGCCTGTGGCACTACGAGCACGAGGTCTACGAGTTCAACGTCGGCCTGCACTCGCCGCACACGTACATGTCCAACCCCTGGAGCTGGCTGGTCGACGGCCGCCCGGTCTCCTACTTCTACGAGTCCCCCTCCCCCGGCGCGGACGGCTGCCCGGTCAACGCCGGCGACAAGTGCGCCCGCGAGGTCCTCGCGATCGGCACCCCGGTGCTGTGGTGGGCGGCCTGCTTCGCGATCCTCTACGTCCTGTGGCGCTGGGCGTTCCGCCGCGACTGGCGCGCGGGCGCGATCGCCTGCGGCGTCGCGGCCGGCTACCTCCCCTGGTTCCTCTACCAGGACCGCACGATCTTCTTCTTCTACTCGATCGTCTTCCTGCCCTTCCTCTGCCTCGCGGTGGCGATGCTCATCGGCGCGATGATCGGCCCACCGGGCTCCAGCGACACCCGCCGGGTCACGGGCGCGGTCGGCGCGGGGGTGCTGGTCCTGCTGATCACGTGGAACTTCATCTACTTCTGGCCGCTGTACACGGGGACGTCGATTCCTATTGATCAGTGGCGGTCTCGGATGTGGCTGGATACGTGGGTGTAGGTGGGGGGTGTGGGGAGGGGGCGCGGCAAGTGGCCGCGCCCTCTTGGTTGT
>NZ_JAEQAZ010000277.1 GCF_016654115.1 Streptomyces sp. MBT53
GTCCTGCACCAGATCCGCGATCGCCACGGCCGGGGCATGCGCGGCCCGATCGCACCGCCGCAGGTTCCGCTGGCCGCGAGCCGGGCCGAGGCGTTCGCGGATCTGGTGCAGGACTCCGTGGAGCGCCTGGAGCGACGCTGGCCGCAGTTGGCAGACATCGATTTCCTCGTCCTGGAAGTCCCTCGACTGGGTGGTGCGGGCGAGGGCTGGAACGACGAGTCGGTGCCCCTGGGGGGCACGATCGCCGCCCGTGAGGGGCAGCCCGCGCGCGTGGTGATCTATCGGCGGCCGGTCGAGATCCGCACGAAGGGGCGCGACGAACGCGCGGCCCTGGTCCACGAGATCGTCGTGGAGCAGGTCGCCGAACTGCTGGGCCTCACCCCGGAGACCGTCGATCCGCGCTACGGGGAGGACTGACCCTCCCCGCGCGCGTGGGATCGCCGACCGCTACTTCTGAAGGACCGACAGGTCCTCGTCCGTCTTCGGCACCGACACCGTCCCCCGGTCGTCGGGCAGGGTCTGGATCGTGAAGCCCGGTACGCCCTCCTCGGTCGCCGACAGCGTCCGCGCCGCGTACACCGGGCCGCCCGACTGGGGCTCGACCGTCAGCGCGTAGGTGCCCTTCAGGCCGCCGGGGACCGGGAGTTCGACGTCCTGGGTGGTGCCTGCCTTGATCGTGTACGTCTTGGAGACCGGCGTACCGCCGCCGCTGCCGGCCGACGCGGTGACCTTGACGGTCGCGGTGCGGGTGGGCGCGACCAGGGACAGCGTGGAGCCCTTGGCGCTGTTGTCGGCGGACGTCGCGCGCGTGCCGACCGGGGCGGTCGCCGGGATGAACGCCGTCTCCTGCTTGCTGCCCTTGCCCCGTACGACCTTCAGCGCGGCGACGACCGGCACGGACTGGTCGGTCGGCGTCAGGACCAGGGAGCCCGGGTCGCCGCGGGTGACGTCACCGAGGTCGACGCCGATCGTCATGCCCGCCTTGACGTGCACGGTCTCGTGCCCGGCCGGCGTGATCATCCCTGTGGGCGAGGAGAGCCGCACCTTCAGGTCGGCGTCCGAGTCGCCCGGTGTGAAGACGATCAGCCGCACGGAGGTGGCGTCCTTCGGGATGCCCGGCATGACCAGGCTGCCCGCCGGGTCGGTGGACGCGGCCAGCCAGTCGCCGCCGAGCTTGGCGTCGAGGGCCTGCACGGACGCGCCGACCCGGCCGCTGCGCACGGTCACGTGCACGGTCAGGTCGGTCTCCTGATCGTCGGTGAGCGTGGACAGCAGGATCGGCTCGTCGGCGTGCGGATCGACCGTGATGCCCTCCCCCACCGTCGACTTGAGGTCGCCGTCCTTGCCGTAGAGGTCGATGTCGACGACGGCGGCGGAGTCGTCCGGGTTGGTGAGGTTCACGTAGTCGGTGCGGTCGGCGGAGGTGCTGGCGCCCGGGAACCAGAACTCGGTGTCCGGGGCGGTGCAGTTGACGCCCTGGAGGCCGCGTCCGTTGCCCGCGGCGACCTCGGTGGTCTCCTGGACGGTCCAGCCGGGCGCGTACTTGCCCTCGGCCGTGCCGAGCAGCGCGGGCGAGTCGGCGCCGGAGCTGTCGCCGGTGGCCGGCGTGCCGGGGTTCTTGGGCGTCAGGACGGGCTTGGCGGGCTTCTTCTTGCTCTTGCCGCTCGTGCTGGCGCCCGACTCCTCGCCCGCGGCCCGGAGTTCGGCCTTGCCGCTGTCGTCCGTGCCCGTCGTGACGGGCGTGAAGGACGTGTACGACGTGTCGGCGAGGTCGGAGGTGCTCGGCGCCGGGCAGAGCAGGCTGGTGCGCTCCACGGGCAGCTGGGCGGCCGCCTCGGCGGTGTGCGTGCTGGACGCTGCCGGTGTCTTCATCTCGGCGAACCCGGTGACTGCGGCGAGCGCGGCCACGCCGGCGAGGAAGGACAGGGTGGTGCGGTTCACTGCTGGCTCCCGTCGGGGCGCTCACTGCCGTGCGGATGCTGCTGGGCGGGGTCGTACGCCGGGTCGTAGGCGGGGTCGTAGTTCGGGTCGTAGCCCTGGCTCTGCCCCTGGCCCTGGTCGTAGCCCTGTTCGTACGTCGGGTCGTACCCGGGTGCCGGGGGCTGGCCGCCGTAGGCGTACGGGTCGTACTGGCCTCCCTGGTAGGGATCCGCCTGGTACGACTGGTCGTAGGTGCCCGCCGGGTACTGCTGGTCGCCCTGGTACTGCTCGCCGCCGTAGGTGCCGTACTCGGCGCCCGCGTAGCTCGCCGAGTCCCACTCGCCGTAGGACTGCTGCTGCGGGATCGCGGCGGCGGCTACCTCCTCCTCCGTAGGAGGAGGTGTGGTGCCCGAGCCGAAGGCGTCGAACTCCCCGGTGCTCGCGATGTCCGCCGGCTCGTCCGCCTGGTCGGTGGCCTCGGTCTCGGCCTGGGCGCGCAGGCGGCGGGCCCTGCGGCCCTCGCCCGCGACCGCCTGGGCCGGGATCAGCTCCTCCTCGGGGAGGTCGTCGTCGACGTCACGGCGGCGGCCCGGGAGGGCGAGCACGACGAGGACGAGGGCGAGCGCGCCCTGGGTCCACAGCCAGGCGGTGTGTCCCATCGGGTCGTCGTAGGTGACGTCCAACCGGCCGCCGGTGGCGGGGAGTTGGAAGCCCTGGGCCCAGCCGTCGACCGTGGTGCGGGTGAGCGGCTTGCCGTCCAGGGTGGCCGTCCAGCCCGCGGCGGCCGTGTCGGCGAGGCGCAGGACGCGGCCGGTGGCGCCGGACGGGATCGTGGTGTGGATGTCGACGGGTCCCGCGGCGACCGGCTTGGGGGCGGCGGTGCCGGCGACGATCGCCGCGCGGGAGACCTGCGCGTTGACCCGCCACAGGGCGCTGCCGTCGGCCTGGCTGAGCCTGCTGAGGCCGGGGGTGGCGTCCAGGACGCGGCTGACCTCGCGGGGCGCGCCCTTGTGGACGAGGACGTAGCGCACGGCGAAGCCGCCCAGTTCGTCGGCCTGGTCGGCGCCGGAGCCGGCGACGAGGTTGGCGACGACCTTGTCGAGCCTGCTGTTCTCGCCGTCCGACGCGGCGAACTCGCCGTCTCCCATGCGGGCGCCGGAGCCGCGCACCAGCATGTAGCCGACGTGGGCGGCGGAGTCGCTGTCCAGGACGAGGGTGCGGGCCTGGTCCTGGGTGTCGCTCTCCTCCGCGACGAACGCGGGCACCTGGGTCGGGTCGCGGCGCTCCAGGGGGCCGTCGGCGCCACCGAGCATCCAGCCGGCGGCGACGAGCAGCGGTCCCGCGGCCGAGGCGAAGGCGATCAGGACGGCCACCGGCTGGCGCCAGCCGAAGCTCTGCTCGGCGACACGCGCGCGTGCCCCGTCGGCGCCGAGCGCGGCGGCGGCGAGGAGGGCGAGGCCGTAGACGAGGGTCGCGGGGCCGGCCCAGGTGGAGCTGTTGGACAGGACGGCGAAGACGAGGCCCACCAGGGCGACGCCCCAGGCGGCCCGGATACCGAAGGCGCGCTCGCTGCGCAGGAGGGCGGCGAGGGCGGCCAGCACGATGCCGATCAGCATCAGGCCGTTGACCGTACCGGGGCCGCCGGGGCTGGCGCCGAGCAGGTCGAGGGGGGTCGCGGACCCGGAGCCGTACTCCAGGCCTGCCTGCTGGAAAAAGCCGAACGGGAGCAGCGTCAGCGACCAGGGCGCCAGGATCAGCAGCGGGGTGCCGAGCTGGGCCAGGAAGCGCAGGCCGTAGGCGGTGATCTCGCTTCTGCGGACGGCCAGCAGCGCGATGCCGAGGATCAGGGCGATGGGCCAGATGATCGGCGTGAAGGCGGTGGTGACCGTCAGGAGCAGGGCGTAGGCCCAGGTGGCGCGCCAGCTGCCGCGCGTGCCCGAGGAGTGCATGAGGCCGCTGGCGGCGATGCCCGCGCGGGCCGTCAGCGGGAGCAGGACGGCGAGTACGGCGGTGCCGATGCGGCCGCCCGCGAGGGCGCCGGTGGCGGCGGGCAGGAAGGCGTAGACGACGGCCGCCCAGGCGCGCAGCAGGCGCGACTCGACGAGCGGGCGGGAGGCGAAGTAGGCGGTGAACCCGGCCAGCGGCACCGAGGCGACCAGCAGGACCGTGACCGCGAGGCCGGTCGAGCCGAACAGCAGCGAGGAGAGCATCGCGACGAACGCGAGGTACGGCGGCGCGGACGGGGTGCCGCCGGCGCCGACCGGGTGCCAGGAGTCCAGGAAGCGGGACCACAGTTCGCCGGAGTCGCCGGGTGCGGGCAGCAGTGCGCCGCCCGTGAGCGCGCCGCTGCCCAGCAGGTTGCGGCAGGCGACGAGGGAGACGAGCAGCAGCACCAGGAACAGCACCGGGCCCGGTTTGCGGGCGATGCGCTTCACGCGCGCGAACTGCTCGATCTCCAGGAAGTCCGCGTCGTCGCCGCCGGGTCCGGACTCGACCGCGCCGCCGTGCCGGCCGGCCCCCGAGGTGATCTCGGGGTCGGAGGTGTCGACGAAGCTGGCGGCGGCCTGTTCGAAGGTGGCCCGCAGGGTCGCGCCGGGCGGCGGGAAGAGCGGCCGCAGCTCCGCCTTGTCGATCTGCGGGGTGCCGCGCCTGCGCCGCCCGGCGATGATCCGCTCGGGGCGCAGCAGGGTCCCCAGGAGGCCGCGGATCTCGTCGAGGGCCTGTCCGGGGACCTTGCCGACGAGATAGCCGAGGGTCCGCAGCACGGTGCCGACGACGATCCTGACGAGGACCCAGGGCAGCACGGCCGTACGGCTGTTGACGAGCAGGGTGTAGACGGCGCCGGCCTTGTCGACCTTGTGCGGGGAGGCGACGGTGCGGCCCGCGCAGTCGACCGCGCGGCGCTCGCGGGAGGCCGCCTCGGCGTGCCGTACGACCGCCTCGGGGGCGACCAGGACGCGGTGTCCCGCGGCGGTGGCACGCCAGCACAGGTCGACGTCGTCCCGCATCAGGGGCAGCCGGCGGTCGAAGCCGCCGAGTTCGTCGAAGACGTCGCGCCGGATCAGCATCCCGGCGGTGGACACGGACAGCACGGGCCGGACGTGGTCGTGCTGGCCCTGGTCCTGTTCGCGGCGGTCCAGGCCGGTCCAGCGGCGCCCGGAGTGGGCGATGGTGACGCCGACCTCCAGGAGCTGCCGCCGGTCGTACCAGCCGCGCAGCTTCGGCCCTACGACGGCCACGTCCTCGCGGCCGAGTTCGTACTCCTGGTCCACCACGCGCAGCAGTTGGGCCAGGGCGTCGGGCTCCGGCGCGGAGTCGTCGTGCAGCAGCCACAGCCACTGGACGGGCTCGCCGTGCGGGAGTTCCGGCATGTCGTAGGCGTCGTCGCGCCAGGTGCGCGTGACGGGGTCCCAGCCGCTGGGGCGCTTGAGGTACGGCAGGTCGTCCGGGGTCAGCACGGGGGCGGTGCGGTTGGCCTCCTCGACGGCCTGGCCGAAGCCGGTGCGCCGGGCGAGGTGCAGCACGCGGTCGGCGCCGAGGGTGTCGGTCACCAACTGGGCGGAGTCGTCCGCGCTGCCGGTGTCGGCGGCCATGACGCTCTGCACGGGGCGCTCCTGGCCGAGCAGCCCGGCGAGCGCGTCGGGCAGCCAGCGGGCGCCGTCGTGGGAGACGAGCACCGCGGTGACTACGTGACGCGGGAACTCAGGAGTGGCAGCGTCGTGTTGGGCTGCCGTGTGGCTGTGCACGGACATCGAGGTACGGGCCCCGGTTCGATGGACTGCGGTGGACGCATGCGTCCCGAGGGGACTGCGGTACGTCTCGGACGAGCGCCCACACTATCGGCTGGGCACAGCGACGGCCCGCCGCCTGTGGATAACCCAGTCGCGACGGGCCGTTCAGTAGGTCCCGAGGTGTGCCCCGGGGCATGTCCCCAGGCGTGCCGTGCGGTTCAGACGGCGGCCTTCTTGAGCCGGCGGCGTTCGCGCTCGGAGAGGCCGCCCCAGATGCCGAAGCGTTCGTCGTTGGCGAGGGCGTACTCGAGGCATTCGGAGCGGACCTCGCAGGCGAGGCAGACCTTCTTGGCCTCGCGGGTGGAGCCGCCCTTCTCGGGGAAGAAGGACTCGGGGTCGGTCTGGGCGCACAGCGCGCGCTCCTGCCAGCCGAGTTCCTCGTCCGCGTCGTCGACCAGCAGTTGCTGCACCAGCTCGGTCATGTGCGCCCCTCGTCTGTCTTTCGCGTCCCCGTGATGTAGCCGTTACCGATGTCGGCTGAACGACACGAGTGAAATTACAAGTGTGCTGCTCCGGGCGAGTCAAGCCGAGATCTGCTATTGGGCCCCTTATTCACTCTGCGGAACCAAGGCCTAGCGGAAAGTGTTCAAATCGGCATAAACCTTGACAGGCAGTGGAGACCCTCGTGCGCCTCCTACCCCGAGGCAGGGCCTGTACGGGGGAGGACGCTCAGGAGTTCGATCTCGTTCCCACGGGGTTTGTGCGCCCGGTTGTGCGCCATGTGTCCCGATAGCCTCCTGAACAAACCTTTCACCTCCCAGATGAACCGGATGAGGTGAAACATGTCCCACATGCCGGGCGTCGAGTTGACAGTGCGGGTGTGAACCGATGTCCTTGTGGGCATGCTCGCGAACTCGGCACTCACCTCGACCCGCTCCGCCGGGTCCCTCGGTGCTGCCCACGCTCGCTGCAGCTGTTGTTGCTGTTCCGGCTGTTGAGCCCTCCGCGCTCCGGCCCCACCTCTCTCTTCTTTTGGTGACACCCATCCCCCGCCGTTACTTCTTACGCCGAGGAACCACCGCACCCCCATGAACAGCGACAGCGACCTCCAGATCGCCGGCGACATCCTCGAAGTCCCGCACCTCCTCCAGGCAGCGCGCGAACACCCGGCCACCGTGGCCGAGTTCGTCGGCCTGGCGCGCTCGATCGCCGCCGACCGCGCCCAGTGGGAACACCTCGTCGAGTACGACGCGACGACCCGCTGGTACCACCGGCTGAGCACCGGCCCCGGCTACGAGGTGTGGCTGCTGTCCTGGGTCCCCGGACAGGGCAGCGGGCTGCACGACCACGGCCCCTCCTCCGGTGTGCTGACCGTCCTGGACGGCACGCTGACCGAGCGCACCGACCGGAGCACGCGCGCGTTGGGGGCGGGCGCGCAGCGGGTGTTCGCGCCGGGGTACGTCCACGAGGTCGTCAACGACACCCTCGAACCGGCCATAAGCCTGCACGTCTACTTCCCCGGCCTGACCGAGATGCCGATGCACACCGCGTGCGCACGGCGCGACGGGGCGGAAGCGGTCGACGCCGTGACCGCCTGAGGCGAGGCGACGGCCGTCCGGCCCGAGACGCGGTGGCCGTCCGACCGCGATGCGACGACTGCCTGCCGCGTTGTCACACCCGCCTGCAAGACTTGTCTCCATGCGCATTGTGGTTCTTGCAGGAGGTATCGGTGGTGCCCGGTTCCTGCGCGGTCTTCAGCAGGCCGTGCCGGACGCCGACATCACGGTGATCGGCAACACGGGGGACGACATCCACCTCTTCGGGCTGAAGGTCTGCCCGGACCTCGACACGGTGATGTACACGCTCGGCGGCGGCATCAACGAGGAGCAGGGCTGGGGCCGTGCCGACGAGACCTTCCACCTCAAGGAGGAGCTCGGGGCGTACGGGGTCGGACCCGAGTGGTTCGGGCTCGGCGACCGGGACTTCGCCACGCACATCGTGCGGACGCAGATGATCGGCGCCGGCTATCCGCTGAGCGCGGTCACCGAGGCGCTGTGCGACCGCTGGCAGCCCGGGGTGCGGCTGATCCCCATGACGGACGACCGCGTCGAGACGCATGTCGCCGTCGAGCTGGACGGCGAACGCAAGGTGATCCACTTCCAGGAGTACTGGGTACGGCTGCGCGCGTCGGTCGCCGCCGAGGCCGTCGTACCGGTCGGGGCCGAGCAGGCCAAGCCCGCGCCCGGCGTCCTGGAGGCGATCGCGGAGGCGGACGTCATCCTCTTCCCGCCGTCCAACCCGATCGTCTCCGTCGGCACCATCCTCGCCGTGCCCGGCATCCGGGAGGCGATCGCCGAGGCCGGGGTGCCCGTGATCGGCCTCTCCCCCATCGTCGGGGACGCGCCCGTGCGCGGGATGGCCGACAAGGTGCTCGCGGCGGTGGGCGTGGAGTCCACGGCGACCGCGGTGGCCGAGCACTACGGCTCCGGGCTGCTCGACGGCTGGCTCGTCGACACCGTGGACGCCGCCTCCGTACCGGACGTCGAGGCGGCCGGGATCCGCTGCCGGGCCGTACCGCTGATGATGACCGACACCGAGGCGACCGCGCGGATGGCGCGGGAGGCACTCGCGCTGGCGGAGGAGGTGCGGGCCGTATGAGCGAAGTGCCGCCGGTGGAGGGTTACCGGGTCTGGGCCGTGCCCGGGATGCCGGAGGTCGCGGCGGGCGACGACCTCGCCAAGCTGATCGCCGCCGCCGAGCCCGGGCTCGTCGACGGGGACGTGCTCCTCGTCACCTCGAAGATCGTGTCCAAGGCGGAGGGGCGCATCGTCGAGGCGGCCGACCGGGAGGCCGCGATCGACGCCGAGACCGTACGGGTCGTGGCCCGGCGCGGGATGCTGCGGATCGTGGAGAACCGGCAGGGGCTGATCATGGCCGCCGCCGGGGTCGACGCGTCCAACACCCCTGCCGGGACAGTGCTGTTGCTGCCCGAGGACCCGGACGCGTCCGCGCGCGCGATCCGCGACGGGCTGCGGGACGCGCTCGGCGTCGACGTGGGGGTCGTCGTCACCGACACCTTCGGGCGGCCCTGGCGCACGGGGCTCACGGATGTCGCGATCGGCGCCGCGGGCGTACACGTACTGGACGATCTGCGCGGGGGCACGGATGCCTACGGCAATCCGCTCAGCGCGACCGTCGTGGCGACCGCCGACGAGCTCGCCGCCGCCGGTGATCTGGTGAAGGGCAAGGCCGCGGGGCTGCCGGTCGCGGTGGTGCGGGGGCTGCCGCATGTCGTGACCGACAAGGATGACGAGTCGGGCGCGCGGGCCATCGTGCGGGGCGGGCGCGACGACATGTTCCGGCTGGGGACGTCGGAAGCCGTACGGGAGGCGGTGACCCAGCGTCGTACCGTGCGGGCCTTCACCGACGAGCCGGTCGACCCCGGTGCGGTACGGCGGGCCGTGGCCGCGGCGGTGACCGCGCCGGCGCCGCACCACACGACGCCGTGGCGGTTCGTGCTGCTGGAGTCCGCCGAGTCGCGGACGCGGTTGCTGGACGCGATGCGGGACGCGTGGGTCGCGGATCTGCGGCGGGACGGGAAGTCGGAGGAGTCCATCGCCAAGCGGGTGCGGCGCGGGGACGTGTTGCGCGGGGCGCCGTATCTCGTGGTGCCATGTCTCGTGATGGACGGGTCGCACACGTACGGGGACGCGCGGCGGGACGGGGCCGAGCGGGAGATGTTCGTGGTGGCCGTGGGGGCGGGGGTCCAGAACTTCCTGGTGGCGCTTGCCGGTGAGCGGTTGGGGTCGGCGTGGGTGTCCTCGACGATGTTCTGCCGGGATGTCGTGCGGGAGGTGTTGGGGCTGCCGGAGGGGTGGGATCC
>NZ_JAEQAZ010000278.1 GCF_016654115.1 Streptomyces sp. MBT53
GGATCGGGGTGGGGGTGGGGATCGGGTCCGGGATCCGGATCGTGCACGCGGGGATCTCGTGCCGCCCGGACCACCAACGGTTCCAGGAAGACCGGAGTGGGCGACTCCTGATAGGCCTCGGGCCCCTCCGACCTCTCGGGCTCCTCCACCAACCGCGTTTCCACTGACCCGAGTTGCTCGGCCTCCGTCGGAAACGCCACCGGAGTCAACGCCTCCCCCACCTCCTCCAACCCCGGCCGGACCGAAGGCTCCTTCTCCAGCAGCGCGGCCAACACCTCACGCAACGGGCCCGCCGCGGGCGGGAGTTCGGGCTCCTCGTAGAGCACCGCGTGCAGGGTCGCGAGGGTGGTGTCGCGGGCGAACGGGGAGCGACCGCCGAGGGCCGCGCAGAGTGTCGCGCCCAGTGACCAGACGTCCGAGGGCGGTCCCTGCGGGCGGCCCGAGATCCGCTCGGGTGCCATGTAGTCGGGCGAGCCGACGAGCATGCCGACCATGGTGAGCGCCTTGGCGTCCTGGATCGCGGCGATGCCGAAGTCGGTGAGCACGACGCGCTGCGCACGGCTCTCGACGAGTACGTTGCCGGGTTTGATGTCCCGGTGCAGGACGCCTCCCGCGTGCACCTGTCGTAGCGCCGCCACCAGTCCCAGCCCGATGCGGGCGGCCTCGCGCGGGCCGATCGGACCGTCTTCCGCCATGATCCGCTCCAGCGAGCGGCCGGCCACCAACTCCATGACGATCCACAGGCGTTCGCCCTCGTCCACGACGTCGTAGACCCGTACGACGTTGGGATGGTCGATCCGGGCCGTGGCCCTGGCCTCGCGCAGGGTGCGCTCGCGGCGGGTGCGGGTGTCCTCCGGGTCGAGGCCGTCGATGCGCATCTCCTTGACCGCGACCTGCCGGTCGAGCATTTCGTCGGCGGCCCGCCACACCCGCCCCATTCCCCCCTGCCCGATGCTTTCGACCAGTCGATAACGTCCGGTCACCAATAGCCCCGGAGTTCCGCCGTTCCTCAAGTTCCCCGCATTCCCCGGCAATCCGCTGCACCCCCACAATGGTCACACTTCATGCCGTACCAGCATAGTGCGGAGAAATCTTGTGGTACCTCTTCAAGTACTGCGAATTCAGGCGCAGTCCAGGGGGACACAGGGGAACACAAGGGGGACGAACATGGGTTCTCGTCGCGCGACGGCCATCGCGACGGCCATCACAGGATCGCTGCTCACGGCATCTTTCTCGGCCGTGATGATCCTTTCCTTCACCGCCTCGGCGGACGACCAGGGACCGGGAAGCAGCAAAGGCGGAAAGGCGATGGACGCGGCGCCGGCGGGTGTGAAACTGACCACGCTCCTGCCGGAGAGGATTTCTGTCGACAACAGTTCGAAAAAGACGGCGATCACCGCCACGGTGAAGAACGAGGGGACCAAGGAGAGCGGCGAGCTCAATCTCCTGGTCGTCGGATTCGACGGCCTCAAGGTCAATGGCGTGCAGGGTTGTTCGGCGATCGCCGAAAAGGATCTGCCGCCCGGTTCGAACAGCGGATTCACCTGCCCCGTCGGCACGCTCGCCGCGGGGAAGTCGAAGTCGTACGCCGTCGACGCGACGTACGACCTGAGCAAGGCCGGGAAGATCTGTCTGCCGGTGATGTCCGCCGACGGCAAGAAGACGTTCTGGCAGCAGGGCCCGGTCCCGTTCGGTACGACGAACCCGTCGCCGAACGCCCCGGCCACCCCGTTGCTGCTCGGCACCGACAACAAGCCGGTGGCGCCGGGCGGCGACACCCTGCCCAAGACCGGTGTCGGCAGTGACGTACTGCCGCTGGGCGCGGCCGGCGCGGCACTGATCGCGGCGGGCGCGGCGGGCCTGTACTGGTCGCAGCGACCGCCGAGGCGGCAGGCCCAGCGGGGCTGAGCGGAGCACGGGCAGGGGAGGGACAAGGAAGGGCCGGGCGGCGGGAGCACCCGGCCCTTCCTGTTGGTCCCGGTCCCGCCTGAAAGCCTGACGGCACATGTCAGGTTATGGAGCCAGCATGACCGTATGAGCCAGCGCACACAGCCCCTCACCCTCCACCCCACCGACCCCGGATACGACGACGAACTGGCCGGTTTCCAGACCGGGTTCGTCCAGCGCCCCGCCGTGGTCTTCGGCGCGGCCTCGGCCGACGACGTGATCGCCGCGGTACGGTACGCGGCCGGCGCGGGGCTGCCGGTCGGGGTGCAGGCCACCGGGCACGGGCTGCCGGGCGGGTCCGAGGGCGGGGTGCTGATCACCACGCGGCGGATGGACGGGGTGCGGGTCGATGCGGAAGCGCGGACCGTCCGGGTCCAGGCCGGCGTGCGGTGGGCACAGGTCGTGGCGGCGGCAAGGCCGTACGGGCTGGCCCCGTTGAACGGTTCGTCGCCGGGTGTGGGTGCCGTGTCGTACACGCTGAGCGGTGGACTCGGCATCCTGGGACGGGAGTTCGGGTACGCGGCCGACCATGTGCGCTCGCTCGACGTCGTCACCGCCGACGGCCAACTCCGGCACGTGACACGGGAGTCGGAGCCCGACCTGTACTGGGCGCTGCTCGGTGCCGGGCACGGCTTCGGTGTCGTCACGGAGTTGGAGATCGGTCTCGTTCCCGTCCGGACGCTCTACGGCGGTTCGCTCGCGTTCGACGGGCGGGAGGTGGATCCCCCGGGCCTGCTGCGGGCGTACGAGGAGTGGACGCGGACCGTGCCGGACGGGCTGACCTCGTCCTTCGCCGCCGTACCGTACCCGGACATCCCGGCGCTGCCACCGCACCTGCGCGGCCGGTACGTCCTCTCCGTGCGGGTCGCGTACACGGGCGCCGACGGCGAGCAAGTCGTCGCGCCGCTGCGGGAGTTGGGGCCGGTGCTCGCGGACTCGTTGCGGGAGATGCCGTACGCCGAGAGCCACACGATCCACAGTGATCCGCCGGAGCCGCACCCGTACTACGGCGACAGCGCGGTGCTGGGTGAGCTGGAGGTCGCGCGGGTGGGCGAGGTGCTGGCCCTCGTCGGGCCGGACGCGCCCGGCATGTGCGTCGTCCAGGTCAACCATCTCGGCGGGGCCCTCGCGAAGCCCGCGCCGAACTCGGTGCCGTACCGCGAAGGGCGTTTCCTGGTACGGCTGTTGGCGGTCGGCGACCGGGCGACCGCGCGCACCCGGCTCGACCCGGCCTTCGCGCTGCTCGCGCCCACGACACTCGGCCGGGCGCTCAACTTCGCGTTCGGGGCCGGTGATCGGACCGAGGGGCTGTACGACACGGAGACGCGGAAGAGGCTCGCCGCGTTGAAGTCGCAGTACGACCCGGCGAACCTCTTCCGCAGGAACTACGGCCCTACCGCTGCTTGTTGACGAACTTCCACGCGGTCGGGGTCGCGCCCATCGCCAGGGCCGCCTTCAGGGCGTCGCCGAGGAGGAAGGGGGTGAGGCCGGCGGCGATCGCGGCGCTCGTCGACAGGTCGAGGCTCAGCGCGAGGTACGGGACGCCGACGGCGTAGATGATCGCCTCGCCCAGGATCATCGTGCCCGCCATGCGCAGGACCGAGCGGTCGGCGCCGCGGCGGGCCAGGGCGCCGACGGCGGCGGAGGCGAGGAGCATGCCGATGATGTAGCCGAAGGAGGCGCCGCTGCCGTGGGTGCCGCCGGCGAACCACGGCACGCCGGCCAGGCCGAGCAGCGCGTACAGCGCGAGCGAGAGGAAGCCGCGGCCGGCGCCCAGGGAGGTGCCGACGAGGAGTGCGGCGAAGGTCTGGCCGGTGACCGGGACCGGGGAGCCCGGTACGGGCACGGAGAGCTGGGCGGCGAGGCCGGTGAGCGCGGCGCCGCCGAGCACGAGGGCGATGTCCCGGACGCGGGAGGCGGGCAGCAGGTCGGCGAGGACCTGTCCGGGGCGGGCGGTGGCGACGGCGGTACTCAAGGGGAACTCCGCAGGTTGACGGGGGTACGGCGGGGACTCCGTGACGCTATCCCAGGGTCCTTCGGCCGATCACCGTCAGCGCTCGACAAAGGCTTCGGCGCGGACTTGGTGGGCTCCGCACAAAGGATGCCCGTTACACGCGCTCTGGGGTGATGCCGGTCACGCGCACCCCGTGCCGTCTCGCACACCGGTCACCGTCTGGGCAGCGCTGCACCGTTTTGCTAGCTTCGACCGCATGGTTGCCCAGGCCCGGAACTTCGCGTCGCGTCGCTATGTCGACCTGCGACGCCAGGCCGCGGCGACCTGTTACCGCCCCTGAGGCGGGCGGAGCGGATCCGGTGCGCCTCGAAATCCACACGGTGCACTGTCGGACCCGTTCCCGAGGAAGATCCCATGCCCCGTACCGCGGCACCCCTTCTCACCTCCCCGTATCCCAACTCCCCGATACCCCGCGCCGCCGACAGCGACCGGCGGCGCACCAACGCGAGCGTCATCCTGCGGTCGGTGCTGGAGCACGGCCCGGTGGCGCGCAGCACCATCTCCCGGCTGACCGGGTTGTCGCCCGCGTCGGTCACCGACTACTGCGCCCGTTTCACCGAACTCGGCCTGATCCAGGAGTCCGCCACACCGCTCCGGTCGAAGGGTGTGGGCCGGCCCCATGTGCCCGTCGACCTCGACGACTCACGGTTCATCGTGGGCGGGGTCCATGTGGCCGTGCCCTATACGACCGTCGCGCTGCTCGATCTGCGCGGGCGGGTGCTGGCCGAGCGGCGCATCGGCCACGACACCACCGATCCCTCACGTGTGCTGGCACGGGCCGCCGACGGGCTGGGCGCGCTGTTCGCGGAGGCGGCCGGAAGCACACCGCTCGGTGTCGGGGTCGCCGCCGGCGGCTGGGTCGACCGGGACTCCGGGACCATCGTCGACCACCCTCTGCTCGGCTGGCGGGAGGTACCCGTCCGCGAGATCCTCGGCACCCGCACCGGTCTCCCGGTCCATGTCGACGGCCATGCCCGCGCGTTGGTGAACGGGGAGCGCCTCTTCGGGCGGGCCCGGGGCAGCCGCAGCGTGCTGCATCTCTTCGTCGGCAATGTGGTCGACGCGGCCTTCGCCACCAACGACGAGGTGCACCACGGCCCCCGCTCGCAGGCCGGTGCGATCGCCCATCTGCCGTTGCGCGGCGGCACCGAGCCGTGCGACTGCGGCCGGGTCGGCTGCCTCCAAGTGGAGCTGAGCGAACGGACGTTGTGCCGAAGAGCCCGCGAGGCGGGGATCGTCGACGGGGTGAACCCGACCCACGTCGTGGCCGCGGCCGAACGCGGAGACCCCGTCGCCGTACGGCTGTTGACGCAGCGGGCGCGGATGACCGGGCGCGCGGCCGGGCTGCTGCTCGACATCCTCAACCCGGAGACGGTGGTCGTCACCGAACTCGGTGTCATCCACCGCGAGGACTGCCTGCGCGCGCTGCGCGAGGAGGTCGGTGACGCGCGGGCGTCGGCCGTCGTGCCGACGAGTTTCCCGGATTCCGTGCTGGCCGTGGCGGGCGGTTCGGTGATGCTGGACGTGCTGTTCCGGGATCCTTTGAGTGTTTCACAGGCGACTATTTAATTCAGAAACTCGGAATGTTGACAGGAGGCGCTCATGACCGAGAACATCCTGTTCATGAGCCTGCAGATGAGTTGTCGCACTTCTTGTTGCTGACCCGTTGACGCGCCCCTGGCGCCGGTCTCATCCTGCCTGCATTTCGTTCTCCGGCTTTCCTCCGCCGTGAATCCCGCGTGCATTCCCGCGTTCCCGCGACTTTTGATCAGGGAGTACTCCCATGCCCAATTCCCGTGCGTCCGGCCTCGACCGGCGGCTCTTCCTCACCTCCGTGCTCGGTGCCGCCGCGGGCATCGCCGGCCTCAGCGGCTGCGCCACGAGCAGTGCCGCGGCCTCGAAGTCGGGGGCAGGTCTGTCCGCCCCGCTCGCCGAGAAGGTGCCGACCGGCACGAGCCTGAAGATCTCCTCGTACCTGAACACCCAGCAACTCCAGTTCAAGCTGGCGAAGTTGCCCACGTTGCCGTTCACCGTGTCGAGTTGGGTGAACATCGGGGCCGGTCCCGATGTCATCAACGCGTTCCGCGCCAAGTCCCTGGACCTGGCCAACAACGCGGGTATCCCGCCGATCCAGGCGCACTACCAGGGCTTCGACGCGAAGATCGTCGCGATCGACATCACCCGCAAGCCCAACTACCTCTTCGCCACCAAGCCCGGCAGCGACATCCACACGGTCGCCGACTTCAAGGGCAAGAAGCTGGCGTTCTCCCAGGGCCAGGCCCAAGGCGTCGTACTGCTGCGGGCGTTGAAGGAAGCGGGTCTGAAGTACGACGAGGTGAAGCTCGTCCCGCTGACCAGCAACCAGTTCTTCACGGCCCTCCAGTCGGGTCAGGTCGACATCGCCCCGCTCGCCAACAGCCAGGCACCGGCCTACCTCAAGCAGTACGAGGCGAAGGGCGCCCGCGGGATCACCACCGACGTCGTGGACCTGCTCAGCCTGCTGTGGGCGCCGTCCGCCGTGCTGGCCGACTCCGCGAAGGCCGCCGCGATCGCCGCGTACATCCCGCAGTGGGCGCAGGGACAGGTCTGGCAGTACGAGAACCCGGACACCTGGAACGAGGAGTTCTACGTCAAGACCCAGAACCTGACCCTCGCGCAGGCCCAGTCGGTCACCGCGCTCGCCAACAAGCCCTTGTTCCCGCCGAGTTGGGACGAGGCGATCAAGTGGGAGCAGGAGACCGCCGATCTGCTGGCGGAGGGCGGCTTCGTGAAGGAGTTCAAGGTGGACTCGCTCTTCGACCGGCGCTTCGAGGACATCGCGGCGAAGGCCATCCCGGCGGAGTACCGGAAGTGACGGCCATGACGACCACGACCACCACGACCACCACTGCAACCAGCGTGCCGGTAAAGGCCGTTGAGGAGAAGACGGCCGTACGGCGACGCGGGCGGCGCCGAGGCCTCGCCCCCGGCAAACGCCTCCCCGCCTCCCGGATCATCGGCCCCGCGCTCTTCTTCGCCCTGTGGGCCGCCGCCTCCGCCGCCGGACAACTGGACCCGGCCGCGATCCCGGCACCCTGGACGGTGCTGAAGACCGCCGGCCGGCTGTGGACGTCCGGCACCCTGCCCACCGACGTACTGACCTCCCTGGAACGCGCCGCCTACGGCTTCGCCCTCGGCCTCACCGCCGGTGTCGTCCTGGCGCTGGTGGCCGGTCTGAGCCGGATCGGCGAGGCCCTCGTCGACGGGACCGTGCAGCTCAACCGGGCGATCCCCACCCTCGGCCTCATCCCGCTGTTCATCCTCTGGCTGGGCATCGGCGAGACCTTCAAGATCGCCATCATCGCGATCGTCGTCTACATCCCGATCTACCTCAACCTGCACGCCGCGCTGTCCGGCATCGACCACCGCTATGTCGAACTCGCCGAGGTCCAGGGCCTGTCGAGGCTCCAGTTCATCCGCCAGATCGTCATCCCCGGCGCCCTGCCCGGCTTCTTCGTCGGCCTGCGCCTCGGCGTCACCGGATCCTGGCTGAGCCTGGTGGTCCTGGAGCAGATCAACGCCACCAGCGGCCTCGGCTACATGATGTTCCAGGCCCAGAACTACGGCCAGTCGGACGTCATCCTCGTCGGCCTGCTGATCTACGGCGTGTTCGGCCTGGCCTCCGACAGCGCGGTCCGTCTCATCGAACGGAGGGTGCTGTCATGGCGCCGCACACTGAGCAGCTGACCGTCGCGCCCACCGTCCGACTCCGGGGCCTGACGCGGTCGTTCGACGGCCGTACGGTCCTCGACGACATCAACCTCGATCTGCCCGCCGGACAGTTCACCGCCCTGCTCGGGCACAGCGGCTCCGGCAAGAGCACCCTGCTGCGGGCCATCGCGGGCCTGGACCACGAGGTGGTCGGGAGCGGTCGACTCACCGCCCCCGAACGGGTGTCGGTGGTCTTCCAGGACTCCCGGCTGCTGCCCTGGCGGCGGGTGCTCGACAACGTACTGCTGGGCACGGAGGGCAAGGAGGCCGCCGCGAAGGGCCGCGAGGCCCTCGCCGAGGTGGGCCTCGCCGGCCGCGAACGGGCCTGGCCGAACGAGTTGTCCGGCGGCGAGGCGCAGCGGGCGGCGCTGGCCCGGTCGCTGGTGCGTGAGCCCGAACTCCTGCTGGCCGACGAGCCGTTCGGCGCGCTGGACGCGTTGACCCGGATCCGGATGCACGTGCTGCTGCGCGAGCTGTGGGAGCGGCACCGGCCCTCGGTGTTGCTGGTCACGCACGACGTGGACGAGGCGATCGTCCTCGCGGACCGGGTGCTGGTGCTGGAGGAGGGGCGGATCGGCCTGGACCTGGCGATCGATCCCGAGGTGCCGCGGGCGGAGTACCGGGAGCGGTTGCTGGCGGCGCTCGGTGTGACGTCGGATTCGCGGTAAGCGCCAGCTGCACGAGCCGTCTGGGGGCTGCGCCCCCAGCCCCCCAACGAGCTGGACATACGCACCCGGAACTCCCACCTAAGGAATTTGGCATGCCCCGCCGTCTCCTCCACCTCAACGCCTTCCTCATGAACACCGGTCACCACGAGGCCTCTTGGCGCCTCCCGGAGAGCAACCCCTACGCGCACGTCGAGCTGGACCACTACACACACCTCGCCCGTATCGCGGAGCGCGGCACCTTCGACTCCCTCTTCCTGGCCGACGGACCGCAGTTGTGGAGCAACCTGGCCCAACGCCCGGCAGGCGCCCTGGAACCCCTCACCCTGCTCACCGCACTCGCGACAGCGACCGAACACATAGGCCTGATCGCCACCGCCTCGACCTCCTACAACTCCCCCTACAACCTGGCCCGCAAGTTCGCCTCGCTCGACATCATCAGCGGCGGCCGGGCCGGCTGGAACATCGTCACGACGGCCGGTGCCGAGGCAGCCCGCAACTTCGGACTCGACCACGAGCCCGCGCACGCCGAACGGTACGCGCGTGCCGCCGAGTTCCTCGATGTGGCGCTGAAGCTCTGGGACAGCTGGGAGGACGACGCGATCGTCGCCGACAAGGCGGCCGGGGTGTGGGGCGACGACGCGAAGATCCACCCACCGCGCCACCAGGGGACGTACTTCAGCGTCGAGGGCGCCCTCAACGTCCCCCGCTCGCCCCAGGGTTACCCCCTCCTCGTGCAGGCGGGTTCGAGCGAGGACGGCAAGACGTTCGCGGCCCGCTACGCGGAGGCGGTCTTCACCGCACAACAGACCCTCGCCGACGCGCAGTCCTTCTACACGGACCTCAAGTCCCGTACGGAGGCGGCCGGCAGGGACCCCGAGCACATCAAGGTGCTGCCCGGCATCGTCCCGGTGCTGGGCAGCACCGAAGCCGAGGCCCGCGCGAACGAACGCCTCCTGGAGGACCACATCGTGTACACGCACGGAGTGGACCGCCTGGAGCACCTGCTCCAACTACCGCCCAACACCCTGGAGTTGGACGCCCAACTCCCCGCCGATCTGCCTCCCGAGGACGCCATCGAGGGGGCGAAGAGCCGCTACACCCTCGTCGTCGAACTCGCCCGCCGCGACCGGCTGACCGTACGGCAGTTGATCGGCAGGCTCGGCGGCGGACGCGGCCATCTCACCTTCGCGGGCACACCCGAACAGGTCGCCGACGCGATCGAGACCTGGTTCACGCAGGGCGCCGCCGACGGCTTCAACATCATGCCGGCCGTCCTGCCCTCCGGCCTCGACGCCTTCGTGGACCACGTGGTCCCGCTCCTCCGCTCCCGAGGCCTGCTCCGCACCGAGTACGGCCCCCGCACCACCCTCCGGGAGCGCTACGGCCTCCCCCGCCCGGCCAACCAGTACACCCAACACACCCAACCCGCCTTTGCCTGAAGGGACTTCACCATGTCCATCGAGATCCAGAAGGTCACCGCGCACATCGGCGCCCGCGTCTCCGGCGTCGACATCAACAAGCCGCTCGACGCCGAGCAGGTGGCGGCGATCCGCGAGGCCCTCAACGTCCACAAGGCCCTGGTCTTCGACGACGTGCACCTCGACGACGAGGGCCAGGAGGCCTTCGCCCGCCACTTCGGCGACCTCACCACCGCACACCCCACCGTGTCGGCCGTCGACGGCGCCCCGAACGTGCTGCCGGTGGACAGCGAGCGCGGCCGGGCCAACCACTGGCACACGGACGTCACCTTCGTCCTCAACCCGCCCCAGGCCAGCACCCTGCGCTCGATCACCGTCCCGCCGTACGGCGGCGAGACCCTGATCGCCAGCTCGGCGGCGGCCTACCGCGACCTGCCCGAGCCGTTGCGGGTGCTGGCCGACACCCTGTGGGCGGAGCACACCAACGACTACGACTACGCCGTACCGGACGAGGAGATCGACGACGAACAGGCCGCCCAGCGCGCTCAGTTCACGTCCATCAAGTTCCGCACGGTCCACCCGGTGGTCCGGGTCCACCCGCTGACCGGCGAACGCGGCCTGTTCATAGGCGGTTTCGCGCAACGCATCGTAGGCCTCTCGACCGCCGAGTCCCGCAAGCTCCTCGACATCCTCCAGGCCTACGTCACCCGCCCCGAGAACATCCTCCGCCACCGCTGGTCCCCCAACCAGCTCGTCCTGTTCGACAACCGCATCACCCAGCACTACGCCATCGACAACTACGACGACCAGCCCCGCCGCCTCAACCGCGTGACCGTCGCGGGCGACATCCCGGTCGGCATCGAGGGCAAGGAGAGCTACTCGATCGAGGGCGACGCGTCGCACTACACGTCAGTCGCGGAGTAGCCACACAGCGCACTTTCGCTGATAGTTTGTAGTTGCAAGTGATGTGCAACAAGAGCCCCGGAGGGGATCGATCCGTCATGCCCGTCTACACGCTGCCCGACCTGCCCTACGACTACTCCGCGCTCGCCCCCGTGATCAGCCCCGAGATCATCGAGCTGCACCACGACAAGCACCACGCGGCGTACGTCAAGGGAGCCAACGACACGCTGGAGCAGCTGGCGGAGGCGCGCGACAAGGAGCAGTGGGGCTCGGTCAACGGCCTGGAGAAGAGCCTGGCCTTCCACCTCTCCGGCCACATCCTGCACAGCATCTACTGGCAGAACATGACCGGCGACGGCGGCGGCGAGCCCCTGGAGGCAGACGGCGTAGGCGAGTTGACGGACGCGATCACCGAGTCCTTCGGCTCGTTCGCCGGCTTCAAGGCCCAACTCACCAAGGCGGCAGCGACGACACAGGGTTCAGGCTGGGGCGTACTCGCCTACGAGCCCCTGAGCGCCCGCCTCATCGTCGAGCAGATCTACGACCACCAGGGCAACGTCGGCCAGGGCAGCACCCCGCTCCTGGTCTTCGACGCCTGGGAGCACGCCTTCTACCTCCAGTACCGGAACCAGAAGGTCGACTTCATCGACGCGATGTGGGCGGTCGTCAACTGGCAGGACGTGGCCCGGCGTTACGAGGCAGCGAGGTCCCGGCAGACGATCCTGCCCGTCTGACCTCCATGAGACGTCCTGCCTCGTGATCGTCTTCTCACCTTTCACGCGGGCAGGCGGCTGAAGAGGAAGAGCCCCCGCGAGGACGTGACTCGCGGGGGCCTTCCCGTCTGCTCACCTCTCGGCCTTGCACCTCCAACGGCTGGAAGTCCCGGACTCGAAGTCATGGACAGCACACGAGGGCCTGAACCCCGCGGCCGGCCGCGTACACCTGGCTGGTCGAGGCGCTCGACGCGAACCCCGTCAACTCTTCTCCCCACACGGCACATTGAGCGACAGCAGGGCCACCGTTCCTCCCCCCACCCGAAGTTCACTGACAGCCGCGTTCTGCAGGCGCGGGAACACCCGCCGGTACTCGCCCAGCGGAATCGACAGCGTCCGGCACAGCACCAGCCGCAGCAGCGTGTTGTGCGCGACAACCAGGACGCGCCCGCCGGAGTGCGCGGCAGCGATCCGGTACAGAGCTGCCGCTCCGCGTGCGGCCGCTGCCGTCGGGTCCTCGGACTCCGGGAAGGGATGCGCCACCGGATCGGCGCGGAAGGCCTCCGCCGCTCCCGGGTTCTCCGTCGCGAACTCCGTGAGTGTGCGGCCCTCCATCACACCGAAGTCGCATTCACGCAGGGCGGGTTCGGTGTGGGGGACGAGGTTCAGGGCGTGGGCGGCGGGGGCCGCCGTGCGGACGGCCCGGGACAGTGGGGACGTCCAGATCGCGTCGACCGGGTGCGCGGCGGCCCAGCGGCCGAGGGCTTCCGCCTGGGTGACGCCCGTGTCCGTCAGGGCGACGTCGCTGATGCCGGCGTAGCGGTTCTCGGCGTGCCAGACGGTCTGGCCGTGGCGGGCCAGGAGGAGGGTGGTGGTCATGAGGCGTCGGTCTCCAGGTTCAGACGGCTGCGGGCGTGTGCCGCGACCGGTGCGGGCAGCCAGCCCCGTGACTCCAGTTCGGCCACGAGGCGGGCGTAGGGCTCCGTGAAGCGCTCCGTGCGGGCGGGATCGGGTGCCAGGACCGTGCGGATGCGGACCATGCGCTCGGCCGCCTCCGCGAGCGGAGTCCCCGTCGTTCCATGGACCGCCAACACCGCCATCCCCAGGGCCGGTTCGATCTGTTCCGGCACTCGGGCCGGGCGGCCGAGGATGTCGGCGCGCAGCTGGTTCCAGTACGCGCTGCGGGCCGCGCCGCCCGTGAAGGTGAGCGGCCCGTCTATCGGAGCGCCCAACTGGTGCAGGTAGTCGAGGCAGAGGCGCTCGGTGAACGCCACCCCCTGAAGCACCGCCGCCCAGCCGTCCGCCTCCGAAACCGAGGTACCGAGCGTGAAGGCGGTGGCGTCCGGGGCGAGAAAGGGGAACCGTTCGCCGGGCGAGGTGAGGGGGTAGGCGAGGGCACCCGACGGTTCGTACCGGGCCGCCCGCCGGTCCATCTCCACCGGATCCAACCCCACCCCGACCCCAACCC
>NZ_JAEQAZ010000279.1 GCF_016654115.1 Streptomyces sp. MBT53
AACTGCGCGACCAGCCCCCACCGGCCCGCAGATGCCCACTGACCGGCCCGGCACCGCCGAAGGACTCAGCCTTCCAGTGGCGTGCCCGCGCCCGCCGGGACCGCCGGTTCCACGGCAACCGTGTTCTCTGCACCCTCCGTCCGGACAGACGGCTTCCACCCCAAGCGCCGCCCCCGAGGCAGGATCAACCCCAGCCACACCACCGCGATGATCACGGCGAGGCCCGCCGACGCGGGCCACAGGGCGCGGCGGAGCGGTCCGGCGGCCTTGTCGGCCGGGAGGTGGACCGGGGAGGCGGGGGCGGCGACGGCCGGTGCCGAAGCGCCGGTCAGGACGGACGTGACGGCCGCGTACGGGTCGAGCCGTGGCACGTCGGCCGGGTACGCGGAGGTGCGCAGCAGGCTCACGGTCCGGGCGGCCGTCAGGTCCGGGTGGACGGAGCGCACCAGCGCCGCCGCCCCGGCCACGAAACCGGCGGCCAGTGACGCTCCCGAGCCGATGTAGTGGCCGGCCTTCTTCGGGCCGATGCCGACAACTCCGTCACCGGGCGCGGCGATTGAGGCACTGTCGGTCGTGTACGCGCCGGTCGGCCGCTTGCCGTCCACGTCGACGTCGAGGACGGAGAGCACACCGTCGTCGGCGGCCGGGTAGTAGTCGCGGGCGGGCGGGCTGTCCGTCGCGGAGGTCGCCGTCGCCGGGGTGTCCGGTACGGCGGCGGCGATCAGCAGGACGTCCTTCTTCGCCGCGAACGCGACGGCGGCGCGCAGCGTGGGGGTGTTGGCCGCGAGCGCAGCCGACACCGTGACCACCTTCGCCCCGCCGTCCACGGCGGCCCGGATGCCGTCGGCGACCCGTTCGGCGGTGACCGCGCCGCGCGCGTCGCTGCCGCGCACCGCGAGGATGCGCGCCTGCTGCGCCACCCCCGCGAACCGCACCCCGTCCGCCACGGCGGCGCCGACCAGCCCGGCCACGAACGTGCCGTGTCCCACGCAGTCGGTCCCGGCATCGCCGACGGCGCTCACCCGGCCCTTCAACGCGGGGGCGGAGGCCGAGACCCCGGTGTCGACCACGCCGACGGTCACCCCTGCGCCCGAGGCGAAGGGCCAGGTCCGGGTGAGTTGCAGCGAGACCTGTTCCCACGGCACGTCGGTGGCGCGGACACCCGAGCCCGCCGTACAGGTCGCGTCGGCGTCCAACCGGGCCGACAGGACAGGGAGTTGGACCGTGCCGTCGGCCGCCGCGGCGGACCCGGCGCCGAGCGCGCTCGCGGAAGCGGTCAGCAGCAGCGCCAGAGCGGCGGCGGACACCTTGCCGTGTGTCGTCGTCATGCCAGGGCCGCGCCGCTGGAGGAGGGAGAGGTGGCCGTCGGGTCGGCGAGATCCTCCGGGAGAAGGAGGCGGAGGTCGTCGAGGCTGGGGACGGCCAGTCTGCTGAGCCGGCCCGCCTGTCGGGTCATCATCCGCTCCAGGATCTGGCGGGCGGTGCGCGCGTTGCCGAAGGACCGGTCGCGGGGCAGCCCGTCGAAGTACTGCCGCAGCACCGGCCCGAGCCCGGCCGCGCACTCGTACCCGAGCTGTACGGCGTGCTCGCGGACGATGGTGACCAGCTCGTCGGAGGAGTAGTCGGCGAACTCGACGCGGCGCGAGAACCGGGACGACAGGCCCGGGTTGGAGGCGAGGAACGTCTCCATCTCCTGGGTGTAACCCGCGACGATGACGACCACCTTGTCGCGGTGGTCCTCCATCAGCTTCAGCAGGGTGTCCACGGCCTCCCGGCCGAAGTCGGAGCCGGACGCCTCGCGCGGGGTGAGGGTGTAGGCCTCGTCGACGAACAGGACGCCGCCCAGGGCCCGTTCGAAGACCTCCCGGGTCAACTGCGCGGTGTGGCCCACGTATCGGCCGACGAGGTCGGCGCGGGACACCTCGACGAGCTGGCCGCGCGGCAACACGCCCAGGGAGGCGAGGAGTTCGCCGTAGAGGCGGGCCACGGTGGTCTTGCCGGTGCCGGGCGGGCCGGTGAAGACGAGGTGGTGGCTGAGGCGGGGCACCGGGAGTCCGGCGGCCTCGCGCTGCTTCGCGGTGGAGACCAGGTTGACGAGGTCGGTGACGTCCCGCTTCACGGCGTGGAGTCCGACCAGCGCGTCCAGCCTGCTGAGCGCGTCGTCGCCGGGGTCGACGGCGTTGGGTCCGTCGGCGGCGGTGCGGGCCGCCTCCTCGCTGATGTCCTGCGGCAGCAGCAGCGAGAGGTCCTGCTCGGTGACGTCGGTGAGCGCGGAGAGCCGTACGGCCTGGCGGTCCACCATCTCCTCGAACACCTGCCGTGCGGCACGGCCGTTGCCGAAGCCGGCGTCCTTCGGTATTCGGTCGAAGTGCACGGCGAGGGCGTGGCGGGTCTCGTCGGCGAGCGCGTACTGGTGGCGTACGCACATGCTCTCCATGATCTCCACCAGCTCGGGCACCGAGTAGTTCTCGAACTCGACGGTCCGTGAGAAACGGGACGCCAGACCGGGGTTGGAGCCGAGGAAGCTGCGCATCTCGTCGGAGTAGCCGGCCGCGACGACCACCACGTCCTCGCGGTGGTCCTCCATCAGCTTCAGCAGGGTGTCGACGGCCTCGCGCCCGAAGTCGGCCCCGGAACCACGGGAGTCGGAGGTGAGGGTGTACGCCTCGTCGACGAACAGGACGCCGCCCAGGGCCCGTTCGAAGGCCTCGGTGGTCTTGATGGCCGTACCGCCGATGACCTGGGCGACCAGGTCGGCGCGGGAGACCTCGACGAGGTGTCCGGAGCGCAGGGCGCCCAGCTCGGCGAGGATCGTGCCGTAGAGGCGGGCGACGGTGGTCTTACCGGTGCCGGGCGGGCCCGCGAAGACCAGGTGGCGGCTCATCGGCGGTGCGGACATGCCGAGTTGGGCGCGGCGCGCGGCCAGCTGGGTGAGGTTGACGAGGGTGCGGACCTGTTCCTTGACGTTGTCGAGGCCGATCAGGCCCTCCAGCGCGGCCATGGGTCCGTCGGGGCGGCCGGGCCCCTCCGACTCCGGTACGGTGCCCGCCGGGTCGGTGCCCTCGGCCTCGCCGAAGCCCCAGGCGTCGCGGGACTCGTTGCCGGTGCTGGTGAGGTTCTCCACCGCCAACCGGCCGCCGGCCTTGGCCTGGACGAGGCCGCCGCCCTTGTTGTCGCGGACCGTGCAGCCCACCACGGACACCGGGGCCTCCGACTCGACGCGGATGCCGTCGCGGTCGTTGCCGGCCGCCTCGCAGCCGTTCAGGGAGGCCCGGCCGCCGTCGCGGACCAGGAAGCCGTGCTCGGCGGAGGCGGCGGTCCGTACCCGGTTGGCCGTCAACTCGCCGCCGGTGTCCACGAGTACACCGCAGCCGCCGGCCGAGACCAGCTCGCCGTCGCGGAGCGCGGCCGTGCCCTCGCCGCCGATCTCCAGTCCGGCGCCGCCGGGGTTGTTGACCCGGAACCCGGCGAGGTAGACGTTGCCGCCCGCCGCGACCTCCGCGCCCGCGCCGCCGGGTGCCTCCACCGTGCAGTCCTCGACCCGGCCGCGCCCGCCGTCGCGCACGGATACGCCGGGGCCGCCCGCGCCGGTGATGCGGGCGCGCCGCACCAGGGGGTTGGCGTTGCCTCGGATCACCACACCGGTGCCCTTGACGTCGATGATCTCCACGCGCTCCAGCTCGGCCGCCGCGTCCTCTTCGAGCAGGACGCCGTCCGACTCGCCGTCCCGGACGGTCAGTGAGGTCAGCGTGGGCGAGGAGGCACCGGCCACCCGAAGCGCCGCCATCTGGGCGCCGGTCAGCCAGCAGTCCTCGTACGTGCCACGTGAACGGTCCGTCACCAGCAGGCCGTTGCCCGTGGTGCGGGCGGTGCGGCAGCGGCGCAGCACCGGGTCGCTGCCGTGCGAGACGATGATGCCGGGGCCGCTGGAGCCGGTGACCCGCACCTCCTCCAGCTCGCAGCGGGCGGAGCTGGTCACATGCACGCCGATGGAGGTGTCGCGGACCACGGTCCGCAGCACCCGGATCGCGCTGCGCTCCTCAAGTGCCAGTGAGGGCTTGTCCGTTGACGCGAGGTCGCAGTCCTCTACGGAACCCTGGGCGTCGCCGTTGGCGAGCACGCCGTTGCCGCGCGCGTCCCGGATCGTGCAGCCGCGCAGGGTGGCCCGGCCGCGCTCGCCGATCACCACACCGCTGGTGCCGAGGTGTTCGAGGGTGCAGGACTCCAGCGAGCTCTCGGTCGGCGAGGTGACGACGACGCCGGCGCCGGTGCGGTTGGAGACCCGGCACTCGCGCATCGCCAACGAGCCCGAGTTGCGGGCCAGTACGGTCGTCCACGAGGCGCCGGACAGATCGCAGCCCTGCATCGCGACCTGCCCGTGCGAGGCGTCCACGGCGGGCTGTTCCTCGTCCTGGCCCTGGACCACCAGGTCGGTCAGCATCACCGCGTCCACGCGCAGCGAGATCACGATGCCCTTGCGCGGTGCCAACCGGACGGTGCCGCGCGCCTGTTCGGCGACGATGGTCACCCGGGTGGTGACGACGAGATTCTCCTCGTACGTCCCCGGGCGCACACTCAGCACCGCGCCCCCGCGCGCCCTGGCCAGGGCCTCTCCGATCGTCCGGGCGTCCCCGGTGCCCTCCGGACAGACCGTCAGTACCTGGCGCACTCAGCTGACCTCCTCGTGTCGGCACCTGTCGGTTGCGGCCAACCCCATCATGCCGTACGGCAAATTATGTGCCGTCGCGCAACAGCCGTACCAGCACCGGAGCTTGTGCGTGACGATTGTTAACTCCCGGGAAAGGAACCGCTGTTGGCACCCGCGCGTGTATGCGCGTGAAAGGATTGTCCATACACGCGTATGACGAACTGTTGGGCGATTGGGGCGGACAGGGCGGATGACAGACCGAACCGGACCGACCGCGAGGAAGACAGCGGCAGAGACCTCGGCAGCGGCCACCGCGTCGACGTCGGCGACCTCCGCGACCCCGGAGACCCCGGAGACCCCGGCCACCGAGGAATCCGCGGCGGCGAGCACGGCGAGTGCGACATCCAACTCCCCTTCAGGGGCTGCCGGTTCGGCCGGGACCGGCTCCGCGGAGTCCGTCGCGGCGGCGCTGAGCGGTTCCGCGACCTCGGCCGCGGAGACCCAGGCGCTCGCCGGTGCCGGCCGCGGCCCGGCGGAACCCGACGGGCCGGACGGCCCGGAGTCCGCCGCCGCCGAACCGGCGCGGCAGGAGGCCGCCGAGCCCGAGGCGCCCGCCGTGGCGGTGGCCGCGAGCGCCCCCGAGGGCGACGGACCCGCCTCCGGCGACACGGCCGCCGCGTCCGTCGGCCGCCCGGGCCGCCCGCTGCTGGCCGGTGCGGCGGTGCTCGGCGCGCTGCTGATCGCCGTACCGGGGCTGCTGATGAGCCGGGACCGCACCCCGGAGAGCCATGACCGGGTGGTCGCCGACCAGGCGGGCACCATTCTCGGCGACGGCGCGACGCAGGGCACCGGGGCGTACGCCTCGTCCGCCCCGTCCACTCCCGCGCAGCACGCCACCTCGAAGGCCGCCGCCCCGCACAAGACCTCGCCGGGGAAGACGACCGTCGCGCAGCCGATGAGCGAGCCGACGACGGTGAAGACGAAGAAGCCGACCGCGGCGGCGAAGCCGACGAAGAAGTCCACCACGACCAAGTCAGGGACCAAGTCCGGTACGAAGTCGGGGACTTCGGGGTCCACCACGACGTCGAGCTATCCGTCGGACGTCCTCGTCACGGCCACCCGGGTGCTGAGCGCGGGCCAGTCGATCAACGCGAAGAAGGCGCGGCTGCGGATGCAGTCCGACGGCAACTTCGTGCTGTACGACGAGAACAACAAGGCCCGTTGGGCCACCATGACCTTCGGCTCGAACTACCACGCGGTCTTCCAGGCGGACGGCAACCTCGTCGTCTACACCTCCTCCAACCAGCCCGTGTGGGCCAGCCAGACCCCCGGCCACAACGGCGCCTACCTCAGGCTCCAGGGCGACGGCAACATGGTGATCTACTCCGGTTCGACGGCGATCTGGGCGAGCAACACCCAGCACTGACCGGCCGAACTCGCCTCCGGCCCGCCCCCGTTGAGGGTGGCGGGCCGGAGGCGTCCTGCTCTTCCCTCGCGGGCTCAGCTCTCGGTCAGGGTGATGTCCTGGTGCTGCACCGCGTGGAAGCGGGGCAGCGGCAGACCACCCTGGGGGGACAACTCCATCACCGTGGCCTCGACCTGGGCCGGGCCCGGGTTCAGCGGGTCGGACGACGGCTTGCCCGAGTTCTCCCAGCTGTGCTCCGTGCCGTCACAGACCGCCCGGGTGCCGCCGATGCCGTGCCGGACCGCGGAGTCGCCCTGGGAGACGGAGGAACTGACGAAGGCCGGGCCCGAGTTGCCGAGGCAGCGGTAGGTACCGGAAAGGGTGACGGTGCCGTCCGGGGCGATGCTGCCCGTGGGGTCGACCGTCACCGTCTCGTAGGGGCCGGCGGACGCGGTCGCGGCGGGGGCGGCGGAGACCAGCAGCAGCGCGGCACCGGCCGCCGAACCGAGGGCGGAACGCAGGGACATGGGGAGTACCTCCTGAAGTATCCGAAGCAGAGGTCTCCACTGGTACCGGTCGAACGCCCCAACTCCCGTGATCGTCACTCCTTCGGTGGCGAGTCCGCACCGAGCGTCGTGGAACCGTCCGAGTGTTGTCCGCGTGTTGTCACGCTTCACAGCAGCCTGTTCCGATGAGTTCGCGACGGGAGGATGGTCTGTATATGCGATGCGGGCGGCGAAGGAGCCGCCGGAACGGATCGCATCCGACGTGGAGGTACGCCATGTGTTCCCACCAGTCCTCGTGCCCCGTGACCGACACCGACACCGTGCACGTCGTCTCCGCCCACCCCGAGCAGGGCTGGACGCTGCTGTGCGACGGCGCGATCGTCTTCGACGACAGCGGCCTGCTGCTCCCCGACGGCCGGATCGTCGCCCCGCACCGGGTACCGGCCGACCAACTCGCCGTCGCCGCCTGACCGTTCCCACCTGATCATTCCCGCGTGATCGTCTTCAAGGACGCGCCACCCACGGTGATCTTCGAGCCGTGAAGGCTGAGCTTGCGTACCCGAGGTGACCAGCAGCGATGCTGACGACCTAAGATGATCAACGTGTCCGACCAGCCTGCTCCACGGTCTCTCATCGTCACGCTCTACGGCGCGTACGGCCGCTTCGTGCCCGGCCCGGTTCCGGTCGCGGAACTGATCCGGCTCCTGGCCGCCGCCGGCGTCGACGCGCCTTCGGTGCGCTCGTCGGTGTCCCGGCTCAAACGGCGCGGGCTGCTGCTGCCCGGCCGCACCGCCCAGGGCGCCGCCGGCTACGAACTCTCGCCCGAGGCACGGCAGTTGCTCGACGACGGCGACCGGCGCATCTACGCGGCCGGTCCCTCGGACGACGAGGGCTGGGTGCTCGCGGTGTTCTCCGTCCCCGAGTCCGAACGGCAGAAGCGGCACATCCTGCGCTCCCGGCTGTCCGGCCTCGGCTTCGGCACCGCCGCCCCGGGCGTGTGGATCGCACCCGCCCGGCTGTACGAGGAGACCCGGCACATCCTCGGGCGGCTGCGACTCGACCCGTACGTGGACTTCTTCCGCGGTGAGCATCTCGGTTTCGCGGCGACCGCCGACGCCGTGGCCCGCTGGTGGGACCTGACCGCGATCGCCAAGGAGCACGAGGCGTTCCTCGACCGCCACGCGCGCGTGCTGGCCGACTGGGAGCGGCGCGCGGACACCCCGCCCGAGGAGGCCTACCGCGACTACCTCCTCGCCCTGGACTCCTGGCGCCACCTCCCCTACGTCGACCCCGGCCTCCCCGCCCGTCTGCTCCCCCGGGACTGGCCGGGCGCCCGCTCGGCCGAGGTGTTCCGGGGACTGCACGCACGACTGCGGGACGCGGGGGCGGAGTTCGCGGGCGTTATGAACAGTTCATGACGAAGCAGCGTGATCTCTTGCGCACCACCAGTCACTCAGCTAAACCTCAGCCTCTTTAACAGGTCCTCTCAGAGTTCTTACCTAGCCTTCGACGACGTCGCTCGTCGGGTAAGAAAGAGGACTGTTGCGCATGACCACCACGGCAAGGGCTCAGGGAGCCACCGTCTGGCTCACCGGACTGCCGAGCGCGGGCAAGACGACGATCGCCCAACACCTGAGCGACCGTCTGAGAGCCGAAGGGCATCGCGTGGAGGTCCTCGACGGCGACGAGGTGCGCCGCTTCCTCTCGGCCGGCCTCGGCTTCTCCCGCGAGGACCGCAACACCAATGTGCAGCGCATCGGCCTCGTCTCCGAGGTGCTCGCCCGCAACGGCGTCCTCTCCGTCGTCCCGGTCATCGCCCCCTACGCCGACAGCCGCGAGGCCGTCCGCAAACGGCACGAGGCGAGCGGGACGCCGTACATCGAGGTGCATGTCGCGACCCCGGTGGAGGTGTGCAGCGAGCGCGACGTCAAGGGCCTCTACGCCCGTCAGGCCGCGGGCGCGCTGACCGGTCTGACCGGCGTCGACGACCCGTACGAGCCGCCCACTGACCCGGCGCTCACGCTGCCGACGCAGACGCAGAGCCCGCAGGAGTCGGCGGACGCGGTGTACGCGGTGCTGGCCGAGCGGGGGCTGCTGTGACCTTCTCGCTCTCGCATCTGGACGCTCTGGAGTCCGAGGCGGTGCACATCTTCCGTGAGGTGGCGGGTGAGTTCGAGCGGCCGGTGATTCTCTTCTCCGGCGGCAAGGACTCCATCGTCATGCTGCACCTGGCGCTGAAGGCCTTCGCGCCCTCGCCGGTGCCGTTCTCGCTGCTGCATGTGGACACCGGACACAACTTCCCCGAAGTCCTTGAGTACCGGGACCGTGTGGTCGCCGCACATGGACTGCGCCTCCATGTGGCCTCCGTACAGGACTACATCGACCGCGGTGTGCTGCGCGAACGCCCCGACGGAACCCGCAACCCGCTCCAGACCCTGCCATTGACGGAGAAGATCCAGGCCGAGAAGTTCGACGCGGTCTTCGGTGGCGGGCGTCGGGACGAGGAGAAGGCCCGGGCGAAGGAACGGGTGTTCTCGCTGCGGGACGAGTTCTCGCAGTGGGACCCCCGCCGCCAGCGGCCCGAGCTGTGGAACCTCTACAACGGACGGCACGCACCCGGCGAGCACGTCCGCGTGTTCCCGCTGTCCAACTGGACCGAGCTCGACGTCTGGCAGTACATCGCCCGCGAGGGCATCGAACTGCCCGACATCTACTTCGCCCACTACCGCGAGGTCTTCAACCGGGGCGGTATGTGGCTGACCGCCGGTGAGTGGGGCGGGCCGAAGGCGGACGAGACCGTCGAGAAGCGGCAGGTCCGGTACCGGACCGTCGGTGACATGTCCTGCACGGGCGCCGTCGACTCCGAGGCCGCCACGCTCGACGAGGTGATCGCCGAGATCGCCGCCTCGCGGCTGACCGAGCGGGGCGCGACGCGTGCCGACGACAAGCTGTCCGAGGCCGCGATGGAAGACCGCAAGCGCGAGGGGTACTTCTGACCATGAGCACGACCACCATCGACACGCTGCGGTTCGCGACGGCCGGTTCGGTCGACGACGGCAAGTCCACGCTCGTAGGACGGCTGTTGCACGACTCCAAGTCGGTCCTCACCGACCAACTGGAGGCGGTGCAGCGGGTGTCGGCCGACCGCGGGCAGGACGCGCCCGACCTCGCACTGCTCACCGACGGACTGCGCGCCGAACGCGAACAGGGCATCACGATCGACGTGGCGTACCGCTACTTCGCCACCCCCCGGCGCCGGTTCATCCTCGCCGACACCCCGGGCCATGTGCAGTACACCCGCAACATGGTGACGGGTGCCTCAACCGCCGAGTTGGCGATCGTGCTGATCGACGCGCGCAACGGTGTCGTGGAGCAGACGCTGCGGCATGCCGCCGTGGCCGCGCTGTTGCGGGTGCCGCACGTGGTGCTGGCCGTCAACAAGATGGATCTCGTCGGGTACGAGCAGGCGGTGTTCGAGCGGATCGTCGAGGAATTCGCGGGCCACGCGGCCGAGTCGGGGCTGCCGTCCTTCACGCCGATCCCGGTCTCGGCGCTGGTCGGTGACAACGTGGTGGACCGTTCGGCGCACATGGACTGGTACGAGGGCCCTGCGCTGCTGGAGTTCCTGGAGAACGTCCCGGTGGGCGCCGATCCGTCCGACGCGCCGGCCCGTTTCCCCGTGCAGTACGTCATCCGGGACGGTGAAGTCCGTTGGTACGCGGGGCAGTTGGTGTCCGGTTCGCTGCGGGTCGGGGACCGGGTGATCGTTCATCCGTCCGGTGAGACCTCCGAGATCGCCGGGATCTCCGCGCTCGGCACCGAGGCCGGGGCGGCGTACGCGCCGCAGTCGGTCAGTCTGCGGCTCGCCGACCAGCGGGACGTGTCGCGGGGCGACATGATCACCGCCGGGGTCGACGCGCCCGTGCTCACCCAGGACGTCCGGGCCGCCGTCTGTCATCTGGCCGACCGGCCGCTGCGGGTCGGCGACCGGGTGCTGCTGCGCCACACGACGCGGACGGTGAAGGCCGTCGTACGGGATCTCGGTGGTGCCGCCGAGCTGACCGCGAACGATCTGGGCCGGATCACCCTGCGCACCGCCGAGCCGCTCGCGCTCGACGACTACGCGGTCTCGCGTCGCACGGGCGCGTTCCTCGTGATCGACCCGGCGGACGGCGCGACGCTCACCGCGGGCATGGCCGACCTGGCCTGATCCGCTCTCGCCGACAACGCCCTCGGGCCCCGTTCGTACGGGGCCCGAGGGCGTTCTTGTCACGAGACGTCAATAGCGCGGTAACAAGGGGAGCTGTCGTGCGAGAGAGGGCGTCGAACCGGGTATGCCGCTCGGTACCGGGACGAAGGTCCCGCACGGAGCCCGCCGAGAGACTCTGACAAAGGGCGCCGTACCATTCATATAGTTGAAAGCAGGACAGCCTGCTCCATGAACGGACCCGCCTTGCAAGAACGCCCCTCCGCCTCCGCCTCCTGGCGCATCGCACTGCCGCACACCGCCGCGGCCGTGCCGGTGGCCCGCGCACTGGTCCGTACGGCTCTGTCCGAGGTCCGGCACGCGGCCGACAGCGACACCGCGGAGCTGCTGACGGCGGAGCTGGTCGCTAACGCGGTGGAGCACACCACCGGTGACGCCCCCATAGAGCTCGTGGTCGAGCTGCTGCCCTCCGGCTGCCGGGTCGAGGTGCACGACGCCGACCCGGAGCCGCCCGCGACCCTGACCAAGCCCGCCGAGGAGGAGCCCGACCCCTGGCAGGAGCACGGGCGCGGCCTGCTGCTGATCCGCGCGCTCAGCTCGTCGTGCGGCCACCGCCCCACCGAGTCGGGCAAGGCGGTGTGGTTCCGCCTGCCCGTCGTACCGGCCCAGTGGCGTCCGGCGGGATAGCCGACCCGCGTTTCGAGGACTGATCAGGCCAGGGTCGCGACCAATACGGCCTTGATCGTGTGCAGCCGGTTCTCGGCCTGGTCGAAGACGACCGAGTGGGCCGACTCGAAGACCTCGTCCGTGACCTCCAGCGAGTCGAGGCCGTGGGTCTCGTATATCTCGCGGCCGACCTTGGTGCCGAGGTCGTGGAAGGCCGGCAGACAGTGCAGGAACCTGACGTCCGGGTTGCCGGTGGCCCGCAGGACGTCCATGGTCACGGCGTACGGCGCGAGGGCCGCGATCCGCTCGTCCCAGACCTGCTTGGGCTCGCCCATCGAGACCCACACGTCGGTGACGACGAAATCGGCGCCCGCCACCCCGTCCTCGACCCCTTCCGTGAGCGTGATCCGCGCGCCGCTCCGCTCGGCGAGCGCGCGGGCGGCGGTGACGATCTCCTCGGCGGGCCAGTACGACTTCGGGGCGACGATCCGTACGTCCATGCCGAGCAGCGCGCCGGTGACCAGGTAGGAGTTGCCCATGTTGAAGCGGGCGTCGCCGAGGTAGGCGAAGGCGATCTCCTTGAGCGGCTTGTCGCTGTGCTCGGTCATGGTGAGCACGTCGGCGAGCATCTGGGTGGGGTGCCAGTCGTCGGTGAGCCCGTTGAAGACCGGCACACCCGCGAACGCGCCCAGTTCCTCCACGGCGGCCTGGCTGTCGCCTCTGTACTCGATGGCGTCGAACATCCGGCCGAGCACGCGCGCGGTGTCCTTCACGGACTCCTTGTGGCCGATCTGCGAGCCCGACGGGTCGAGGTAGGTCGTCGAGGCGCCTTGGTCGGCCGCGGCGACCTCGAACGCGCAGCGGGTGCGCGTCGAGGTCTTCTCGAAGATCAGCGCGATGTTCTTCCCCGACAGGTACCGCGTCTCGCCCCCGGCCTTCTTGGCGGCCTTCAGCTCGGCGGCCAGCTCGATCAGGCCGCGGAACTCCTCCTCGGAGAAGTCCAGCTCCTTGAGGAAGTGGCGGCCGGCGAGGGCGGTCGGGACTGTCGCCATGGGGGCGCTCCAGAGATGCAGGTACAGGTACGGGGAACAGGCTCAGGTTTGGAATTCTATACGATACATAGAATTTCTATACGGCGTCCCGCTCGACCGGGCAGCTCATGCAGCGCGGTCCGCCCCGGCCCCGGCCCAGTTCGCTCCCCGGGATCTCGATCACTTCGATGCCCTGCTTGCGCAGAAACGTGTTGGTCGTGGCGTTCCTCTCATAGGCGACGACGACGCCCGGCTCGACGGCGAGGACGTTGCAGCCGTCGTCCCACTGCTCGCGCGCGGCGGCGTGCACGTCCTGGGTGGCGGTCAGGACCCGGATCCCGTCCAGCCCGAGGGCGGCGGCGATCGCGCGGTGCATGTGCTCCGGCGGATGGTCGGTGACCTTCAACTCCTTGTCGCCGACGCCCGGTTCGATGGTGTACGACCGCAGCATGCCGAGGCCGGCGTACTGGGTGAAGGTGTCGCCGTCGACCATCGTCATCACCGTGTCGAGGTGCATGAAGGCGCGCTGCTTGGGGATGTCGAGCGCCACGATCGTCCGCGCGGAGCCCTCGGCGAACAGCTTGTGCGCGAGCATCTCGACGGCCTGCGGGGTGGTGCGCTCGCTCATGCCGATGAGCACCGCGCCGTTGCCGATGACGAGGACGTCCCCGCCCTCGATGGTGGACGGGTAGTCGGCCTGCCCCTCGGACCAGACGTGGAACTTCTCGGTACGGAAGAGGGGATGGTGCCGGTAGATCGCCTCGAAGTGGACAGTCTCGCGCTGCCGGGCCGGCCAGCGCATGGCGTTGACGGAGACGCCGTCGTAGATCCACGCGGAGGTGTCGCGGGTGAAGAGGTGGTTGGGGAGGGGGGCGAGCAGGAAGTCGTCGAGGTCCATGACGTGGAAGCGGACGGAGGTCGGCTCCGCGTGGGCCTCCAGGAACTCGCGTTTGGTCATGCCGCCGACCAGCGCCTCGGCCAGTTCGGGCGCGGGCAGCGCCTCGAAGGCGGCGCGGAGGTGGTCGGTGGCGAGGGGGCCGTACTCCTTCTCGTCGAAGACCCGGTCCAGGACCAGTGACCGGGCCGCCGGGATCGCCAGGGCCTCGGCGAGCAGATCGCCGAACAGATGGACCGCGACGCCGCGGTCGCGCAGCACGTCCGCGAAGCCGTCGTGCTCGGCGCGCGCCCGGCGCACCCAGAGCACGTCGTCGAAGAGGAGGGCGTCCTTGTTGCTGGGGGTGAGCCTTTTGAGCTCGAGATCCGGCCGGTGCAGGATGACGCGGCGCAGCCGCCCGGTCTCGGAGTCGACATGGAGTGCCATGTCTCCATCCTGACCATCTCCGACCGAGTTCACCCCCTACTTGTCGTACTGCCACTTGTTCTCGTCCTCTTGACGACAAGTGCGCCAGGCGATTATCGTCTTACTGACGAGATCGATGCGGGATCCCACGGGATCTTCTGACCGGATCTGAGGGACTCTGATGGCCGACATCACCCGGCGCCTGGGCTGGCGCCACCTGCGCGGGGCTCCGACGGCGCACATCCGCCACCACCGCTCGGGCAAGTTGCTGCACGACGGGCCCGGACTCAGCTTCTGGTTCCGCGCGTTGACCGCCGCGCTCTCCGAAGTGCCGGTCGACGACCGGGAGTTGGCCATGACCTTCCACGCCCGTACGTCCGACTTCCAGGACGTGGCGGTCCAGGCGACCGTCACCTACCGCATCAGCGACCCGGCCCTCGCCTCCGCACGGCTCGACTTCTCCGTCGACCCGGACACGGGCGTGTGGCGCGGCGCGCCCCTCGAACAGCTGGGCACCCTGCTGACCGAGACGGCCCAGCAGCATGCGCTGGCCGTCCTCGCCCGGACGACCCTCTCGTCCGCGCTGGTCGACGGGGTGACGGCGGTACGGGAGCGGATCGCGGCGGGACTCGGCGCCGAACCGCGCCTCCCCGCCACCGGGATCGAGGTGGTCGCCGTCCGCGTGATGGCGCTGCGGCCCGAGCCCGAGGTGGAGCGGGCACTGCGCACCCCGGCCCGCGAGCAGATCCAGCAGGAGGCGGACAAGGCGACCTACGAACGGCGGGCGGTGGCGGTCGAGCGCGAACGGGCGATCGCCGAGAACGAACTCGACAGCCAGATCGAACTCGCCCGCCGCGAGGAGCAGTTGGTCGACCAGCGCGGCACGAACGCCCGCCGCGAGGCCGAGGAGCACGCGGCGGCCGACGGGGTCCGCGCGGAGGCGGAGGCGACCCGGACGGTACGGCTCTCGGAGGCCGAGGCCACCCGTACGGTACGGCTCGCCGACGCCGAGGCGGCGCGTTCCGTACGGCTCGCCCGTGCCGAGGCCGAGGGCTCGCGCGAGGTGGGCGACGCGCGGGCGCATGCCCAGGCGGCCTGGCTGCGAGTCCACGCGGATGTCGATGTAGCGACCCTGAACGCGCTCACCGGGACGCGGCTCGCGGAGAACCTTCCGAACATCGACAGCGTCACGATCTCGCCGGACGTGCTGACGGGGCTGCTCGCCAGGTTCGGTGCCGGTGGCGGTAGCGGTGGCGGCGGGGCCGGCGCGTGAGTCTCGCACCGCGGGTCGTCCTCGTCCACCGGACCACGGAGTACGAGGAGTTGGTGGCCCGGCACGGGACGCACGGCCAGGCCGCGTACTTCCTGCGGTCGCGCGGCCGGGACATCGAGGAGGTCGCCGAACGGCACCGCCGGACGCGCCGGGCGCTGGCCGAGGTCTCCTCCGCGGTGCCGCTGACCTGGCGTCAGACGCAGGTCGAGCGGGCCGACCTGGACCGGTTCCTGTTCGCGCCGGAGGACGTCGTGGTCGTGGTCGGGCAGGACGGGCTGGTCGCGAACGTGGCCAAGTACCTTGCCGGGCAGCCGGTGTTGGGCTTCGACACGGATCCGGGGCGCAACCCGGGGGTCCTGGTACGGCACCGGCCGTCCGACGCCGGCGTCCTGCTGGCGTCCGCCCTCGCGGCGGGCACCGGTGTGGACGAACTCACCATGGTCGAGGCCGTCGCCGACGACACGCAGCGGTTGGTGGCCTTGAACGAGATCTATCTGGGCGCCGTCGGTCATCAGACGGCCAGATACCGCCTGGGTCTGGAGGGCGACGGGGGTGTCGTCGAGGCCCAGGCGTCCTCCGGGGTGCTCGTGGGAACGGGCACCGGGGCCTCCGGCTGGCTCCGGTCGGTGTGGCAGGAGCGGGGCAGTGCGCTCGCCCTGCCACACCCCTCGGAGGACAGGCTCGTGTGGTTCGTACGGGAGGCTTGGCCTTCGCCGGTGACGGGGACGTCGTTGGTCGCGGGTGAGCTGAACGGTTCGGCGGGGTTGCAACTCACCGTTGAGTCCGAGCAGTTGGTGGTGTTCGGGGACGGGATGGAGGGGGATGCGGTGGAGTTGACGTGGGGGCAGGCATAGGCCGGGGGTC
>NZ_JAEQAZ010000027.1 GCF_016654115.1 Streptomyces sp. MBT53
GGCAAGGACCTCTCGGCCAGCGAGGCCGTCCTCGAACTCGTCGTCGCCGGCTACGGAGTCTCGTACGCCGTGCTGCTCGTCCTCGGCGGCCGGCTCGGCGACCTGTTCGGGCGCCGTCGGCTCTTCCTGGGCGGGATGGCCGCGTTCGGCGTGACCTCGCTGGCCTGCGGGCTCGCGCCGACCGCCTGGACGCTGGTCGCCGCGCGGATCGCGCAGGGCGCGGCCTCCGCCGCGATGCTCCCGCAGGTGCTCGCGACCATCCAGGCCGCGACCCAGGGCCCGCGCCGCGCCAAGGCGATGGGCCTGTACGGCGCGACGGCCGGCCTCGCCATGGTGGCCGGGCAGATCCTCGGCGGGGTCCTGGTCGCCGCCGACATCTGGGGCACCGGCTGGCGCGCGGTGTTCCTAGTGAACGTGCCGGTGGTCGTCGTAGGACTGTTCCTGGCCGCCAAGGTCGTACCGGAGACGCGTTCGCAGCACCCGGAGCCGGTGGACGTGCCCGGCACCTTCCTGCTGGCCGCGTCGCTGCTGGCGCTGCTGGTGCCGCTGACCGAGGGCCGGGCGGCGGGCTGGCCGCTGTGGACGTGGCTGTCGCTGGCCGCGTTCCCGGGGATCGTGTCCGCGTTCTACGCGGTGGAGCGCCGGGCGGACCGGCAGGGCCGTACGCCGCTGGTGCCGCCGAGCCTGCTGGCGCTGACCTCGCTGCGGCGCGGGCTGACGATCATCCTGCCGCTGTCGATCGGCTTCTCCGGGTTCATGTTCGTGATCGCGGTGGGGCTGCAGCGCGGCGCCGACCTGGGCCCGGTCGCGGCCGGCCTGGCGCTGGCCCCGATGGCCGTGGCCTTCTTCCTCGTCTCGCTGGCCGGGCCGCGTCTGGTGACCCGGTACGGCACCCGGGTCGTGGCGGTGGGGTCGGTCGTGCAGGGGGTGGGCGTGGGCCTGATCGTGCTGGCCGCGTGGCGCTCCTGGCCGGACCTGGGCTTTGTCGAGCTGCTGCCGGCGTGATGGTGACCACCCAGCAGTCGGCGCTGGCGCTGGGCGTGGCCACCCTCGGCACGCTGTTCCTGTCGCTGATCCCGGGCATGGGCATGCGGGACGCGCTGGTGACCACGCTGCTGGTGCAGCTGGCGGGTGTGGTGCTGACCGGGCTGCTCAGCCTGCGGCTGCCGCGCACGATCGGCTGACCGCGGGACGAACAGTGGGATGACATGTTCACAGCTTGGACAACTCGCCGTGAATTGTGCCCCGTTGATGTTGGTCTTGCTGCACACTCCTTGCCGGAGACTCCTGAGCGGAGGCGAGGCGCATGTTGCAGATCAACACGAGCAAGGTGAGCCGCTGGGACCAGCACGGGCGGGAACATGTCGTCCGCGTGCAGCGCAAGGGCGCGCAGCGCATGATCGTGTGCGACACCTGCGGCTGGAAGAAGAGCGCGCAGTTCCTGCCGTGGCTGAAGGCGGAGGAGCATCTGGCGGAGGAGCACCAGGCGACGGTGGATCCGTCCGGCGGCTGAGCGGGCAGCGATGAGTTCGCGGGGCGGGGGGAGTCGTATCCGGCGTGTGCGGCACGACCGTATGCGAGATGACCGTATGCGAGATGACCGTATGCGATACGACTCCCCGGACCGGAAGGCCGACCGATGAACTCTCTCCACGACACCCTGCGGCGATCCGTCGACGACGGCACCGTGCCGGGGGCGGTGGGCCTGGTGGCCCGTGGCGACGACGTCGAGGTGGTGGCCGTCGGCTCCGCCGACGTCGAGGGCACCGCGCCGATGGCCCGCGACTCGATCTTCCGGATCGCGTCGATCACCAAGCCGATCACGGCGGCGGCGCTGCTGACGCTGGTGGACGAGGGCCGGATCGGGCTCGACGACCCGGTGGCCGAGTGGCTGCCGGAGCTGGCGAAGCCGATGGTGGTCCGCACACCCACGAGCCCCGTCGACGACGTCGTGGCGGCCGAACGCCCGGTCACCGTCGAGGACTTGCTCAGCTTCCGCACCGGCTGGGGACTCCCCTCCGACTTCGGACTGCCCGCCGCGCAGTCCCTGTTCGCGATCCAGGACCACAGCCGCCCCTTCGGCGACTGGCCGGACCCGGACACCTGGCTCGGCCAACTCGCCCAGGTGCCGATGCTGCACCAGCCGGGCGAGGCCTGGCTCTACGGCACCTCGTCCGCCCTCCAGGGCATCCTGGCCGCCCGGGTGTCGGGCCGCGCTTTCCCCGACCTCCTGGCGGAGCGGTTCTTCGAACCGCTGGGCATGAGGGACACCGGCTTCGAGGTACCGGCCTCGAAACGCGACCGCTTCACCTCGTCCTACGCCCCGGCCGAGGACGGCACCCTGCGCCTCACGGACACCCCGGACGGCGACTACAGCCGCGTCCCGCGCTTCCCCTCGGGCGGCGGGGCCCTGGTCTCCACGGCCGACGACTGGCTGGCGTTCGCCCGCATGCTGCTGGCCGGCGGGCAGGGACTCCTCTCCCCCACTTCAGTGAGCCGCATGACCACGAACCACCTCACGGCCGCCCAGCGCGAGGCCGCGACCCTCTTCCTGGAGGGCCAGGGCTGGGGCTACGGCGGCCAGGTCGACGTAGACGCGATCGACCCGTGGAACGTCCCCGGCCGCTACGGCTGGATCGGCGGCACCGGCACCACGGCCCACATCGTCCCGCCGACGGACACGGTCACGATCCTGCTGACCCAGGTGGCGATGACGGGCCCGACACCGATGCGGCTGATGCGGGAGTTCTGGGAGTGCACGGCCTGAAGGCCGTCAGCCGCGCAACCCGCGCAGCAGCAGTTCCACCATCGCCTCGAACTCCGCCTCCACGCCCGGCTTCAGCCACTCCCGCGCGTAGGACGGGTCGTGGAAGCGGCCCGTGGCCTGGAAGACGGTGCGGGCGGCGACGGCCGGGTCGGAGACCGTGAAGACTCCGGCGTCGACGCCCGCCCGGACGATCTCGGTGAGCTGGCCGGTCAGCTCGTCGATGTGCGCGCCGACGACGTCGACCGCGTCCTCCGCGAGCACCGAGTACGTGGCGAACAGCTCGGGATCGCCGCCCGCCTTCTGCCGCTTGGCCTCGAACAGCCCCGCGAGCCAGGCCCGCAGCCGGTCCTCCGGGCCGCGGTCCTCCGCCACGAAACCCGCCAGCGTCGACGCCGTACGGTCCAGCCAGCGCTTGGTGACCGCCTCGCGCAGCGCCGCCTTCGTCCCGAAGTGCCGGTAGACGGTGCCGTGGCTGACGCCGAGCGCGCGGGCCACGTCCACCACGGTCGCCTTCGCGGGGCCGTGGCGGCGCAGCACCTCCTCGGTCACTTCGAGGATGCGCTCGGCGGTCAGGGTCTCGCTCGCTGCCATGGGGAAGACCGTACCCGCAGGCCGGATGCGGATCAGTGCTCGCTGTCGAGGTGCGCCATCGCCGCGGCCGGGTAGCGCTCGCCGAGCGCCGAGTCCGCCGGTACGGCCGCCTCGATCGCGGCCAGGTCGGCCGCGTCCAGTACGACGTCCAGCGCGCCCAGCGACTCGGTCAGGCGCTCCGGGGTCCGCGCGCCGATCAGCGGCACGATGTCCTCGCCCCGGGACAGCACCCAGGCCGTGGCGAGCTGCGCGACGGTGACGCCCTTCTGTTCGGCGAGCTTCCGCAGCTGCTCGACCAGGCCGAGGTTGTGCTGGAGGTTGTCGCCCTGGAAGCGCGGCGAGTACGTCCGGTAGTCGCTCGCGCCGAGCTGCCGGTCGGCGGCGAAGTGCCCGGAGATCAGACCGCGGGACAGCACGCCGTACGCGGTGACGGAGATGCCCAGTTCACGGGTGGCCGGCAGAATGCGGTCCTCGATGCCCCGGGTGATCAGCGAGTACTCCAGCTGCACGTCCGCGATGGGCGCTACGGCGGCGGCCCGGCGGATCGTGTCGGCGCCCGCCTCGCTGAGGCCGATGTGCCGGACGTAGCCCTGCTCGACCAGTTCGGCGATCGCGCCGACCGTCTCCTCGATCGGTACGTCGGGGTCGACCCGGGCGATCCGGTACACGTCGATGTGGTCGACGCCGAGGCGCTGGAGGGAGTAGGCGGCGAAGTTCTTCACGGCGGCGGGCCGGCCGTCGTACCCGTTCCAGGCACCGTCCGCACCGCGCAGCGCCCCGAACTTCACGCTGGTGAGCGCCTGTTCGCGGCGGGCGGCGGGGGCGGCGCGCAGGGCCTCGCCGATCAGCATCTCGTTGTGGCCCATGGTGTAGAAGTCGCCGGTGTCGAGCAGGGTGACGCCCGCTTCGAGGGCGGCGTGGATGGTCGCGATGGCCTCGGTCCGGTCGGCCTCGGCGTAGGCGGAGGACATGGCCATGCAGCCGAGGCCGAGGGCGGAGACCCGGGGGCCGGTGGTGCCGAGCGAGCGTGTGGGGATCGGGGGGGTCGTGGGGATCGTCATGCGGACCACCTTGGCATGACAACTGACAGATTTCAATATCTGTCATTCCAACTCTCACTTTTACTGCCGCCGGAGTGGTCCATACCTCTTGACGAAAGGTCTGGACCACGCGCACTCTCATGCCAGCACTGTCATGCCTACGACACCTCACCGCACCCCCACCGGGAGGCCCCGTATGCTCCGCCGCCTGCTCACCGCCGCCCTGACCGCGGCCGCCCTCGTCGTCCCCCTCGGGATCGCCACCGCACCCACCGCCTCCGCGGCCGACACCTGCGCCGTCAAGTCCCGCCCGGCCGGCAAGGTTCTCCAGGGCTACTGGGAGAACTGGGACGGCTCGTCCAACGGCGTCCACCCGCCCTTCGGCTGGACCCCGATCACCAACTCCGCGATCGCCACGCACGGTTACAACGTGATCAACGCGGCCTTCCCGGTGATCCGTTCCGACGGAACGGCTCTCTGGGAGGACGGCATGGACGCCGGGGTGAAGGTGGCCACGCCCGCCGAGATGTGCGCGGCGAAGGCGTCGGGCCAGACGATCCTGATGTCGATCGGCGGCGCGGCCGCGGGCATCGACCTCAGCTCGACCACCGTGGCGAACAAGTTCGTCTCGACGATCGTCCCGATCCTGAAGAAGTACAACTTCGACGGCATAGACATCGACATCGAGACCGGCCTGGTCGGCAGTGGAAACATCGGCCAACTCTCGACATCCCAGGCCAACTTGATCCGCATCATCGACGGCATCCTCGCCCAGATGCCGTCCAACTTCGGCCTGACGATGGCCCCGGAGACCGCGTACGTCACCGGCGGCAGCATCACGTACGGCTCGATCTGGGGCGCGTACCTGCCGATCGTCAAGAAGTACGCGGACAACGGCCGCCTGTGGTGGCTCAACATGCAGTACTACAACGGCAGCCTGTACGGCTGCTCCGGCGACTCGTACTCGGCCGGCACGGTCGCGGGCTTCACCGCCCAGACCGACTGCCTCAACAAGGGCCTCGTCGTGCAGGGTACGACGATCAAGGTCCCGTACGACAAGCAAGTACCTGGCCTGCCCGCCCAGTCGGGCGCCGGCGGCGGCTACATGACCCCGTCCCTGGTCTCCCAGGCCTGGCGGCACTACGGCACGTATCTCAAGGGCCTGATGACCTGGTCGCTGAACTGGGACGGCTCGAAGAACTGGACGTTCGGCGACAACGTGAAGGCGCTGCAAGGGCGTTGAGACCCCCATGCGAAAGGCCGGACGAGCCACTCGGCTCGTCCGGCCTTTCGTTTGAACGGAGTTGAGGCTAGGCGCCGATCAGGCGACCCGCGAGGTAGCCCTCGATCTGGTCCAGCGACACGCGCTCCTGCTTCATGGAGTCGCGCTCGCGGACCGTCACCGCGTTGTCCTCAAGGGTGTCGAAGTCGACCGTCACGCAGTACGGCGTGCCGATCTCGTCCTGGCGGCGGTAGCGGCGGCCGATGGCGCCGGCGTCGTCGAACTCGATGTTCCAGTTCTGCCGCAGCGCCTGGGCGAGGCCCTTGGCCTTCGGGGACAGCTCGGGGTTGCGGGACAGCGGGAGCACCGCGACCTTCACCGGGGCCAGGCGGTGGTCGAGGCGCAGCACCGTGCGCTTCTCCAACTTGCCCTTGGCGTTGGGGGCTTCGTCCTCGACGTAGGCGTCGAGCAGGAACGCCAGCATCGCGCGGCCGACACCGGCGGCGGGCTCGATGACGTAGGGCGTCCAGCGCTCCTGGGCCTCCTGGTCGTAGTAGACGAGGTCCTGGCCGGAGGCCTTGGAGTGCGCGGTGAGGTCGTAGTCGGTGCGGTTGGCGACGCCCTCCAACTCACCCCACTCGTTGCCGCCGAACTGGAAGCGGTACTCGATGTCGGCGGTGCGCTTGGAGTAGTGGGAGAGCTTCTCCTTGGGGTGGTCGTACCACCGCATGTTCTCCTCGCGCATGCCCAGGCCGGTGTACCAGTTCCAGCGCTGCTCCATCCAGTACTCCTGCCACTTCTCGTCCTCGCCCGGCTTGACGAAGAACTCCATCTCCATCTGCTCGAACTCGCGGGTGCGGAAGATGAAGTTGCCGGGCGTGATCTCGTTGCGGAAGGACTTGCCCATCTGCGCGATGCCGAACGGCGGCTTCTTGCGCGAAGCGACGTGCACCTGGGCGAAGTTGGTGAAGATGCCCTGGGCGGTCTCGGGGCGCAGGTAGGCGATGGAGCCGGTGTCCTGCGTCGGGCCCAGGTGGGTGGAGAGCAGGCCCGAGAACTCCTTGGGCTCGGTGAACTGGCCCTTGTTGCCGCAGTTGGGGCAGTTGATGTCGGCAAGGCCGTTCTGGGGGGCGCGGCCGTGCTTGGCCTCGTACGCCTCCTCCAGGTGGTCCGCGCGGAACCGCTTGTGACAGGAGGTGCACTCGGTCAGCGGGTCCGAGAAGGTGGCGACATGGCCGGAGGCGACCCACACCTCGGGGGCCAGGATCACGGACGAGTCGATACCGACCACGTCCTCGCGCGACGTCACCATGTAGCGCCACCACTGGCGCTTCAGGTTCTCCTTGAGCTCGACACCCAGGGGTCCGTAGTCCCAGGCGGCCTTCTGGCCACCGTAGATCTCACTACTGGGGAATACGAAGCCACGGCGCTTGCTCAGGCTGACGATGGTGTCGATCTTGTCGGCGGCCACGATGCTCTCTTCATGACGAATGGACGGCGGCGAATGACTTAGGTTACCGGCGCCTCCTACCTCCGTATCAAATCGGTTCCGTACTCGAACCTTGTTGACAACGGTTTCCATCTCAGTTGAAAATGACTGTCATGAACGTACGACGACGCCACATATCCGGGATCGCGATAGCCGCGGCCACCGCCCTCGGCCTCGGGACCCTCTCGGCCTGCTCCGACAGCGCGGCGGCAGCCCAGACCGACAAGTTCGACGTCGTCGCGTCGTTCTACCCGATGCAGTACCTCGCCGAGCAGATCGGCGGGAGCCACGTCCACGTCACCAGCCTCACCAAGCCCGGCCAGGAGCCGCACGACCTGGAGATCAGCGCGCAGCAGACCGCCGCGCTGGGCGAGTCCGACGCCGTGCTCTACCTCAAGAACCTCCAGCCCGCCGTCGACGACGCGGTGAGCCAGTCCGGGCCCAGGACGAAGATCGACGCCGCCTCCCTGACCACGCTGGAGAAGCACGGCAACGAGGTCGGCGGCCACGCGGCCTCCCACGACACCTCGAAGAACGAGGAACTGGCCGGCCTCGACCCGCACATCTGGCTCGACCCGGTGCGCTACGCCCAGGTCGCCGCGGGCGTCGGCAAGGCCTTCGAGAAGGCCGACCCCGACAACGCGGCCGACTACAAGGCCAACACCGCGGCCCTGGTCGAGAAGCTGAACGCGCTCAACACGGAGTTCAAGGCCGGGCTGGCGAACACGAAGACCAAGGTGTTCATCACCACCCACGCCGCCTTCGGCTACCTCGCCGAGCGCTACGGCCTCACCGAGGAGGCCATCAACGGCCTCGACCCCGAGTCGGAGCCCAGTGCCGAGCGGGTCAAGGACCTTGAGAAGATGGCCAAGGCCGACGGCGTCACCACCGTGTTCTACGAGACGCTCGTCAGCGACAAGACCGCGAAGACCGTCGCCGCCGACGCGCATCTGAAGACCGACGTCCTCGACCCCATCGAGGGCATCACGAAGAAGTCCCGCGGCACGGACTACTTCTCGGTCCAGCGGGCCAACCTCAAGGCGCTGCAGACCGCGCTGGGAACCAAGTGACCGTTACGGAGGACGTCATGGGCGAGCCCGTCATATCGCTGCGCGGAGTCCGCGCCGAGCTGGGCTCGCGCCCCGTCCTGCGCGGCATCGACCTCACCGTGCACCGCGGTGAGGTCGTCGCGCTGCTCGGCGCCAACGGCTCCGGCAAGTCGACCGCGATCCGCACGATCATCGGCCAAGTCCCCCTCAGCGAGGGCGAGATCGAGCTGTTCGGCACGGACCGGGCCCGCTTCCGGGACTGGCGGCGTGTGGGGTACGTACCGCAGCGCACCACGGCCGCGGGCGGAGTGCCCGCCACGGTCACCGAGATCGTCACCTCCGGCCGCCTCTCCCGCACCCGCTTCGGCCTGCTGCGCAAGGCGGACCACGCGGCCGTACGGCACGCCCTGGAGCTGGTCGGCATGGCCGACCGTGCCAAGGACTCGGTGAACGCGCTGTCCGGCGGCCAGCACCAGCGGGTGCTGATCGCCCGCGCGCTCGCCGCCGAACCCGAACTGCTGATCATGGACGAGCCGATGGCGGGCGTCGACCTGGCCAGCCAGCAGGTGCTCGCGGACACCCTGTCCCGCCAAGTCGCCGAGGGCACAACGGTGTTGCTCGTGCTCCACGAACTCGGCCCGCTGGAGCCCCTGATCGACCGCGCGGTCGTCCTGCGCGACGGCTGCGTGCAGCACGACGGCCCGCCGCCGCGCGCGCTGGGCCAGCACGCGCTGCCCGGCCACGACCACGTACACCCGCACGAGCCGCTCCACACAGGACTGCTGAGCTGATGGACTTCCTGAACTACGCCTTCATGCAGCGGGCCCTGCTCGCCGCCGTCCTGGTCGGCATCACCGCCCCCGCCGTCGGCATCTACCTCGTCATGCGCCGCCAGGCCCTCATGGGCGACGGCATCGGCCACGTCGCCATGACGGGCGTGGGCCTCGGCTTCCTCCTGAACACCTCCCCGGTCTGGATGGCCACCGGGGTCTCCGTGCTCGGCGCGATCCTCATGGAACTGATCCGCTGGTACGGCAAGACCCGCGGCGACATCGCCCTCGCGATGCTCTTCTACGGCGGTATGGCCGGCGGCGTGATGTTCATCAACCTCGCGCCCACGGGCTCCAACGCGAACCTCACGTCGTACCTCTTCGGATCGCTGTCGACGGTCTCGCAGTCCGACGTGACCGCGATCTGTCTGCTCGCCGCCTTCGTGGTGGTCGTCACGCTGGGGCTGCGCAGGCAGCTGTTCGCGGTCAGCCAGGACGAGGAGTTCGCGCGGGTCACCGGGCTGCCGGTGCGCGCGCTGAACCTGCTGACGGCCGTCACGGCGGCCGTCACGGTGACCGTCGCGATGCGGGTCGTCGGACTGCTGCTGGTGTCCGCGCTGATGGTGGTCCCGGTGGCCGCCGCCCAGCAGCTGAGCCGGAGCTTCGCCGCGACCTTCGTGATCGCGGTGGCGATCGGCGTGAGCGTGACCATCGGCGGCACGGTCACCTCGTACTACCAGAACGTCCCGCCCGGCGCGACGATCGTGCTCCTGACCATCGGCACATTCATCGCGCTCACCGCCCTCGCGACCCCGCTCGCCCGCCGCCGGGCCCGGGCGGCGGCCGCCGCGCGGCCCGCCGGAGACCCGGTGGAGTGCGTGATTCCAGCCACCCGGGGGGCCGCCGACGAGGTCGGCGTCTGACCAAGCACAGTCCGGGCTGGCACAATGGCCCGGCAAAGTGCAGACGTGAGGAGGCAACGGTGACGACGGCCGGCCCGCCCGTGAAGGGACGATCCACCCGCCAGCGTGCCGCCGTGTCGGCGGCGCTCAACGAGGTGGACGAGTTCCGCAGCGCCCAGGAACTGCACGACATGCTCAAGCACAAGGGCGACTCGGTCGGCCTGACCACGGTCTACCGCACGCTCCAGTCCCTCGCCGACGCCGGCGAGGTGGACGTCCTGCGCACCGACGAGGGCGAGTCCGTCTACCGCCGCTGCTCCAGCGGCGATCACCACCACCACCTCGTCTGCCGCGTCTGCGGCAAGGCGGTCGAGGTCGAGGGCCCGGCCGTCGAGAAGTGGGCGGAGGCGATCGCGGCGGAACACGGCTATGTGAACGTGGCCCACACGGTGGAGATCTTCGGCACGTGCGCGGAGTGCGCGGCGGCGGCCGGATAGGCCCTGCGGCCTAGACCCGGCTGAGGTGGGCGTCGAGGATCTCTCGCAGCCGGTCCGCGTCGGCGGGGTCCCGCAGGCCGCGCTTGGGCAGCATCGTGAAGTTGGCGGCGTTCTTCTCAGGGCTGAACATGTAGAAGCCGTCCGCCGTCTCCCGGTAGCGGGGCTGCACGGTCCACTGGAGCGAGGTGGACGAGTCGTCGCCGGCCACGGTGACCCCGACGTCCGTCACGGTGACCCGGATCACGCCCCGCTGCTGGGCGAGGCGCTGGAACTGGCGGGCTTGGATCCGGGGCATGAACACCACCAGCAACACCACGGCGCACGCGCCGGCGATCATGGGGATCGGTATCGACTCGCCCTTGTTCAGTGAGGTCACGGTCGCCATGGCGATGCAGAAGACCCCGATCACCAGCAGCCAGCGCTGTCTTCGCGTCGACGGGAGGACGCTTCTGCGCGCTCTCAGCGCCGCCGCGAAGTCCTCGACGACCGGCCGGAACTCCAGCTCGACCACTCGCCCTGTCACGTCATCCCGCCCCATGTCCATGAGGCGGGATCGTAGCCGTAGTGTCTAGCCCTCCTCGGGCCGCCCCCGCATCGCCGCTTCCATCGCGAGCAGCTTCTCGTTCGGTACCGCGCCGCCGAACCGCCGGTCCCGCTGGGCGAATTCGACGCAGGCGCGCCACAGGTCACGGCGGTCGAAGTCCGGCCACAGCACGTCCTGGAAAACCAGCTCGGCGTAAGCGCTCTGCCAGAGAAGGAAGTTGGAGGTGCGCTGCTCGCCGCTGGGGCGCAGGAACAGGTCCACGTCCGGCATGTCCGGGTAGTACAGGTACTTCGCGAGGGTCTTCTCGTTGACCTTCGACGGGTCGAGCTTGCCGGCCTTCACGTCCTCCGCCAACGCCCGTGCGGCGTCGCCGATTTCGGCCTGGCCGCCGTAGTTCATGCAGAAGTACAGCGTGAGCGCGTCGTTGTTCTTGGTCTGCTCCTGAGCGATCTGGAGCTCTTTCGCCACCGACCGCCACAGCTTGGGCATACGCCCCACCCACCGCACCCGGATGCCGAGTTCGTCGAGGGTGTCGCGGGTCTTGCGGATGAAGTCGCGGTTGAAGTTCATCAGGAAGCGCACCTCGTCGGGCGAGCGCTTCCAGTTCTCGGTGGAGAAGGCGTACAGCGAGATCGCGCCGACGCCCATCTCGACGCCGCCCTGCAACACGTCCAACACCCGCTCGGCGCCGACCTTGTGGCCCTCCGTGCGCGGCAGCCCGCGCTGCTTCGCCCACCGCCCGTTCCCGTCCATGACGATCGCCACGTGCTTCGGAATCAGCTCACCCGGCAGCTTCGGCGCGGTGGCCCCCGACGGGTGCGGCTCCGGCGCCCTGTACTCACGCCGCTGGCGCCCCAGGATCCCGCGTACAACCATGACGTTCCCGTCTCCCTCTACGACCTCTATGACTTACGACGACCTACGACGACCTACGACTTCTCCACGTACCGCAGCGAGCGCAGCCCGCGTTCCAGATGCCAGTGCAGATAGGCGGAGACCAGCCCGCTCCCCTCCCGCACATGCCGTGCCTCGCACGCGTCCGCCGTCTCCCAGTCTCCCGTGAGCAGCGCACCGAGCAGTTCGAGGGCCTGCGGTGAGGGTACGACGCTCCCGGCCGGCCGGCAGTCCGCGCAGACGACGCCGCCGGACGCCACGGAGAAGAACCGGTTGGGTCCGGCCATGCCGCACTTCGCACAGTCTCCGAAGCTCGGGGCGTACCCGTTGACGGCGAGCGACCGCAGCAGGAACGCGTCGAGAATCAGATGCGGCGCGTGCTCCCCGCCGGCGAGCGTCCGCAACCCGCCCACCAGCAGCAGATACTGCTGTACGGCGGGTTCGCCCTCGTGGTCGGCGAACCGCTCCGCCGTCTCCAGCATCGCCGTACCGGCGGTGTAGCGGGCGTAGTCGCTCACGATCCCGCCACCGTACGGAGCGATCGTCTCACTCTGGGTGCACAACGGCAGCCCGCGGCCGATCAGTTCGCTCCCCCGCGCGAAGAACTGGACGTCCACATGCGAGAAGGGCTCCAGCCTGGCCCCGAACTTCGACTTGGTCCGCCGCACCCCGCGCGCCACCGCGCGTACCCGCCCGTGCCCCCGCGTGAGCAGCGTGATGATCCGGTCCGCCTCACCGAGTTTCTGGGTGCGCAGGACAATGCCGTCGTCCCGGAAGAGACTCATCGGGCACCCCCGCGGGTTTTCTGCCGGGGGTACGGGGGTCGGCCCCCGGGAGACTGCAGCATGATCCGGTCCGCCTCGCCCAGCTTCTGGGTGCGCAGCACGATGCCGTCGTCGCGGAACAGACTCATGGCTCCCATTGTCCCCTACGGCCCAGCGGCCCTACGACGTTCCCGGGCACCAGTGCCTCAAGGCACCTCGCCGCGGCTGCGGGCGTTCGCGTACGCGGTCGCCGCGCTGAGCCGCTCGGCCGGGGTCGCGTCGCGCACGGCGGCCGGTTCGGCGTCCCACTCCCGTCCGCCGCCGTACGGCCGCAGCTGGACGTAGGGTCCCTCGTGGCCCATGACGATGCCCACTCTCCCGGTCCGGGTGTCCACGGCGACCGATCCGACAGTCGGCTTCATCGCACTCCTCGCACCCGAACAACTCCGGCGACCAACGGCACCGACCACGATTCCCTCAAGGTGTCCTCCGCCTCCGAGCAGTGTGCCCACACCTGGCTCCCCTCCCCTTCCGGGTTTCACGCTTCTCCTCTCCGGGGTGCCTTGCTCCGCCTACACTCGGCAGGAGTCTGTCGACGGGGTGTCACCTAGTTCACGGACACAAGTCCCGCCTCATAGGCGAGGATCACCAGCTGGACCCGGTCGCGCGCGTCCAACTTGGTGAAGAGCCGGGTGAGATAGGTCTTCACGGTGGCGACGGTGATGCACAGCTCGGCCGCGATCTCCGTGTTGGACAGCCCCGAGCCGACCAGGGTCAGCACCTCGCGTTCCCGCTCCGTGACGCCCCTCAACTCGCGGCGGGCGGTGGCCTGTTCGGGGCGGGACGAGGCGAAGTGCCGGATCAGGCGCCGGGTCACGCTCGGGGCGATCAGGGCGTCCCCGGCGGCCACCACGCGGACCGCGCCGATGATGTCGTCCAGGGCCATGTCCTTGACCAGGAACCCGGACGCGCCGGCGCGCAGCGCGCCGTAGACGTAGTCGTCGTCGTCGAAGGTGGTGAGGACGAGGACCCGGGCCGCCGCCGAGTTCTCCGCCGGATCGGTGGTGATGCCGCGGGTGGCCTCGATGCCGTCCATCCCGGGCATGCGGATGTCCATCACCACGACGTCCGGGGCGAGTTCGGCCGTGAGCCGTACCGCCTCGGCGCCGGTGCTCGCCTCGCCGACGACCTCCATGTCGTCGAGGTCGGCCATCACCATGCGCAGTGCCGTGCGGATGAGTTGCTGGTCGTCGGCGAGGAGCACGCGGACGGGGCCGTTCATCGGGCCGCCGTCGCCGGTGCGGGCAGGCGGGCCGCGACCCGGAAGCCGCCCTCGGGACGCGGTGCGGCCGTGAACTCCCCGTGCAGCAGCGCCACTCGCTCGCGCATACCGGCCAGCCCGAAGCCGGTGCCGGTGCCGGTTTCGTGGCCTCGTCCGTCGTCCGTGACCTCCAGGGCGAGTTCGTCGGCGCGGTAGTCGAGGGTGACCCGGCAGGCGCGGGTGCCCGCGTGCCGTACGACGTTGGTGACGGACTCCTGGACGATGCGGAAGGCCGACAGGTCGATGTCGGGCGGGAGTTGACGCGGTTCACCGCGGCGGCGCACCTCGACCCGTACCCCGGCCGCCGTGGTCGTGGCGGCGAGGCGGTCGAGGTCGCCGAGGCCCGCGGCCGCGACGGGCGGCTCGCTGTCGGCCGCCCGCAGCGCGACCAGCATGCGGCGCAGCCCGGCCAGCGTCTCCCGGCCCTCGTGCTCCACCGCCCGCATCGCCTCCCGGGCGGCCTCCGGCTGGGTGGTGGTGACCCGGGCCGCCGCACCCGCCTGGAGGGCGATGATGCCGATGCTGTGGGCCACGGTGTCGTGCATCTCCCGGGCGATCCGCAGGCGTTCGGCGGTGACGGCCTGGGTCGCGGCCTGGGTGGTGAGCCGCTCGGCGTAGACGCGGTTCTGCCGGACGGAGTTGCCGATCAGCCAGGCGACGACGGCCGTGAGGACGAGCACCGACCAGCTCTGCCAGTCGCCCCGGCCGTTGTCATAGGCGGCGAGGAGGGGGCGGCCGAGACCGGTCCGGGTGAGTTGGTGGGCGGGCAGGACGGCGATCGCCAGGGCGAGGGCGGTGAGGCTTCGGCGGCGGTCGGCGGTCGTGGCGATCCAGCCGACAGCGATGTCGATCGCCGCGTAGTGGACCAGGCCCACGGTCAGCCCGTTCAGGCCCAGCGTCACGGCGTACGTCCCCGCGAGCAGCAGCCCCAACGCCGGCAGCGGGCGGCGGCGCAGCAGCGCGCATCCGGCCGGGGCGAGGACACTGCCCGACGCGATGAGCACCCAGCCGTCCGGCGTGGGCGGGAAGGGATCGGTCGGCATGAGGGGGAGGTGGAAGAAGGCCCGGATCGCGAACAGCGTGCCGTAGATCCAGGGCACGGCCGTCCAGGCGACCGGCGGCACGCGCTTGAGCAGAGGCCGGGTCGGTGTGGCGGGCATACCGCGATCGTAGGAGCGCGGGAGGGCCCCGGTCATCGGCCCGGAGACGTACGACCACGGTCGACATGGTGTGGGTGGTGGTCATGGTTGTCGCAGTGGATCGGCGGGGCGGGTGACCGTCCCGCCGCCGTCCGCCGCCGGGTCCGGTGCGCTGTCGGGGGTCGGTTCCGTCGCCTCCCACAGGACGTCGAAGCGGTTGACGCGTTCCTCCACGTGTTCGCGGGTCATCTTCAGGGTCGTCTTGGCCGGCATGACGTGGATGTCGGGCTCGGTCTCGTAGGAGAGTTCGCCGTCGAAGATGATGAAGTCGTTCAGCGAGTTCATCTGGGCGGTGGGTTCCAGCAGGGTCCGGACCGCGATCCGCGCGTCGATCCCGAACTTGCGGTGCCGCTCGCAGAGTTCGCGGAGGTCGCGGGTGACCTCCGACTCCTCGTCGACGAGGAACACGCGCCGGATCTGCACCCGCCGTGACTTGATGGCCGTCTCCTGGGCGGCCAGATAGCGCCGCGCGGGCTCGCTCGACCAGAAGTCGCGGTCCACGGACGTACTGGTGGCGTAGAGCGTCCGTTTGACGCACCTGGTGAGATCGATCAGCCACTCGTGGTTCTCACCGGGGCAGTCCGCCGTACGGTTGCCGAGGTTCTCCATCAGCAGCGCGAGCCGGCCCAACTCCTCCTCGGCGAAGGCCTTCACGATGTCCGCGCCCTGCTCGCCGACCTTCGTGTAGCCCAGCACCAGCCGGGTCACCTCGTCCGAGCGCAGCACGGAGCCGTCGACCTTGCTGTACAGCTCCGTCGCGGCGTTGATCTTCGCGAAGCTCTCGTCGACCGCCGCCCGCATCTCCACATGATGGGCGGACAGGCTGTCCCGCATGTCCCGGATGCGGCGCTTCTGGCTCTCCTGGACGGCCTCAAGACGCTCACCGAAGTCCACCAGCAGCTGCACGATCAGTGTCGCGCTGCCGAGGACGATGGACATCGTCCACTGCCACAGGGCGCCGTTGTCCTCGTTCAGGACGTTGGTCACGAAGAAGGCGGCGCCGCCCGCTAATATCGCGAACAGCGTCTTGAGGAACAGTTTCGATCTGCGCTGGTCCTGGCCCTGTTGCGGTACGGACCGTAGCCCGCCTGCTCCTGTTGTCGTCGCTCCGTTCATGTCGAGCCTCCCCCGTCGGAAATGCGGTACGTGCCGCCCCGTCAGCTTGTGCTCAGTGCCTGGTGCAGCAACGGAATGGCCTGTATGGCCAGTTGGTCCCGGATACGCTGGCGAAGGTTCTCCCACTGGCGACTGAAGCCCGGTTCCCGCTCCAGTACGTCCCAGAGGTGACCCAGCGTGCGGTCCACGTGCGCGCGCGGCATCCACAGATGCAGCAGATGATCGACGGCCGGGCGCAGGGCCAGGACCGCCGCGGGCCCGTCCGCCGCTCCGAGCCTGCTGTGCTCCAGCATGTGGACGACGGTCGTCAAAAGCCAGTCGTGCAGCGCGAGGTCTTCGCACAGCCCGGCGACCGCGGCGGCCGGTACGTTCTCCGGCACGCGCAGTTCGACGGTCCGCAGTCCGTCCTCGGCGAGCGTGAAGCGGTCCAGCGAGGGGCCGCCGTTCTCGGGCGCCTGCCGCGCGGCCCAACGCAGGTGTGTGCGGCGGGACTTGAAGGGTGCCTTGTGGTCGAGGAGCGGATGCCGCACGAGCTGCGCCAGCAGTTCCTCGGCGATCGCCCCCAGGTCCAGTTCGCCGCGTCCGGCACCACGGAGCACACCGTCCGCGGTGGCCTGTACGGGCAGTTTCCCGAACGGCTCGACCATCCCGGGCCGTACCAGGTAGTGCCCCCAGGGACGGCGTACGTCGGGGCCCTCGGCGGGGGCGCCGAAGTAGGCGGTGGCCTGCAGGACGCGGCCCTCGGTGAGCGCCGCGCGGGCGGTGACCGTGCCGACGGCCCGGACCTTGGCGCCGTTCGCGGTGGGCAGCCGGCAGTCCACTCCGGTCAGGATCTCGGGCGAGAGGGCGTACAGGTTGGGCCGCTCGGAGACCCGGACGTGTTCGTCGGCGCGCAGCCGCAGCAGTTGGGCGGCGGCCCGGCCGTCGAGGGACTGGAAGGACGGCAGCAGACAGGTGCGCACCTCACCGCAGGCGAGGACCGGACGCGCCGGCCTGCCGAGTGCCGTCATGTCATGTCCCTTCGGGTAAGGGGGAGTTGGAGTGGGTGGGCTCCTCGTAGAAGACGTAGGTCGCGCGCTGTGCCACCGCCTCCGGCACCTCGATGCCCTCGCTCCTGGACCGTTCGGCGACCTGTTCGAGCGCGCCGGAGTCGACGTCCACCTGGTCGAGGATGAGCCGTACGGCGTCCTCCACGGCGAGGAACCGGTTCGGCATCAGCGTGCAGGTGCGGTAGGCGCTGAACGCGACCCGGGAGTCGCTGAGTTTGAGCAGCGGCGGCAGCCGGTCCCAGTCACGGGGGAAGTCCCCGCCTGTCCAGGGCCGCGGGGTCAGCACGGGCTCGCCCAGGTGCCGTAGCAGGCCCAGGCGGGCCAACTGCCATACGGCGGCCAGGAACGGGCAGGACCAGAGCCGGCCGTCGTCCGTCTTGGACCACAACTCGACGTCCATGAAGACCGAGTGGTTGCGGGCCGCGGTCTCCTGCGGCGGCTGCCAGGCGGTGATCTCGGCGAGGGCGCTGCGGGTGGGGGCGGTGCGCCGGCCGTTGGCGAGCCAGCCGGTCTGGCCGACGGGGGGCCGGGAGCCGTGGCTGCCCGGCGGCGGCGACTCCACCAGGCGGTGCATGACGGACTCGGCCGGCTCGATCCGGTCGGCGACCGCGCACCCCGACTCGCGGGCGAGGTAGTCGATGACGAGCCCGGCCTTCGCTGCCTCTTCGAGGACCAGCGGGATGAGTTCGGCGGGGGTGGAGAAGCGGGTGAAGTAGTCGTCGATCAGGAAACAGGTGCTGACGCGGGGGCGTTTGCCGCCGATCCGGCGGGCCGCGGAGGCGCGGGCGGCGTCCACCCAGATCCGTACCTCGGCGAAGTGCTCGCGCAGCCGCTCGGGGCCCGCCTCGAAGTCCTCCATGTAGAGGTGGCCCAGCTCCAGTGAGAGATGGGCCAGGGGCACGGACTGGGTACGCGGGTCCGCGGTGGTCTCCCGGAACACGGCCTCGGTCACGCCTGCTCCCAGTGCTTGTCGTCGGTGAGCCGCCCGGCCAGGTCGCTCAGCGCCTGCCAGGTCTCCATGGTGGCGATCTGGCTGTCGAGCACGTCCTCGTCGGTGATCAGCTGCTCGCGCCACTGCAGGACCGGTTCCAGCGGAATGGAGCCGAGGACCTGGCTGTAGCCGATGCCGTGGTGCGAGGCCAGCTGCTTCAGTTCGAGGTCGCACTGCTCCATCCACGCCGACTGGGTGGGGGTGGCCTGCGACCACAGCGCCGACTCGGGATCGGGTACGGCGGCCCGGACGAAGCGGATGGCGCCGCGCAGCGTGTCCTCGTCGTGCCCGCGGGCGACCCCGCCGGCGACGATGCCGCGCTTGCCGAAGACCAGGCTCGCCGCGGCCTCCACATGCTGGCGGGTCCAGCGGTGGAAGACCAGCCAGCGGGCCTCGACACCGCTCAACTCCCGCTGTGCGGTGGCCGCCAGCGCCATGTCGACGGCGTAGCTGCGGCCGGCGCTGAGGTCGACGACGATCAGGTCGAACTCGCCGTTGAGGCGCAGCAGCAGGTCCACGCAGCGGCGCAGATTGTCCCCGGTGGTGGCGAACTCGCCGCCGCTGAGGTCACCGGGCATCAGGATCAGCCGGCCGGCTCCGGGCGGCTGGTTGCGCAGCACCCGGTGTTCGGTGTCGGCCCAGACGTCGATCCTGACCGGTTCACTGATCTCGCCGATCAGATACGAGTGCAGCCCGCGGTCCTCGGCGGCCTGGCGGGCGTCGGGCACGTCGAAGACCGCAGAGGCGGTGGGCGAGCCGAAGTCGAAGTCCAGGTAGCAGACGTCGTCGCCGGTCAGCGCCCGCTGGTAGGCGAGGTTGGCGCTGGTCACGGAGCGGCCGGTGCCGCCCTTGTCGGAGGCCGCGAAGATCAGCACGGTTCACACTCCCTGGACCGCGGCGGCGCGGGCCCGGGCGAGTGCGTCGAGCTGGCCGAGCACTTCGAGCGTCAACGCGTAGGCGGTGCCGGGCTGTTCGTCGATCAGGTCGCGGGCGCGGCGTAACTTGACCTCGATTCCCCTGAGTTGCATACCGCGTTTTCCGTCGGAGTTCGGCGCGGGGGCCATCTGCTCGTTGCCGAGGAGGTGGGTGGACTCGGAGAGCAACGCCTTTGCCAGTTCGGTGAGTTCGAGGCTGCGGATCGGGGGCTGCGCGTACATGCTGTGGACCTGGACCATCACCTCGGTGACCCGCTCGGTGATGCTCCAGGACACCGGCCCCTCGGTGAGGGAGGTGCCCGGGTAGGCGGCGTGCACGTTGTCCCAGAGTCCGGAGCCCTCGCCCTCGCCCATGCGGCGCCGCCACACATGGCCGAAGATGTCCTCGGCCAGCCTCAGCAGCCGGTCGTGCGCGGAGAGGTTGCGGGAGAGCGTGCACAACTGGACGGTCCGCTTGAGGAGTTGGGCCGAGAAGTCGCTCATCGTCCAGTTCATCGGCGGACCGATGGTGCCGCCGCCCTGCAACGGCAGGGTGACTCCCGGGCTGTGCAGCTGGATCATGGGGTCGTCGCGGGTCATCCGGCTGGTGATACGGCCGCGTTCGGCGAGGCGCTCCATGACGGTGACCGTGCGGGTCAGGTCGTCGTCGGTGGCCCGGCGGCGCATCAGGTCGTGCACGAGGATGGCCGCGACGGAGAGGGAGAAGTACTCGGACTCCAGCCGCTGTCCCGTCGTACGCCAGGGGATGTCCTCCAGCGGCCAGCGCTCGCGGTCGAAGCGGGCGATGCGCGACCAGTACTGCTGGGTGATCTCCCAGCGCAGCCGCAGCGCCTCGGCGAGCTTCTGCTGCTCGGCGTTGAGGAGGCCGAGCGTCAGGGTGCGGTCGGAGAACAGGTCCTGGATGCCGTCGAGGGCGACCACGGTGAAGTACAGGTACGGCACCGGGTTGGCGACGCCGACGGGCTGTGCCCCGATGTCCTCGTCGGTCTCCACCTCGGGCGCGTCCCGGACCAGGCTCCAGGCCCAGCCGCACTCGAAGAGCTGGCTCTCGTCCTTGAGTGCCTCCTGCACGTCGACGCCGAGGATGAAGCTCTCGATGATGGCGGCGCGCAGCGGCCTGAACCGCTTCTGGAAGTTCTCCAGCACCTGACGCTGCGACAGCCGTCCCTGGCCGAGGAGTTCGCAGAGTGTCTGGCCCTGGGAGGACTCGGTGTCGTAGATGTTGACCGTGAACGAGCGCAGCAGGCTCACCATGGCGGCGGTGAGCCGGTTGCTGGTCGCGGCCTTCAGTTCCCTGATCGTCTCCTGCATGTCGGAGCGGCGGGTCTTGGACTCGTAGACCTTGAGGAAGCCGAGCAGTGCCAGGCAGAGCGTGATGGACATGGAGAACGAGTCCGTGACGCCGAGTTGGCGCTGTTCCTCGGTGAGGTCCTTCTCCGTGTCCCGGGACTGGAAGTAGTAACCGCCCGCGAACGTGGGCCGCTTGTCGTCCCTGTGGGTGTGCATGAACTCGGCGGCGGCCGTCACGAGGTTGGCCGGGATGTCCTGCCGTCCGCCCGCCTTCTTCAGCGACTGCTGGACGTCGCTCTGGGTGGTGTCGGGGTCGTCCAGCCGGAACGACGGCAGTTCGGTCGCCGGGTACAGCAGACAGAGCAGGCGCTCGGCGTCGGCGACGCTGCTCTCCCCGCCCCATTTGCCCCACGCCCACGCGCCGTCCTCGAAGGAGTGGCGGGCGACCGCCTGCCAGATGTCCAGCAGATGCTGGCGCGGCTTGATCTGCATTCCATGCCCCTCACACAGACCGCACTGCCATCAGTCGAGGAATGTCCCTCTTCTGTTGTGACGACTCACCGATCATTTTCGATCGGCCCGATCGGCCCGGTCGCTTCGATCAGCCGACCGGAACATGTGCGTCCGAATTCCCGCGCCAGCCATAGGAGAGGATCATTCCGGAATATCCGTCACGTACCCGGTCCTTGGCTTCGAGCCGGTGCACCTCAAAGTCATCCGCGAATGGTTCGAGACTCGCACGCACCTCCGATTCTCCCACGTCGCACGCCGGAAAGAAGTTCTTTCCCGTGTAATAACCCTTCGAATGTTCCATGAAAGCTGCGGCGAAGGGTGCCTCTGGGGCCAGTGCGCGCATGAAGCAGGCGACACCCAGGGTGAACTCCTCGTAGGAAGTGGTCATCGACTCGGCGACGAAGAACATCGTCCCGGCGGACCGCGGGGGGCCGAACCGCTCAAGATCGAAGATGTTGCCCTGCTCGACCTTGACGACCTTGCGGAATTGCTGACGCGGGTCGATGGGGAACTCGCCGTAGGCCTTGTGCTCGCCCAGGACACGCCAGAACTGGTCCCAGTTCGGGCGGTAGTTGTCGAGCTGGCCCCGGAGGTACTTCACGTTCGCGGGCGAGCGCTCGACGAGCGTGACCTCGTCGCACCACGGCATCAGGGCGAACGCGGGGTAGAGATTGGCACCCGCGCCCACGTCGATACCCGAAACCGGGCCGACGTCCTGCTTCCGGAAATGACCGCCGAAATGATCCCGGATGATATGCAGGATCTCCTCGTCCTCCGGCTGCAGGTAGCGGTAGTTGTGCTCGACGTAAGCCGTCGAGTCGAATGCTTCCCAGGAGACGTCAGCATTCATCACCTGGGTGTCCCCCGAAGATCTCGCGCTCATTTACTCACGGTACCAACACCCAAGACTCGTTGCGGCGATATCGCGCCATCGCAGACCGGCCACCGGGGGCGCACAGGGGGCGCATCGTCGCGAATGTATTCTTGCGACCAGAATCGGCCTTGAACTGCCGGATTACCCCGCCCAAGATGTTCGGAAACCAGTCGAAGATGCCGGAAATATAGAGAGATCAAACCCGCACCACTCGTACGAGTGTCGCGGCACCCACGTGACCCGCTCCCCCCAGGAGGCAGCATGACGGTTTTTCCGGAGGAACGTTCCTCTTCCCTGGGCCGCCGCGCTGACCAGGCGTTCCTGGCCGACCGCGGCGACCGGCACCTGACCCTGAGAGGCATCACCGAGGCCGATCTCCCCGAACTCCTCCGCGTCGACAGGGAGGCCTTCCCCGAGGAGCCGTACCCCGTCTTCGTGGTCCGTCAGCTCTACGACATCCACGGCGACCGCATCCTCGTCCTCGACGACGGCGAGGCGCTGCTGGGCTACATCCTGTTCGTGAACACCTCGGACGGCTATGTGAGTTGGATCATGAGCCTGGCCGTCACACCCCACCAGCAGGGCCACGGGCTGGGCCGGCGCCTGATGGTCGAGGCCCTGCGCCGACTGCGCGCGGAACACGTCCACCAGGTGCGCCTGACGGTGGAACCGACCAACGCGGCGGCGATCATGCTGTACCGCTCACTCGGGTTCTCCTCCGAGGAGGGCGTCCAGCGGGACTACTTCGGGCCGGACGAGCACCGCCTCCTCATGACCCTCGCCCTGTGACCGCGGCGCCGCGCCGACGAGGTCTCAGGCGGCGAAGCCGTCGACCGCCCCGGCGATGTCGTCCCCGGTCAGAGGCTGCTGCATGTCGCTGAGCAGCCGTGCCAGGGCGGGCAGTGCGGTCCCCTGGCCGGCGAGGGCCACGCTCACGTAGTCCCGGTCCGGGACCAGGACCATGGCGGCCCGGTAGCCGGGCAGCCGTCCGTTGAGATACATCTGGCCAGACCGTCCCAGGGCCCAGCCGAGCCCGTATGTCATGGGGTCGTCGGACCGGGTGCGCGGACGGCCGATCTCCGCCAGGAGAGCCCGGTCGGCCAGCAGGCCCTCGCCGACGGCCAGGAGGTCCGACACCGACGACCACAGGCCCCCGCTGGGCCGGCGGGTGCGCGGATAGCCGGACAGCGGGAGTTCCGTCGTGCCGTTCCATCCGGTGACGGACGCCGCCGGGGTGTCGAAACCTGTCCGCGTGAGGCCCCAGGGGTCGAGGAGGTTTCCCCGCAACGCGCTCTCGAAGGTCGTGCCGCTCAGGGCCGCGAGGAGCGAGCCGGCCAGGAAGTAGTTGCCGTTGTAGTAGGACCACCGCTCGCCCGGCTCCCGCTCGTTCCCGGCCCGGACCACGAGCCGGGCGGCTTCCAGGAGCGCGCCGTCCCCGTCGCCCAGGGCCGTCACGGTTGCCGCGTCCACCGATTCGCGCAGGCCGGAGACCTGTCCCAGGATCTGCTCGACGGTGAGGCTCTCGTCGGCCCGCCAGTCCGGCGCGAGGCCGGGAAGCAGTTCGACGACGGGTGTGGCCAACGGGACGCCCTTGTCCCGCAACGTGCGGACCAGCGCCGCGGAGGTGAGGACCTTCGTCAGCGACGCGATACGGAAACACGACTCCGCCGTCACCGCGACCGGCCCTCGTGCGTGCGCCCGCCACCGATGAACCTGCCGCTACCGCCGGGACATCACGAAGACTCGTCTGCTCCGCCATCAGCTCCTGAAGATTCACAGTGGGCATGGTAGTGACGGAGAGATCGTCGACGGGAACCGACCGGTCGTCGACGCAGACCGAACAAGGGAGAGCGTGATCTCAGGCTCCGAACAGTCCCCTACGACCCCTACGACCCCTGCGACGACCCGCCGCGGTCTCCTCGCCGCCGGTGCCGCCACCACCGCGGCCCTCCTCGCCGGCGCCACCCCCGCGCAGGCATCCACCGGCACCAACGTCTCCGCGCGTCTGGCCGCCCTCGAAGAGCAACACACCGCCCGCGTCGGGGTGTTCGCGCACCACCTCGGTACGCGGAAGACCGTCGTGCACCGTGCCGACGAACTCTTCCCGATGTGCTCGGTGTTCAAGACCCTCGCCGCAGCGGCCGTCCTGCGCGACCTGGACCGGCACGGCGAGATCCTCTACAAGGTCGTGCACTACACGGAGGCCGATCTCGTCGACGGTTCGGACCGGACTCGGGCGCACCTCGCCGACGGCATGACGGTCGAGCAGCTCGCCGACGTGGCGATCCGCTACAGCGACAACGGCGCCGGCAATCTGCTCCTGCGCGAGCTCGGCGGCCCGACCGCGATCACCCGCTTCGCCCGTTCCCTCGGCGACCCCGTCACCCGCCTCGACCGCTGGGAGACCGAACTCAACTCGGCCGAGCCGGACCGGATCACCGACACCACCAGCCCGCGCGCGATCGCCGGACTGTACGGCAGGCTGGTCCTCGGCGACGCCCTGCGCCGCCCCGACCGCGACCGGCTCACCGCCTGGCTGCTCAACAACACGACGAGCGCCGCCCGTTTCCGCGCCGGACTCCCCGCGACCTGGACGATCGCCGACAAGACGGGCAGCGGCGACTACGGCACCGCCAACGATGTCGGCATCGCCTGGACACAGGCCGGTGACCCGGTCGTCCTCGCGGTCCTGACCACCAAGCCGACGCTGCCCGACGCGCCGTACGACAACCAACTGGTCGCCGAGACCGCCGAGTTGGTGGCTGCGGCTGTCGGCTAGCGCGGGAAGTACTGCCTCGGTGTCACCCCCACCACCCGGTGGAACGCCGCCGTGAAGGAGCTCGCCGAGGCGTACCCGACCCGCCGTGCCACGGACTCCACCGGCAGCCCCTCGACCAGGTACGGCAACGCGGCCTGCATCCGTAGCCGTTCGCGCCACTGGCCGAAGCCGAGGCCGGTCTCCGCGACGAAGAGCCGCGCCAACGTCCGTGCGCTGGCGCCGACTTGAGCGCCGTACGCGGCGAGGGCCCGTCCGTCCGCCGGGCGGGCCCGCAGCGCCTCGGCCACCGCGCGCGCCCGTGGATCGCGCGGTTCGGGCACGGCCACACTGGTCACCGGCACCGGACGCAGCTCGTCGAGCAGCACCAGCTCGGCACGTGAACGGGCCTCCCGTGTCAGGTCGGTTCGGTCCAGATGCACGACGAGCGCGTGGAGAAGCGGGGTGACCGCGACGACCGTGGGGTCCCGCCAGGCGATGTGCGGGCAGCTCCCCGGTTCGACGAACGCGCCGCGCATGACGGCGTCACCCTCGGAGGCTGTGGCGTGCGGGACGTGCGCGGGGATCCACAGGGCCAGCGACGGCGGCAGCAGCCATGTCCCGTGCTCGCTGCGGATACGCAGCAACCCCCGTTCGGAACAGAGGAGTTGGTGGTCGGGATGCCAGTGCTCGGCGAAGGCGGTGCCGCGCGGCATGACGAACTGGCCGACGAGGATGGCCGTGCCGAACCGGCGGTCGCGCTGCTGTCCGTTCCGCGACATGACACGGCAGCCTAGCCCGTGGCGGACAACCGCCGGCCCCGCCTAGCGTCGACGTATGCCGATGAACCGAGCCCATCGCAAGATTTGCAGCTCAGAGGAGTGGGCACAGACGACGAAGGACCGCATCCTGCCCTGGGCCCTCGAACACGTCGAACTCGGCGCGGACGTACTGGAGATCGGGCCCGGCTACGGCGCGAACCTCCGCGTTCTCGTCGAGCGGGTCGACCACCTCACCGCCGCCGAGATCGACGCCGACAGCGCCCGGATGCTCCGGTCCAAGTGGGGTGACCGGGCCGATGTGCTGCACGCGGACGGCGCCGAACTGCCCCTGCCCGACGGGTCGTTCGACTCCGTCGTCTGCTTCACGATGCTGCACCACGTGCCCACCGCCGCCCACCAGGACCGTATCTTCGCCGAGGCGTTCCGTGTGCTGCGCCCCGGCGGCACCTTCGCGGGCAGCGACAGTCAACCCAGCTTCCGTTTCCGGGTGTTGCACTTCCGGGACACCATGAACACCCTCGATCCGGCGACGCTCCCGGCCCGGCTGGAGCGGGCCGGATTCACGGACGTGGCGGTCGACCTGGAACCGGAGAGCCGCCGCCTACGCTTCCGGGCCCACCGGGCCTGACGACGCCCCGAACCGCAGCACGTACCGCCGCTGCCACGGTGTCTCCACCGCGTGCCGGTCGTAGTGGGCGCGGACGTAGGAGACCGCCTCCCCGGGCGGTACCCCGTCGAGGACCGCGAGGCAGGCGAGTGCCGTGCCGGTGCGGCCCCGGCCGCCGCCGCAGGCGAGCTCTACGCGCTCGGTGAGCGAGCGGTGCCAGGCCTCGGTGAGAACCGTGCGTGCCTCGGCGCGGTCGGCGGGCAGCCGGAAGTCCGGCCAGCGCAACCACCGCACCTGCCAAGGGACTTCGGGCGGCGGCCTGCCGAGCAGATAGATGCCGTACGACGGGTTCGGCGCCCCGGGTGCGAGGGGGCGCCGCAGGCCGCGGCCCCTGACCAGACGGCCGGACGGCAGCCGTAGGACACCCGCGTCCCGCTCGTCCCACGCCTCTGTCATCGCGTCGCCTCTCACGCGTCCGGTGCCTCGCGCACCGCCTTCTCCAGCAGGGCGCTCGCCGCCCATCGCATCACGTCCCGCGCCTCCTCGGGGTCGAGTCCGCAGGCGTCGCGGGTCGCGATCAGCGCCTCCACGCCGTACACGAGGGTGACGGCCATGGTCAGGCGGCGGTGGAGTTCGGGCGGGAGGGTCTCGGCGAGGGGTTCGAGGGCGGTGCGGGTGTAGCCGAGGCGGGTCTGGTTGCGGGTGGGAATCTCCGGCTCGCCGCCCTCGTCGCCGTGCCCGTGCTCGTGCTGGGTGAACCAGCGTTCGAGGCTGGCCCGCACCAGCGTCCGCCACATGGCCTCGTCGCCGAGCTGGAGCTCGGCGACCCGGGAGACCAGCGTGTCGAGGCGCTCGGCCGGGTCGGCGGGCAGATCGGCGGTGACATCGGGGGTACGGATGAGGAGTCGCGTCTCCTGGAGCAGCTCCTGCGGGCTGGAGAAGTAACGATACGCCGTGGCCAGGGACACGTCGGCGGCCTCCGCCGCCTCCGCGATCGTGACCGTCCGGCCCTCGCGGATCAGGGCGCCCGCGGCCTCGATCAGCGCGCGGCGGGTGCGCAACTTCTGTCTGCTGCGGCCTTCCGGCATGCGAATACCTTCTTGTCGTGAGAAAATTTTCTCATTACAGTATATCCGTCTCACCAAACGGGGGTCGCGGCCCGACCGGCACGCGGCACGACGAGAGGAGGAGCTCCATGGGCTCCATCACACCGGCGGAAATGGAAGTACTGATCGGCACGCACATGCTCGCCGAGGAGCACGGGGACCCGGCGGCGGCGGTGTCCGTCTACACCGAGGACATCGAGCACGACGCCGTCGGCTGGCCGGGCGGCCCCGCGGTCGGCGTCGCCGCCGCGCAGGCGCGCTACGAGCAGTTGGTGCAGGACATCCGTACCGAGAAGTCCGAGCGCACCCACACCTACTACTCGGAGAACGCGGCGACCGTCGAGGACCTGATCACCTGCACGGTCCCCGGCTCACTGCTGGGCGTACCCGGCAACAACCGCCGGATCACCTTCCGGATGCTGCACGTCTTCGAGTTCACGGACGGCAAGATCTCCCGTGAGAACGTGTGGCTGGACGGCGCGTCGATCGTGGCCCAACTGACCGCCCCCTGACCGCAGTTCAGGGTCTCCCTGAACGTCAGCCCACTCCCCGCGACTCCTGCGCCGCGCGCGCCTCGATGCCGCGGAAGTGGTCCGCCATCGCGCGCTGCGCGCCCTCGACATCGTGGGCGCGCAGCGCTGTGACGATGTCGCGGTGGCGGCGGACGGTGATGCCGGGGGTCGGGTCGTCGGTCCAGCCGCGGGCTCCGGCGACCCGGTGGAACACCGTCCAGAAGGCGCCGAGGAGTTGCGGGACGAGTTCGTTGCCGAGCGACGCGTAGAGCAACTCGTGGAACTCGCGGTCGAGTTCGGGGAAGGGCCGGCCGGCGCGGCCCGCCTCCTCCATCCGGTTCACCACCGCTTCCAGGCGGTCAAGCTCCGGTTCGGTGAGGGTGGCGGAGACCCGATGAATCAGGCCTTCCTCCAGCACCTCGCGCACCTGGAGGATCTCGGCCAGCGCGTCCGCGTCGTCCTCGTGCCGGGTCAGGGTGCGGAAGGTCAGGCCGTCGGCGAGCGGGGTCAGCGAGGCCCGGCCGACGTAGGTGCCGTAGCCGTGCCGGATCTCCACGATGTCGAGGGCCTGGAGCGCCTTGAGGGCCTCGCGGACAGAGTTTCTGCTGATCCCGAGGTCTTCCATCAGCTCGGCCTCGGTGGGCAGGGGCGCACCGGGCTGGAGCTTGCGGTCGAGGATCAGCTGAACGACCTCGCGCTGTATCCGACTGTTCCTCGGCTCCCCGGACATGCGCCGCATCGTAGCCCCACCGGACGTCCCACGTCCCATCTCCGGCCCCGACGCACCCCCGAGAGGGGTCAACTTCCGCCATTTCAAACCGCCATTGGTCCGACCTCTGACGGCTACGCCATTCGTGTGTGATGCCTTGACCGCCCCCACGGGCGCTCTTATGGTCGCGCTGACCGCAGGACGTAGGACGTCGTACCTCCTGGAGGAACCGTGCGCGAAGACGTGAACCGGAACGTGCCTGCGCTGCACCGCCGGGCGTTCCTGAAGTACTCCGGCGCGCTGGGCGCGGCGGCGGCGATCTCCTCGTCCCTGACGGCCTGTTCGTCGGGGCCGCAGTCGACGAACGACACCGGCGGCGGGGGCACCGGCAAGAACCGCACCCTGACCGCGGTGATCGGTTACGGCAACGACGGCAGCTGGGACCCGACGCAGACGGCGTCCGCGTTCGCGATGGCCGGCAACAACCACATCTACGAGGGTCTGATCGACACCGACCCGATCACCCGCGCGCCCTACCCGGCACTGGCGACCGCCGTGCCCAAGGACACCAGCGGCACCTCGTGGAAGTTCACCCTCCGTGCGGGCGCGAAGTTCCACGACGGGCAGCCGGTCACCGCCGACGACGTCGTGTTCGTCTTCGACCGCATCCTCGACCCGAAGACGGCGACGCTCGCGCAGGGCTTCTTCGTGAGCTGGCTGAAGGAGGCCCGGAAGATCGACGCGCAGAACGTCGAGCTGGTCCTCAAGTTCCCCTTCCCGGAAGGGATTTCACGCCTCACCCTCGCGAAGATCATGCCGAGGCACATCTTCTCGCAGCCGGGTGCGTGGGACGACGCGATCAAGGGCAAGGCGGTCGGCTCGGGGCCGTACCGGCAGACCGCGCACCACCCGAAGTCCAACACCACCTTCGCCGCGTTCACCGGCTACAACGGCCCGCGCCCGCCCGCCTTCAAGACGATGAACTGGCTGACGATCGTCGACGCGGCACCCCGCGTCGCCAAGATCTCCGGCTCCAGCGCGGGCGCGCAGATCGCCGACAACATCCCCTACGCCAACATCCAGCGGCTCCAGAGCGGCGGACTGACGGTCGCGGGCGGGGCCGGGATGAACAACCTGTTCCTGATGTTCAACACCCAGCACAAACCCTTCGACGACGTACGCGTACGCCAGGCACTCCACTACGCCATCGACACCGGCAAGATGGTCCAAGTGGCCCTGCGCGGACACGGAAAGCCGTCCTCGTCGTTCCTCAACGAGGGCAACCCGGCCTACCGGCGGGCGAAGACGGTCTACGACTACGACCCCGACAAGGCGAAGGCTCTGCTGAAGGCGGCCGGGGTCAGCGGACTGAGCGTCAATCTCATGTCGGTGAACGTGAGTTGGATCGTCGACTGCCTGCCCACCATCAAGGCGTCCTGGGACGCGATCGGCGTGAAGACCACCCTCTCCCCGCAGGAGACCACGGCCGTCTTCACCAAGATGGACCAGAAGCAGGACTACCAGATTGTCGCCGCCGCCTCGAACCCCAACCAGTTCGGCCTCGACGCCGACCTGATCATGCACTACAACTACGGCCCGCAGAACCTCTGGATGGGCTACGCCCGTTGGGCCGGCAACTCCACCGCCAAGCAGCTCTTCAAGGACATGGACCGGGCGACGCAGGAGCCGGACGCGGCGAAGAAGAAGGCGATGATCCAGGACTACATCGACATCGTCGCCGAACAGGCCGTGCTCTACCCGGTCGTCCACAACGAGCTGATGACCGCCTGGGACCCGAGGAAGCTGACCGGGATAAGGGCACAGCCCTACCCCGGCATAAACGTCCTCCAGGCCAAGTGGGTCTAGCCGTACAGGAGTTGACCAGTACAGGAGTTGTTGACCCATGGTCACCGTCGTCAGGATTCTGGCCCGCCGTGTCGTCCTGCTCGTGCCGCTGATGCTCGGCATCGTGCTGTTCGTGTTCGTGGTGATGCGCTTCTCGGACGTCGACCCGGCGTCCGCGTTCTTCCAGGGCGCCAACCCGACCGCGCAACAACTGCACGACTTCCGCGAGCGGAACGGCCTGCTCGATCCCCTCCCCCTCCGCTACGTCCATTTCGTGGGCGCGCTCCTCCACGGCGACATGGGCACCAGCGCGCTGACCCGGGCGCCGGTCGTCCAGCAGGTCACCACCGCGCTGCCGCTCACCCTCCAACTCACCTTCCTGGGGCTGGCGATCGCGATAGTGCTGTCGCTGCTCGGCGGGGTGACGGCGGCCATCTACCGGGACCGGCTGCCCGACCAGATCATCCGCGTCGTGTCGCTCACCGGGGTCGCGGCGCCCGGCTTCTGGCTGGCGCTGCTGATGATCCAGTACCTGGCGGTCGACCGGGGCTGGTTCCCGACCGGCGGCTACATCAACCCGGCGGACTCCCTCACCGGCTGGCTCAAGACCATGGCGCTCCCGGCACTCGCGCTGTCACTGCCGGTGGCGGCCCAACTCACGCGCATCGTAAGGACGTCGGTGGTCGAGGAGCTGGACAAGGACTACGTCCGGACCGCGATCGGCAGCGGCCTCCCGCCGCGGGTCGTGGTCGGCCGGAACGTACTCCGCAACGCCCTCATGAACCCACTGACCGTGCTGGGCCTGCGCGTCGGATACCTGCTCGGCGGTGCGGTCGTCATCGAGACCATCTTCTCCCTCCCCGGGATGGGCAAGTTGATGATCGACGCCGTGCAGAACGGCGACCCGGCCGTCGTCCAGGGCGTGGTGCTCACGACGGCGACCGGGTTCGTCGTGGTGAACCTGGTCATCGACATCCTCTATCTGCTGGTCAACCCGCGCCTGAGGGATGCCTCCTGATGTTCACTCAGCTCCCCCGGTTCTCCCGCAAGGGCCTCGCCGAGACCCTGTCCCGGCCCGGCATCCGACTGCGCGGCTGGCGCCGGCTGCCGCTCGCGTCGAAGGTCGCGGTGTGCTTCCTGGCGGTCGTGGTCCTGGTGGCACTGTTCGCACCGCTCCTCGCACCCGACGACCCGCTCGACCAGCAACTCCCCGTCGACGGCACCGGGCACCCCTCCGCCGACCACTGGATGGGCCAGGACAGCCTGGGCCGGGACATCCTCAGCAGGCTGATGTACGGCGCCCGTTGGTCCCTCGCGATCGGGCTGGGGGCGACCGCGCTGGCGCTCGTCGTCGGCGCGCTGATCGGCGCGGTCGCGGCGACCGCCCGCAAGGGCGTCGACGAGACGCTGATGCGCTGCCTGGACGTGGTGATGGCGTTTCCGGGTATCGCGCTCGCGGCCGTCCTGGTCGCCGTGTTCGGCGGCGGGATCACGGTCCTGATCTGCGCGATCGCGTTCCTGTTCACCCCGCCGGTGGCAAGGGTCGTACGGGCCAACGTACTTGACCAGTACGGCGAGGACTACGTCACCGCCGAGCGGGTGATCGGCGCCCGCACCCCGCACATCGTGATCAGGCACGTGGCCGTCAACTGCGCCGCCCCGATCCTGGTGTTCTGCACCGTCCAGGTCGCCGAGGCGATCGTCTTCGAGGCGTCGCTGTCGTTCATCGGCGCGGGCGTACGGCCCCCGGACCCGTCGTGGGGCAGTGTCATCGCGGACGGCAAGAACATGGTGCTGACCGGGGGTTGGTGGGCCACGGTCTTCCCCGGCCTGCTGATGCTGATCACCGTACTGTCCCTGAACATACTGTCCGAGGGAGTCTCGGACGCGTGGGCGGCTCCGGCCCCGCGCGAGGTGGACGTACGGCAGGCCAACGACGACGACCCGCTCGACGCGCCGGAGCCCGGTACCGGCGAGATCCTCCCGCTCCCCGGCCTGACAGAGGCGGCGCTACGACTCCGGTCCCGCGCACGGCCGTTGCCCGACCTGGACGCGCTTCCGGTGCTTGCGGTGGAGAACCTGGCCATCGGCTTCGAGGGCCGTCACCACGGCGTGGACATCGTGGACGGCATCAGCTTCGAGGTGCGGGCGGGTGAAGTCCTGGGCCTGGTGGGCGAGTCGGGCTGCGGCAAGTCGCTGACGGCGCTCGCGGTGATGGGCCTGGAACCGAAGGGCGCGCGGGTACGCGGCCATGTCCGTTTCAACCAGCGCCAGTTGGTGGGCGAACCGATGCGGGTGCGCCGCAAGTTGCTCGGCCACGAGATGGCGATGGTGTACCAGGACGCGCTGTCGTCGCTGAACCCCGCGATGACGATCCGCGCCCAGCTCAAGCAGGTGATAAGGCGCGGAGGCCGCCGTGGGGCGGGCGAGTTGCTGACCATGGTCGGCCTCGACCCGGAGCGCACCCTGCGCAGCTACCCGCACGAACTCTCCGGCGGCCAGCGCCAACGCGTCCTGATCGCCATGGCGTTGTCTCGCGACCCCAAGCTGATCGTCGCCGACGAACCGACCACCGCCCTCGACGTCACCGTGCAGGCACAGGTCATAGAGCTACTGCTGCGCCTGCGCGAGGAGTTGGGCTTCGCGCTGGTCCTCGTCTCGCACGACCTGGCACTCGTCGCCGACGTCACCGACCGGGTGGTCGTGATGTACGGCGGACAGATCGTGGAGACGGGCGTGACCGCCGAGCTGGTGGAGTCACCGGCCCACCACTACACGCGCGGCCTGCTCGGCAGCGTGCTGTCGTTGGAGTCGGCGGCCGAACGCATGACCCAGATCAAGGGTGTCGTCCCCTCCCCCGCCGACTTCCCGGCCGGCTGCCGCTTCGCCGACCGCTGCCCGCTGGCGAGCGACCTCTGCCGTACGACCGCGCCGGACCTGGTCGGCCCGCGCACACACACGGCGGCCTGCCACCACCCGGCGATCGACCTGGTGACGACGGAGAGCGAGGCGGTGTCATGAGCGGCGCGGAGGTCGAACCGGAGGCGGCCCGCAGTCAACTGGGCGGCCCGCTGGTCGAGTTGACCGGCGCCCATGTCGTGCACAAGGCGCGCAGCGGTGGTCTGTTCAACCGCGACCGGGTCTACGCCCTGACCGGCGCCGATCTCACCATCGCGCCCGGCGAGACGGTCGGCGTGGTCGGCGAGTCCGGCTGCGGCAAGTCGACGCTGGCGAAGGTGTTGGTGGGCGTACAGCGGCCGACGTCCGGCACGGTGTCGTTCCGGGGCCGTGACCTGTGGTCGATGCCGGACGGCGAACGCCGGGCCGCGGTGGGCACCGGCATCGGCATGATCTTCCAGGACCCGTCGACCGCGCTGAACCGCCGACTGACGATCCGCCAGATACTGCGGGACCCGCTGGACGTACACGGCCGGGGCGTCCGGGCCCAACGGGAGGAACGGGTAAGGGAGTTGATGTCCCTGGTCGGCCTCCCGCGCGCGCTCGCGGACGGCCTGCCCGGGCAGCTGTCGGGCGGTCAGCGCCAACGGGTCGCGATCGCGCGGGCGTTGGCGCTGGACCCCGACCTGGTGGTGGCCGACGAGCCCACCAGCGCCCTGGACGTCTCGGTCCGCGCCCAGATCCTGAATCTCCTGCTGGACCTGAAGGAACGGCTGGGCCTGGCACTGGTGTTCGTGTCCCACGACATCCAGACGGTACGGCGGATGAGCGACCGCGTGATCACCATGTACCTGGGCCGGATCGTCGAGGAGACCCCGGCCGACCAGGTGACCGACCGGGCGAGGCACCCGTACACCCGGGCCCTGTTCTCGGCGACGCCGGGCCTGCTCCACCCCATCGACCCGATTCCGCTGGTCGGCCCGGTGCCGTCGGCGACCCGTCCGCCGAGCGGGTGCCCGTTCCGGACCCGCTGCTGGAAGTCCGACAACGTGTGCGCATCCGCCATGCCGGACTTTTCGCCCGCGTCGACGCCGGGACATCGCTACCGCTGCCACCATCCTGTGGAGGAGGACCTGACCACCCGCGACCTCGTTCGCCAAAGCCGCCCCATGGAGCCTTCATGACCTTCCCCGCCCCGCTGACCGGTGTCGTACCGCCCGTCTGCACGCCCATGACACCGGACCGCGAGGTGGACGTACGTTCACTGCTCAGGCTCGTCGACCACCTGGTCGGGGCCGGGGTGCATGGACTGTTCCTGCTCGGCTCGACCTCGGAGGCGGCGTATCTGACGGACCGGCAGCGCAGGTATGTCGTCGAGGCGGTGGTGGCCCACGTGGGCGGCCAACTCCCGGTACTGGCAGGCGCGATCGACATGACGACCCCGCGAGTCCTTGACCACGTGGCGGCGGTGACGGACGCGGGCGCGGACGCGGTGGTGGTGACGGCCCCCTTCTACACGCGCACGCACCCGGCGGAGATCGCCCGCCACTACCGTCTGATCGCCGCCGCGTCACCGGTCCCCGTCGTGGCCTACGACCTCCCCGCCTCCGTCCACACCAAGCTGCCCGCCGACCTCGTCCTCGAACTCGCCGCCGAGGGTGTTCTGGCCGGCCTCAAGGACTCCAGCGGTGACCTCGGCGGCTTCCGTACGGTCGTGATGGGCACCCGCAGCCGCCCCGACATCACCGGTTTCAGCGTGCTGACCGGTTCCGAACTGTTCGTCGACTCCGCGCTGGCACTGGGGGCGGACGGGGCGGTGCCCGGTCTCGCCAACGTCGATCCGCACGGATACGTCCGCCTGAACGCGCTGTGCCGGGCCGGAGACTGGTCGCGTGCGCGGGCCGAACAGGAGCGGCTGTGCGGGTTGTTCGGGCTGGTGGGTGCCGGTGACCCGGCGCGGATGGGCGGCAGCTCGTCGGCCCTCGGGGCGTTCAAGGCGGCACTGCACCTGCGGGGCGTGATCGACTGCGCGGCGACTGCGGAGCCGCAGGTCGCGTTGTCGGCGGACGAGGTGGAACGGGTGGGGAAGTTCCTGGCGGCGGCGGGGCTGTTGTGACCGCCTGGGGGCTCCGCCCCCAGACCCTCGGCCTATGCCCGCCCACCACCCGTTTACTGTCTCTTAAAGGGTGACCGTCAAAACGGCCGAGTCGGGTGGGTGGGAAACCGGGGTCTGGGGTCGGAGCCCCCAGGTACCTCGGCTACCTCGGCCTCAGCCGAGCTCGGCAATCGGCACCCGCCGGAACTCGATCGTGTCGTACGTCCCCGTCACCCCCGTCTCGTACAACACCCCCACCGTGTCCGCCCCCACCCGCACCATGTCGGAGTACCCCGCCCGCTGCGGCGACAGGACGAGCGCCTTTGCGAAGGTGGCCCCGGCGTCGCCGCTCCGCCAGATCGCCATGCCCTGGCGGACGTTGGGGACGGACGGTGCCGAGAACAGCAACGCCCCGTCCGCGCCCGGGAGTTGGAGCACGCTGCCCTCCACCACCGAGACGTCGTCCAACGTGTGCTGTACCGCGTACGGCCGGTCGAGCGTCTCGCCCCCGTCGCTGGAGTACGTGTCGAGGCGGTTGCCCGGGCTCGTGCCCAGCTGGTCGCGGGAGCTGAAGTACAGGCGCCCGTCGGGGAGTTCGGCCGCCGAGGACTCGTTCGCGTTGTTGGCCCCGGTGTAGGTGGAGTCCACGAAACCCAGGTGCCAGGTCTCGCCGCCGTCGTCGCTGTAGAGGTCGTGGCCGCCGTAGTACCTGGCCTCCTGCCCGGTGTCGGTCGAGCCGGGGGGTGGCGCGGCGGAGTGGTTCGCGGGGATCACCAGGCGGCCCGCATGCACGCCCCGCGTGAGCGCGACCGCGTGCCCGGGCCCCGTCGCGTACCAGCGCCAGGTCGGGAGTTTCACCTCGCCCGTGATGTCCCGGGGAGTCGTGAAGGTGCGGCCGTCGTCCCAGCTGCGCTGTACGAAGACGCGGCGGCTCTGTTCGGGCGTGACCTCGCCTCGCATGATCTGGCCCTCGGTCACGGTTCCGCTGTTGTAGGAGGTGACCAGCACGATCGCGCCGGTGCGGGGGTCGATCACGGGTGCCGGGTTGCCCCGGGTGTCGCCGTCGCCGGCGGCCACCACGGACAGGGGGCCCCAGGTGCAGCCGCCGTCGGTGGAGCGCCGTAGGACGACGTCGATGTTGCCGGTGTCACCGGCGTCGTTGTGGCGCCCTTCGGCGAAGGCGAGGACGGTGCCCTGGTCGGTGGTGAGGGTCGCGGGGATGCGGTAGGTGTCGTAGCCGCCGTCCCCCGAGACGTACGGCACGGACGACGTGCAGCCGGAGCGCGCGGAAGCGTGCCCGGCATAGGCGATCGGAGTGACCAGTACTGCGGCTACGAGAAGCGTGCGGCTCAGGATGGTCATCGCGCTCCCTTGCGGAGGTCGCCCTCGCGGGACGACGCCGACCTGTCCGTCACAGCCTCCCCGGTGTCACCATCCCGGACTCGTACGCCACGATCACCAGCTGGGCCCGGTCCCGCGCCCCGAGTTTGCCCATGATGCGGCTGACGTGCGTCTTCGCGGTGAGCGGACTCAGGCCCAACGCTTCGGCCACCTCGGTGTTGTTGAGGCCGCGGGCGACCAGGGCGAGCACTCCGCGTTCCCGTGCGGAGAGGCATTCGGGGCCACCGGTGGCGGGTACGACCGGGCTGCGCAGGAAGCGGGAGATGAGCCGGGCGGTCGGACCTGGCGACAGAAGCGCCTCTCCGGCGGCCACCGTGCGGATCGCGTCGAGGAGTTCGGCCGGACGGGTGTCCTTGACCAGGAATCCGGAGGCGCCGGCGCGCAGCGCCTCCACCACGTTCTCGTCGGTGTCGTAGGTGGTGAGGACGAGAACCCTGACCCCGGCGAGGTCCTCGTCGGCCGCGATGAGACGGGTGGCCTCGATGCCGTCGAGGTCGGGCATGCGGATGTCCATGAGGACGAGGTCGGCGCGTGACGTGCGGGCCAGCGCCACGGCCTCACGGCCGGTGGCGGCCTGTCCTACGACCTCCATGTCCCGCGCCGACTCGACGAGCATGGCGAACGCGGCCCGTACGAGGGTCTGGTCGTCGGCGAGGAGTACGCGGATGGCGGTCACCTCATCCCCTCCTCGCCGTGCGTGTGCAGCGGGAGTACGGCGTTCACGTGGAAGCCCCTTGAGTCGAGTGGTCCGGCGGTCAGCGTGCCGCCGACACTGCGGACCCGTTCGCGCATGCCGACCAGTCCGAAGCCGGGCGGGGCGGCGCCGCTGCCGAGTCCGTCGTCCGTGACGTCCACGTGCAGGGCGCCGTCGCGTTCGCGCACGCCGACCCGCACGGTGAGGTCGGCGCGCCCGCCGTGCCGTACCGCGTTGGTGAGCGCCTCCTGGACTATCCGGTAGGCGGCGGCGCCGACGGCGGCCGGGACGGTGTCGGCGCGCACCGCGAGTTCGACCTTCGCGCCCGCGCCCCGGGCCGTGGCGGCGAGGTCGGGCAGTCCGTCGAGGCCGGGGAGCGGACCGCGTTCGTCGGGCGGGCCGTCGTCCCGGAGTACCTCCAGGGTGGTGCGGAGTTCGCCGCGTGCCGCCCGGCAGGTGTCCGCGATGTCGTCGAGGGCCTGGGCGACGGCGGCCCGGTCGAGGCGGTCGGGGTCCTCGGTGAGTACGTGCGCGGCCACCGATGTCCGCACGCCGATGAGGGTGATGCTGTGCGCGAGCAGGTCGTGCAGATCGCGGGCGATGCGCAGGCGTTCCTCCGCGACGCGGCGGCGGGCCTCCTCCTCGCGGGTGCGTTCGGCACGTTCCGCGCGTTCGAGGGCGGTCGCGGTGAGTTGACGGTGGACGCGGAGGTAGCCGCCGAGGACCAGCATGGAGACGACCCAGCCGGCGATCTGGAAGCTCTCGGCGACCCCGGCCATGCCGTCGCCGACCTTCAGCGCCAGCATCAGCCCGATGACCGAGCAGCCGACGACCACCGTACGCCGGACGCTGCCGGTGGCCGCCACCGTGTAGAGCAGCACCATGGAGGCGCCGGTCGGCGCGGAGTGGTTGTAGTTCTGCTCGTGGAAGGTCGCGATCAGCGGGATCATCACGCACAGCGCCACCAGCGGGGCGCGGCGCCGCCAGGCCAGCGGGACGTGCAGGGCGAGCAGCAGGGTCCAGCCGAGCGCGTCCGGCCGCCGTCCGCTGCCGAAGCTGACGGCGACGATCGACGCGAGCACGGCGAGACCGGCGGCGAGGAGCGCGTCCTGCCGCCGGACGCTCATCGTGATGGCCCGCACGGGGTTCATCTTCCGTCAGCCGGACGTGCGGCCCTCACACCGGCTCCGGCTGCCGCTCGGGCCGTACGGCCTCGGGCTCCCGGGACAGCCGCCCCGGCCACCACACCTTCCGCCCCAGCAGCACGCTCGCGCTGGTCACCAGATACGTCCGCACGAGGAAGGTGTCCAGCAGCACGCCCACCGCGATCACGAAGCCCAGCTCGACGAGTTGCACCAACCCCATGTTCGTCAGCACCGCGAAGGTCGCGGCCAGGACCAGCCCGGCGGAGGCGATGACCCCGCCCGTCGTCCGCAGGGCGGTCAGCGCGGCGGCCACCGGTTCGGCGCCCCCCGTCGACTCCTCCCGCATCCGGTGCATGAGGAAGATGCCGTAGTCGACGCCCAACGCGACCAGGAAGACGAAGGAGAGCAGTCCCAGCCCCGGGTCGGTCCCCTGGAATCCGAACAGCGGGCCGAACACCAGCCCGCCGATGCCGAGTGCCGCGCCCCAGACCGCGATCACGGCGGCCACCAGCATCAGCGGCGCGACCAGCGACCGCAGCAGGACGATCAGGATCAGCAGCACGGACGCGAGGACGATCGGCACGACGACCAGCCGGTCCCGCGCGTTGGTGTCCCGCAGGTCGATCTGCTGGGCGCTCGGCCCGCCGACGTAGGAGCCCTTGAGCGTGTGCCGCAGGTCGGTGATGGTGCGGGTCTCGGCCGCTGATTGCGGAGCGTCCACGGCCGTGACGGATATCTCCGTCCAGCCGTGTCCGCTACGGCCCTGCTGGGCGCCCGCGACACCCTGAGTGCCCCGGATCGTGGCCAGGGTCGCGTCGGCGCGGGCGGCCGGGGTGACGACGTCGATGGGCTGTGCGGAGCGTTCGGGGTAGGCCTCGGCGAGGGTGCGCATCGCGGTGACGGAGTCGGGGCGGTCGACGAAGGTGTCGTCCTGTTTGAGGGAGCCGGGGAGGTTCAGGACGCCCAGGGCGAGTGCGCCGAGCAGGACGGCACCGCCGGTGAGGACGAGGAGGGGCCGGCGTCCGGCGGAGCTGCCCATCGCGGTGAACAGCGAGCGGCGGGCCTTGGGTGTGGAGCCGTAGGCGGGGACGAGCGGCCAGAACACGCGGCGGCCGAGGAGGACGAGGAGCGCGGGCAGCAGGGTGAGCATCGCGACGAGTGCGGACAGGACCCCGACCGTGCCCAACGAGCCCATTCCGCGGCTGGAGTTGAGGTCGGCGGCGAGCAGGCAGAGCAGTCCGGCGGCGACCGTGCCGGAGGAGGCGAGCACGGCGGGCCCGCAGCCGCGCAGGGCGGCGCGCATCGCGTCGTAGGGGCGCTCGACGCGTCGTAGTTCCTCGCGGTAGCGGGAGACGAGGAGCAGGGCGTAGTCGGTGCCGGCGCCGAAGGCGAGGATGGTCATGATGCCGGTGCTCTGGCCCGAAATGGTGGTCCCGAAGGCCTGGTTGAGGCCGTAGGCGACCCCCGTGGACAGGAAGTCGCCGACTCCGGCGACCGCGAGCGGGACGAGCCACAGGACGGGGCTGCGGTAGATCAGGATCAGCAGGACGGCGACCACCGCGACGGTCGTGTAGAGCAGGGGTCCGCCGAGCGAGTCGAAGACCTTGCCCGCGTCGGTGGCCAGTGCGCCGGGGCCGCCGACCTCGACCGTCAACCCGGCCTTGTCCTGGGCGACTTGGCGTATGTCGTCGACGAGGGCGGTGCGCTTCTTCTCGTCGGTGCCGGGCCAGTTGCTGGTGACCGGGTACATGAGGGTGGTGCCGTCGGCGGACGGGACGCCGTGGGGTGTGGCGGACAGCGGGTGCAATGTGCTGATCCGCGCGAGTTGTTGGGCCGCCGTGGTCCTGTCGGCGGCGGTGAGTCCGCTGTCCCGGTGGTAGACGAGGACCAGCTCGGTGGTCTGGCCGCCGGGCAACTGCTCCTGGATCTTGGCCACTTGGGTGGAGTCCGCGCTCGCGGGCAGATAGTCGGTCACCCGGTCGTGCTGCACCTCACCGAGCTTCGACGCGAACGGCGAGGCCAGCGCGAGCACGCCGATCCAGAGCGCGAGCACCACCCAGGGGATGGCTCGTCGCCTTGTGCTGTTCCTCTGTTCGGCCCCCATGAACGGGTCCCCTCCCGGCGCGGCGCGGATGTCTGGTTGCGATCTCCAGACTTCCGGAGCGGGACGGTTGAGTCGTCGCACGGGAGGGCGAGTTCCGGCGTACTGCCGGGGGTGGCCGGGGCGGCCGTATTACTCCCCGGGGAGTAGCGGGCGGGTCGGGGTCACGACGGCGTACGCGCCGCCGCCAGCAACCTGGTCACGTCGTCCGAGCAGATGGTGAGGGCCGCGCCCACCGTGGCGAGGGCGTCTCGTTCCGCCGGTGTGTAGGGGCCATCCGCCAGCGCGATGCGGGCGCCCTGGAGCAGGATCGATTCGCGGCCCGCCGGGGCGAGGTGCGGGGCGAGCGGGTCGAGGGCCTCGTGGAGCTCTATGGCGAGGCCCGCGCCGCTGGGTTCGCCGAAGACGCGGCCCGTGTCGGCGGCCAGGGCCTCGACGAGGGCGCCGAGCTGGTCCTCGGTGCAGTCCTGGAAGCCGGCGGCGCGCACGGTGCCCGCGGCGGCCTCCAGGGACGTACGGGCGCAGGTGCCGCCCGCCGCGAGGACGGCGAGGGCGACCGTGTGGACGGCGTCGCGGAGCATCGCGGAGAAGCGGCTCGTGGTGGGGTGGTCGAGGACGTCGGTGCCGTAGTGGCCCTGGCAGGCGGCGCACTCGACGACCGGGCCGGTGTCGCCGCGCGGCAGCACCGGCATGCCGAGCAGGGTGAAGCGGCGGCGCCCGGTGAGCCGCTGGTAGTTGCGGTCGCCCCCGCAGCCGGGGCAGAAGAACTCGCCGTCTCCGACGCTGGTCCACGCGGTACGGATGCCCAGCACGCGCGCTACACGGCCCTCATGGACAACTCGGCCGTTTCGTCCCCGTTCTGGCAGCACGTCGCACCTCCGTAACGCCGCGGCAACATCGCCGCGCTGGCGTGATGTTAGCCACATTGTTGAGCTGGAGTCAGTACCCAGGACGAGACCTGCTCGTGACCTGCACATCGATTGGCCGGGAAACGACGGGGCCCCGCCCGCCGGAGAGCGGCGTGCGGGGCCCTTGAGCGACGGGTAAACCGCCGGTCAGGATGGTTCAGCGGGTAGCGCGGTTGACGGCCGAGACGACCGCCTTCAGTGAGGCACGTGTCGTATTCGCGTCGATCCCGATTCCCCAGAGGATCTTGTCGTCGATCGCGCATTCGATGTACGAGGCGGCCTGCGCGGAGGCGCCCTCGCTCATCGTGTGCTCCTGGTAGTCCAGCAGGCGTACGTCGATGCCGACGGACTGCAGGGCGTCGAAGAACGCGGAGATCGGGCCGTTGCCGGAGCCGGTCAGGACGGTGTCGACGCCGTCGACGGTGGCCTCCACCTTCAGCGTGTCCACGCCGTCGGTGTCGGTGGTCGACTGGCCGGTCTTGACCTGGATACGGCCCCAGGGGTTGTCCGGGTTCGGCAGGTACTCGTCCTCGAAGGTCGCCCAGATCTCCTTCGGGGTGACCTCGCCGCCCTCGGCGTCCGTCTTGGCCTGGATCAGCTTCGAGAACTCGATCTGCATCCGGCGCGGCAGGTCCAGCTTGTGGTCGTTCTTCAGGACGTACGCGATACCGCCCTTGCCGGACTGCGAGTTGACGCGGATGACGGCCTCGTAGGAGCGGCCGACGTCCTTCGGGTCGATCGGCAGGTACGGGACCGCCCACTCGATGTCGTCGACCGTGACGCCCTTGGCCTTGGCGTCGGCCTCCATGGCGTCGAAGCCCTTCTTGATGGCGTCCTGGTGGGAGCCGGAGAAGGACGTGTAGACCAGGTCGCCCACGTACGGGTGGCGCGGGTGGACCTCCATCTGGTTGCAGTACTCCCACGTACGACGGATCTCGTCGATGTCGGAGAAGTCGATCTGCGGGTCGACGCCCTGGGAGAACAGGTTCATGCCCAGGGTGACCAGGTCGACGTTGCCGGTGCGCTCGCCCTGGCCGAACAGGCAGCCCTCGACGCGGTCGGCGCCGGCCATCAGCGCCAGCTCGGCGGCGGCGACGGCCGTGCCGCGGTCGTTGTGCGGGTGGATCGACAGCACTACGTGCTCGCGGCGGGACAGGTGGCGGCCCATCCACTCGAAGCGGTCGGCGTGCGTGGACGGGGTCGAACGCTCCACCGTGGCGGGCAGGTTGAGGATGATCTCGCGGCCCGGTCCGGGCTGCCAGACGTCCATGACCGCCTCGCAGACCTCCAGCGCGAAGTCCAGCTCGGTGTCCGTGAAGATCTCGGGGCTGTACTGGTAGCCGAACTCGGTCTCCGGGCCCAGCAGTACGTCGGCGTACTTCATCACCAGGCGGGTGCCGTCGACGGCGATCTGCTTGATGTCGTCCCTGGAGCCGCGGAAGACCACGCGGCGGAAGACGGGCGCGGTCGCGTTGTAGAGGTGCAGGGTGGCGCGCTTGGCGCCCTTCAGGGACTCCACGGTCCGCTCGATCAGGTCCTCGCGGGCCTGGGTCAGTACGGAGATCGTGACGTCGTCCGGGATCGCGCCCTCTTCCTCGATGATCGAGCGCACGAAGTCGAAGTCGGTCTGGCCGGAGGCCGGGAAGCCGACCTCGATCTCCTTGTAGCCCATCTTGACCAGCAGGTCGAACATCGCGCGCTTGCGCACGGGTGACATGGGGTCGATCAGGGCCTGGTTGCCGTCACGCAGGTCGGTGGAGAGCCAGCGGGGGGCGACGGTGATCCGCTGCTGGGGCCAGGTGCGGTCGGGGATGTCGACCTGCTCGTACTGGCCGTACTTGTGGATCGGCATGGAACTGGGCTGCTGGCGATTGGCACGGCTGTGGCTGGTTGCCATGATGCGTGGGCTCCTCGTGGTGTCCTGAAGGACGGCCGACGCGCAACGCGAAGCTCCGCGGGGAGGGAGTCGACCTGGACTACAGGCCCTCGCCGCGGCAGCTAAGGAGAAGCAGCCCGTAACGCATGATGCTCAGCAGAGTAGCCGAGTCGTACGCCGTGCGGGGGGCCGTATCACTATGCGGGACATCCCCGGCCGTATACCACTCTCTGCTACGAGACTGTGATGATTGTCCCCGTATTTCACCAATCATGGTTGCCGGTAGTGACAGCGGCATAACTCAGTGCCAAGGTGCCGGGCATGACGACACACGGGGGCTTCGAGCCCGTCTTCTGCACGATCGTCCCACCGCATGTCCTCGACAAGCTCGCCCAGCACGAGGACCCCGCGCTCGCCGGTCCCGCCCGCGAGACCCTGGAGCGCGACGCCTACGAGCGCACCCACCGCCGGCTGACCACCGTGCTCGGCGCACCGACGCTCGCCGCGCCCACGGCGACCGACAAGCCGCAGCGCACGATCTACGACGCCAAGCACAAGCAGGACCTGCCCGGGAAGAAGGTCCGTGCCGAGGGCTCCGACCCCGGCAAGGACGCGACCGTCAACCGCGCCTACGCGGGCCTCGGCGCCACCTTCGAGCTGTACCTCAACGCCTTCAACCGGCACTCCATCGACGGCGAGGGCCTGCCGCTCAACGCGTCCGTCCACTACGACGTGAACTACGACAACGCGTTCTGGAACGGCGAACAGATGGTGTTCGGCGACGGCGACGGCGAGCTGTTCCTCGACTTCACCATCCCGGTCGACGTCATCGGCCACGAACTCACCCACGGCGTCACGCAGTACACCGCGAACCTGACCTACTTCGGCCAGTCCGGCGCCCTGAACGAGTCGATCTCCGACGTCTTCGGCTCGCTCATCAAGCAGTACTCGCTCGGCCAGACCGCCGCCGAGGCCGACTGGCTGATCGGCGCGGGCCTGCTCGCCCCGCGCGTCACCGGCGTCGCCCTGCGCTCCATGAAGGCCCCGGGCACGGCCTACGACGACGACGCCCTCGGCAAGGACCCGCAGCCCGCCACGATGGACGGCTTCATCAAGACCGGGCGCGACAACGGCGGTGTGCACCTCAACTCCGGCATCCCCAACCACGCCTTCTACCTGGTCGCCGACGCGCTCGGCGGACACGCCTGGGAGAAGGCCGGACAGATCTGGTACGACGTGCTGACCGGCGGCGAGCTCAAGAAGGACGCCCTGTTCACCGACTTCGCGACGCTCACCGTGGCCGCCGCGAAGACCCGGTTCGGGGACGGCGGCGAGGAACTGCAGGCGGTACAGAAGGCGTGGGAACAGGTCGGCGTGCCCACGTCGTAGTCGCGCCGGGCCCGTATCCGTACTAGACAGGACCCATGCGTATTCAGGTACGGCGCACGGGCGGTTTCGGTGGCATCGAGCGCCGCGGCGAGGTCGACACCTCGGCGCGGCCCGACGCCCATGAGTGGCACGCGCTGGCCGAACGGGCGGTCGCCGACGGCCAGCGCACGCCCAAGTCCGGTGTCCCGGACGGCTTCCACTACGAGATCACGGTGGACGGGAAGACCGTGTACACGGCCGACCCCAGGCTTACGGAGGAGCAACGGACACTGATCCAGAGGGTGTTGAAGGAAGGTGCGTAACTGCTTGTTCACGCCCGCCCGTTGACACCCGTTACCACCGGTACGGATGATCCGGCGCATGGCGACTGATGCAGGCAATCCGATACCCCGGTTCCCGGCCGATTTCCTCTGGGGTGTCTCGACCTCGGCCCACCAGATCGAGGGTGCGGCCGACGAGCGCGAGCCCTCCGTCTGGGACGTGTTCGAGGCCGAGCCGGGCCGAATCAAGGACGGTTCGACGGCGGCGGTGGCCTGCGACCACTTCCACCGCCACGGCGAGGACGTGGCCCTCCTGGCCGACCTGGGCGTGGACGCGTACCGTTTCTCGATCTCCTGGCCGCGGGTGAACTCCCCCGGCGGCCTCGACTTCTACGACCGTCTCGTCGACGACCTGCTCGCGGCGGGCGTCCGTCCGGTCCCGACCCTCTTCCACTGGGATCTCCCGGTCACCCAGAACTGGTTGCAGCGGGACACCGCCTCGCGTTTCGCCGAGTACGTGTCGGTGGTCGCCGACCGCCTCGGCGACCGGGTCAAGAAGTGGATCACCCTCAACGAGCCCGCGGAACACACCCTGTTGGGGCACGCGCTCGGCGCCCACGCACCGGGCAAGGAGTTGCTCTTCGACGCGCTCCCGGTCGCCCACCACCAACTCCTCGCCCACGGCCTGGCGGTACGGGCGCTGCGCGCGGCCGGTGCCACCGACATCGGGATCGCCAACTCGCACGGCCCGACCTGGCCGGCCTCGCAGGAACCGGAGGACATCGAGGCCGCGAACTTCTACGACCTGCTGCTGAACCGCCTGTTCGCCGACCCGCTGCTGCTGGGTGAATACCCCTCCGGGCTGGGCGAGTTGATGCCGGGCGATGTCGAGTCCGACCTGAAGGTGATCGCCGAACCGATCGACTGGTACGGCATCAACTACTACGCGCCGAGCCGGGTCGGCGCACCCCAGGGCGCCGAGATCGAGTTCGGCGGTCTGACCCTCCCCGCCGAACTCCCCTTCTCCGTAAGGGAGATCGAGGGCGTCCCGGTCACCGACTTCGGCTGGCCGGTGGTCCCCGAGGGCCTCACCGAACTCCTCACCACGTTCCACGACCGCTACGGCGACCGCCTCCCGCCCGTCGTCATCACCGAGAACGGCTGCTCCTACGACGGCCTCGACGACCAGGACCGGATCGCCTACCTGGACGGCCATGTCCGGGCGCTGCACGGGGCGTTGGAGGCGGGCGTGGACGTCCGCGGCTACTTCGTGTGGTCGCTCCTCGACAACTTCGAGTGGGCGGAGGGCTACGAGCGCCGCTTCGGCCTCGTGCACGTCGACTACGAGACGCTGGCGCGCACCCCGAAGGCGTCGTACGGCTGGTTCCAGGGCCTGCTGCGGGCCCAGAGAGAGCGGGGACAGGGATGACCACGGCCGACGCGGCGGACGCGGTCTCCGCGCCCAACGCCCTCGCCGAGCCCGTCGAACGCGTCGGCCGGGGCTGGACCTCCGCGCTCTCGCTCGCCAACGGGGCGATCTGGGTGGGCTGGTACGGCCCGCTGCAGATCCTGCTGGCCTCCCAGGCCAAGGACTTCGCGCCCGGCACCGGCATGTCCAAGGAGACGATGCTGGCGTGGGTGACCGGCGCGGGCGCGCTGGTGTCCCTGGTCGCCAACCCGCTGTTCGGCGCGCTGTCGGACCGTACGACGTCCCGGTGGGGCCGCCGTACGCCGTGGATCGTGGCCGGGTCGGCGGGCGGGGCGCTGTCGTTGCTGCTGCTCGCGGGTGCGGGCGGGGTGTGGACGATGGCGGCCGGCTGGTGCCTGGTCCAACTCACCCTGAACGCGGCCTTCGCGGCGGTCACGGCGGCCGTCCCCGACCGCGTCCCGCGGCTTCAACGGGGCTCCGTGGGCGGCTGGTTGGGCGCCGCGCAGATCCTGGGCGTGGTCGGCGGCACGGGCCTGGCGACGGCGGCCGGGGGCATCGGGGCGGGCTATGTGGCGTGCGCGGTGTTCACGGCGGTGGGCGTACTGCCGTACGTCCTGCGCCACAAGGATCTGCAACTCCGACCGGCGGACCGGCCGTTGTGGTCCTGGCGGGGTTTTGTGAAGGGCTTCTGGCTGAGCCCGCGCCGCTATCCCGACCTCGGCTGGGCATGGCTGACCCGCTTCCTGATCAACCTGAGCAACGCGCTCGTGCTGCTGTACCTCCTGTACTACCTGCGCGACCGCCTGCACTACCACGACCCCGACCAGGGCGTCCTGATCCTCACAGCGGTGAACGGCCTCACACTCCTGGCCACGGTCGTGGTCGGCGGGGTCTGGTCCGACCGGGTCGGCCGCCGCAAGCCGTTCGTGATCTGGTCCGGCGTGCTGATGGCGGTGGCGACGGCGGTCCTCGCGGGCTGGCAGACCTGGCCCGGCGCGGTGGCCTCGGCGGCCCTCCTGGGCATCGGCTTCGGCGTCTTCACCTCGGTCGACTTCGCCCTGATGACGGACGTACTCCCGAAGGCCCTGGACCGCGGCAAGGACCTCGGCGTCATCAACGTCGCCAACGCCCTCCCCCAGGTCGCGGCCCCCGCCCTGGCCGCGCCGATCGTGACGTATCTGGGCGGGTACCGGGTGCTGTACCTGGTGTCTGCGGTGATCGGGATGGTGGGGGCGCTGCTGGTGCGGCGGATTCGGGGGGTGGACTGAAACGCGGGCCACCGGGCGCCATATCGCTGTATGGTCGACGCATGGCCAGCAAGAAAATCACTATCACCGTGCCAGAAGAGCTCGTGGAGGCTGCCCGCGAGCTCACTGACAACATCTCCGGGTATGTCGCGGAGGCGTTCGCTTCCAGAATCCGGCGCGAACTGCTCGCCGAGGATCTACGGCTTTACGAGGAAGAGCACGGGGCGTTCACGGAAGAGGAGATGGCCGAAGCCTTCGCCCGCCTCAACGGCGCCGCCGTTTCGAACCAGGAAGCCGCGTGACGCAGATCGCCAACATCGTCCTTGACTGCGAAGGACTCTCGGCCTGGATGACCCAAGACCGGAAGACCGCCTCCCTGTTCAAGGCCCTTCTCCACACCAAAGCCAATCTCGTGGTGTCGGCGAACAGCATCATCGAGGTGACCCACGCGGGTACGAACATGCCTCGGCTGAATTGGGCCCTCTCCCGCATCAAGGTAGAGCCCGTCACCGCGGAGCTCGCCAAAGCAGCCGCGAAGCTCCTCAAGGACACCGGGCTGCACGGTCACAAATACGCGATCGACGCCACCGTCGCAGTCACCGCGCTCAACCAGCCCGGGCCTGTCGCCATCCTCACCTCGGCCGTCGACGACCTGACGAAGCTGTGCGGCGGTCAGCGGGTCAGGATCATCCCCCTGTGAGCCACCGTCAGAGCGCGCCCGCGTCCCGCGCCGACCACACCGTCGGGTACAGCGGGCGGTAGCCCAGCTCCCGGCGGATCCGCTCCGTCGACATGACGCCGAACCAGGGGTCGGGGTCGGTGCGGGTGTGCATGTCGGTGGGGATCTCCACGCCGTTGAGCTGGTACAGCTCGACCGCCGTCACCGGGGCGTCGTCGGCGATGTTGTAGATCCGGCCGGCTACTCCCGGGGTGTGCAGGACGCGCAGCAGGCCCTGGGCGACGTCCGCGTGGTGGCCCATGTGCAGGCGCTGGTTCGAGGCCCAACTCGTCGCCCAGCGGAGGGAGTTGGCGAGGTGGGGGTCGCCCTCGCCGTAGACGAAGGGAAGGCGGGCGACTCGTACGTCCATGGTGTCCAGGGCGAGCAACTCCCGTTCCGCGGCCACCTTCGACTCGCCGTAGGCGCCCCACATCTCGCCGCCGGGACGGCTCTCGTCCTCCTCCGTCAGCGGACGGCCCCGCCCGACCCCGTACACGATCCCGGTGCTGACCTGGACGAAGCGCCGTACGCCGGAGGCCGCCGCGGCCCGTCCCAGGGCCACGGCCGCGTCGCGGTTGACGGCCCACGCCTCCTCGTCCGGGACCCCGCGGAAGGACGCGGCGACGTTCACGACCGCGTCGGCGCCGGACGCCGCCTTGCCGAGTGCCGTCTCGTCCCTCAGGTCACCGAGTACGACCTCGGCGCCCAGCTCCGCGAAGGGTGCGCCGCGTGCCTCGTCGCGGACCAGGACCCGTACCCGCTCCCCCGCCCGGGCCTGTGCCAGCAGCCTCGGTACGAAGCGGCGGCCGACCTGTCCCGTCGCGCCTGTCACCAGTGTCAGCATCATGTGCTCCTCTCGTCTCGTCCCGATCAGCTTTGGGCAGCCGGGCCGCGGCCGGGAGAGACCTTCCGATCAGGGGATCGGCAGTCCCTGGATAAGGCGGGCGGACTGCCGCACGCTGGAAGCGTGAACCGAGCCGAACTCGCCGACTTCCTGCGCCGGAGCCGGGCCCGCCTGGACCCCTCCGACGTGGGCCTCACGGCCGGCGCCCGCCGCCGTACGCCGGGCCTGCGCCGCGAGGAGGTGGCGCAGCTCGCCGGGATGTCCGTGGACTACTACACGCGCCTCGAACAGTCCCGGGGCCCGCGCCCGTCCCGCCAGATGCTCACGGCGCTCGCGCGGGCGCTGCGGCTCACGGACGACGAACGCGACCACCTCTTCCACCTGACGGGCGAGGAGCCGCCGCGCCGGGGAGGCGGGACCGCGCATCTGCGGCCGGCCCTCCTGCTGGTCCTGGACCGGCTGCACGACACCCCGGCGCACGTGTCGAGCGACTGCGGTGAGGTGATCGCGCAGAACGCGATGGCACGGGCGCTGTCGGGCGACGCGTTCGCCCGCCCGCCCCGCGAACGCAACCTGCTCCGCCGCTTCTTCCTGGACCCCGCCTCACGGGAACTGTTCCCGCCGGAGGACATCCCGGAGCACGCACGCGCCCACGTGGCGAACCTCCGGGCGGTGGCCGCGGCCCGCCCCGACGACCCGGAACCGGCCGCGCTGGTGGCCGAACTACGGGCGGGCAGCGAGGAGTTCGCCCACCTCTGGGACCAGCACGAGGTGGCCGTACGACGCCAGTCCACGAAGCGATTCCGGCATCCGCTCGTCGGCCTCCTGGAACTGGACTGCGAGGTCCTCCTGAACCAGGACGCCCACCACCTGCTGATCATCCACACGGCGCGCAAGGGCACGGAGTCCTACGAGCGCTTGCAGCTGCTGCGGGTGATAGGCGTGCAGGACATGACCCTCGCCCCTGAGCCAAAGCCCAGGCAGCGATAACTCAGCCCCTCCGGCGATTGAGGAGCGGGGTCCGGGGCGGAGCCCCAGAGGGATGGGACGGGTAGGGGCGGCGGGGGCGAAAGAAGCCCTCCGAACCCCCAACTCCCCCTCTAGAACCCCAGCTTCCGCAACTGCCGAGGATCCCGCTGCCAGTCCTTCGCCACCTTCACATGCAGGTCCAGGAACACCGGCGTACCCAGCAACGCCTCGATCTGCTTGCGCGACTTGATCCCGACCTGCTTCAGCCGCGCGCCCTTCGGGCCGATGATGATGCCCTTCTGGCTCGGGCGCTCGATGTAGACGAAGGCGTGGATGTCGAGGAGCGGCTTGTCGGCGGGCCGGTCCTCGCGCGGGAGCATCTCCTCCACGACGACGGCGATGGAGTGCGGGAGTTCGTCCCGGACGCCCTCCAGCGCGGCCTCGCGGATCAGCTCCGCGATCATGACCTGCTCGGGCTCGTCGGTGAGGTCGCCCTCGGGGTAGAGGGCCGGGCCCTCCGGGAGCAGCGGAATGAGCAGGTCGGCGAGCAGATCCACCTGCTGGTCCGCGACCGCCGACACCGGCACGATCTCCGCCCACTCGAAGCCCAGCTCCTTGCCGAGCTGGTCGATGGCGATGAGCTGCTCGGCGAGGGTCTTGGAGTCGACGAGGTCCGTCTTCGTGACGATCACGATCTTCGGCGTCTTCTTGATCGACGCCAGTTCCTTCGCGATGAAACGGTCACCCGGGCCCAGCTTCTCGTTCGCCGGGAGGCAGAAGCCGATGACGTCGACCTCGGCCCATGTCGTGCGGACGATGTCGTTGAGCCGCTGCCCGAGCAGCGTGCGCGGCTTGTGCAGGCCAGGCGTGTCGACCAGGATCAGCTGCGCGTCCGGCCGGTGGACGATGCCGCGGACCGTGTGCCGCGTGGTCTGCGGCTGGTTGGCGGTGATCGCCACCTTCTGGCCGACCAGAGCATTCGTAAGGGTGGACTTGCCCGCGTTGGGGCGGCCCACGAAGCAGGCGAAGCCGGCGCGGTGGGGAGCCTCCGACGAGTCAGACGGCTTGGATGACGGGGTACGAACGCTCATGGCGCCCATTGTCCCTGATCCACAGGCCCCCGCCGCACAACAGTCCACCGGAGCCTCACACGGTGAGCTTTCGGTAACCCCGACGCAATGAAACGTCACGGAAACACGGACGTGCACAACCGGAAACCCGGGCCGGTGACCCTCTGACGAGCCCCCACACCGTTGGAGACGACCGTGACCCTCGCCGCCGCCCATGTCGACACAGGCGACACCGCCTGGCTGCTCGCCGCCACCGCTCTGGTCCTGCTGATGACCCCGGGCCTGGCCCTCTTCTACGGCGGCATGGTCCGCACGAAGAGCGTCCTCAACATGCTGATGATGAGTTTCGTGTCGATCGCCCTGGTCACGGTGGTGTGGCTGGCGGCCGGTTACTCGCTCGCCTTCGGCGACGACATCGGCGGCGGGCTGCTCGGCGGCCTCAAGCACGCCGGCATGGCGGGCCTCGGCCCGGACTCCGTCCACGGCACCGTGCCCACCCTCCTCTTCGCCACCTTCCAGCTCACCTTCGCGATCATCACGGCCGCACTGATCAGCGGCGCGGTCGCGGATCGGGTGCGGTTCGGGGCGTGGCTGGTGTTCGTACCCGTGTGGGCGCTGCTCGTATACGTTCCCGTCGCGCACTGGGTGTGGGGCCCGGGCGGCTGGATCGCGGCGCACCTCGGCGCCCTCGACTTCGCGGGCGGCCTGCCCGTCGAGATCACCTCGGGCGCCTCGGGCTTGGCCCTGTGTCTGGTGGTCGGCCCGCGGCTCGGCTTCAAAAAAGATGCCATGCGGCCGCACAACCTCCCCATGGTCATGCTGGGCGCGGGCCTGCTCTGGTTCGGCTGGTTCGGCTTCAACGCGGGCTCCGCGCTCGGCGCCAACGGCCTCGCCGCCGCGGCCTTCCTCAACACCCTCGCCGCCGGCTGCACCGGCCTCCTCGGCTGGCTCTTCGTCGAGCAGAAGCGCGACGGCCACCCCACCACCCTGGGCGCGGCCTCCGGCGCGGTGGCCGGCCTGGTCGCGATCACCCCGTCCTGCGGTTCGGTCTCGCTGCTCGGCGCGCTGGTCGTCGGCCTCGCCGCCGGTGCCGTCTGCTCGTACGCGGTCGGCTGGAAGTTCAAGCTCAACTACGACGACTCGCTCGACGTCGTCGGCGTCCACCTGGTCGGCGGCGTCATCGGCACCCTCCTGATCGGCGTCTTCGCGGCCACCTCGATGACCGGCGGCCCGGAGGGTCTTCTCTACGGCGGCGGGCTCGCCCAGCTCGGCAAGCAGCTGGTGGCCGTGGTCGCCGTAGGGGCGTACGCGTTCCTCGTGACGTACGGGATCGGGAAGCTGCTCGACAGGGTGATGGGGCTGCGGGCGAGTGAAGAGGAGGAGCGGACGGGTCTGGACCTTACGGTGCACGCCGAGACCGCATACGATCACGGCGTCCTGGGGCACGGAGCCCCGGTCAGTCCGTCCGTCCCCTCCCTCCAGAAGGTCAAGTCCCAGGCATGAAGCTCATCACCGCGATCGTCAAGCCGTACCGCCTCGACGAGGTCAAGACGGCGCTCCAGGAGCTCGGCGTGCACGGCCTGACCGTCACCGAGGCCAGCGGCTACGGCCGGCAGCGCGGCCACACCGAGGTGTACCGGGGCGCCGAGTACCGCGTCGACCTCGTGCCCAAGGTGCGGATCGAGGTCGTCGTCGACGACGCGGACTCGGAGGCCGTGATCGAGGCGATCGTCAAGGCCGCGCAGACGGGGAAGATCGGGGACGGGAAGGTGTGGTCGATGCCGGTCGAGACGGTCGTACGGGTGCGGACGGGCGAGCGCGGCCCCGACGCGCTCTGACCGCCAGCACTCCCCCGGCGAAACCGACCGCGAGCAGCAGCGCCGCCGCGAGCCAGGGCAGCGCGAAGAACGAGGCGCTCGCCGACTGCTTGGTGCCCGGCGCGCTCGCGGTCAACGTGATGTCGCCCCAGTCGAGTTGGGGCGCGCCCTTCCACGACTCGGTCAGTTTCACGCTCTGCCCGGGCAGCAACTCGGCCGGGATCCGGGTGAGTCCGCGTGAGAGCAGCGTCCGGCCGAACAGGCCCTGTGCCTTCAGGGTCACCTTCGGGTCGAGGGTGACGTTGCCGGTGTTGTGCAGCGTGTAGGAGATCGTCGCGTCGCTGCTGCCCAACCCCGGTACCAGCGGCTGGTGATGGGCGATGTGGACGTGCTCGACGGCGAGCGCGGGCAGCGTCGGACCGCTGACCCGGAGGTAGAGACGGGCGCCGACGGCCCGCTGCACGCCGAGGGCGAGCGATCCGTCGCCCTTGTCGACGCGCTCGTCGAGGGCGACCAACGCGCCCGGGTGGTCGCCCGGTTCGGCCCCTTCGGGCACGTGCAGGGTGAACGGCACGGTGACCGACTTGTGGGCGGGGACGGTGACTTGGGACTTGGTGGGCTTCGCCCACGCCCCCACCCCGCGCATCTTCTCCTGCACCGTCCGTACGGCGAACCCGCCGTCGCGCGCGGTGTTGTAGGCGTCGGCGGCGTACAGCCGGAAGGTGAGCGGCTTCGCCGTCTTGTTGGCGACGACCACCTTGTCCTGGATGGTCTGGCCGGGGTCGGCGGAGAGATAGAAGTACGGCCGCGCGGCGATCTGCGAGGCGGCCGGGTACACGGACCAACTGCCGTTGTCGGCGGCATGGGAGGACGGCGCGGCGAGCGCGCCGAAACAGAGGCTCAGGAGGAGGACGTACAGCTTGCGCATGGGTGCGGACCCCCACGGACGTGGTGTGCGGCGGTCGGGCGGGTGCGGGCGCCCGGCCACCGGAGGTGAGTTCGGACGGTCAGGTGAGCGTGAGCGTCAGAACGCCGGAGTACGAGCCCGGAGGCGTGAACGCCGGTACGTTCAGGGAGAGTCCGGCGTCGGCGGTGAACTCGCCGCCGGTGACCGTACCGTCGGGCGTGGACGCGAGCGTCGCACCCGAACTGCCCACCGTGCCCGCCGAACCGGCGACACAGGTGCTCGGGCTGCCCGCCTTGGTGGCGCAGGCGGGAGTCCAACTCAGCGCCCCGGCATCGATCTTGGCGCCGGGACCGGTGAAGTCGGTGACCTTGCCGGTCAGGGACCAGCCCGCGGGTCCGCCGCGGAAGTCCTGGACCGTCACCGTGTTGAGGGCGCCCGTGGAGGCACCGCCCTTGCCGAAGTCGACGGCGGAGAGGCTCACGGCGTCCCCGGCCTGCGACATCGACAGACTGCCCGCCTTGACGGTGGTCGTCAGCTTCTGGCTCCCCGGCGGGACGGGCGTGGTGTCGTTGACGACATAGGCGGCCGGTCCGGCACCCAGGTCGGCACTCCACGCACTGCCCTCGTACGCCACGATCCCGGTCGTCGTCTTGTCGTTGACGACCAGCGAGCCGCTGATGGTGCCGGCGCTGGTGGCCGTGACGGTCGCCGTGTCCGCGGTCTGGGCGCTGCCGGACCGTCCGGCCAGGGTCACGGTGGCACCCGGGGTGAAGTTGCTGCCGGTGACGGTGACACTGTCACCGGGGTTCCCGGAGGCCGAACCCAGGCTGATCGCGCGGGTGTTGACCGGAGTGGTGGCGGTCGCCGTGACGGTCTCGGAGACCGGCGCCGGCGGGTTCGTCACCGTGCAGGGGGTGTCCAGCTCCAGGATGTAGCTGGTGTGGATGTTGTAGTCGCTGGGCGAGAGGGTGATCGCGCCCGGGGTGGTGACCGTGAAGGTGCCGGTCATGGAGAACGACGGGAAGGCGCCGTTGCCGGGCACCGGGTCGTTCTTCTTGGGCCCGGCGACCGTGACGTTGCCGGTCTGGGCACCGCCGAGGGTGACGTTCCCGGTGGGCGTCATGATGTCGGCCGGCAGGGCGATCGCCGTCGGGTTGCTGGCGGCCGGCTTGACCACCGTGTAGGTCACGGTGACGGTGTCGCCGACCTTCGGCGCGGTGTTGTCCACCGTGATCGCGGCGGTCGTGGTGCCGTCGATCGGCGGGATCCCCGCGATCGCCGGCGGGATGCAGTGCGTGGCGAAGTCCACGTTCGTCGACGCGCCGGCCGGACAGGCCAGCGCGCCGCCCGTGGCGACCGCGAGCGCGGTCACCCCGAGCAACGACGCCCAACGGCGTCTTCGGGTTGTCGTAGCCATGGCTGTGCCCCCTCCTGAGGACGGTGGGCACAGCGGCTCGTCCGCGCCCACAGGGGGCATTGATGTGGGGATCGCGCGAGAAGTCAATGGAGACGGACAAATAAACTGATGGACCGTCAGCTCCCGCCCAACAGCGGGAGTCGACGGCCCAGTTGAGCCCGTGGGGGGAATTGTCGGGCGACTTCTCAGTCGAACACGAACGGCCCCGGCGACTGCGCCGCGGTGGCCGTACAGGTCACGGCGATACCGAAGATGGTCATCTTCAGCGAGCCGCCGTACGCCTCCAGGCTGTCACCGGAGGCGACGGTGCCACTGAGCGGACCGACGGTGACGGCGTCGCCGGTCGCCATGGCCGGGTTCACCGTCCCGCTGAAGACGGTCGTGCCACCGCTCGCGTTCACGAACGTGAAGGTGGAGGCGATCGAGTTCTGCGCCAGGGCCAGCGGGGCGGTGATGGACGAGTTGACGGTGACCGTGGCCGCCGTCCCGTCCTGCGTGGCCGTGATGGTGGCCGCGCCGCCGCCGAAGATGCCGCAGTCCGCGGTGATCGTCGCCGTCTGGGGAGTGACGGCGAGCGCGCTGGGCGCGAACGCCAGCGAGGTGGCCGCGAGGACCCCCGTCACCAGTGCCGCACCCGTTCCGATTCGCTTGCTTCTCAGCTTGCCTTTCATGGATCCGGTTCCCTTCCCGAGTCTGGGAATGCCATGTGGGGATGGACGGGAGAAACACCGCAGCCCCACTCACGGACGCGGTGCGGTGCGCCACGCGAGCAGAATCTGACGGTCCGTCGGAACTTACGGTTCCATTGATGCGCGGGAGACGGGGGGAGAGCAAGGGCGAAATCTGGACGGGTTACTTCCGGACAGCTCCCTGCCGGTGAACGGCAGCGTCAGCCAGCTTTCACCGTCAGTCGAACCACCCCGTCCGGCGAAGCCACGTGCACCGGCGTCTCCGGCCCACCCAGATCCCGTACTGCCGCCCGGTCCTCCGCGGACGCGGACTCCGCCTCCGTCACGACCGCCGCCGCCTCCAGCGACTTCGCCCCGGACGCCACCGCCATCGCCACCGCCGTCTGCAGCGCGCTCAGCTTCAGCGACTCCAGGGCGACGGTCCCGGCGACGTACGTCCGCCCGGTCTCGTCCCGTACAGCGGCGCCCTCGGGCACACCGTTGCGGGCCCGGGCCGAACGGGCCAGGGTGACGATCTTGCGGTCCTCGGGGTCGAGCGCGCTGCTGTCGGTCATGAACAGAGCATACGAAGGACCGGTCCCGAGCGTCCCTCAGGGCCGGTCGAGGCGGAGCCGTTCCGCCCGCGGCAGCCCCGCGACGACCAGGTCGTACGAGTCCTCGATCAGCTCCTTGAGGAGCCGGTCCGGAAGGCCGCCGTCCACCGTCACCGTGTTCCAGTGCCGCTTGTTCATGTGGTACCCGGGGACGATCAGCCCCTCGTGCTCCTCCCGGAGCCGGATCGCGTCCTCCGGGTCGCACTTGAGGTTGACCGTGAGGGGGCGCGCGTCCAGCCGGGTCAGCGCGAAGAGCTTGCCCAGCACCTTGAAGACGGACATCTCCGGCCTGAAGGGGAAGTCCTCCACCGTCGCGTTGAACGACAGACAGAACGCGCGCAGTTCCTCGGGGCTCACTCCGGTTTCGTCTCCTCCTCCGGCGGACCGTCCGGCCCCACCGGCTCCACCAGCACCGTCACGATCTTGTTCCGCCGCCCCGCCGAGGCCTCCGCCGTGAGCCGCAGTTCGCGCCCGTCCGGCAGCTCCACGACCGACGACGCCCCGGCGATCGGGACCCGGCCCAGCGCCTTCGCGAGCAGCCCGCCGACCGTCTCCACGTCCTCGTCGTCGTAGGCCTCGAAGCCGTACAACTCGCCCAGGTCCCCGATGTCGAGGCGGGCGGTGACCCGGTAACGGTCGTCGCCCAGCTCCTCCACCGGCGGCAGCTCCCGGTCGTACTCGTCGGTGATCTCGCCGACGATCTCCTCCAGGATGTCCTCGATGGTGACGATGCCGGCCGTACCGCCGTACTCGTCGATGACGACCGCGACGTGGTTGCGCTCCTGCTGCATCTCGCGGAGCAGATCACCGGCGTTCTTGGTGTCCGGCACGAAACTCGCGGGCCGCATGGCCGTGGAGACCAGCTCGGACTCGGCGTCGCGGCTGATGTGCGTCTTGCGGACCAGGTCCTTCAGATACACGATCCCGACGATGTCGTCCTCGCTCTCCCCCGTCACAGGGATCCGCGAGAAACCGGAACGCAGCGCGAGGGTGAGGGCCTGACGGATCGTCTTGTAGCGCTCGATGACCACCAAGTCCGTGCGGGGGACCATGACTTCACGCACGAGGGTGTCGCCGAGTTCGAAGACCGAGTGCACCATCCGGCGCTCCTCGTCCTCGATCAGCGACTCCTTCTCGGCGAGATCCACCAGCGCCCGCAACTCGGCCTCGGACGCGAACGGGCCGCGCCGGAAACCCTTGCCGGGCGTGAGCGCGTTGCCGATGAGGATCAGCAGATACGGGATCGGGCCCATGATCCGCGCGAGCGGCAGCAGCACGTACGCCGCCGCCGTGGCCGTGTTCAGCGGATGCTGGCGCCCGATCGTGCGCGGGGACACCCCCACCGCGACGTACGACACGAGGACCATGACGCCGATCGCGGCGAGCAGCGCGGGCGCGGTCCCGTGGATCTCCTGAAGGCACTCGTAGGTGACCAGCGCGGCGGCGGCCATCTCGCAGACCACCCTGACCAGCAGGGCCACGTTGAGATAGCGGGTCGGGTCGGCGGCGACCTGCGCGAGCTTCGCGCTGCCGCGCCGACCGGACCGTACGGCCTCCTCGGCGCGGAAGCTGGAGACGCGCGCGAGGCCCGCCTCCGCGCAGGCGGCGAGCCAGGCGACCACGACCAGGGCGATGGCGCCGACGACGATCTGAGGACTCATGAGACGTGGTGCCCCGGTCCCCTAGGAGACCGTCGGCGCCGGGGAGGGGCCGTCGTGGCCCTTCTCCGCGCGCCAGCCGTCCACGATGGCGGCCTGCAGACCGAACATCTCGGCCTTCTCGTCGGGCTCCTCGTGGTCGTACCCGAGCAGGTGCAACACACCGTGGACGGTGAGGAGTTGGAGCTCCTCGTCCATGGTGTGCTGCGTCTCGGCCTCGGCCCCCTGCTTCGTGGCGACCTCCGGGCACAGCACGATGTCACCGAGGAGCCCCTGCGGAGGCTCCTCGTCGTCCTTGCTCGGCGGACGCAGCTCGTCCATCGGGAAGGACATGACATCGGTCGGACCCGGCAGATCCATCCACTGAATATGCAGCTGCTCCATGGCGTCGGCGTCCACTGCGATCACCGACAGTTCGGAGAGCGGGTGGATGCGCATTCGCGCGAGCGCGTAGCGGGCGATGTCGAGGATCGCCTGCTCGTCGACCTCGGTTCCGGACTCGTTGTTGACGTCGATCGACATGGTCGTGCTGATCTACTTCCGCTTGTCACGGGCACCCTTGTGGGTGCCGTTCTCCGTACCGTTCTCGCTGTCGTACTTCTCGTACGCGTCGACGATACGGCCGACCAGCTTGTGCCGTACGACGTCCGCCGACGACAGGCGGGAGAAGTGCACGTCGTCGAGCCCCTCCAGGATGTCCTGCACCTGCCGGAGCCCCGACTTCGTGCCGCTCGGCAGGTCCACCTGCGTCACGTCACCGGTGATCACGATCTTCGACTCGAACCCGAGCCGGGTGAGGAACATCTTCATCTGCTCGGGGCTCGTGTTCTGGGCCTCGTCCAGGATGATGAAGGCGCTGTTGAGGGTGCGGCCCCTCATGTATGCCAGCGGCGCCACCTCGATCGTCCCCGCCGCCATCAGCTTCGGGATCGAGTCCGGGTCCAGCATGTCGTGCAGGGCGTCGTAGAGCGGGCGCAGGTACGGGTCGATCTTCTCGTAGAGCGTGCCCGGGAGGAATCCCAGCCGTTCGCCCGCCTCGACCGCCGGGCGGGTCAGGATGATGCGGTCGACCTGCTTGGCCTGGAGGGCCTGGACGGCCTTGGCCATGGCGAGGTACGTCTTGCCGGTGCCGGCGGGGCCGATGCCGAAGACGATCGTGTTCTTGTCGATCGCGTCGACGTACCGCTTCTGGTTGAGGGTCTTGGGGCGGATCGTGCGGCCTCGCGAGGACAGGATGTTCTGGGTGAGCACCTCGGCCGGTGTCTCCTCAGGGCCATCCCCGTTCTCGCTCGCCCTGAGCATGGCGATCGAGCGTTCCACTGCGTCCTCCGTCATCGGCTGCCCGGTGCGGAGCACCAGCATCATCTCGTCGAACAGGCGCTGGATGAGGGCGACTTCACGGGCATCGCCGACCGCGCTGATCTCATTGCCCCGGACGTGGATGTCGGCCGCCGGGAAGGCCTTCTCGATCACCCGCAGCAGAGCGTCGCCGGATCCCAGGAGGGTCACCATGGCGTGCTGGGCGGGGACGGTGATCTCTGCTCTCGCCTGTCCCTGCGCGGGGGTGTGAGCTGTGGGTGTCTGCGTCATGGGCCGGCTCGTAGGCCTTGCTCGTCCTCCTCGAAACGACGCGCCCGCCACAAGGGCGGCCTGGTGATTTCCAGGGTACGCCGGGGCACTGACAACGCCGTAGGGCTTTTCGGTGACCGTCGGGCCACGAAATGCGAGGTGTGCCCGGCGCAGGGAGCGTGCACAGGGTGACGCCGTGAGCCCTGTTCGCGCCCCCTCGTATGTACGGACAATGCGCTATGTCCGTCAGGTGAGCCATGCAGGGAAAGCAGGTCGGCCGCTGTGTTCGTGCGTCTGCCCACGTCCGTGTCCGAAGCGCAGGAGTGTCTGGCCGAGGGGGCGGTGCCTGTCGGCGGGGCGACCCTTGTGTGGGCCTCCTGGCAACGGGACGGGTTCCCGGAGCAGGCGGTGTCCCTGCGGGCGCTGCCCGAGGCCAAGGTGATCGGGGACGGGGCACTGGGCGCGGCCGTACTGCTGCACGAGATCGACACGCGCGTGCCGGAGGTGCTGCGGCGGGCGGCGAAGGGCGTGGGGACCGGTGCGGTGCGCCGGACCGCGACGGTCGGCGGGAACATAGTGGGCAGCACGCTGCGCTGTCTGCTGCCGGCCGCGCTGGTGCTGGACGCCCGCGCGGTGGTTCTCGAACCGGACGGTCCCGTCGAGACCGACCTCGCCGAGCTGCTGGCGAAGCGCCCGCTGCTGCTGAGTCTGCGGTGGAGCGAGCCGGTGGCCACGGGCTACCGCAAGCTGACCGATGTGCTGCGGGGTGAGGTTCCGTTCGTGGTCGCGGTCGCCGTGACGGGGGCGGAGCAGCTCACTCTCCGGGTCGCCGTGCGGGACGGTTACGACGTGCTGAGCGAGGCCGTTCCCTACGACACCGATGTCCGCCGGATTCTCGGCGCCCTGGCGCTCACACCGCTCGGCACGCTGCCGGAGGCGGTCTTCGAGGCCGTACGGGAAGAGGTCGTCGGGGTGGTGGAGCGGGCGGGGGCCTGCTGATCCGAACGGCGCAGGAACGGTTCGCCACCCCTCGGGAGGGGACCCGCCGACAGCCCCCTACGTCGACCTGCCGAACCCGATCGTCGGTACCGCCCGCCGCAGCGGCCACGGACTTGCCTCGCCCTGTTCCTCCGGGACGAGTCCGGCCAGGAACGCGTACCGGTTCAGGGCCGTCGGGTCCTGGCCCTCGACGGACTGGACCTTGCGCCACCAGGCGCCGATCTCGGACCAGCCGGGGGCGGAGAGGGAGCCGCCGAACTCCTGGACGGAGAGGGCCGCGGTGAGGCCGGCGAAGGCGAGGCGGTCGGCGAGCGGCCAGCCGGCCAGGGTGCCGGTGACGAAGCCGGCCACGAAGACGTCGCCCGCACCGGTGGGGTCGAGGGCCTCGACGGCGATGGCCGGGACCGAGGCGGATTCCCCGGTACGGCGGTCCACGGCGTAGGCGCCGTCCGCGCCGAGGGTGACGACGGCGAGGGGTACGTGTTCGGTGAGGGCGTGGGCGGCGGCGCGGGGGCAGTCGGCGCCGGTGTAGCGCATGGCCTCCTCGGCGTTCGGCAGGAACGCCTCGCAGTGCGCGAGGTCGGCGAGTCCGGCGAGGTCCCAGGCCCCGGTCTCGTCCCAGCCGACGTCGGCGAAGATCCGGGTGCCCTCGCTCGCGGCCTGGGCGACCCAGGGGGCCTGCTTGCCGGGGGTGAGGGAGGCGATGGCGGCACGCGCGCGGGGCGGGCAGTCGGGGGCGCCGCCTTCGCTGAACTCGGTTTCCGGGGGCGGCTCGTGGCCGTGGGAGACCATCGTGCGTTCGCCCTCGTAGGCCATCGACACGGTGACCGGGGAGTGCCAGCCGGGTACCGAGCGGGAGGCGGAGAGGTCGATGCCCTCGCCCTGTTCCAGCGCGTCCCAGCAGTACTCGCCGTAGTGGTCGTCGCCGAAGGCCGCGGCGAGGGAGGTGCGCAGGCCCAGGCGGGCCAGGGCCGTGGCCATGTTCGCCACTCCACCAGGGCTGGAGCCCATTCCGCGGGCCCAGGACTCGGTGCCGCGCACGGGGGCGGATTCGAGGCCGGTGAAGATGATGTCGAGGAAGACGGTGCCGGTGAGGTACACGTCCCAGGGCGGGTCGTCCGGCGCGCGCAGTCCGGCGAGGGGGTCGACCTGGGCCGGACAGGATCTCCTCTCCCGGTCGGCCGACGATCCCTTTCCGGTGGACGCGGTGGACGCGGTCACGGTGCGCTCCCTGACGTGATGCGGATCAGGCCAGTGTGCACCACCACGCACGTGTGAGGGCGGCTACCGCTCCGGACCCGCCCGTCGCGCCGGTGTCGGGCAGCCGCAGGTCCGGGCCGTACGGTGCGGACCGGGTGCCCCTCGGCCGCCCGCGACGGGCGGCCGTCAGGATCCGGTCACCCGGTGCCTACCAGCGTGGCATCGAGGGGGTGACCCACTCCGGGTCGGTGATCCGCATCGCCGCCGCGTCGTCGCGCTCGCGCAGCGCGCCGTCGTCGTCGAGCCACCGCCGGTGCAGCAACTCCAGCTTGGCGCGGTCGAGTTGGACGCCGAGGCCGGGCGCGTCGGAGACGGTGACCTTGGCGTCGGTGAAGGTGAGGCGTTCGGTGAGGACGTCCTCGGACTGCCAGGGGTAGTGGGAGTCGCAGGCGTGGTGGAGGTTCGGCACGGTCGAGGCGACGTGGGTCATCGCGGCGAGGCTGATGCCGAGGTGGGTGTTGGAGTGCATGGAGATGCCGACGCCGAACGTGCGGCAGATGGCGGCGAGTTGCTGGGTGTTGCGCAGTCCGCCCCAGTAGTGGTGGTCGGAGAGCACGACCTGTACGGCATCGCGCGTGAACGCCTCCTTGATCTCGGCGAAGGTCGTCACGCACATGTTGGTGGCGAGCGGCACGTCGGTGCCCGCGGACACCTCGGCCATGGCGGGGGTGCCGAGGGCGGGGTCCTCCAGGTATTCGAGGACGTCCCCCAGTTCCTTCGCCACCTTCAGTGAAGTCTCCACGGACCAGGCGCCGTTGGGGTCCAGGCGCAGGGGGTGGTCGGGGAAGGCCGCGGCCAACGCCCGTACGGCGGCGATCTCTTCGTCGGGCGGGAAGACTCCGCCCTTGAGCTTGAAGGAGGTGAAGCCGTAGCGCTCCTTGAACTTCCGTGCCTGCTCGACGACTCCGGCCGGGTCGACGGCCGCGCCCCAGTCGTCCTTCTCGCTCGCCACGCCCTCGGGGTGGTCGGCCCACTTGTAGAACAGGTACGCGCTGTACTCCACCGCGTCCCGCACCTTGCCGCCGAGCAGCGCGTGCACGGGAAGGCCAAGTGCCTTGCCCAGGGCGTCGAGGCAGGCGACCTCGAAGGCGGAGACGACGGACAGGCGCAGCTTGTCGGCGGTCTGGACGCCGCGCAGTCCGCCGACGTCGACCTGCGCGGAGGTCCGGGAGCTGTCGACCGTGACCTCGTCGGCGACGGTGAACAGGCCGTTGAGATCGCCGACTTGACGGCCGATCAGTTTCTCGGCGTAAGGGCGTGCCAGTTCCAGGTACTTGGTGTCGCCGTAGGTCTCGCCGAGGCCGGTGATGCCGTCGGCGGTCTCGATCTCGACGATCAGGCGGGGGGTGTAGGGCTGGTGGACGCCCTGGGTGTTGAGCAGGGGCGGGTCGGCGACCAGGATCGGGGTGAGCCGGACGTCGGCGATGGTGAGGTTCACAGCGCGGCTCCTACGAGGTCGAGTCCGGTGGTGAGCAGGGCGGTGAGGTCGGCCAGGTCGGCGGGCGTGGGGTCGGTCAGCGGGGCGCGCACGGGGCCCACCGGGCGGCCTCGCAGCCGGGCCGCCGCCTTGACCAGGGAGACGGCGTATCCCGGTACCCGGTCGCGGAGTTCGACGAACGGGACGTAGAACTCGCGGAGCAGTTTCTCGACCGTCTTGTCGTCGCCGTCCCGCAGCGCGGCGAAGAAGGCGTTCGCGATCTCGGGGGCGAAGGCGTGCACGGCGGAGGAGTAGGCGGGGACGCCGACGGTGGCGTAGGCGCGGGCCTGGATCTCGGCGGTGGAGGCGCCGTTGAAGAAGAGGAAGCCCTCGGGGGCGGCGAGCGTGAGGCGTTGCAGCCGGTCGAGGTCGCTGTGGCCGTCCTTGAGGCCGATGACGCCGGGGATGCGTGCGATGCGCCTCAACGAGCTTGCGGTGAAGGCGACTTGGCCGCGCTGGTAGGCGATGAGCGGGAGCCGGGTGCGGGCGGCGAGCTGTTCGAGTTGGGCCACCAGGCCGTCCTGCGGGGCGGCGACGAGGTAGTGCGGGAGGACCAGGAGCGCGTCGGCGCCGGCCTCCTCGGCGATGCGGGCGAAGCGGGCGGCCTGTGCCCAGCCGTAGCCGACGCCGGCGACGACGGGGACGCGGCCGGCTGCCTCCTCGACGGCGATGGTGACGACCGTGCGGTACTCGTCCTCGTCGAGCGAGAAGAACTCGCCGGTGCCGCAGGCCGGGAAGATCGCGCCGGGGGCGGTGGCGGTGGGGGCGGCGACATGGGCGCGGAAGCCGTCGGGGTCGAGGGAGCCGTCGTCGTGGAAGGAGGTGAGCGGGAAGGAGAGCACTCCGCCCGCCATCCCGTCCCGCAGCCTGCGCACCACGGTCTCCGTTTCGCCGTTCACCTGGGCCATCTCCTGGCCATCTCCCTATGTAGACGTCATCCACGTATGAAGACAAAGGTTAGGTACGCGAACCGCAGCCGTCAATGGGGCCCGCCGCGCCTCGGCCACCGCTCGCTACCATCTCCCCATGTCAGAGCCCGGTGGCGTCCGCGAGGTGAAGTCCGCCGCCCGCACGGTCGAGCTGCTCGAACTGCTCGCCGCGCGCGGCGACCGTCCCGCGCGCCTCCAGGAACTCGCCGACGAGCTGGGCGTCCCGCGCAGCTCGATGTACGCCCTCCTCCAGACCCTGATCGCGCACGGCTGGGTCCGCACCGACAGCACCGGCTCGCTCTACGGCATCGGCATCCACGCCCTGCTCACCGGCACCAGCTATCTGGACTCCGACCCGCGCGTGCGGACCGTACGGCCGTATCTCGACGAGGCGTCCCAGGCGCTCGGCGAGACGATCCACCTCGGGCGGCTCGACGGGCGGGACGTCGCCTATCTCGCGACGCGGGAGTCGCACGAGTACCTGCGGACCATCAGCCGGGTGGGGCGGCGGCTGCCCGCGCATGTCGGCGCCCTCGGCAAGGCGCTGCTCGCGGAACGGGACGACGCGGAGTTGCCCGACGGGCCGTACGAAGCGGCCACGCCCAACACGCACACCTCGCGGGAGGCGTTGGCCGCCGACCTCGCGGCGGTCCGCGCCCGCGGCTACTCGGTCGACCGCGAGGAGGGCGTCCTCGGGATCGTCGGCTTCGGCTTCGCGCTGCGCTACGACAACCCGCCGCTGGACGCGATCAGTTGCTCGGTGCCGGTGGTCCGGCTCACGCCGGAGCACGAGGGGCGGATCGTCGCCGTGATGCGGGAGGTCAGGGCGAAGATCGAGGCGACGGCGCCCGCGGCCGGCGGGGCGGTCCACTGGCGTTAGCGGTGGGTACCGCTCCGGTCAGTCGAAGAGGGCGCAGTTGAGCGCGTCCATCAGGGCCGCGCCGGTCTGGTGCGCCTGCCTGGTGGGAAGCGTGGACGTGGCGAAGAAGAAGGAGGCCGTGCGACGGCCGGTGGAGTCGGTGACGTTGTAGGTCGCGTAGCCCGGGACGATGCCGACGTGGTCCCAGACCGTGCCGCAGGCGGTCTTCGCCGTCTCGATGCCGAGCCCGTAGCCGAGTTCGTCCGGGTCGTCCGGCCCGATCTCCGGCACGGTGGTGCGCATCTCGGCCAGTTGGGCGGCGGGCAGCAGGCGGCCCGACATCAGCGCGCCGTAGAAACGGGACCAGTCACCGGCGGTGGACACGACCGCGGCATCCGCTCCGTCGGCCGTGACGTAGTCGCCGGTGACGTCCACATGGTCGTCGTGCTGCGGTCCGGCGTAGTTCCTGAACTCCTCGGGGACGTTCGCCGGCATGTGGGCGGCGTCGGGTTCGTAACCGTGCGCGTGCCGGTCGCGCCAGGCGGGACCGGTGGCGTAGAAGGTGTGCCGGAGCCCCAGGGGTCCGGCGATCCGGTCCCGCACCAGCGTCGCGAGGCTCTTGCCGGTGGCCCTCTCCAGGACGGCGCCGATCGCGATGTAGTTGGTGTTGCTGTACGACCACTCGGTGCCGGGCTCGAACAGTGCCGGGTGCCCGCGCACCAGGCTCAGGATTTCCCCCGACGTCCACACGTGGGGGTCCTGGCCGGTGAGGGCCGGTACGAGGGCGGGGTCGTCGGTGTAGTCGAACAACCCGCTGGTGTGGTTGAGCAGCATGCGCAGGGTGATCGCCCTGCCGTTGCGCACCTGGCCGGGCAGCCACTTCTCGACCGGGTCGGTGAGGGCGAGCCGGTGCTCGGCGACCAGTTGCAGGACGAGGGTGGCCATCACCGTCTTGGTGTTGGACGCTTCCCGCACCTCGTCGTCCACGCCGAGCCGGTGGTCCTTCCTCGTCCAGGCGGCCTGCTCGGAGATCTCGAGGGGCCTGCCGTGACCGTCGTCCACCCGCACGGTCACCCCGGGCACTCCTTCGTCCACCAACTGCCGCGCCAGCTCCAGCAGTTGAGCGCGTCTCTCCGCGGTGCCGTCCTGTCGTACCGCCGCGCTCCCGTGGACCGCGGTCGCACTCGACGGGGTCGCGGCGAGGGGCACGACGAGGGCCGCGGACACCGCGACTGTCGCTATCGCCCGTAACCCCGCCCGCCGCGGGCGCCGTCCGACACACACATTCAGACGCACTTCATGCTCCTTCGAGAGTCCGGGAAGGCCGTCGGCACGATCTGGAGTTCGAGCGGTGCGCGTCCGATGCTCTCAGCCGTACCCGGGCGATGCATAGCGGTTCCGTCGCTCAGGAAGCGGACTGAGCGCGTCGGTACCCGCCGGCACCCGTCGGCACGGGAAATTGGGCGCGCGTCTACCCGGCACCCCCCACCCCAAACACAACGTGCCCCACATCACACCCCCCGCCCTTCTTTCCCCAACCACGTGCTTGATACAAATTGCCCGCGCGTTCCTGTCCGTCGACGGTCGTCGCCCCTCCCCTGCTTGAGCCGCTTCTTTCGCATGCCCTGGGAACGCCCGTGTCCGCCCGCAGCACCACCACGCCCTGGCCCCTCGTCGCCCTTTTCACGGCCGGGTATCTCGCCCCCTACCTCCTGCCCACCACCGTCGGCCGCCTCGACGCCGGACTTCCGCTGTCGGCCACACAGGCCGGTGCCGTCGGCAGCGCGCTGCTGCTGAGTTCGGCCGCGGCGGGCTTTCTGCTCGCCTCGCGCGTCGAACGGATCGGCCCGCGCACCCTCGCCCGCATCGGCCTCGCCCTGGCCGTCCTCGGCTACGGCTCCGCCGCCCTCACGCACGCCGTCCCCGCGGTCATCGCGGGCGCGGTCGTCGGCGGCTTCGGATCGGGTACGGCCACCACGGTCGCCGCGTCCGGCATCGCCGCCGAGCGGGACCCCCACCGCGCTTCCACGCTCGGCCTGTTGTGCGTGTCGGCGCTCGCGGGCGCCGTCTATCTGACCGTCCCGCACCTCGGCGCGGGCCACGGCCAGCCGCTCGCCGCGATCGCCCTGACCGCACTCGCCGTATGGCCGCTGACCGGCCGCCTCCCGGTGCGTACGACGACGGGGCACGCGCGCGTGGAGGCCGCCGGACTCCCCCACCGCCGGGCCGGACTGGTCCTCGCCGCCACCCTGCTGTGCTGGTCCCTCGCGCAGAACTCCCTCTGGGGCGTCAGCGGACGCATCGGCATCACCCAGGCGCATCTCTCCGAGGTCACCGTCGGCGCGGTCTTCGCGATCGCGCTCGGCACCGGGCTCGTCGGTGTCGTCGGCGCGGGCGCACTCGGCTCCCGGCTGGGGCGCGCGGTACCGATCGGCGCGGGTACGGCGCTCATCGCGGGCTGCATCGTGCTCAGCGCGTCCGCGCACGACCTGCGGACCTTCGCGACCGGCGAGATCGCCTGGAACACCCTCTACCCGATCGTCCTGTCCTACGTCCTCGGCCTCGCCGCCTCCCTTGACCCGCGCGGGCGTTGGGCGGTACTGGTCGGCTCGGCCTCGTCCATGGGGACGGCGGCGGGACCGCTGACGGGGAGTGTGCTGTCGGCGGGGGCGGGGTTCCCGGCGATGGGGGTGATCCTCGCGGCGGGGCTGGTGGTGATCGCGGTACCGATGACGGCGGTAGCGGTGCACTCCGGTCGGCGACACCTGCCGCAATCGATCGTCGAGATCTCTGTCGAGGCCCCGCTGTCGCGCCCCCTCAGGGGCGCGGGGCTGTATCGACATGCGGCTCCGCCGCGGGGCGCGACCAGCCCCCACCGGCCCGCAGCCTCAACACCACCCGCCTACGAGAACTCGTACGCCTCCACCTCGGCCACATAACGAGCCCGCAGCTCCTCGTCGTCCTCCAGGAAGGACGCGACGAATGAGTTCCGCGCCAACTCCCGCAACCGGTCCTCGCTCAGGCCCAGCGCCGAGCGAACCGCGTCGAAGTTGTCGCCCGCGTACCCGCCGAAGTACGCCGGGTCGTCGGAGTTGACCGTGCAGAGCAGGCCCGCGTCGAGCATGGCGGGCAGCGGGTGCTCGGCGAGGACGTCGACCGCGCGGAGCCGGACGTTCGAGAGCGGGCAGAGGGTCAGCGGGATACGGTCCCGGACCAGGCGGGCGACCAGTTCCGCGTCCTCCATGCAGCGCAGCCCGTGGTCGACGCGCTCGACGCCGAGGACGTCCAGCGCCTCGGTGATGTAGGCCGGCGGGCCCTCCTCACCGGCGTGCGCGACCCGTCGTAGACCCAGCGCGGCGGCGGCCTCGTAGACCTCGCGGAACTTCACCGGCGGGTGGCCGACCTCGGCCGAGTCGAGGCCGATGCCGGTGATCCGGTGGAGGTACGGCTTCGCCGCGTCCAGTGTCTCCATGGCCGAGTCGGCGGACTCGTCGCGGAGGAAGCACATGATCAGCCGGGTCGAGATGCCGTGGTTCCGCTCGCTGTGCCCCAGCGCCCGCCACAGGCCCTCGACGACCGTGCCCATGTCCACACCCCGTGCGAGGTGCGCCTGCGGGTCGAAGAAGATCTCCGCGTGCCGTACGCCCTGGGCGGCGGCGCGGGCGAGATAGGCGTCGGCGAGGTCCTCGAAGTCCTGCTCGGTGCGCAGGACGGCCATCAGCTCGTAGTAGAGGTTCAGGAAGGACTGGAGATCCTCGAAGAGGTACGCCTTGCGGAGTTCCTCGGTGTCCGCGTACGGCAGCTCGACGCCGTTGCGGGCGGCGAGGGCGAACGCCAGCTCGGGTTCGAGGGTGCCTTCGATGTGCAGGTGCAGTTCGGCTTTGGGAATGGGCATCGAAGTATCGTACGGGTGTTTTATCGCCGTTTCGGAACCGGCACCCTGAGTAGATCGTGCGCCACGGTCAGCTCCCCCTCGAAGCCGGCGGCCCGCGCCTGCCGCTCGAACTCCTCCGGCTCGGAGTAGCGCTGGCTGAAGTGGGTGAGGACGAGGTGGCGGACGCCGGCGTCCCGTGCCACCCGGGCCGCCTGCCCGGCGGTCAAGTGGCCATGGTCCACGGCGAGTTGCTCGTCCTCGTCCAGGAACGTCGACTCGATCACCAGCAGGTCGCAGCCCTCCGCGAGGGCGTGCACTCCGTCGCAGAGGCGGGTGTCCATGACGAACGCGAAACGCTGGCCGTGCCGTACCTCGCTGACCTCGTCCAGCGAGACGCCGTCGACCGTGCCCTCGCGCTGGATGCGGCCCACGTCCGGGCCCTTGATGCCGTGCGCGGCGAGGCGGTCGGGGAGCATACGGCGGCCGTCGGGTTCGGTGAGGCGGTAGCCGTAGGACTCGACGGGGTGGGAGAGCTTGCGGGTCTCCAGGGTGTAGTTCCCCGTGGTGGCGATCACTCCGTCCGCCGCCACCGGGGACTCCGTGATGCCGACCGTCTCGCGGTACGCCGTGGCGTAGCGCAGGCGGTCGAAGAATCGCTGGCCCGAGAGCGGGTAGTGCGCGGTGATCTCGTGCGGGACACGGTCCAGGTTGATGCGCTGGATGACGCCCGCGAGGCCCAGGGAGTGGTCGCCGTGGAAGTGCGTGACGCAGATCCGGTTGAGGTCGTGCGCGGCGACCCCGGCGCGCAGCATCTGGCGCTGGGTGCCCTCGCCCGGGTCGAAGAGGATGCCCTCGCCGTCCCAGCGGAGGAGGTAGCCGTTGTGGTTGCGGTGGCGGGTGGGGACCTGGCTGGCGGTGCCGAGGACCACCAATTCGCGTACGGACATGGCGCGTTGGTTATCCGGGCGGCCACTGCATGCCGCGGCCGCCCATGACGTGGGCGTGGGCGTGGAACACGGTCTGGCCCACGCCGGTGCCCGTGTTGAAGATGACGCGGTAGCTGTCGAGCTTCTCGTCCGCCGCGACCTCGCCGGCCTCGCGGAGGACGTCGGCGGCGATCGTCGGTTCGGCGGCGGCGAGGGCGGCGGCGTCGGGGTAGTGCACGCGGGGGATCACCAGGACGTGGGTCGGGGCCTGGGGGTTGATGTCCCGGAACGCGACGGTGGTGTCCGTTTCACGGACGATCGTTGCCGGGATGTGGCCCTCGACGATCTTGCAGAACAGGCAGTCGTCCTGCGGTTCCCCTGACATGTGGGATCCCTCCGAGGCGTGGGCTGTGCTTTACGCGGGGCATCGTATCGTCGTTGAGTGCGGGTGCGTGGGGGCCGGGCGCGCCCACGCGGCGGAGCCGCACATCGATACAGCCCCGCGCCCCTTAACTCTGCAAAGTGGGCGGAGTTTTGGCCGGACTGGTCTCCAGTGCTTCCAACGCCAGGCGGATTGCCTCGTCCAGCTGGGTGTCCCTGCCCGCCGCATAATCCTGAGGCCTCTGCACCACCTCCACGTCGGGATCCACCCCGTGGTTCTCCACCCCCCACCCATAACCCTCAAGCCAGAACGCGTACTTGGGCTGGGTGACGAGTGTGCCGTCGACCAGGCGGTAGCGGCTGTCGATGCCGATGACCCCGCCCCACGTGCGCGTGCCGACCACCGGGCCGATGCCCAGCGCCTTGATCGCCGCGTTGACGATGTCGCCGTCCGAGCCCGAGAACTCGTTGGCCACGGCTACGACCGGGCCGCGAGGGGCGTCCTCGGGGTAGCTGTACGGGCGCATGCCGCGCGGTAGGTCCCAGCCGACGATGCGGCGGGCGAGTTTCTCGACCACCAGCTGGGAGGTGTGGCCGCCCCGGTTGTAGCGGACGTCGACCACCAGGCCCTCGCGGGCCACCTCCACGCGGAGGTCGCGGTGGATCTGGGCCCAGCCGGGGGCCTGCATGTCGGGGACGTGGAGGTAGCCGAGGCGGCCGCCGGACCGCTCGTGGACGTAGGCGCGGCGGTCGGCGACCCAGGCGTGGTAGTAGAGGGGTTCCTCGTCCGCGAGGGGGACGACCACCGCGTGGCGGGGGTCTCCGCCGCCGGCCGGGGAGATGGTCAGCTCGATGGGTTTGCCCGCGGTGCCTACGAGGAGGGGGGCCGGTCCGGTGACGGGGTCGACCGGTCGGCCGGCCACCGCGAGGATCGCGTCGCCCGCGCGGACGGCCACGCCCGGTGCGGCGAGCGGGGCGCGGGCGGCCGGGTCGGAGGTCTCGGAGGGCAGGACGCGGTCGATGCGCCAACTGCCGTCCTCGTGACGGGAGATGTCGGCGCCGAGGAGACCCTGGCGTTCGCCGTTGCCGTAGCCGCCGCGCGGGGTGACGTAGGCGTGCGAGGTGCCGAGTTCGCCGTGCACCTCCCAGAGGAGGTCGACGAGGTCGTCGTGGGTGGCGACGCGGTCGAGGAGCGGGCGGTAGCGGTCGAGGACGCCGTTCCAGTCGACGCCGCTCATGTCGGGGCGCCAGAAGTTGTCGCGCATGATGCGGCCGTTCTCGTCGAACATCTGGCGCCATTCGGCGGCCGGGTCGACGGTCTGGCGGATGCGGGAGAGGTCGACGTTGATGTTCGAGTCGCTGTCGTCGTCCTCGGAGGCGGCGCGGCGGTCGCTCGGGACGACCCGCAGTTTGTGGTCGGTGCGCAGCAGGACACGTTTGCCGTCGCCGCTGACCTCGAAGTGTTCGGCGTCCCCCGCGAGGTGCTCGATGCGCTGCTGGGCGAGGTCGTAGCGCTCCAACTCGGTTTTGGGGTCCGGGTCTTCGGGGGTCGCGCGGGTGGCGCCGAGGACGCCCTGCACGGGGTGGCGCAGCCACAGGACGCCGTCCTTGGCGGCGCGCAGGTTGGAGTAGCGGCCGGCCTCGACGGGGAACGGGACGATGCGGTCGGCGAGGCCTTCGAGGTCGACGCGGGTGGTGGGGCGGCCCTCGCTGTCGGGGGTCTCGTCCTTGTCGGGGGTCTCGAAGGGGCGGCCGTGGCGCTGGGGTCCGAAGGGGGACGGGGTGGTGGCGGCGAGGGTGATCAGGTGCGGGCGGTCGCCGACCACGAAGGCGAGGTCGAAGACGTGCTCGTCGTAGACCGGGTCGAAGGAGCGGGTGGAGAGGAAGACCAGGTGCTTGCCGTCGAGGGTGAAGGCGGGGGCGTAGTCCTGGAAGCGGAGCGGGGTGGCCTCGGTGACCGAGAGGTCGGTGGTGTTGGCGAGCTTGAGCTGGCGCAGCGGGCGCGGGCCGGGGTGCGACCAGGCGAGCCAGGCGGAGTCGGGTGAGAAGGAGAGGCCGGAGGCGTCGCCGTTCTCGCTGCGGTCGACCTCGCGGACCTCGCCGGTCTCGCGCTCGATGAGGAGGACGCGGCCGTCGTGCGAGGCGACGGCGACGCGGCTGCCGTCGGGGGCGACGGTGAGCGCGAGGACGCGGCCGAGCTGTCCGGCGGCGATGCGGCGCGGGGTGGCGCCGGGGGCGAGGCCGGTGGCGGGGGCGAACTCCAGGGCGTCGTCGCCCTCCGCGTCCGTCACCCACACGACCCATTCCTCGCCGTCGACGCGGAAGGTGTGGGGCAGCCGGGCGCGTACGCCGGGGGTGGCGGCGAGGGCGCGGGCGGGACCGGCGCGGTGGGTGATCCAGTGGACGGTGCCGCGGACCGCGACGGCGCTGCCACGGGCGGTGTGGTCGGGCGACGCGGAGGCGAACCAGCGGGCGGCGGACACCGGGAAGGGCTGCTGGTCGGTGCGCTGTCCGCCGAGCCGGATGTCGAGGCGGCGCGGTTCGGCACCGTCCAGGTCGTCGAGGAGCCAGAGTTCACCGGCGGAGGAGTAGGTGATCCGGGTGCCGTCACCGGACGCGTGCCGGGCGTAGAAACCGTCGAGGGGGGTGTGGCGGCGGAGGTCGGTGCCGTCGGCGAGGGAGGAGTAGAGGGCTCCGGTGCCCTCGTGGTCGGAGAGGAACGCGATCCTCTCCCCCGACCACACCGGGTACTCGATGTTGCCGTCCAACTCCTCGTGCAGGCGCGTGAATTCGCCGGCACCCTCGCGGTCGATCCACAACTTGCCCGCCGTGCCGCCCCGGTAGCGCTTCCACCAGGCGGCCTCGCGGCCCATCGGGGCGGAGAGCAGGACGGTGGCGGCGGGACCTACGGCGACATCGCCAACGGGCCCGTACGGAAGGGTGGTTGCCGGTCCGCCGTCCAGCGGGATCGTGCGGGCCCAGCTGCGGCGGAGGTTCGCCTGGCCGTGGGTGCTCAGCGCTAGGACCTGTCCGTCCGCCGTCCAGCCGCGCACCTGGGTGCGTGAACTGCCCCAGTGCGTGAGGCGTTTGGCGGGTCCGCCGTCGACCGGGGCGATGTGCACCTCGGGGGCGCCGTCCCGGGTGGAGGTCCAGGCGACGGTGGTGCCGTCGGGCGAGATGCGCGGGTGGGTCACCGGCACGTTCTCGGCGCTGACCCGCCAGGCCCGGCCGCCGTCGAGGGGGGCCAGCCACACGTCGTCCTCGGCGGTGAAGGCGATCAACTCGCCGTGCAGGTGCGGGAAGCGGAGATAGGCCTGAGGACCGGCCTGGGCTGCGGACGCTGAGGGCTGAGTCACCTGATCAGCGTATGCAGCGGCGGCCTGTGAGGACAGCGGTTTGGATCACTTGCCCGCTATGGAAGGGCCCTCACTTGCCCTCCACGGGCCAGCAGGTCGGATCGCCCTTGCACCACATGGTCTTGGTGACCGTGACGGTGACGGTCGGTCCGGGGCCGTAGGTGAGGCTCGGGTTCGGGTTGACCACGGAGGAGGGTGTCGCCGCGTTGCAGTCGCCGAGCCCGGTCACGTGGAACACCTGCTTGCCGCCCACCTTGCCGACCAGGTCGCCGCGAACACAGGCGCCGTCGACGGCCCGGGTGACCTTGCCGGTGACGGTGATGTCCCGGTTGTCGTTCGTCTGCCCCTGGCAGTCCACGGAGACGACGGTGGACTCGGTCGGCGAGGGCGTCCTCCCGGGCGTGTAGGCCTTGTTGCCGCTGCCGTAGTTGCCCGTGCAGGTCAGATAACGGACGCCCACATGGTCCCGCTTGAGCTCCGCGGTCGCCGTCTTGTCGGTGGTGTACGCGACGGTCGCCGCGCTGAGATCACCGGGCTGGCACGCGACGACCCCGCCCACGGACACCATCGCGAGCCCCGCCACGGCGGCCACCCGCCGTCCGCGGGGCCGACGCCAGTTCTGCCTCAACGCCCCCATGGACGGCAGCCTGCCACCGTCGGGGCGCACACGGAAGAGCGCATACGGCCACCCGTGCGCCGGGGGCGCGGTCACCGGCGCACGATCGTCAGCCCCGGAGCAGCAGCCACTCCTGAAGCTCCACCACATTGCCCTCGGGGTCCTTGAGATGCGCGACCCGCATGCGGTCCGTCATCGGCGCCGGGCCGTGGAGGAGGGTCGCTCCCCGGTCGGTGATCTGCGCGCAGTACGCGTCCAGGTCGTCGACCCGCAGCACCACCAGCGAGCGGTGCCCGGTCACCGACTCCCCCAGTTCACCGAGGACTTGGGCCATCATCGCCCGGTCCTGAAGGGCGATCCCGGCCGACCCGACCGTCGGGCTGAACTTCTCGTACGGTCCCTCGGCCGCCCCCGACTGCGGCTTCAGGCCGAGGACTTCGGCATAGAAGCGGTAGCAGGCGGCGAAGTCGGTGACGAGCAGCCTCACTTGGGCGAGTTCCACGGTGGTCTCCCCTGTGGTTCCTGTGGTTCAGGACCAGCGTCCGGTGCGTCCCAGGAGCAGGGCCGTGGCCGCTGTCCCGGCGGTCGATGTGCGCAGCACGCTGCGCCCGAGCCGATAGGCCTTCGCCCCGGCCTCCTCGAAGAGGGCCAACTCCTCGGGCGAGACGCCGCCTTCGGGGCCCACGACCAGCACGATCTCGCCCTCGGTGGGGAGTTCGGCGGTGGCCAGCGGCTCGCTGCTGTACTCGCGGTCCTCGTGGAGGACGGCGGCGAAGTCGGCTTTGGCCAGAAGTGCCGCAACCTGCTTGGTCGTTGCCGCGTCCGCGACCACCGGGAAGCGCAGCCGGCGGGACTGCTTGCCGGCCTCGCGCGCGGTGGCCCGCCACTTCGCGAGGGCCTTCAGGCCGCGCTCGCCCTTCCACTGCGTGATGCAACGGGAGGCCGCCCAGGGGACGATGGCGTCGACCCCGGTCTCGGTCATCGTCTCCACGGCCAGTTCGCCGCGGTCGCCCTTGGGGAGGGCCTGGACGACGGTGATGCGGGGCTGCGGCTCGGGCTCCTCGCTGACGGACTCCAGGTCCATGACGACGAGCCGGTCCTTGCCCTCGGCCGCCTTGACGACACCCTCCATCCACCGGCCGCGTCCGTCGGTGAGGACGACGTCCTCGCCGGCCCGCATCCGCCGTACGGAGACCGCGTGCCGCCCCTCGGGGCCGTCGAGGACGTACTCGCCGCCGCAGAAGTCCGGCAGGACCAGGGGGTCGAGAATGAACACCGGAGCCGTCATCGGAGGTCACCCCCGGCGGACAACGCTGTCCGGGCGGAGGTCAGTTCGGCGACCAGGACCTCGACCAGCTGGCCGGCGGGCAGCTCGCGCGCCATGCGGTGGCCCTGGCCGGCCCACAGCGCCATGCCCTGCGCGTCGCCGGCCGCGGCGGCCTGCTTGCGGAGCGGGGAGGTCAGGTGGTGGACCTCGGGGTACGCGGCCGGCGCGTACGGGCCGTGCTCGCGCATGAAGCGGTTGACCAGGCCGCGGGCCGGGCGGCCGGAGAACGCGCGGGTCAACTCGGTACGTGTGAAAAGGGGGTTGGTCAGTGCCTGCTTGTGCACGGCGTTCGCCGCGGACTCCGGGGTGGCGAGGAACGCCGTGCCGAGCTGGGCCGCGCTCGCGCCCGCCGCGAGGGCGGCGGCGATCTGGCTGCCGCGCATCAGACCGCCGGCGGCGACGATCGGGAGGCTCACGGTCTCGCGGATCTGGGCGACCAGGGAGAGCAGTCCGATGCCGGAGCCGTCGTTCTCCGGGAGGTCGCGGTGGGTGCCCTGGTGGCCGCCGGCCTCGACGCCCTGTGCGATCACCGCGTCGGCGCCGGCCCGCTCCACGGCGAGGGCCTCCTCGGCGGTGGTGGCGGTGACGAGGGTGAAGGTGCCGGCCCGGCGCAGCGAGTCCAGCACCTCACGGGTGGGGACACCGAAGTGGAAGGAGGCGAAGGACACCGGGTTGTCGAGCAGCACGGACAGCTTCGCGTCGTAGCCGTCCTCGCGGCCGCTGTCCGGGTCGCCGAGTTCCGTGTCGTACCAGGTGGCCTCGCCGGCCAGCTGGTGGGCGTACACGTCGACCGCCGCCTTGTCCGCGTACTCCGGCTGCGGCATGAAGAGGTTCACGCCGAAGGGGCGGGACGTCAGGCTCCGCAGCTGCTTGATCTCCTGGTACATGCCGTCGGCCGTTTTGTACCCGGCGGCGAGGAATCCCAGCCCGCCGGCCTCGGACACGGCCGCGGCGAGCTGCGGGACGGAGACACCGCCCGCCATCGGGGCCTGCACGATCGGATGAGGGAAGAGATCGGTCAGTGCGGAGGACATGACGGCATGTTGTCACGTCCTCCGAACAAGTCCGAATCCGGCCTTCCGCCCGGCATAGGCCAGCTGCATGCCCGGGCGGAGACCGGTTCGACGACCTGTTCGACGATCGGTTCAGCGGCCGTTGAAGGCGTCCTTCAGGCGCGAGAACAGGCCCTGCTGCCCGGGCTGGAACGTCCCCATGGGGCGCTCCTCGCCGCGCAGTTTCGCCAGCTCCCGCAGGAGGCGTTCCTGCTCCACGTCGAGCTTGGTCGGGGTGGTGACCTCGACATGCACGATGAGGTCGCCCCGGCCGCCGCCGCGCAGATGTGTGATGCCCCTGCCGTGCAGCGGGATCGACTGGCCGGACTGGGTGCCCGGGCGGATGTCGACCTCCTCCATGCCGTCCAGCGTCTCCAACGGCACCTTCGTGCCCAGGGACGCGGCCGTCATGGGGAGCGTGACCGTGCAGTGCAGGTCGTCGCCGCGGCGCTGGAACATCGCGTGCGGCAGCTCGTGGATCTCGACGTACAGGTCACCGGCGGGGCCGCCGCCGGGGCCGACCTCGCCCTCGCCCGCGAGCTGGATCCGCGTGCCGTTGTCCACACCGGCCGGGATCTTCACCGTGAGGGTGCGCCGCGAGCGGACGCGGCCGTCGCCGGCGCACTCCGGGCACGGCGTCGGCACGACGGTGCCGAAGCCCTGGCACTGGGGGCAGGGGCGGGACGTCATGACCTGGCCCAGGAAGGACCGGGTCACCTGCGACACCTCACCGCGACCGCGGCACATGTCGCAGGTCTGGGCGGAGGTGCCGGGGGCGGCGCCCTCGCCGTTGCAGGTGTTGCAGACGACGGCCGTGTCGACCTGGATGTCCTTCGTGGTGCCGAAGGCCGCCTCGTCGAGCTCGATCTCCAGCCGGATCATGGCGTCCTGGCCGCGGCGGGTGCGCGAGCGCGGTCCGCGCTGCGACGCCGTGCCGAAGAACGCGTCCATGATGTCCGAGAAGTTCCCGAAGCCGCCCGCGCCGAAGCCCGCGCCCGCGCCGCCCGCCTGCGAGAGGGGGTCGCCGCCGAGGTCGTAGACCTGCTTCTTCTGCGGGTCCGAGAGCACCTCGTAGGCGGCGTTGATCTCCTTGAAGCGCTCCTGGGTCTTCGGGTCCGGATTCACGTCCGGGTGCAGCTCGCGCGCGAGCCGGCGGAAGGCCTTCTTGATCTCATCCTGCGACGCGTCGCGACGCACGCCGAGAACGGCGTAGTAGTCCGTGGCCACTTAGGACTCCGCCAGGATCTGTCCGACGTACCGTGCCACTGCGCGTACCGCTCCCATCGTTCCCGGGTAATCCATGCGGGTCGGTCCGACCACGCCGAGCTTGGCGACTGCCTCGCCGCCCGAACCGTAGCCGACCGACACCACGGAAGTGGAGTTGAGTCCCTCGTAGGCGTTCTCGTGACCGATCCGTACGGTCATGCCCGAATCCCCCGCCTCACCAAGCAACTTGAGGAGGACGACCTGCTCCTCCAGGGCTTCCAGGATGGGGCGGATGGTGAGGGGAAAGTCATGTCCGAAGCGGGTGAGATTGGCGGTGCCGCCGATCATCAGCCGCTCCTCGGTCTCCTCGACGAGGGTCTCCAGAAGGGTGGAGAGCACCGTCGCGACCGTGCCGCGGTCCTCGTTCTCGAAGGCGTCCGGCAGATCCTGCACGAGCTGCGGTACGTCCGCGAAGCGGCGGCCGGCGATCCGGCTGTTGAGCCGCGCGCGTAGATCCGCGAGCGAGGACTCCCCGAAGGGCGCCGGGCAGTCCACCATGCGCTGCTCGACCCGCCCGGTGTCGGTGATCAGCACGAGCATCACGCGCGCGGGGGCCAGCGACAGCAGCTCCACGTGGCGGACGGTCGAGCGGGTCAGCGAGGGGTACTGGACGACGGCGACCTGCCGGGTGAGCTGCGCCAGCAGCCGGACCGTACGGCCCACGACGTCGTCGAGGTCGACCGCGCCGTCGAGGAAGTTCTGGATGGCCTTGCGCTCGGGGCCGGTCATCGGCTTGACGCCCGCGAGCTTGTCGACGAAGAGGCGGTAGCCCTTGTCCGTGGGGATGCGCCCGGCACTGGTGTGCGGCTGGGCGATGTACCCCTCGTCCTCCAGGGCCGCCATGTCGTTGCGCACGGTCGCCGGGGACACGCCGAGGCTGTGCCGCTCGGTGAGCGCCTTGGAGCCCACCGGCTCCTCGGTGCCCACATAGTCCTGGACGATGGCGCGCAGCACCTGAAGCCTGCGTTCGCTGAGCATCGCGCACACCTCCAGTTCTGGTCGCCGTTTTGTTGCCGGGCTGCCCTTTCCTGGCACTCTGTGCGCGTGAGTGCCAGCGTTCCCCGGCCCAGTGTACGGCCGTGAGGTACACCCCGGGCAAGGCCGGTCCCACCGATGTCAATCCCTGGTGCCCTCACCGTTAGCGTCGCCGTATGACGGTGACTTGGGAAGAGGCGGGGTGGGAGCGGCTGGCCGCCGGGGTGGGCCGGTGCCGGCTGCCTGGCTGGGACTGCACGGTCGGGCTGGTGATCGGCGGGGACTCGGCGCTGCTGATCGACGCGGGGTCGAGTCTGGCGGAGGGCGCGCGGTTGCGCGGGCAGGCGCAGGCGCTCGCCGGGCGGCGCGTGCCGCTTCTCGCGCTCACCCACCTCCATTTCGACCATGTCTTCGGGGCTGCGGTGTTCGCGGGGG
>NZ_JAEQAZ010000280.1 GCF_016654115.1 Streptomyces sp. MBT53
CCGCCGCCGGAGTCGCCGTCCTCGGGCTCGTACTGCTGGCGCCCGGGCTCTACGCCCTCGGGGTCGTCGCCGGGGCGCGCGCCGCGCTGACGCGACTTCTGCTGGAGCCGGGCCACCAGGACTTGGGGCTTCGGGTCGTCGAACTCGCCCGCTCCCGGCTGCGGTTGGTGGACGCCTTCGAGGCCGAGCGCCGCCGTATCGAGCGAGACCTGCACGACGGCGCCCAACAACGGCTCGTCGCCCTCACCGTGACCCTCGGCCTCGCTCGCCTCGACGCCCCGCCCGGCCCCCTCGCCGACCAGCTCGCCAAGGCCCACGACGAGGCCGGACACGCCCTCGCCGAACTCCGCGAACTGATCCACGGCATCCATCCCCGCGTCCTCGTCGACTACGGCCTCGAAGCCGCCGTCGCCGACGCCGCCGACCGGAGTGCCGTACCCGTGGACCTCGAACTCGACCTGCCCGAACGGTTGCCGCCGGCCGTCGAGGCCACCGCCTACTTCGTCGTCTGCGAGGCCCTCGCCAACATCGACCGGCACAGCGGCGCCACCCGGGCCGGGGTGCGGGGCGGACACCGGGACGGACGGCTGGTGCTGGAGGTCTACGACGACGGGTGCGGGGGCGCGGACGCCGGGCGGGGGAGCGGGCTGACCGGGCTCGGGGACCGGGTGTCAGTGCTGGATGGTTCACTTCAGGTGTCGAGTCCGGTGGGCGGTCCGACGGTCCTGCGGGTGGACATCCCGTGCGCGGACAACGCGTGCGCGGGCATTCTCTGCGGTACGGAGGGGGAGCGGGGGGAGTGATGGTCGAGGGGGAGCGGTCGGCGCTGCGTGTCGTGCTGGCCGAGGACAGTGTGCTGTTGCGGGACGGGATCGTCGCGCTGCTCGCCCGGTTCGGGCACAAGGTGGTGGCCGCGGTCGGGGACGCGGACGCCCTGCTGGCCGCCGTCGCCGAGCACACGCCGGACATCGTGGTGACGGACGTGCGGATGCCGCCCGGCTTCCAGGACGAGGGCCTGCACGCGGCGATGCGGCTGCGCGCGGAGCGCCCGGGACTGCCGGTGCTGGTGCTCAGCCAGTACGTCCAGCGCGCCTACGCCGCCGAGCTCCTCGACTCCGGTGACGGCACCGGCGTCGGCTATCTCCTCAAGGACCGGGTCGGCCAGGTCGAGGAGTTCGTGGACGCGCTGAGCGAGGTCGCGGCCGGTGGCACGGTCGTCGACCCGGAGGTCGTACGGCAGTTGCTGCGCCGGCGCCGTGATCCGCTGGGGCGGCTGACCCCGCGCGAGCGGGAGGTGCTGGGGCTGGTCGCGCAGGGCCGGTCCAACGGCGCGATAGCCCGCGAACTGGTGGTCACCGAGGCCGCCGTCGGCAAGCACATAGGCAGCATCCTCGCCAAGCTGGACCTGCCGCCGGCGGACGACGCGCACCGCAGGGTGCTGGCCGTGCTCACCTACCTGAGGGGCTGACCGGCGCGGCGCCCGCGGTCACGGCGTCTTCGCGCGGTCACCGTGCCCTCCGCGCGGTCACAGCGCCGCCGCGCGGTCACAGCGCCTTCGCGAAGCAGCGGCTGTCGTCGAAGAGGCGGTAGTAGCCGAACTTCACGCAGGGCTCGTAGCCGCTGGACGTGTAGAGGGCGATGGCCTCGGGCTGCTTGGTGCCGGTCTCCAGGACCATGCGGACGCGGCCGGCAGCGCGGGCGTCCTCCTCCAGGGCGGCCAGCATGCGGCGGGCGAGGCCCAGGCCGCGCGCCCGCTTGACCACGAACATCCGCTTGAGCTCGGCGTCGCCGTCCTCGTTGCCCTCGCCGTTGGCGTCCTGGGCGCGCCAGCCGCCGGTGGCGACGGGGTTGTCGTCCTCGTCGTACGCGATCAGGTACACGCCGTTGGGTGGTTCGAAGTCCGGTGGGGCGAGCGGGGTGGCGTCGCCGCCGTCGCCGTAGCGGACTTGGTATTCCGCCTGGACCTCGTCGTTCAGCTTCACGGCGTCGGGGTGGTCGAAGGGAACCGTACGTATATTCATGCCGAAAATCGTATACCTACTCGAAAGGAGGATCCGGGCGGATCCGGGCTCCGTCCAGTGTGCCGGTATCGTGCCGGGGTGCTCACTGTGACCTCTGCAAATGTGAACGGACTGCGGGCCGCCGCGAAGAAGGGCTTCGTGGAGTGGCTCGCCGGGACCTCCGCCGATGTGCTCTGCCTCCAGGAGGTGCGAGCCGAGCCGCAGCAGCTGCCGGAGCACGTCCGCACCCCCGAGGGCTGGCACGTCGTGCACGCGCCGGCCGCCGCCAAGGGCCGCGCGGGCGTCTCCCTCTACACCCGCCGCGAGCCCGACCGCATCCAGGTCGGCTTCGGATCGGCCGAGTTCGACGACAGCGGCCGCTACGTCGAGGCCGACCTCCCCGGCGTCACGGTCGCGAGCCTCTACCTGCCCTCCGGCGAGGTCGGCACCGAGCGGCAGGACGAGAAGATCCGCTTCATGGACGAGTTCCTCGCCTACCTCAAGGATCTGCGCGAGCGGGCCGCCGCCGACGGCCGCGAGGTCGTCGTCTGCGGCGACTGGAACATCGCCCACCAGCAGGCCGACCTCAAGAACTGGCGCGCCAACCAGAAGAGCTCCGGCTTCCTGCCGGAGGAGCGCGAGTGGCTGAGCCGGGTCTTCGACGCGACGGACGGGGCGTACGTCGACGTCGTACGGGCGCTGCATCCGGACGTGGAGGGGCCGTACTCGTGGTGGTCGTACCGGGGGCGGGCCTTCGACAACGACAGCGGATGGCGCATCGACTACCACGTGACGACGCAAGGGCTCGCCGCCAAGGCGGTCAAGGGGTATGTCGAGCGGGCGGCCACGCACGACGAGCGCTGGTCCGACCACGCGCCGGTGACGGTCGTCTACGACCTCTGAGCGACCTAACTGCCCTGCTGCAGGCGCCGGTCCATGGCCATCGACAGTTCCGCCTCCACCACGCTCTTCGCCAGTGGCCGCAGTCGTTGCAGGTCTTCCGGTGTGCCGCCCTGGGCGAGGACCAGGTCGGCGAAGAGGTCGGCGAGGGACTCCGTGTGGGCACGGACGCGGCGGCCCGCGTCGAGGACGTCGGCGAGGGGGATGCCCTCGCGGACCAGTGCGGCGGTGACGTCGAGGAGGCGGCGGCTGATGTGGACGATCTCGCTGCCGTCGGTGCCGAGGTAGCCGAGTTCGAGTGAGGCGGCGAAGTTCTCGGGGGTGGCCTGGTCGCCGAAGTAGTCGGCGAGGGCCTCCGGGGTGAGCCGGACCGGGGTCTCCTCGGTGGGGGCGCCCAGCCCCAGCAGCTCGCCGACGTTGCGGCCGTGGTCGAAGGCCTCGGCGAGTTCGGCGATGCCGTTGAGGGTGTGACCGCGTTCGAGGAGCGCCGAGATCGTGCGCAGGCGGGCCAGGTGCGTCTCGTCGTACCAGGCGATACGGCCCTCCCGGCGGGGCGGGGGGATGAGTTTGCGCTCGCGGTAGAAGCGCAGGGTGCGCACCGTGATGCCGGCCCGCTCGGCCAGTTCCTCCATGCGGTACTCGCGCTTCTGGTCTGCCTTCTCCGCCACGCACGCACCCTACGTCGTGCCCCAGGTACCCGCGGCGGCAGCCGCTGATGTAAACGTCCTCGTACCGCCCCCTACCCATGAGTACGGAGCTGCTCTACAGTCCGATTGCGCCAGTGTTCACTGGCGCGGTTGCACGGTCGTATGGGAGGGCACGGGATGACCGAACACGAGCATGTGCGGGTGGCGGTGATCGGCTCGGGGTTCGGCGGGCTGGGGGCCGCGGTGCGGCTGCGGCGCGAGGGCGTCACCGACTTCGTCGTCCTGGAGCGCGCCGACAGCGTCGGCGGGACCTGGCGGGACAACAGCTACCCCGGGTGCGCCTGCGACGTACCGTCCCACCTGTACTCGTTCTCCTTCGCGCCCAACCCCGACTGGCCGCGCACCTTCTCCGGGCAGGAGCACATCCGCGGCTACCTGGAGCACGTCACGGACGTCTTCCGGCTCCGCCCGCACATCCGCTTCAACTCCGAAGTGAAGATGATGACTTGGGACGCGGAGCGGCTGCGCTGGGACATCGAGACCAGCAGCGGTTCCTACTCCGCCGATCTCGTCGTCTCCGCGACCGGGCCCCTCTCCGACCCCAAGATCCCGGACATCCCGGGGCTCGACTCCTTCCCCGGCAAGGTGTTCCACTCCGCCCGCTGGGACCACGACTACGAGCTGCGCGGCAAGCGCGTCGCCATGGTCGGCACCGGCGCCTCCGCGATCCAGATCGTGCCGTCGATCCAGCCCGAGGTGGAACGCCTCACCCTCTTCCAGCGCACCCCGCCCTGGGTGATGCCCCGCGTCGACCGCGCCATCAGCGGCGCCGAACGCGCCCTGCACCGCGCGCTGCCCTTCACCACCCAGGCCCGCCGCGGACTCCTGTGGGGACTGCGGGAGTTGCAGGTCCAGGCGTTCACCAAGCGGCCCGACGAGCTGGGCATGATCGAGCGGCTGGCCAAGCGGAACATGGCCCGCTCCATCAAGGACCCGGCCCTGCGCGCCAAACTCACCCCCGACTACCGCATCGGCTGCAAACGCATCCTGCTCTCCAGCGCCTACTATCCGGCCCTCGCCCAGCCCAATGTCGACGTCGTGGCCAGCGGGTTGAGCGAGGTCCGCGGCTCGACGGTCGCCGCCGCCGACGGCAGTACGGCCGAGGTCGACGCGATCGTCTTCGGTACCGGCTTCCACGTCACGGACATGCCGATCGCCGACCGGGTCGTCGGCGTGGGCGGGCGGACGCTGGCCGAGGCCTGGCAGGGCGGCATGCAGGCGCTGCGTGGCGCCTCGGCGGCCGGGTTCCCGAACTGGATGACCATCATCGGGCCCAACACCGGCCTCGGGAACTCCTCGATGATCCTGATGATCGAGTCCCAGCTGAACTACATGGCCGACTACGTACGGCAGTTGGACGTCCTCGGCGGACGTGTCGCCCTCGACGCCCGGCCCGCCGCCGTGGACGTCTGGAACCGGCGTGTGCAGGAACGCATGAAGCGGACCGTGTGGAACACCGGCGGCTGCACCAGCTGGTACCTCGACGCGAACGGCCGCAACACCACCGTCTGGCCCGGCACGACCACCGAGTTCCGCACGGCCACGCGGCGCGTGGACCTCGCGGAGTACGAGGTCGTACGGGCGCCCGCCGAGAAGGCCGAGAAGGCCGAGAAGGCGGAGGCGTCGGAGGCGTCGGAGGTGGTGGACGCGTGAGCCGTCTCCTGCACGTCACGTCCGGGCCGTATGCCCCGCCCGTCCCCGTCCGCGAGTTGACCGTCACCTCGGCCGACGGCTCCCGGCTGCACGTCGAGGTGCACGGCCCCGAGGGCGCGCCGGCCGTCGTCCTCGCCCACGGCTGGTCCTGCTCCACGGCCTTCTGGGCCGCCCAGACAAGGGACTTGGCGGTCGACCATCGGGTCGTCGTCTACGACCAGCGGGGCCACGGGCGCAGTCCGGCGGCCGTCTCCTACAGCACCGACGCGCTCGCCGACGACCTGGAAGCCGTACTCGAAGCGACCCTCACCCCCGGTGAGAAGGCCGTGATCGTGGGGCACTCCATGGGCGGGATGACGGTGCTGGCGGCGGCCGGGCGGGCCGGGTTCCGGGAGCACGCGGTGGCCGTGCTGCTGTGCAGTACCGGCAGTTCGCGGCTGGTCGACGAGTCGCGCGTGGTGCCGATGCGGGCCGGGCGGACCCGGACCTGGCTGACCCGGAAGGTTCTCGGCAGCCGGGCACCGCTCGGGCCGGTCACGCCCGCCGCGCGCCGGATCCTGAAGTACGCGACGATGGGACCCGGTTCCGCGCCGCACATGGTCGAGGCGTGTGCGCGGATCGTGCACGCGTGTCCGCGGACGGTGCGGCACGCGTGGTCGCAGGTTCTCGACTCCCTCGATCTCGACCACGGCGTACGGGAGTTGGCGGTGCCCACGGCCGTCGTCGTCGGTACGGCGGACCGGATGACGCCGCCGGTGCACGCGCGGGCGCTGGTCGCCGCGCTGCCGCAGTGCGTCGGGAGCACCGAGTTGACGGGGCTCGGGCACATGACCCCCGTCGAGGCGCCGCGGCTGGTCAGCGCGAAGATCCGCGAACTGGCCGCCACCTACATCGAGTTGGACCCGATCGATCAGATCAAGGAGGGCGCATGAGCCGCAAGGTGAGCCTGGAGGGTCAGGTCGCGGTCGTGACCGGGGCCGCGCGGGGCGTCGGCGAACTGCTCGCCCGCAAGCTGTCCGCGCGCGGCGCGAAGGTCGCGCTGGTCGGGCTGGAACCGGACGCGCTGAAGCAGGTCGCCGAGCGGCTGCACACGGACAGCGCCTCCTGGTACGCGGATGTCACCGACCACGAGGCGATGGCGCGGGTCGCGGCCGAGGTCAAGGAGCGGTTCGGGAAGGTCGACATCGTCGTCGCCAACGCCGGTGTCGCCAGCGGCGGGCCGTTCGTCGACTCCGATCCGGTCGCGTGGCGGCGGGTGATCGAGGTCAATCTGATCGGGTCCGCCGTGACCGCGCGGGCGTTTCTGCCGGTGCTGATGGAGAGCCGGGGGTACCTGCTGCAGATCGCGTCCCTCGCCGCGATCACGCCCGCGCCGATGATGACCGCGTACTGCGCGTCCAAGGCGGGTGTCGAGGCGTACGCGCACAGCCTGCGCGCCGAGGTCGGCTACAAGGGCGTCCGTGTCGGGGTCGGGTATCTGTCCTGGACCGACACGGACATGGTGCGCGGGGCCGATCAGGACGACGTCATGCGGGAGTTGAGGCAACGGCTGCCGTGGCCGGCCAACAAGACGTATCCGCTGGGGCCGGCCGTGGACCGGATCGTCGCCGGGATCGAACGGCGGGCGAGCCATGTGTACGGGCAGGGGTGGCTGCGGGGGACGCAGGGTGTGCGCGGGTATCTCCCGGGGATCATCGGGGCGGTGGGGCAGCGGGAGATGCGGCGGTTCGGATCTCGGTTGGAAGGGATGCGGTCGGGGCTTGTCGGGGCGGGCGGAGCCGCTGATGAGGAGGCTCGCGCTACGGAACGTAGCTGACCGAAATGCGAACTGTGTCCGGTCGTGTGAATCTGGTCGAGGCCCCATCGAGGGGCCCACGAATCCCCCCCTCAGTACGGGAGTGAACCCACATGGGTATGAAGGACCAGTTCCAGGACAAGGCCGAGGACCTCGCCAACAAGGCCAAGGAGAAGATGGGCCAGGGCAAGGACGAGGCGGGTTCGCGCGGCGGGCAGCAGCGGGACGAGGTGTCTGAGCGCGTCCAGCGTGAAGAGGACGGGATGGATCAGGACTTCGACGTTTAGTTGAGGCCTGACTTTGCGTGGGGCGCCCTGAGTTGTTGGGGCGTCCCACGTTTCGTTGTTGGGTGCGGGGCGGTGGGGGCTGGGCGCGCCCACGCGGCGGAGCCGCAAATAGATACAGCCCCGCGCCCCTAGGTGACTTGCGCTGCTGTCTCTTAAGAGCGTGGGGGGAGTTTGGGTCTTGAGCGGTCCGGTACGGCGCTGTAGTCGGGCGGAGTCGCCGCGGGATGGATGGCCAGCAGATCCAGGGCCAGTTTGATCGCGTCGTCCAGCTGGGCGTGTCTGCCCTCTGCCCAGTCCAGGGGTGTGCGGAGGATCTCCAAGTCCGGTGTGACGCCACGGTTTTCCACCGACCAGCCATACGCGTCGAACCAGGCCGCGTTCATCGGGACGGTGATCACCGTGCCGTCGCCGAGTTGGTGGCGGCCGGTCATGCCGACCACGCCGCCCCAGGTGCGTTGGCCTACGACCGGGCCCAGCTTCAGCAGTTTGAACGCCGCCGTGATCATGTCGCCGTCCGACGACGTCGCCTCGTCGGCCAGCGCAACCACCGGGCCCCTGGGGGCATTTGACGCGTACGACACCGGTTGGGCGTTGCGGGTCAGGTCCCAGCCGAGGATCGTGCGGGTGAGTTTCTCCACCACCAACTCGCTGATGTGGCCGCCCGCGTTGCCGCGTACGTCGACGATGAGGGCGGGGCGCGAGACCTCCAGGCGCAGGTCGCGGTTGAACTGGGCCCAGCCGGAGCCGCCCATGTCGGGGATGTGGAGGTAGCCGCAGTGGCCGCCGCTCAACTCCCGTACCACCGCCCGGCGTTTGGCCACCCAGTCCTGGTAGCGGAGGGGGCGTTCGTCGATGAGGGGGACGACCGCGACGCGGCGGGATCGGCCTTCGCCCTCCGCCGGGGTGAACGTCAGCTCCACCGTCGTGCCGCCCGCGCCCGCCAACAGGGGGTAGGGGCCGGTCAGTTGGTCCACCGGGCGCCCGTCGACGTGCGTGAGGACCGCGCCCTCGCGGATGCCCGTGCCGGCCAGCGGGGAGCGGGCCTTGGAGTCCGAGGACTCGCCGGGGAGGATGCGGGTCACCGTCCAACCTCCCTCCCTGCGGACCAGGTTGGCGCCCAGCAGGCCCTGGCGGCGCTGGTAGTGGGGCGGGCCCTCGTTGCGGCGGGACGCGGTGACGTAGGCGTGCGATGTGCCCAACTCGCCCAGGACTTCGCGGAGCAGGTCCGCGAAGTCCTGGGCGAGTTGGGCACATCGCACGCCTACGTCACCGCGTCCCGCCGCCACGAGGGGCGACGCGTTCCACCAACGGGCGGTACTGGGCCAGGACGCCGTTCCAGTCGATGCCGCACATCTGCGGGTCCCAGTAGTAGGCGCGGATCAGACGGCCCGCCTCCTCGTAGGACTGGCGCCACTCGGCGGGCGGGTCGACCTCGTGCAGGATGCGGCGCAGGTCGATCCAGACCGTGGAGTCTCCGTCGCCGGACTCCGTGGAAGGGACCGCGCGCAGTTCGTCCTCGTCGACCACCACCAGGCGCGAGCCGTCGCCGCTCACCGCGAACCAGTCGAGGTGGTCCACGAGTTCGGACTTCTTCGCCTTGCTGATGTTGAAGTGTTCGAGGGTCGGGCGGCCGCTGGTGTCGTCCGGATTCGCGAAGGTCTCGCCCAGCGCGCCCGAGATCGGCCAGCGCAGCCAGACCAGGCCGCCGCCCGAAACCGGGTACAGCGCCGAGTACTTGGAGGCCGAGACGGGGAACGGCGTGACCCTGCTCTCCAGGCCCTCCACCTCCACCGTCACCGCGCCGTCCGCGCCCTCGTCGTCCGCCGCCGCGTCGAGTCCGCCGGCGGCCGGCCGGCCCTCCGGGGTCAGCGCGAAGGGGGAGGGGGTGGCCGAGGAGAGGGGGACCAGGTAGGGGCGGCAGCCGAGCGGGAAGGACAGGTCACCGGTGTGGACGTCGTAGACCGGGTCGAAGCCGCGCCACGAGAGGAAGGCGAGGTAGCGGCCGTCCCTGGTGAAGACCGGATTCTCGTCCTCGAAGCGGCCGTTGGTGACGTCGACGATCAGACGGTCCTTGATCCGGGCCATCTTGATCTGGCGCAGCGAGCGGCCGACGCCCGGGTGGGACCAGGTCAGCCAGCTGCCGTCGGGGGAGAAGGCGAGGTCCCGTACCGGCCCGTTGATCGAGCAGATCAGTTCGGTCACTTCGCCGTTGGAGTCCTCGGTCGCATCGAGCAGGAGCAGTCGTCCGTCGTGGGCCGCGATCGCCAGGCGTTCGCCCGCCGTGTCCGACACCAGCTCCAGTACGCGGCCCACCTCGCCGGAGGCCAGGCGGCGGGGGGCGCGGTCGCCGGTGGCGCGGGGGAGGTAGGCGATCTCGATCGCGTCCTCGCCGTCCGCGTCGGTGACGTAGGCGACCTGCCCGCCGCTGCCGAGCATCTCGGGGAGGCGGACCCGTACGCCCGGGGTGTCCGTGATGGTGCGGGCGGGCCCGTCGCGGTGGGTCAGCCAGTACAGGCTGCCGCGGACGACTACGGCGCTCGCCCGGCCCGTCTCGTCGACCGAGATGCCGTCGACGTGCTGGGCGGCCGGGACCTGGTACGTACGGCGGCCCGCGCGTGGGCCGCTCAGGCGGACGTCGAGCTTGCGCGGGAGCGAGGCCGCGGACAGGGCGTCGACGATCCAGAGGTCACCGGCGCACTGGTACACGACCCGGGTGCCGTCGCTGGCCGCGTGCCGGGCGTAGAAGGCGTCGTGGTCGGTGTGGCGGCGCAGGTCGGAGCCGTCGTAGGCGCAGGAGTAGAGGTTGCCGATGCCCTCGTGGTCGGAGAGGAAGGCGATGCGGCCGTCGACGAACATCGGGGAGTGGAGGTGGCCTTCGAGGTCGGCGAGGAGGCGGCGGCCGTGCAGCCAGAGGCGGCCCATGGCGCCGCCGCGGTAACGCTTCCAGGCGGCCGGTTCGTGGGGTGGGGTGCCGGTGAGGAGGAGGGTCCGGTGTTCGCCGTCGATGTCGGCGAGCTGGATGTCGGAGACCGGGCCCCAGGGGAGCCGGCCGCCGGGGTCGCCGTCGGTGGGGACCTTGTGGGCCCAGGTGAAGTAGGAGAACGGTTCGCCGTGGGAGGCCACCGCGAGGATGTCGGAGTTTCCTTCCCTGTCGGGGGGCGTCCAGCCACAGACCTGGGTGTCGGCGCTGCCCCAGTAGGTGAGTCTGCGGCCGGGCCCGCCGTCGACCGGGACGAGGTGGATCTCCGGGACCAGGCTCCGCCAGGTCGTGTACGCGAGGTGGCGGCCGTCGGGGGAGAAGCGGGGGTGGCCGAGCTTGGTGCGGTCGACGGTGAGGCGCCAGGCGCGGCCCCCGCCGTCGAGGGGGGCCAGCCAGAGGTCGTCCTCGGCGACGAAGCTCAGCAGGTCTCCGTTGAGGTGCGGCAGGCGCAGATAGCTCACGTCCCTATGCTTTTCCGCGGGACGGACCGGAGCAACTTGTGAAAAATCACCGAGGTGGCTCGGCGGGTGACTCGGCGGGTGACTCGATGGGTGAGTCAACACACGTACGAAACGGTTTCGTTTCGTAGAAGGGTGCGCTACATTCGTCATGTACGAAACCGTGTCGTTCGGAGCTGGAAGGTGAGTCGCATGACTGAAGTCGCAACGGCGCGTCGCAGTCGCATCACACCCGAGCGCGAGGCCGAGCTGTACGAGGCCGTGCTCGACCTGCTCCGCGAAGTCGGCTACGACGCCCTCACCATGGACGCCGTCGCCGCCCGCACCCGCTCCAGCAAGGCGACCCTCTACCGCCAGTGGGGCGGCAAGGCCGAGCTGGTGGCGAAAGCCGTGCGGCACAGCAAGCCGGGCCGGCCCACCGATGTCGACACCGGAACACTCCGGGGCGACATGCACGCCATGGTGGCCCGCGAGGACGACTGCCGGATCGAGCAGACCTCCGCGCTGATGCGGGGTCTGGCCATGGCGACGCACAACCACCCGGACCTGCTCCAGGCGTTCCGGGAACTGCTCGTCGAACCGGAGATGGAAGAGTTCCGCGTCGTCATGCAGCGCGCCGTCGACCGGGGTGAGATCCGTGCGGACTGCCCCGCGCTGGAGTTCGTGGTGCACATGATGATCGGCGCCTTCGCCACCCGCACGGTGATCGAGGATCTGCCGCCGACCCAGGCCTATCTGACCTCGTACATCGACGCCGTAGTGCTCCCCGCGCTCGGCGCACCCACCACCTGAAAGACCCACAGCACGCCCACCTGACGTAACCGCTCACGTCGTCGGGCAGATCAACCGTGTCCCCAACCGGTCGATCACCCCTGCCCTGAAGAACCCCACGACCTGACCGGGAGTACGCCCTCGTGGCCACGTTCCTCTACAAAGTCGGCCGGCTCGCCTTCAGGCGACGCCACTACGTCGCCCTCCTCTGGATAGCGCTGCTGACCCTCGCGGGAGTCGGCGCGGCCAGCGCGCCCGCAGCCGGATCCACCTCCTTCTCCGTACCGGGAACCGAGGCCCAGAAGGCCTTCGACCTGCTGGAACAGCGCTTCCCCGGGATGAGCGCCGACGGCGCCACCGCCCGGGTCGTCTTCAAGGCCCCGGCCGGCGAGAAGCTGGACTCCGGCGTCAACAAGGCCACGATCGAGAAGACCGTCAAGGATCTCGGCGACGGCTCCGAGGTCGTCTCGGTCGCCGACCCCTTCAAGGGCAAGGCCGTCAGCAAGGACGGCACGATCGCCTACGCGTCCGTGAAGTACAAGGTCTCCGGCATGGAGCTGAAGGACGCCTCCAAGGACGCCCTGAAGGAGACCGCGCAGCAGGCGCGCGACGCGGGACTGACGGTCGAGGTCGGCGGTGACGCGCTCACCGCGACCCCCGAGACGGGCTCCACGGAGATCATCGGCATCGCGGTGGCCGCGGTGGTCCTGGTCATCACCTTCGGTTCGCTGCTCGCGGCCGGATTCCCGCTGCTCACCGCCCTGATCGGGGTCGGCATCGGCGTCTCGACGATCACGGCCCTGGCCAGCGCCCTCGACCTGGGCACCACCACCTCCACCCTGGCGATGATGATCGGCCTCGCGGTCGGCATCGACTACGCCCTGTTCATCGTCTCCCGCTACCGCGCGGAACTGGCCGAGGGCCGCGAACGCGAGGACGCGGCCGGACGGGCCGTCGGCACGGCGGGCTCGGCGGTCGTCTTCGCGGGCCTGACGGTCGTGATCGCCCTGGTCGGCCTCTCCGTGGTCAACATCCCGATGCTGACGAAGATGGGCGTGGCGGCGGCCGGCACGGTGGCGATAGCGGTCCTCATCGCTCTCACCATGATCCCGGCCCTGCTCGGCTACGCGGGCCGGAAGATCAAGCCCACCGGCCAGAAGAGCAAGGCCCTGGGCGGCGGACGCGCCAAGTCGGCCGAGACGTCGGCCCGCCCGAACATGGGCACCCGCTGGGCGAGCTTCGTCGTACGACGCCCCCTGGCCGTCCTGCTGCTGGGCGTGATCGGACTCGGCGCGGCGGCGATCCCGGCGGCCTCCCTCGAACTGGGCCTCGGCGACGACGGTTCGCAGCCGACCTCCACCACCCAGCGCCGGGCCTACGACCTCCTGTCCGACGGCTTCGGTCCCGGCTTCAACGGCCCGTTGATGGTCGTCGTCGACGCGAAGGACAGCAAGACCCCCAAGGCCGACGTCACCACGGTCACCGACAAGATCAAGTCCCTCAAGGACGTCGCCACCGTCACCCCGGCGAGCTTCAACAAGGACGGCGACACCGCGACGATCACCGTGATCCCGGACTCCAAGCCGTCGTCCGTCACGACGGAGGACCTCGTCCACGGCATCCGGGACGCGGGCACCCAGATCAGGACGGACACCGATTCGACGGTCCTGGTCACCGGTACCACCGCGATGAACATCGACGTCTCGCAGAAACTGAACGACGCCCTGATCCCGTACCTGATCCTGGTGGTAGGCCTGGCGTTCCTGCTCCTGATCGTGGTGTTCCGCTCGATCCTGGTCCCGCTGAAGGCGGCGCTCGGCTTCCTGCTCTCCGTCATGGCGGCGCTCGGCGCGGTCGTCGCGGTCTTCCAGTGGGGCTGGCTGTCCGGCCTGCTGGGCGTCGAGGAGACCGGCCCCGTCATGTCGATGATGCCGATCTTCATGGTCGGAGTGGTCTTCGGACTGGCCATGGACTACGAGGTGTTCCTCGTGACCCGGATACGCGAGGCCCACGTCCACGGCGAGAAGCCGAGCCAGGCGATCGTCACCGGCTTCAGGCACAGCGCCCGGGTGGTGACGGCGGCTGCCGTCATCATGATCGCGGTGTTCTCCGGCTTCATCAGCTCCAGCGAATCCATGATCAAGATGATCGGCTTCGGTCTCGCGATCGCCGTCTTCTTCGACGCGTTCGTCGTCCGCATGGCGATCGTCCCGGCGGTACTGGCCCTGCTCGGGAAGCGGGCCTGGTGGCTGCCGAAGTGGCTGAACCGGGCACTGCCCAACGTCGACGTCGAGGGCGAGGGCCTGCGCGACCTCGACTCCAAGGACTCGGATCCCGACGAGGACCGGGAGTTGGTCCGGGCCTGAGGCGGCTGCCGCGAGGCACTGAGGCACCGGACAACTGATCTGCCGCGCCACCGAGTTCGGGTGGCGCGGCAGATCGCGTCGGTGACAGGGTTACTGCCGTGACAGCACTGGACGATCTGGTACGGCTGCTCGGCCCGTCGACCGTGGCAAGGACCCCGTCCCCCGACGACTGGACCGAGACCGAGGCGTACGTCGCCTCGCCCCTGCCCACCGACTTCAAGACGTTCCTCGACACCTACGGCACAGGCGTCATCTGCGACGAACTGGTGATCTTCCACCCGCGCGGCGACAGCCCTCTCCTCGCTCGGATGCGCCAGGTCCACGAGAGGCGCGCCGAGGCCCGGCGCCGCGCTCCGGACCTGCACACCTTCCCCGTCCACCCGGAACCCGGCGGCCTGATCTCCTGGGGCTACGACCACTCCGGCAACGAGCACTTCTTCTGGCCGTGCGACCCCGACCCGGACCGGTGGAAGGTCGTCACCGACAGCCATGGCCTGGAACTGGAGGTCTTCGAGGGGCCGTTCACCGCGTTCGTCCTCGACTACGTCGAGCAACTGCGGAACCTGGACCCGCACCACGGACTCGGTCCGGACGAACTGGAGTTCCTGGAGCCGGAAGACCTCGCGGAACTGGCCGAACGCGGAGAGATCGGACCGGTGGAACCGAGCTTCAAGCCGATCTGAACCGGGCCGATGTCAGTGGGCCGGACTAGCGTGTCGGACATGACCACACTCGCAGAACGGCCCCGCACCGCACTCCTGCTGGTAGACGTCCAGGTCGCCGTCGTGGCCGACGCGTACGAGCGTGACGCGGTCGTCGCCAACATCGCCGCACTAGCCGACCGGGCACGTGAGGAAGACGTCCCCGTCATCTGGGTCCAGCACTCCGACGAGAACGTGCCGAAGGGCAGCGAGGGCTGGCAGTTCGTCCCCGAACTGACCCCCGGTGACCAGGAACCCCAGCTCCACAAGCTCTACCCGGACTCCTTCGACGACACGCCCCTGGAAGAGGTACTGGCCGCCGCCCGGGTCGGACGCCTGGTCGTGGCGGGCGCGTCCACCGACCAGTGCATCCGCTCCACGCTCCACAGCGCGTTCACGCGCGGCTACGACGTGACACTCGTCGGCGACGCCCACACCACGACCGACCTCAGCCAGTGGGGCGCGCCGCCGCCGGAGCAGGTCATCGCCCACACGAACCTCTACTGGAAGTACCACACGGGCCCCGGCCGCACGGCCGGAGTCGAGACGACGAAGGACGTCACCCTCACCATCTGACCCCGGCCCAGGGCGAGTTCGTCACATACGTTTCCCGGCGGACAGCCGAGACCTCCGCGCAGCCAGGAACACCAGCGCGCCGCCCGTGACCAGCAGGGCGGCGGTGCCCGCCCGCAGCAGGACTCCGTCCGCGCCCGTGGCCGCGAGCCCGCCGCCGGTCGTCGTCCCGCCGCTGGTTCCCGCCCCGGAGCCGGACGGACTCGCGGTCGCCGACGGGGACGCGGAGGCGGAGGCGGTGGGCGACGGGCTGGACGTCGCCGAGCCGCCGGCCTTCACCGTGATGGCCGCGGTGTCGTTCGACGCGTCGTCGTCACGATTGGGGTACTCGGCGTTCTCCACCGCCCGCACACTGCCCCGCGCCCCGGGGACGACCCGGTCGATCCGCACCGTGAACTCCTGGGTCACGGAGTCGCCCGGCTTGAAGTCCGTGCTGCCGATGTCGCAGGTGTAGCTCTTCGCGCCGGCCTTGCGCGGTGTGCAGTTCCACAGCGGCCCGGGATCGCCCTGTTCGCCGGGGGAGGGGATGCCGGTGATGGTGGTGCCGGCGGGCGGGGTCACCACGAACGTGCCGGAGTTCTCGGCGTCCATCCACCGGAAGTTCATCCAGCCCGGCCCGTTGTTCCGCACGCCCAGGGTGATGCTCACCGTCTTTCCGACCTTGCCCTCGACCGTGTCGCCGATCGCCTGGTAGTCGGCGTGCTGGGTGGTGGCGAAGGTGCCGTACCCGGAGCCGGAGAATCCGGAGCCGGAGGCGACGGACTTCAGGCCGAGCGGCGCGCCGGTGCCGGTCCCGGGGAAGTCGGCCGGGTCGAAGGAGTCGGGCGAGCTGCCGCCGACCGGCCACACGACGTAGGAGTCGTAGCCGTACATCGTGTCCTTGGCGGCGGTGTAGCGCAGCGGCGCGTCCGTCTCGTAGGCCGCGCCGGCCGCGACCGGGGTGTCGAACCGGCACCAGGCCCCGACGTCGGGCCGTTCCGAGTAGTGGCAGTTGGAGTGGTCACGGGCGAGAGAGACGCCTTCCGAATCCTGCACCAGCAGCATGACGCCCTTGCCGGCGGGGGCTGTGCCGGTGTTGGCGAAGGCCGGGGTGCGCTCGAAGACGCCGCCGGGGGCGATGCCCTTCAACGCCGGATAGGACCGGGAGACGAGCTTCGGCCCACCGACCAGGACATCCGTCTTCCCCGTCACGGTGGCCGCGTCGGAAGCAGTGGCGGTATAGCTGATCACGCCGGTGTCGCCCGCCTTGGCGGCCGCGGTGGGCTTCAGCAGGAACGGGTCGATCGACTCCTTCCCCGACAGCGGGCCCACATCGCACCGCACCTTCAAGGTGCCGGTGCTCACACAGTCCCCCGTGACCACCATCGTCGCTTTCCCGGCGAGCGACGAAGCGTCGACCACGACCGACACGTCATGGGCGTCCCCGCCCGAGGCCGTGATGCCGAGATCCAGGTTCGGCCCCTCTCCCGCAGCGGGGAGGTAGTAGTTCTCCTGAACGTCCAGGACGAGCGTCGTTCCGGCGGCATGCGCGGCCGGGATCGCGACGGCAACAGAGGCAGCCGCGAAAGCGGCAGCAGCCGCAGTCCGCCATGTTCTACGTATCGTCAGCACACAACGTGGACACGCCAAATCACCGGAAGGTTGCCCCCAAGCATCCGTCAGCTGACCAACGGGTTGCGCATCGAGGCGGGACGAAGCCGAGGGGAGCAGACAGCGCCCCCAAAAAAGTGTGTCACTTAGAACGGAAACCGACACACTTTTCAGAACCCCACCCCACCCC
>NZ_JAEQAZ010000281.1 GCF_016654115.1 Streptomyces sp. MBT53
CCGCGTCGCGCAGGGCGCGGAGCAGGGCCAGTTCCTCGGCGCCGGGGAGGGGGGTGAGTTCTTCCGCGTCCAGGCGGGCGGCGCCCAGGAGTTCGAGGGCGGAGGAGGCCCGGTTCTGGAAAGCGGTGAGGTCGGTGCGGAACGACTCCGTGGCGTCGGGGCGCCAGACGGTGAGGTGGTCGCTGACCCGTACGGGCGCCGCTCCTGTCGGCACGGCGAGGGCCGCGCCGAGGGTGTCGCCTCGGTCCGCCCCCAGGAGCAGGGTGCGGGTGCCGGTGCCTGCGGCGGCTTGTGCGGTGGCTGCGGCGATGGTGCTGCGGCCGCTGCCGCCTGGGCCGGTGATCAGGAGGGTGCGCATGTCTGTGAACGGTAGTCGGTCGGTGGGGGCTTGGCGCCGCTGCCGGGGGCTCCGCCCCCGGACCCCCGTCGGCCCTGAAGGGGCCTCGTCCTCAAACGCCGGACGGGCTGAGAGTGGCGGCCCGTGTCAGAAAGGCACCGGACGGGCTGACACCCACCCCCGTCTACTTCTCGCCCGACTCCACCCGCTTCTTGAGTCCCGCCAGCGCCCGGTCGATGATGACCTTCTCGGCCTTGCGCTTGATCATGCCCAGCATGGGGATCTTGACGTCCACGGTCAGCAGGTACGTGACCTCCGTGGCGCCCGCGCCCTTGGGCTTGAGGAGGTAGGAGCCGTCCAGGGAGCGCAGCATCTGGGACTTGACGAGGGTCCAGGAGACCTCGTTGTCGCCGGTCCAGGTGTACGCGAGGACCTGGTCGTCCTTGATGGCGCCGGCGTCCATGACGAGCCTGACCTGTTCGGCGCGGCCCCGCTCGTCGGTCTTGAGGACGTCCGCCTCCTTCACCTCGCCGGTCCAGTCCGGATAGCGGGCGAAGTCGGCGATCACCTCCATGACGTCGGCCGGTGCCGCCTCGATCGTGATGCTCGAACTGGTGTGTTCCGCCATCGCTGTGGCTCCTCCAGATGCGGACCGGCAGGGCGTCGTCATCGTGCGCTTGTGCGTGCAGCGTGAAGGCTACCTCCCCGCCAACCCCCTTACCGCACCCCCTACCTGCGGGATCGGCGGGCGGTCACCATTCCAGTGCCCACGGCTTGCCACTGCCCGCGAAGTGGCCGACGTTCACGCACTCGGTCGCGCCGATCCGCATCCTGCGCACCAGCGGCTGGTGGACGTGGCCGAACAGTGAATAGCGGGGCCTGGTGCGGCGGATCGCGTCCAGGAGTGCCCGGCTGCCGCGTTCGAAACGGCGCGCGACGGTGTCGTAGACCAGCTCGGGGACCTCGGGCGGGATGTGGGTGCACAGGACGTCGACCTCGCCGACGGCCTCGATCTTGGCGGCGTACTCCTCGTCGCTGATCTCGTACGGGGTGCGCATGGGGGTGCGCAGGCCGCCGCCGACGAAGCCGAAGGTCCAGCCGCCGATCTCGACGCGTTCGCCGTCGAGCACCGTCGTTCCGGGTTCGGCGTACTCGGGCCACAGGGTCGGCATGTCGACGTTGCCGTAGGTGGCGTACGTCGGGGTGGGGAAGGCGGCGAACATCTCCGCGTACTGCTTGCGGACGGCCTTCTCGATGAGGGCGGCGCGGTCCCCGCCGACCGTGCTCCAGAGGCGGGCGCCGAGTTCGCGGGCCTCCTCGAAGCGGCGGGCGGTGCGCAGCTCGACCAGGCGGTCGGCGTTCGCCTCGCCGAACAGTTCGGGGAAGATCCCGCGCGTGTGGTCGGCGTAGTCGAGGAAGAGGACCAGGTCGCCCAGGCAGATCAGGGCGTCGGCACCCTCGCCGGAGGCGGCCAGGTCACGGGCGTTGCCGTGCACGTCGCTGACCACATGTACGCGTGTCCTGGAGTTTCCGGACGGTGTGGGTGCCATGACGATCAAGCGTAGGCGTGTGCGGCAAACGTGAACAGTGGCGGCCTCCCTCGCGGTTACTGGCCAGTGAAGAAAGGCGTGGACTACTGTGCGCGAGGAAACACCAATCTGTGTGACGCAGCGAACATCTCGCCGGACCCCCCTGTCGTAGGAGCCATACCGGCGGGTAACGTCCGGGCAGTCCAGTCGTGCTCAGGATTTCAACCACCGGGTCCTGACGCACCTGCCCGAGCCGTGGACCGGACCGTCGCATCACACAACGTCGTGGCGCCGGCGCCCTATGAGGAGCAGCAGTCTTGCGCGAGTTCAGCCTTCCGGCTTTGTACGAGGTCCCTGCGGACGGCAATCTGACCGACATCGTCCGCAGAAACGCCGCGCAGCACCCAGATGTCGCCGTCATCGCCCGCAAGGCGAACGGCGGCTGGCAGGACGTGACCGCCACGGTCTTCCTCGCCGAGGTGCACGCCGCCGCCAAGGGGCTCATCGCCTCCGGCGTCCAGCCCGGCGACCGGGTCGGGCTGATGTCCCGCACGCGGTACGAGTGGACGCTGCTCGACTTCGCGATCTGGTGCGCGGGCGGGATCACCGTGCCGGTGTACGAGACCAGCTCGCCGGAGCAGGTGCAGTGGATCCTGAGCGACTCGGGGGCCACCGCGCTCGTCGTGGAGCAGGACGGGCACGCCGCCGCCGTCGAGTCGGTGCGGGACCAGCTGCCCGCGCTGAAGCACGTCTGGCAGATCGACGCCGGCGCGATCGACGAGCTCGGCCGCGCGGGCAAGGACGTCTCGGACGCGACCGTCGAGGAGCGCAGCTCGGCGGCGAAGGCCGACGACCCGGCGACCATCGTGTACACCTCCGGTACTACGGGTCGCCCCAAGGGCTGTGTGCTCACCCACCGCAGCTTCTTCGCGGAGTGCGGCAACATCGTGGAGCGGCTGCGCCCGCTGTTCCGTACCGGCGAGTGCTCGGTGCTGCTGTTCCTGCCGCTCGCGCACGTCTTCGGGCGGCTGGTGCAGATCGCGCCCATGATGGCGCCGATCAAGCTGGGCCTGGTCCCGGACATCAAGAACCTCACGGATGAACTCGCCTCGTTCCGGCCGACGTTGATCCTCGGTGTGCCGCGCGTCTTCGAGAAGGTCTACAACTCGGCGCGCGCCAAGGCGCAGGCGGACGGCAAGGGCAAGATCTTCGACAAGGCGGCCGACACCGCGATCGCGTACAGCCGCGCGCTGGACACGCCGTCGGGTCCGTCGCTCGGTCTGAAGATCAAGTACAAGACCTTCGACAAGCTCGTCTACAGCAAGCTGCGCGCGGTGCTCGGCGGCAAGGGCGAGTACGCGATCTCCGGCGGCGCCCCGCTGGGCGAGCGGCTCGGGCACTTCTTCCGGGGCATCGGCTTCACCGTCCTCGAGGGGTACGGGCTGACCGAGTCCTGTGCGGCCACGGCCTTCAACCCCTGGGACCGGACCAAGATCGGTACGGTCGGGCAGCCGCTGCCGGGCTCGGTGGTGCGGATCGCGGACGACGGCGAGGTGCTGCTGCACGGCGAGCACCTGTTCAAGGGCTACTGGAACAACGAGGCGGCCACGGCCGAGGCGCTCGCGGACGGCTGGTTCCACACGGGGGACATCGGCACCCTCGACGAGGACGGCTACCTCAGGATCACCGGACGCAAGAAGGAGATCATCGTCACCGCGGGCGGCAAGAACGTCGCCCCGGCCGTGATCGAGGACCGCATCCGCGCGCACGCGCTGGTCGCGGAGTGCATGGTCGTCGGGGACGGGCGGCCGTTCGTGGGCGCGCTGGTCACCATCGACGACGAGTTCCTGGGCCGCTGGGCGGCGGAGCACGGCAAGCCGGCGGGTTCCACCGCGGCGTCGCTGCGTGACGACCCGGATCTGGTGCAGGCGATCCAGGACGCCGTCGACGACGGCAACGCCGCGGTGTCGAAAGCGGAATCGGTGCGGAAGTTCCGCATTCTGTCCTCCCAGTTCACGGAGGAGTCGGGCCACCTGACGCCGTCCCTGAAGCTCAAGCGGAATGTGGTGGCGAGGGACTACGCGGACGAGATCGAGGCCATCTACCAGAAGTAGAGGGCCAGTTGGGTCAGGTGTCCTCGGCGAGGACCCGTTCCATCGTGCGCTCGGCGAGCGCGGTGATCGTGACGAACGGGTTCACGCCGATGTTGCCGGGCACCAGCGAACCGTCGGTGATGTACAGCTTCGAATACCCCTTCACCCGGCCGTAGTTGTCGGTCGCCTTGCCCAACACGCAGCCGCCCAGCGGGTGGTAGCAGAAGTCGTCCGCGAAGACCTTGCTGGGCGTGCCGAACAGGTCGGAGCGGTAGATCGTCGCGTTGGCCGAGTTGATCCGGTCGAACAGCTTCTTGGCCATGGCGACCGAGACCGCGCTCTGGGCCGCGGTCCAGCCCAGTTTCACCGTGCCGCTCGCCGAGTCGTAGGTGAACGAGGCCCGTTGGGGGTTCTTGGTGATCGCCAGATAGAGACTCACCCAGGTCTCGAACCCGATGGGCAGCGGGGCGATCTCCGCGAAGACCGGGTTGTCGGTGTTGGACCAGTCGTCGATGCCCATGACCGGCATGGTCGCCTGGTTGGCGCCTGTGGTGTCCCAGATGTGGTTGGCGCGGCCCACCATGGTGTTGCCGTTGGGCCCCCAGCCCGCCCCGACCGTGGCGTCCAGCGCGGGCAGGGTCCCGGTGTCCCGGGCGCGGACGAGGAGTTCGGTGGTGCCGAGACTCCCTCCGCCGAGGAACAGATAGGTGCAGCTGTACTGCTTGGTCTCGACGACCGCGCCCGTGTTGTCGATCCGGTCGACGGTCAGCTGGTACGACCCGTCGCTCGCCCGCGTGACCGCTCGCACCTTCTCCAGGGTGTGGATGGTGACCTTGCCGGTGCCGAGCGCGGAGGCGAGGTAGGTCTTGTCGAGGCTCTTCTTGCCGTAGTTGTTGCCGTAGATGACCTCCTGGGCGAGCGCGGACTTGGTGGCGGTGCCGGCCGCCTCCTGCTGCATGTAGCCGAAGTCGTAGACGTTGGGCACGAACGTGGTCGTCAGGCCGGTGTTGGTGGCGGCCTTCCGTGAGGTGCGGGTGAACTGGTACCACTCGGTCGACTCGAACCACGTCGGGTCGACGGTGTTGACGCCGAGCATGGTGCGGGCGCGCGGGAAGTACGTGTTGTACATCGCGGTGGCGTCCACGGTGGGGAACTGCTCGGTGAAGTACGACTGGCGCGGGGTGACCGCCATACCCCCGTTGACCAGCGAGCCCCCGCCGACACCGCGTCCCACGTACACGGACATGGCGTCGTAGTGCACACGGTCCAGGACGCCGGGATACAGGCCGATGTCCTTGTTGACGACGTCCAGCCACAGGAAGGTGGCGAGCGGGGCCTCGGTGCGGGTCTTGAACCACATGGAGCGCTGGTCCGGGTTGGCGGTGTTGCAGAAGATCTTGCCGTCGGAGCCGGGTGTGTTCCAGAGCCTGCCCATCTCCAGGACGAGCGTGGTGATGCCGGCCTGGCCCAGGCGGAGGGCGGCGACCGCGCCGCCGTAGCCGGAGCCGACGACGATCGCGGGGGCGGTTTCGACGGCCGCGGGTTCGACGGCCTGGGCCGACTGGAGGCCGATTCGGGTGAGACCGGCCGCTGCGGCGGTCTGGAGGGCGACCATGCCCAGTATTTGACGTCTCGTCAGCTGATGCTGCGTCAGTTTTGCTGTCATGCGCGCAGCATCTGCGGATTATCCGGTTCCGCCTAGTCCCCGGTGTGCAACAAGGTTTTCAATTTCTCCGCGAGTAGATCCCAGCGCCACTTCTCCTCGACCCAACTCCGGCCCCGTTCCCCCATGTTGCGGCGCAGCTCCGGGTCCCCGAGCAGCGCGACGATCCGGTCGGCGGCCTCCTCCGGGGACCCGCCCCGCACCACCCACCCGGTCTCTCCGTCGAGCACCGCGTCGGGCGCGCCGCCGGAGTCACCGGCGACGACGGGCAGCCCGGTGGCCGAGGCCTCCAGGTAGACGATGCCGAGCCCCTCGACGTCGAGCCCGCCGCGCCGGGTCCGGCACGGCATCGCGAAGACGTCACCGGCGCCGTAGTGCGCGGGCAGTTCGGCCCAGGGCACGGCCCCCGTGAACCGCACGGAGTCGCTCACGCCCGTCTCCCGCACGAGCCGCCGCAGGTCCTTCTCGTACGGTCCGCCGCCCACGATCAGCAGGACGGCGTCGGGCTGCCGGGCCAGGATGCGCGGCATGGCGAGGATCAGCGTGTCCTGCCCCTTGCGCGGCACGAGCCGCGAGACGCACACGACGACGGGCCGGTCGGTGAGCCCGAGCCGCGCCCGCACCTCGGCACCGCCGGAACCCGGATGGAAGACCTTCTCGTCGACGCCGGGCGGCAGTTGGACCATCCGCGCCGCCGCCTCCGGGCTCAGCGCACCGGCGATCCGCGACCGCGTGTACTCCCCGAGGTAGGTGATGGTGTCCGTCGACTCCCCGATGCGGTGCAGGAGTTGACGCGAGGCGGGCAGCTGCGCCCACCCGGCCTCGTGCCCGTGGGTCGTGGCCACGAGCCGCTCGGCACCGGCCTTCCGCAGCGCGGGCGCCATCAGCCCGAGCGGCGCCGCCGCCCCGAACCACACCGCCGTACACCCGTGTTCACGCAACAGCCCGACGGCCGTGCGGGTCGCGGCGGGCGTCGGCAGCAGCATGGTCGTGGCGTCCCGTACGACCTTGAAGGGCTGTTCGGCGTCGAAGGCGGCGGTCGCCTCGGCGCCCTCCCGGCCGCGCTTCCAGGTCGAGGCGTAGACGACGAGCCGCTCGGGATCGAGCCGCAGCGCCATGTTGTGCAGGAAGGCCTGGATGCCCCCGGGCCGGGGCGGAAAGTCATTGGTCACGATCAGGGTCTTGCGCACGCGGCAGACCTTACCCGGGGAGGGTTCACAGCTCGGCACGGCCGCGCTTCATGGCGATCGCACAGCGGGTCGGGAGAACATGTGGCCCTCACCCGGCAGGCACGGCACGTCACGGAACAGGGGCTCAGGTGGAGATCGCGGGCGCGAGACGGCGGCTGGCAGTGCTGCTGGGGAGCTGGGGCCTGACCCGGATCGTTCTGCTGCTGTTCGTCTTCAAGGTGTTCGTGTTCCCCGGCCCGGACGTCACCAGCGATGTGTCGGTGATCTACCAGGGCTGGTACGAGACCCTGCGGCACGGCAGCTTCCCGCTGGACGACGTCACCTGGCAGTACCCGCCCGCCGCCGCCCTCCCGATCCTCTCCCCCGCCCTGCTGGGCTTCCTCGACTACGCGTCGGCGTTCTTCGTCCTGGCCTGCCTGGCCGACCTGGCGGTCCTGGCACTCCTGCTCTACACGGGCCTGCGCCCGGGCCGGACACTCCGCGGCGCCTGGGTGTGGGTGGCGGGCGTACCGCTGCTGGGCCCGACCGTGTACGCGCGCTACGACGTGATGGTGACCGCGGTCGCCGTCGCCGCGCTGCTCGCGGGCGCCCGGCACCCGCGCGTGATGGGCGCGCTGGTGGGCTTCGGCGCCCTGCTGAAGGTGTGGCCCGCGCTGCTCCTGCTGGGCGCGGTCAAGCGCCGGGCGTGGGGAGCGGCGGCGGTGACCGTGGTCGCGGTCGCGTCCGTCTTCGCGGTGTCGATGCCGGGCGCGTTCGCGTTCCTGACCTTCCAGCGCGAACGGGGCACGGAGGTGGAGTCGCTGGGTTCCCTGGTCTTCCACGTGGCCCGGCACTTCGGCTGGCAGGGCCAGGTGCTCCTGAACTACGGGTCGGTCGAGTTCGTCGGCCCCTACGTCAACTGGGTCAGCACGGCCGCCCTCGGCCTCACCGCGATCGCCTTCGGCTGGCTCATCCTCTGGCGGCTGATGGCGGCCCGGTTCCTCCCGCACACCCTCGCGGACGCGGCGTTCGTGGCGGTGCTGATGTTCACGGTCACCAGCCGGGTCATCAGCCCGCAGTACGTCGTCTGGCTGATCGGCCTCGCGGCCGTCTGCTCCTGCTTCCGCGCCAGCCGCATGAAACTCCCGGTCGCCCTGGTCCTGGCGGCGGCCTTCGTGACGGTCCTGGAGTTCCCCATCTGGTTCGCCGACGTGGTCGCCGGCGACAACCTCGGCATCGTCCTCCTGCTCCTCCGCAACGGCCTCCTGGTCGCGGCGGCACTCACCGCCGCCCGCGAACTGTGGCGAGCGTCGGTCACCTGGGCGGACGTACCGCCGCTCCCGAGTCAGGCCACCCGCTCGAAGGCGACCTCGGCCTCCTCCTGACGCCGGGTCCGTCCTGCGGGTGACGCGGCGGGCGCGGAGACCGACCCGCACTCCCCCGTCGTGTCGCCCGCCGCGGCAGCCGCCGAGGTCACGTGCTCCTCCACCTTGCAGCCGCAGGCGCCGCCTCCTGCTCGTCGGCGTCGACGGGGCGCCGTTCCTCCCCGGCAACCCGGTCCGCCGGGAAGGCCCCGGCCCGCCGGAACAGCACCGCCACCACCGCGCACTGCACGGCCATCGAGAGCGCCATCGCCAGACACACACCGGGCAGCCCGAGCCCCGAAAGGCCGTACGCCAGCGGGAGTTGGACCGCCGTGCCGAGCACGGTGACCCGGAGCAGCGCCGGTGCTCCCCCGCTCCCCTCGAAGACCCCGCCGAGCCCGATGAAGCAGGCCATCAGCAGCAGATAGGGGCCGACGCAGCGCAGGAACAGGGCGCCCTCGTGGGCGACTTGGGGCCCGGTGCCGAAGGCGGCCATGATCCAGGGCGCGGCGACGCAGAGCAGGACGGCCGCCACCGCGCCGACCGTGCCGGACACGAGGATCGCCTGCCGTCCGATCTCGCGCCTCGCGTCCTTCCCCGTGCCCCGCAGGTGCGCGGTGTGGATGGAGGCGGCCTGCCGCACGGAGTAGAAGGCCATGGTCGCGACGTACAGGACCTTGTAGCCGATGGCGTACGCGGCCACCGCCGACACCCCGAGCCGCGCCACGATAGCGACCAGTACCAGCGCGCCGCCCTGCCGCACGGTGAAGTCGGCGGACATGGGAAGGCCGGTGGTGAAGGTCCGGCGCACGGCGCCGGACCTTCACCACCGGCCTT
>NZ_JAEQAZ010000282.1 GCF_016654115.1 Streptomyces sp. MBT53
CCCCACCCCGATCCACCCCCACCCGGCAGCCGCCCGGAGTTGATCCAGCGGTACCGGGAGGTGGCGGCGGAATTCCCCACCTCCGACCTGCCCCCGTTGGAAACTTCGTACTGGCTGATCAAACCGCCCTCGCTGGTACGCGGGACATGGGCCGCCCCGGCCGACGCGGCAGCCTGGCTCGGTGATCAACTCGCGGCGTACCGAGCCCGGTTCGCGAACGACGCGCACCGCGACGCCGGCCACCTCGCTGGCCTCGTCGCCTCCGCCACTGTACGGCTGGCCTCCGGCCACGACTCGTCGTACGGCTTCTATCTCGAACGGCCGGCCTACCTCTCCCTGGCCCTCGTCACCTGCACCCCGAACCGGACCAGGCCCGACCTGCCCTGCCCCTTGGACAGTTGAGACCTCGGATCAGATCTCGTTCCGCAGGCCGTTGCCGAGCCGGGCCATGGCTTCGGAAGCAAGCGCCGAGCCGCACGGTCACCCCCCGTCCCCTCCCTCACATCGCCGTACAGGTCACGCTCGGCACAGTCCCGCCACCCGGCGCACCCCCGAAGCCGAAGCTCGCCGAAGCACCCGCCCCGACACTGCCGTTGTGATCCGCGTTCACCGCGGTCACGTTCGCCCCGGTCTGTGTGTACGTCGCGTTCCACATGTTCGTGATCTGCTGGGTGCCGCTCCACGTCCACTTGACCTGCCAGGACTTAAGCGCGGACGTCCCCGTGTTCGTCACCGTCACGGCCGCGTTGAAGCCGCTGCCCCAGTCGCTGGTGACGGTGTAGGCCGCCGCGCAGGACGCGGTACTGCCACCGCCGCCGCCCGTTCCGCCACTCGTTCCCGTGCTCGGGAACAGCGGTGCCTTCACACTCGCCAGATATCCGTCCTTCACCGTGTCCACGGTCGCCCAGTCGTCCTTCAGGATCCCGCCCGTGTCACCGGAGTTGGGGTTCCACGACCAGAAGGTCCAGGAGAAGGTGTCGGCGCCGTACGTCGATGTCGGGCGGAGGTAACTCACCAGCGCCGCAAGCCACTTCTGGTCCACCGTCGATGCCAGCGTCGTACCGAACTCGCCCACCCACACCGGCGCGATGTTCTGCCGGAAGAGATAGCCCCAGTACTTGTCCCACACCCCGGGCATGTTCGCCGGGAAGGTCGGGTCGCTGAACCACGGCTGCTGGGCCACGCTCGTCGCGTAGTCGTGGGCGGAATACACCACCCGGTCGGGCACGGTCAGTTGGACCGGGTACTGGCCCGCGCCCATCAAGTTGCCGCCCCACCAACCCGATACGCCGGCATAGGTCTGCACGCCCTCCACGAAGATCAGCAGGTCGGGGTTGACCGACAGCACCGCGTTGCCCGCGCGCTCCGCCGCCAGCCGCCAGTCCGTCGCCACGTCGCCGCAGCCCCAACACGCCGGATCGTGCGGCTCGTTGTGGAGGTCGATGCCGATGACCGTCGACTGGCCCGCGTAACGGGCCGCCAGTGAACGGAGGTCGGCGATCCAGGTCGACTCCGGCACCGCCGCCGTGTACCAGAGCGCCGACTGCGCCGACGCGTCCGGGCGGTGCCGGTCGAGGATGACCTTGAGGCCGTCCTGGCCGGCGTAGGCGACGAGCTTGTCCATGATCTGGAGCGAGTTCAGACCCTGGAGGTCCGCGTTCTTGCCGCTGGAGAAGTCGATGCTGTTGGGGACCGTGCCGGACTTGAAGATGTCGTCGCTGTAGGGGAGGCGGATGGTGTTGTAACCCAGCGACTTCATCTGGTCGATCATGCTCTTGTAGTCGCGTGACCAGAGGCCGTGGACGACGTAGTTGGCGGTCTCGAAGCCGAACCAGTTGATCCCGGCGATACGGACCGGCTGGCCCGCCACGTCCAGGATCTGGCGGCCACTGGTGTGCCAGTAGCCGGCGCCGGGGGCACTCGCCGTATCGGCCGCCCGCGCTGTGTGCACACCGGCCAGCGGCAACACGAGCACCGTGGCAACAACCCCCAGCGCTCTTCTCAAGCTGCGGAACATGTCGCTGCTTCCTCTCGGGAGGCGCGGGCCCGGAACTGGTGGGAGCGCTCCCACCACCCTGCGTCTCCCATGGAAGCCACGTCGCGTGGACACGTCAAGGCAACAGACGCCGGCAGTCGTCCACGGCTATCTGCTGAGCCTGCGGAACCGCCGTACCGCCAGCGGCAGGAACAGCAGCGTCAGCGCCGCCGGCCACGCCCCCGCCAGCAGCAGCGCGTGCTGTTCCGGCCAGGACGCGCCCCTCGCCGTCGGCGCGCCGAAGAGGGCACGGGTGGCGCCGGCCGTCGAGGAGAGGGGGTTCCAGAGGGCGGCCTGGCCGAGCCAGTGGGGCATCTGCTGCGGGGAGACGTAGATGCTGGAGATCATCGTCAGCGGGAAGACGATCGCGAAGAGGCCGCCCACCTGCTCGGGGCCGGGCAGCAGCAGCCCCAGCCAGACGCCCACCCAGATCAGCGCGAAGCGCAGGGAGAGGAGGAGTACGACGGCCTTCGCGAAGCCGATTCCGAAATCGGGGCCCGTGCCGAACTCCGGGCGCCAGCCCATGCCGTAGGCCGTGGCCATCATGATGCCCAACTCGGCGCAGGACACGATGAGATCGGTCGCACCGCGCCCGGCGACCACCGCGGACGGCGCCATCGGCATCGAGCGGAACCGGTCGATGACGCCCTTCTTGGAGTCGTTGACGAAGATCGTCGCCGTGGAGACGAAGCCCATGGCGACCGTCATCACGAACATCCCCGGCATCAGGAACGCCTTGTAGTCGCCGCCGCCGGGCACCTGGATGGCCTTGCCGAAGACGTATCCGTACAGCAGCACGGACAGGATCGGGAAGCCCAACTGCCAGAGGATGCTGACCGGTTGGCGCCGGTAGTGGGTCAGGCCGCGCCGCACCACGTTCCAGCAGTCGGCGACCGTCCAGAAGAGCCGGCCGTGCTGGGGGCGTCTGCGGTACGTGCGCCCGGTGCCGTCCGCCGTCGAGGCACTGCTCATACCGCCGCCCCCTCGGTCTCAGGTTCCGGTTCCGGCACCGGTTCTTCTTCGGTACGGCGGCCCGTCAGCCGGAGGAACACGTCGTCGAGGCTCGGGCGGCGCAGGCCGATGTCCTCGACCGGGATGCCGTAGTGCTGGAGGAACCGGGCGACCTCGGTGAGGGAGCCGACCCGGTCGGCGACGGGCGCGTGGACGCGCAACTCCGCGATGTCCGCCTCGGGTTGACCGCCCTGGGCTACCCGGGCGACGGCCTGCAACGCGTAGGGGATGTGGGCGGGTTCGCGGACCACGACCTCGACGCGGTCGCCGCCGACGCGGTTCTTCAGGCCGTCGAGGGTGTCGTCGGCGATGGCCCGGCCCTGGTCGATGACGGTGATGCGGGAGGCCAGCCGGTCGGCCTCCTCCAGGTACTGGGTGGTGAGGAGGACCGTGGTCCCGTCCGCCACCAACTCCCGCACCGCTTCCCAGACTTCGCCCCGGCTGCGCGGGTCGAGGCCGGTGGTCGGTTCGTCGAGGAAGAGGACGGCCGGGGCGAGGATCATCGACGCGGCCAGGTCCAGGCGGCGGCGCATGCCACCGCTGTAGCCGCCCGCACCCTTGTCGGCCGCGGCCTCCAGGTCGAACTGGCGCAGGAGTTGAGTCGCCCTCAACTTGGCCCGCCTGCGCCCGAGATGGAAGAGGCGGCCGAACATCTCCAGGTTCTGCCGGCCGGTGAGGATCTCGTCGATCGCCGCGTACTGGCCGGTGAGTCCGATGCGGGAACGCACCTGGCGGGGCTGCCGGGCCACGTCGAGACCGGCGACGGTGGCCTTGCCGCCGTCGAGCCGGACGAGCGTGGAGAGGATGCGTACGGCGGTGGTCTTGCCGGCGCCGTTCGGGCCGAGCAGACCGTGCACGGTGCCCTCGCGGACGGCGAGGTCGAAGCCGTCGAGGGCGCGCTTGTCGCCGTAGCGCTTCTCCAGCCCTTCGGCCTCCACGACGTATCCGCCGTTGCCGTCGCCCATGAACCCTCCCTCCCGAACTGAGTGCACCGTATCCGATTACGCGTACGGTGTACTCGGTTTTGGTGCCGGACCTAGACTCCCCCCATGACGAGCAGGCCGGCGAGCGGCGGTCAGGAATCCAGCGGCAGCGGGGACATCGGCCGCACCCTCGAACTGCTGTGGGACACCGGCCCCCGCCCCAGCCGCGGCCCGAAGCCGGGCCTGAGCGTCGACCGGATCGTGGACGCGGCCATCCGCATCGCGGACGGGGAGGGGCTCGACGCGGTCTCCATGCGACGGGTGGCCACCGAACTGGGCACGGGCGCCATGTCGTTGTACCGGTACGTCCCGGGGAAGGCCGAACTCCTCGACCTGATGCTGGACCGGGTCCGCTTCCCGGACCGCCCCACCACCCAAGCCACCGGCTCCGGTTGGCGCGGCGCGCTGGAGACGGCCGCCCGCGACGCGCTCGCCGTCCACCGCCGCCACCCCTGGCTGCTGCGCGTCAACCAGTCACGCCCGCTGCTCGGCCCGCGCGCCCTCGCGACCCTGGAGCACCTGCTCGGCCGTATCCGCCCGATGGGCCTGACCGACCCGGAACTCGTCTCGACGGTCGTGATGATCGACGGTTATGTCGTCGGCGCCGCCCGCACCCAGGTCCACCAGGAGGAGGCGGCCCGCTCCACCGGCCTGACCGACGCGGAGTTCTACGGCGCCCAGGTCCCGGCCCTGGAGAAGGCCATGGCGACCGGCGCCTACCCGACCCTCGCGTCCCTCTCCCCCGACACCTTCACCGCCGGTTTCGACCACTTCGAGTTCGGGCTGGGCCGCATCCTGGACGGTCTTGAGGTCGTCGTCCAACAGCGCGGCGGCACAAGCGAGTTCAGCTACGACGCGTGAGGCGCCGCAGCCCGATCACGGCCCCGAGGACGATCACGACGGCGACGGCGCCCACCTTCAGGTTCTTCCCCGAGCCGCTGCCGCTGTCGTCGCCGCTCGCCGAACTCCCGCTTCCGGACGGCGACTTGGACGCGGACGAGGCCCCGTCCGGCGCGTCCTCGGCCTGCACCGGGCTGTCGGTGCCCTCGCTGCCGTACATCAGCTTGGTGCCGTCGGCGGAGTAGCTGACGGACTCGCCCTGCCCCTGCAGGGGCACGTCGAGGCGCCCCTTGCGCTTGATTTTCCCGCCGTTCCAGTCGTAGTAGATACCGCCGAAGTAGCCGCGTACGGCGAGCTGTTGGCCATTGGGCGAGAACGCGGCGTCGGTGGCCCAGAGGTCGACGGAGGCGATCGGCTTGAAGTAGTTCGTGCCGGAGGTGGAGAGCTTCGCCGGGCCTTCGAAGAGGTGCCCGCCGTCCTCCTTCTTGTCGATGATGTAGACGCGCCCGGTCTTGGGGTGCACGATCAGCGACTCGGCGTTGCGGGCCCCGTCCGAGTACTTCACGACGTACTGCTTGGCCTTGATCGTCTGGTCCTTGAGCACCTTCGGCTCGGGCAGCTTGTAGATCCAGACGTAGGGCCAGGTCCCGTCGAGGTTGTCGCCGATGTCGCCGACGTAGATCTCGTTGTCCGGTCCGATGGAGATGGCCTCGACGTCACGCGGCTTGCCGACGCCGCTGAAGGTGACGGTGGCGACCGTCTTGCCGGTGCTGCTGTCGACGGCGTAGATGTACGGGCCGTCGTTGCTGTCGTTGTGCGTCCAGTAGATGCCCGGGTGGAGGTGCGAGGCGGCGAGGCCGCTGGACTCGGTGATCCGGGAGTCGGTGATCGTGAACCCCTTGTCGCCCTTGCCGTCACCCTCGTCGGAGGGTGCTGCGGCTGCGGGCAGGGCGAGCGCGCCGACGAGAAAGCCGGCGCCGAGGAACGCGAGGAAGCGACGCATGCCCCAAGCCTGCCATCGTGGCAGGCCTCACACCCCACCGGCTCCGGCGATCGGCCACTGATCGTCCATCATGAGCGGATGCTCAGGTTCATGCCCGTAGGCGACTCCATGACGATCGGGAGCGCGGGCGAACACACATGGCGCTACCGGATCTGGCAGCACCTGCGCGCGACCTACGGCGGCCCGTTCGCCGTGGTCGGCCCGCGCGAGACGCTGTACGACAAGGCGACGGACACGCCGACGTCGTACGAGTACGCCGACCCCGACTTCCCGCACTTCCACCTCGCCGGGTGGGGCGAGGGCTGGCTGCACATGGCCCCGCTGATCGGCGAGGCCGTGCGCGCGCACCGGGCGGACGTCCTCCTCGTCTCCCTCGGCCTGATCGACCTGGGCTTCTACACGAACGCGGCCCAGACGGTCGACAACCTGCGCGCCTTCGTGGCGGAGGCCCGCGCCGCGAAGCCCTCCGTCCGCATGGTGTTCCTGCCGGTCATCCCGAACGTCCGCGCCCGGACCGACGCCCCCTTCGCCGCCGAGGTCGCCCTCTTCAACGAACTCCAGGCCAAGGCGGTCGCCGACCTGGACGACCCGCGTTCCCCGATCCTCCTGGCCTCCCTCCCGGAGTCGTACGACGTCGACCACGACACCTACGACGGCACCCACCCGAACGCCTCCGGCGAGCACCGGATCGCGGCGGCGTTCGCGGGGGCGATGCACCAGGCGTGGGGGGTGGGCGGGGAGTACGACACCTCGGAACCGGCCGCCGCCCCGGAACCCTTCCACCGGTCCTCCCGCAGGCGCAGGTAGGCCGACCGACAACCGGCGGTCATTGGCGTGATCACTACCTATCCCGGTCACCGTGCGTATCGTTGTACCGCGCGGCTGCACTGATGAGGAGAGGAAGACCGCGATGACCGAGGAAGGTGGCGAGCTGACGCTGGACGTCATGTTCGAGTGTCTGGAGAAGCTGCCCATCCCCGAGGGAACAAGGTTCGAGATCGTCGAGGGCAACATCTTCTTCTCGCCTCAGCGTGAAAGCCACTCGGAAGTCATCATGGACATCGTCGAGCAGCTACGGACCAAGTACCCCCGCAAGCGCGTGAAGTCCGACGTCCGTATCGACTACCCGGGTCACCTCAACGGATTCGCGACCGACGTGACGGTGATGACCGAGGGTGCCGAGAAGACGGAGGGCGGGGGCTGGCGCCACGAGGACGTCGAGTTCGTCGCCGAGGTCATCTCCAAGGGCACCGCCGTCAACGACTACGGCCCGAAGAAGGCCGCGTACGCCCTCGCCGAAGTCCCGGTCTACGTCATCGCCGACCCGTACCAGGGCCGCTGCCACGTCTACACCCACCCCAAGGGCGACGACTACACGACCGAGACGAAGGTGGCGTTCGGGGACGACATGGATCTCACCGGCACCGTGGTCGGCCTCACCCTCACCACCGACGAGTTCCCCCGCGACTGACCCCCCTTGCATCGAGCGCACTCGAAGCCGTTGGCTAGGTACTCATGAAGTACACGCAGCTCGGACGCACAGGTCTCAAGGTCAGCCGGCTCGTCCTCGGGACGATGAACTTCGGTCCGCAGACCGACGAGGCCGACAGTCACGCGATCATGGACGCGGCGCTGGACGCCGGTATCAACTTCTTCGACACCGCCAATGTGTACGGGTGGGGTGAGAACAAGGGGCGGACCGAGGAGATCATCGGCAACTGGTTCGCCAAGAGCCCCGGCCACCGCGACAAGACGGTCCTCGCCACCAAGGTCTACGGCAACATGGCCGCCGACGGCGACGCCTGGCCCAACCACGACAAGCTCTCCGCCCTGAACATCCGGCGGGCGGTGGACGCGTCGCTGAAGCGCCTCCAGACGGACTACATCGACGTCTACCAGTTCCACCACATCGACCGCGCCACCCCCTTCGAGGAGATCTGGCAGGCGATCGACACCCTGATCCAGCAGGGCAAGATCCTCTACGTCGGCTCCTCGAACTTCCCCGGTTACAAGATCGCCCAGGCCAACGAGGTCGCGGCCCGCCGTGGCGGCACCATCGGGCTCGTCAGCGAGCAGTGCCTCTACAACCTCGCCGAGCGCCGCGCCGAGATGGAGGTCATCCCGGCCGCGCAGGAGTACGGCCTCGGGGTCATCCCCTGGTCGCCGCTCCAGGGCGGGCTGCTGGGCGGCGTCATCAAGAAGGAGATCTCGGGCGGGCGCCGGGCGAGCGGCCGGGCCGCGGACACCCTCGCCAACCCGGCCTCACGCGCCCAGATCCAGGCCTACGAGGACCTCCTCGACAAGCACGGCATCGAGCCCGGCGAGGCCGCCCTGGCCTGGCTGCTGACCCGCCCCGGCGTCACCGGCCCGATCGTCGGCCCGCGCACGGCGGAGCAACTGGACTCCGCGCTGCGCGCCGTAGAGCTGGAACTGACCGAGGAGATCCTGACCTCGCTCGACGAGATCTTCCCGGGCCCGGGGCCGTCGCCGGAGGCCTTCGCCTGGTAAACGCCGTAAGGGCAAACGCCCCTGTTCTTTTAGGGGCGCGGGGCTGTGACATTTGCGGCTCCGCCGCGTGGGCGCGACCAGCCACAGCAAACACCCCGAGGACAAACGCCCCGTCAGGGGCGCGGGGAACTGCGCGACCAGCCGCATCCGGCCCGCAGCCGAAAAAGCGACCGCAGTTCCCCGGTCCTCACTTACCGAGCGCCGCAGCAAGTCCCACGACAACGAACAACAGCACAAGCACACCGGCCATGATCCGGTTCCGGGTTTTCGGGTCCACGTACCCGAGCCTAACCGCCCGCCCCGAGCCCCCAGCGGGCGACCGCCTCGTACCGCGGCTGCTCCCCCGGAACCCCCGACCTCGGCAGGTCGCTGCGGACGAGCACCAGCTCGTCCACCGTCCACGTCCGCCCCGCGAACGCGTCGAGCCGGTCGAGATACGGCCGTACGTCCAGCGCGTCCCGGCTGCGGGCCAGGGTGAGGTGGGGGCGGTAGCGCCGGTGCTCACCGGTCGTGGCCGCCTCCTCGCAGCGGTCCGCCAGCAGGCGCAGGGCCGCGAGGTCTCCCTCCGCCCCCGCCCACAGCGCC
>NZ_JAEQAZ010000283.1 GCF_016654115.1 Streptomyces sp. MBT53
GAGGGTGGTGGGGGTGGTGGCGAGTTCGACGCAGTTGTTGCCGTCGCCGCCGCCGGAGAAGGACGACTTCTGCCAGTTGGTCGGGGGTGTCATGGTGCGCCTCACAGTTCCTTCGTCAGCCTGTGGATGAAGTCACGCGAGCGTTCGGGGTCGAGTGACACACCCTCCACTCTACGGAAAAGCGTTCGAAAGCTGCTGAGTTGAGCCTCGGAGTCGACGAAGGCGGAACCGTGGGGTGCGTCCCGCACGACCGTGTCCAGCTTGGGCACAGTGCCACCCGCGTACAACATGACGCTTCCGGCATCGATGAATCCATCCAGGTCGAACGGGATGACACGTACGGTCACGTGGTCCGCTTCCGAGAGTTCCAGGATGCGGGTGAGCTGAGCTCGTGACGCGGGACGGTCACCGACCCGGATGCGCAGGGCCCCCTCGTGCACTACGGCTTCGTACGGGGTCGGTTGGTCACCCTCGATGATGCGGTGTCGCTTCATCCGGTGTTCGGCCCGCAGATCGAGGTCTCTCGGGGGAAGTGCGGGCACTCTGTGCGAGAAGACTGCGCGAGCGTAGTCCTCTGTCTGGAGCAGGCCCGGGACATGGAGGAAATCCACGTCCCAGCGGTAGGTGGCGTGGTGCTCCAACTCGGACAGGTCCAGGAACGACGTGGGAAGCAGCCCCCGGTACTCCTCCCACCAACCGCGTGTCCGATCCGTGGCCATTGCGATCAGCGCATCGATCAACTCCTCGTCCTCGCAGGAGTAATTGGCGGCGAGGCTGCGTACGCGTTCCTCGCTCACTCCTGCCGTTCCGGACTCCATCTGACTCATCTGGGCGGAGTCGGACCCGACCAGCGCGGCGGCTTCCCGTGCTTTGAGTCCAGCTGTCTCACGCAGCTTCCGCAGTTCAATGCCCAGGCGTTCCTGGCGCGCGGTGACTTGCCGTCTGCGTGGCATGGCTTCCTCTCTCGCCCCAACTGCCGTGGCGCGGTGACTCGTTCGGGGGGCAGATTACGACAACGACTTGCACTGTTCCAAATTTTACCCGTACCGTCGGTGACGCGACGCACACGCTGCGAAACCCGGGACTCCGGAAGCGCACCACTCCGTCCTGCCATGACGGAGTGACAGGCCACCGCCCGTGAACCGCATCAACTCCCCACACCACCAACGGAGTTCACGCATGCCCGAAACCGAGTCCGAACCCTGGGAGTACTCCCTCTCCATCCCGAACGACCGCCGTGCCGTCACCGTCTGCCGCCGCACCCTCCGCCTGGTCCTCACCGTGCACGGACTCATCGGCGTCGCGGACACCGCCGAACTCCTCGCGACGGAGCTGGTGGCCAACGCCGTACTGCACACCAAGGGGCCGGCGATGCTCGGGGTGCGGTGGTCGGCGGGGGTGCTGAGGGTCGGGGCGTGGGACGCGGACCCCGAACCACCGGAAGCGCCGGGCCAGTTGGCGAATCTGTTGGACGCCGAGGAGGGGCGCGGCCTCGCCCTGGTTCAGGCCTGCGCGGATGTCTGGGGGTGGCAGCCGCTGTCGAGGAACGGCAGGCGTGGCAAGTACGTGTGGTGTGACCTCGCCGCGGCCTAGCTCGTTGATCATGTCGTACTGAAAGGAGAGCTGATGGTCGGCTCGTCGCACGAGGCGCTGCACCGGATCTTCCAGAAGGATCCCGCGCTGCTCACCCGTGCTCTGCAGGACGTGTTGGGTGTTCCTCTGCCCGAGCCGCGCGAGTTCGCGGCCATGAACGTGGATCTCACGGAGATCGAGCCGGTCGAGAGACGCGTGGACACGTTGCTGCGGGCGGAGACCGAGGAGGGCGTCTATCTCCTGGTCGTCGAGTCGCAGGGCAAGCCGGACGCCAGGAAACGCAGCAGCTGGCCGTACTACCTCAGTTACTTGCACGAGAAGTACCGCTGTGAGCCCGTGCTCATCGTCATCACCCAGAGCAGCGCCACGGCCCGCTGGGCGGCGGAGCCGATTCATCTCGGGGTGCGCGGGTGCCCCTCGCTGACGGTGCGCCCGTTCGTGCTCGGGCCGGACAACGTGCCGGTGATCGTCGACGAACGGGAGGCCGAACGGGACGTACCCCTCGCGGTGCTTTCGGCGATGACGCATGGCAAGGGACCGCAGGCCGCCGCCATACTGGAAAACCTGGCAACCGCCCTGCGGACCATCGACCCGGACAGCGCCGCGGTCTTCGTGCAGTTCGTCGACTCATGCCTGGCCGACCGCCAGGCCCAGCAGATGTGGAGGGACCTGATGACGGCGATCCAGTACTTCTGGCGGCACCCGCTGGCGGAGCAGGTGCGGGAAGAAGGACGCGAAGAAGGACGCGAAGAGGGGCTGGCCGCAGGGTGGGCCGCGGCCATCTTGCATACCCTTCAGCGGCGCCAGATCGCTGTGCCCGACAGTGTCCGTGAGCGCATCCTCGCCTCCACCGACGTGGACGAACTCGGTACCTGGCTGGACCGCGCCAACCAGGTCACCGACGCGAGGGACCTGTTCGGCGGAGGTTTCTGAGGCGTGGCAGAGATCCAGTACTTCTGGCGGCACCCGCTGGCGGAGCAGGTGCGGGAAGAAGGACGCGAAGAAGGACGCGAAGAAGGACGCGAAGAGGGGATGGCCGCAGGGTGGGCCGCGGCCATCCTGCGTACCCTTCAGCGGCGCCAGATCGCCGTGTCCGACAGTGTCCGTGAGCGCATCCTCGCCTCCACCGACGTAGACGAACTCGGTACCTGGCTGGACCGCGCCAACCAGGTCACCGACGCGGGGGACCTGTTCGGCGGAGGTTTCTGAGGCGTGGCAGAGATCCAGTACTTCTGGCGGCACCCGTTGGCCATGCAGGTGCGCGAGGAGGGCCGGGTGGAGGGTCGAGCGGAGGGTTTCCGGGAAGGAATGGCTCAAGAACGGGCAGCGACCGTTCTGCGTATCCTCCAGTTGCGCCAGATCCGTGTACCCGACGAGATCCGCACCCGCGTCCGAGCCTCCAGAGACATGGACGAACTCACCTCCTGGCTCGATCGCTCCTATCGGGTCGTTGACGCGTCGGAACTCTTCGTAGCCGAATAACTGGCAGTGCCAGGCGGCAGCTGGGACCGAAACGAACCCCGGTCCCAGCCCCGCAGCCCCCAGGCCTACTCGCCCCGCTCCTCATCCGCCACCGGCGCCCGCACCACCGCAGGCCGCAATTTCAACCACCCCAGGAAAAAGATCCCGAGCAGCAGCATCGCGATCCCGGTCCACAGGTTGATGTTGACGCCCTCGGACTTGTCCAGCGACGAGTCCGACGGGTTGATCCCCGCGATCGTGACGATCACGCCGTAGACGACGAACAACCCGCCGATGATCAGCCGTAGATCGAAGAGGCGGGACGCGGTCGTCGACTTGCCCTCCAGTTCGCTGACTTCGCGCTGGAGATCGTGCTCCGAGTGTCCGGAGTTTTCAGACATGGTCTCTCAATCCTCCGCGGCTAGAACGAGAACGGGATGTAGCAGAGGGCGGCCAGGATCACCGCGCCCCAGCCGAGCAGGGCCGGGCGGCGGTACCACGCGTCGTCGCCCGCGGCGGGTGCCTCGGTCATGCCGGGGGACGTCGTGCCGTAGACCAGGCCCTGAAGCTGTTCCGCCGACTTCGGTTGCGTGAACAGGGACACCGCGAACATGACCACCGCCCCCGCGACGAACCCGGCGATCGCGGAGACGAAGTTGGCGCCCTGGTCGGAGGGGATGGAGATGATGCCCTGCTTGTAGATCCAGAAGTAGTTGACCATCGCGGTGACCGTGCCCGCGAGCAGGCCCCAGAAGCCGGACTTCGGCGTGGCCTTCTTCCAGAACATGCCGACGATGAAGACGACGAACATCGGCACGTTGAAGAAGGAGAAGAGCGTTTGTAGGTAACTCATGATGTTCGAGAACGAAGACGCCAGGAACGCCGTGCCTACCGACGCCGCCACGCCTACCACCGTGATCAGGCGGCCGAAGCGGACGTAGTACTCGTCCTCGCGGTCCGTCACCACGTACTTCGCCCAGATGTCGTTCGTGAAGACCGTGTTGAAGGACGAGACGTTGGCCGCCATGCCCGCCATGAACGCCGCCAGCAGACCCGTCACCGCGATGCCGAGGACGCCGTTGGGCAGCAGTTGTTCCATCAGGTACGGGATCGCGTCGTTGTACTGGAGGTCCGAGCCGCTGGTGCCGATCTTCGGGACCAGCGCCGCCGCGACCAGGCCCGGGATCATCACCAGGAAGACGATGAAGACCTTGGGGTACGCGGCGATGAGGGGGGTGCGCTGGGCGGCGGACAGGTTCTTCGCCGACAGCGCGCGCTGCACCTCCGCGAAGTTCGTCGTCCAGTAGCCGAAGGACAACACGAAGCCCAGGCCCAGCACGATGGTCAGCCAGTTCGCGCCCAGCGGGTTGACGCTGCCGATGCCGGTGCCGCCCCACGCGGTGGTGAAGTTGTGGCCGTGGGTCGCGTCCAGCTTGTCGGTCAGGCCGTCCCAGCCGCCTACCTTCTTCAGGCCGAGGTAGGAGATGGGGATGAGGGCCGCGAGGATCACGAAGAACTGGAGCACCTCGTTGTAGATCGCGGACGACAGCCCGCCGAGGGTGATGTACGCGAGCACGAACGCGCCGGCGACCACGATCGCCACCCACTGCGGCCAGCCCAGCAGCGCCTCGACGACGATCGCGAGGGCGTACAGGTTCACACCGGCGATCAGGATCGCGGCGAAGGCGAACAGGATCGAACTCAGCAGGTGTGCCCACTTGTCGAAGCGGAGGAGCAGGAACTCCGGGACCGAGCGCACCTTCGAGCCGTAGTAGAAGGGCATCATCACCAGGCCCAGGAAGACCATGGCCGGGATGGCGCCGATCCAGTACCAGTGCACGGTGTACGCGCCGTACTGCGCGCTGTTCGCGGCCATGCCCAGGATCTCGGTGGCGGCCAGGTTCGCCGAGATGAAGGCGAGACCGGTGATCCACGCGGGCAGCGACCGCCCGGAGAGGAAGAAGTCGAGGCTCGTCTTCACCGATCTGCGGGCGGCCAGACCGATGCCGAGAACGACGACGAAGTAGATCGCCAGGATCGTGTAGTCGAGCCCGTTGGTGGGGAGCCGGAGCTCGGCGGCGAGGAAGGTGGGGGGCTGCAGAGACTGCATCAAGCGCTCACCTTGGTTGATGGTTTTCGTCTGGTGTTCTTTGTTTGATTTTGATGGTGACGACTGGGGGGATCGGTGGTTTGATGTGTTTAGTTCTGTGTGAAGCCCGGATGTGGCGTGGATGTACGTACGGATGGAGAGCCCGGCGTGAAGAAGACCTCGACCCGGTTGGCCGACGGTCGTGAGCTCATCTACTACGACCTGCGGGACGACACCGTGCGCGACGCGGTGGACCGCCGCCCGCTGGAGCGCACGGTCACCACTTCGGAGGTACGGCGGGACGTGCTGCTCGGCGACTCGGTGGCGATCGCCTCGCACCGCCAGGGCCGCATCTACCACCCGCCGGTCGACCAGTGCCCGCTCTGCCCGACGACGGGCGACCGGCTCAGCGAGATCCCGGACTCCTCGTACGACGTCGTCGTGTTCGAGAACCGATTCCCCTCGCTCGCCGGGGACTCCGGGCGCTGCGAGGTGGTCTGCTTCACCTCCGACCACGACGCGTCCTTCGCCTCGCTGACCGAGGAGCAGGCGGCCCTCGTCCTCGACGCGTGGACGGACCGGACCTCGGAGCTGTCGCATCTCCCCTCCGTCGAGCAGGTCTTCTGCTTCGAGAACCGCGGCGAGGAGATCGGCGTCACCCTCGGGCATCCCCACGGCCAGATCTACGCCTACCCCTTCACCACCCCGCGCACCGCGCTGATGCTGCGTTCACTCGCGGCCCACAAGGAGGCGACCGGCGGGGAGAACCTCTTCGACGCCGTCCTGGAGCGTGAACTCGCCGGTGAGCGGGTCGTCCTTGAGGGTGAACACTGGGCCGCCTTCGTGCCGTACTCCGCGCACTGGCCCTACGAGGTCCACCTGTATCCCAAGCGCCGCGTGCCCGATCTGCTCGGTCTGGACGAGGCGGCCCGCACAGAGTTCCCCAAGGTGTATCTGGAACTCTTGAGGCGCTTCGACCGGATCTTCGGTGAGGGCGAGCCTCCGACGCCGTACATCGCCGCCTGGCACCAGGCGCCGTTCGGCACCCTGGAGGAGTTCGAGGGTGTGAGCAGGGACGACTTCGCGCTCCACCTCGAGCTTTTCACCATTCGCCGCACTTCCGGCAAGCTGAAGTTCCTCGCGGGTTCCGAGTCCGGCATGAGCGTGTTCATCAACGACGTGCCGCCGGAGTTCGCGGCACAGCGACTGCGAGAGGTAGCGAGTTGATGAGCGGTAAGTACCTGGTCACGGGCGGGGCGGGTTACGTGGGCAGCGTGGTCGCCCAGCACCTGCTGGAGGCGGGCCACGAGGTCACCGTCCTGGACAACCTCTCGACGGGGTTCCGTGAAGGGGTCCCGGCGGGTGCTTCCTTCATCGAGGGTGACATCAGGGACGCGGCCAAGTGGCTCGACTCCTCCTACGACGCCGTCCTCCACTTCGCCGCGTTCTCCCAGGTCGGCGAGTCCGTCGTCAAGCCCGAGAAGTACTGGGAGAACAACGTCGGCGGCTCGATGGCCCTGCTGGCCGCGATGCGCGAGGCAGGCGTCCGCAAGCTCGTCTTCTCCTCCACGGCGGCCACGTACGGCGAGCCGGAGGAGGTCCCGATCGTCGAGACCGCCCGCACCTCCCCGACCAACCCCTACGGCGCCTCCAAGCTCTCGGTCGACTTCATGATCACGAGCGAGGCGGCGGCCCATGGGCTAGGAGCCGTGTCCCTCCGGTACTTCAACGTGGCGGGCGCGTACGGCAGTTGCGGCGAGCGGCACGACCCCGAGTCGCACCTCATCCCGCTCGTGCTCCAGGTCGCCCAGGGCAAGCGCGACGCGATCTCCGTCTACGGCGACGACTACCCGACGCCGGACGGCACCTGCGTCCGTGACTACATCCACGTCGCGGACCTGGCCGACGCGCACCTGCTCGCGCTGAAGGCGGCCACGCCCGGCGAGCACCTGATCTGCAACCTGGGCAACGGCGAGGGCTTCTCCGTCCGCCAGGTCATCGAGACCGTCCGCCAGGTCACCGGGCACCCGATCCCCGAGATCGTCGCCCCGCGCCGCGGCGGCGACCCGGCGTCCCTGGTCGCCTCGGCTGACCGCGCCAAGGAGCGCCTCGGCTGGAACCCGACCCGCGCGGACCTCGCGGGCATCGTCGCGGACGCGTGGGCGTTCGCGCAGAACGTATCGAAGGGTTAGGAGACAACACGTGGGTGTACTTGAGGGCTTCGAGGAGCTGTACGGCACCGCTCCCGAGGGCGTCTGGGCCGCGCCGGGCCGGGTCAACCTGATCGGCGAGTACACCGACTTCAACGAGGGCTTCGTGATGCCGCTCGCCCTGCCGCACACGGCGGTGGCGGCGGTGTCGCGCCGCACGGACGGCGTCCTCCGGCTCCACTCGGCGGACATCGAGGGCCCGGTCGTAGAACTGCATGTCGAGGACCTGGCCCCGCGTACGAACACGAGCTGGGCCGCGTATCCGGCGGGCGTGGTCTGGGTGTTGCGCGAGGCGGGTCACCAAGTGACCGGCGCGGACATCCACTTGTCGTCCACGGTCCCGACGGGCGCGGGCCTGTCGTCCTCGGCGGCGCTGGAGGTCGTCACGGCCCTGGCCCTCAACGACCTCTTCGAACTCGGCCTGTCCGGACCGGAGTTGGCCCGCTTCTCGCAGCGCGCGGAGAACGACTTCGTCGGCGTCCCCTGCGGCATCATGGACCAGACGGCCTCGGCCTGCGCCGAGGAGGGCCACGCGCTCCACCTCGACTGCCGCGATCTGTCGATCCGTCAGATCCCGTTCGACCTGGCGTCGGAGGGCCTGTCGCTTCTGGTCGTCGACAGCCGTGTGAAGCACGCTCTCGGAGACGGCGAGTACGCGGAACGCCGAGAGGGCTGCGAGGAGGGCGCCCGCCAACTCGGCGTCCCCTTCCTGCGGGACGTGGCGTACGAGGACCTGGAGTCGTCACTGGCGCGGTTGAGCGACGAACGGATCCGGCGCTACGTCCGCCATGTCGTCTCCGACGACCACCGGGTCGACCAGGTCATCAACCTGCTCGACGCGGGCGAGGTCCGCGCGATCGGCCCGGTCCTCACCGAGGGCCACGCCTCCCTCCGCGACGATCTGCGCATCTCCTGCCCGGAGTTGGACCTCGTGGTCGACACGGCGGTCGGCGCGGGCGCGCTCGGCGCACGGATGACGGGCGGCGGCTTCGGCGGCTCGGCGATCGTCCTGGTCGAGGTGGCCGACGCGGACACGGTCACGAAGGCGGTCGAGGAAGCGTTTGCGGCGGCGGGTTACACCGCACCGCGCGTGTTCCCGGCGGTGCCTTCGGCGGGGGCGCGGCGGGTGGGGTGAGGCGCGGCGCCTTGCGG
>NZ_JAEQAZ010000284.1 GCF_016654115.1 Streptomyces sp. MBT53
GAGGCGGACGGCGTTGGGGGAGTGGTGGGGGTCGACCGTGAACGCGGTGGCCGGTACGACCCCGATGCCGTGCCGTGCGGCTGCCGCGACGAAGGTGTCCGCGCGCCACGGGCGGGGCAGTTGCCACCAGCAGTGGAAGGAGCGGGGGTCGCTCCGGACGGTGAACCCGGCGAGTTGCCGGGCCGCGATTCCCTGTCGTACCGCCGCTTCCCGCTGTTTGGCCGCCACCAGCGTCTTCACCGTGCCGTCCTGCTGCCAGCGGTGGGCCACCTCCAGGGCGAACCGGCCCGGGGTGCAGCCGCCGGAGCGCAGGGCGGCGACGATCCCGCCCGTCAGGGCGTCGGGTGCCACCGCGAACCCGAGGGTCAGGCCGGGGGCGACGCGCTTGGACAGGCTGTCGATCAGGACCGTCCGCTCGGGGGCGTAGGCGGCGAGGGGCGGCAGTTCGTCGCGGAGGAAGGCCCAGATGGTGTCCTCGATCGCGGGGATGCCCAGGCTGAGAAGTGTCTCGGCCAGGCGCTCGACGCGCTCGGCGGGCATGGTGAGCGACAGCGGGTTGTGCAGCCTCGGCTGGACGTAGACGGCGTGCAGGGGGGTGGTGGCGTGCGCCTCTTTCACGGCCTCCGGGACGAGTCCCGCGTCGTCCATGGCCAGTGGGACCAGGGTGATGCCGAGGCGGGCGGCGACGGCCTTGACGACGGGGTAGGTCAGTTCCTCGACGCCGAGTCGGGCACCCGGTGGTACGAGCGCGGTGACGGTGGCCGCGATCGCCTGCCGTCCGTTGCCCGCGAAGAGGATCCGCGCCGGGTCGGGGCGCCAGTCGCCGCGGGCGAGCGTGTCGGCGGCGGACTCCCGGGCGGCCGGGAAGCCGGACGTGCCGACCGGCCGTAGGGCGGAGCCGAGGACGTCGGGCCGTAGGAGACTGCCCAGGCCCTCGGCGAGGAGCGCGTTCTGCTCGGGGACGACCGGGTAGTTGAGCTCCAGGTCGACGCGGCGGCCGTCGGCGGGTTCGGTGAGCGCGGGGGCGGAGCCGGCGGGGTCGGCGGACAGCGCGCGGACGAAGGTGCCGCGGCCGACCTCGCCCACCGTCAGGCCACGGCGGGCCAGTTCCCGGTACACGCGGGTGGCGGTGGAGTTGGCGATGCCGTGACGCCGGGCGAACTCGCGCTGCGGGGGGAGCCGGTCACCGGGGCGGAGGGCACCGGACCTGATCTCCCCGGCCACGGTGTCGGCGACGGTCTGATAGTCCCGCACGGCTCTCCCGCCCTTGTCGCTGTCTCGGCCTTCTCGATCGGGCGTCGATTCAATCATTGAATTGCACCGAGTGCAATATAAACATTGCATTGAGGTGTGGGTCCGGAATACGCTCCGAGCGGCGGCCGAGGGCGCCAACGCACCGACAACACAAGGGGTATTCATGGTCGAACCGAGCGGCATACTCGGCGTGACGGCGGTGGCTCTGGGCATGGTGCTCACCCCCGGACCGAACATGATCTATCTCGTCTCCCGCAGCATCACCCAGGGCAGGCGCGCCGGGATGGTCTCCCTCGGCGGGGTGGCGCTCGGCTTCATGGTCTATCTGCTCGCCGCGAACCTGGGCCTGTCGGTGTTCTTCGTCGCCGTGCCCGAGCTGTACTTCGCGGTGAAGCTCGCGGGCGCCGGCTACCTCGCCTACCTGGCCTGGAACGCCCTGAAGCCGGGCGGTGTCTCCGTCTTCGCCCCGCAGGACGTACCGCACGACTCACCGCGCAAGCTGTTCACGATGGGCCTGATGACGAACCTGCTCAACCCGAAGATCGCCATCATGTACCTCTCGCTCATCCCCCAGTTCATCGATCTGGACAGGGGGCACGTCCTCCTCCAGGGCCTGGTCCTCGGCTCGGTCCAGATCGTGGTCAGCATCGGGGTCAACCTCGCCATCGTCCTGGCGGCGGGCGCGATCGCCGTCTTCCTCGAACGCCGCCCCTCCTGGCTCAAGGTGCAGCGCTACGCGATGGGTACGGTGCTGGGGACCCTCGCTGTCTCTCTCGCCGTCGACAACTCGGGTCCGGCCAGGGTGAGTTGACGATCCGTCATACGTCGACCGGCAGGGACGTGAGGCCGCGCGTCAACCGCGTGTGCCGCCACTCCAGTTGCTCCACGGGACGGGCCAGCCGTACGTCGGGGAAGCGGGCGAAGACGGCCCGGAGCGCCAGTTCGCCCTCCGCCCGGGCGAGCGGTGCGCCCAGGCAGCGGTGGATGCCGTGGCCGAACGCGAGGTGCCCGGTGGCACCGCGGTCGAGGTCGACGCGGTCGGGGTCGGGGAATCGCGCGGGGTCGCGGTTGGCGGCGCCGGGCGCGATGAGCACCGGAACGCCGGCGGGGATGTCGGTCCCGCCGAGCGTGAGCGCCTCGGTGCTGTAGCGGAACGTGGCGATGCCGACCGGCGAGTCGAAGCGCAGCAACTCCTCCAGCGCGGTGCCGAACAGCTCCGGCTCGGCCTTCAACCGGGCGAGGGATTTCGGGTGTTGGAGCAGTGCCAGGGCCGCGTTGCCGATGAAGTTGGTGGTGGTCTCATGGCCGGCCACGAGCAACACCACGGCGAGCGAGACGAGTTCGTCCTCGGTGAGTCGGTCCTGGCCGTCGCGTACCGCGATGAGATCGTCGAGCAGACTCTCGCCGGGGGAGGCGCGCCGGGCGGCGACGAGGTCGGTCATGTAGGTGCCGACGGCCTGCGAGGCGACGTCGATCCGCCGTGGATCTCCCGCGGCGAACAGCTCACCGGACCACGTGTGCACCTGCTTGCGGTCGGCCTCGGGCACCGCCAGCATCTCGCAGATGACCGTGACCGGCAGCGGCACCGCGAGGCCGGCGACGAGGTCCACCGGTCCGTGTTCCGGCCAGGCGTCGAGCAGTTCGTCGACGAGGCCGGCGATGCAGGGGCGCAGCCGTGCGACGGCTCCGGTGCTGAACGCCTTTGTCACCAGGGCCCGTAGCCGCGCGTGTTCCGGGGGATCGGTGGCCAGCATGTTCTGCGCGACCGCCGGATGGAGGTCGCGGTCGGACAGCCGGCCGGCGAAGAACCGCGCGGTGTTCTTGGAGAGCCGGGGGTCGGCGAACGCCTCCCGGGCCTCCGCGTAGCCCGTGACCAGATAGCTGAAGCGCCCTGCCGAACCGGTGAGCACCTTCTGCACCGGCGCCGAATTCCGCAGCCGGGCGTAGGTCGGGTAGGGGTCGGCGAAGAACCGGGGGTCCTGCAACGGGTCGGTCACGCTGGCGGGTCCGTTCCTGCGGGCGACAGTACGTCGGCGACGCTACCCGCGATTCGCTGCGCGCAGGAGCGGGTTCCGCCCAGGGCTCGCTCCGAGAACCGTGCCCATGTCGAGTCGCACGGTTGTCGGCGTTGTGCACTCTTTATCCCCCTCAGCATTAGGCAGTTGCACATGCTGAGGCTTCCTGCACGCGCCCATGTCGAGCATGGTTGTTCGAGCGACAACAAACGGAGGTCGTCGCAAACAGACCGGAAAGGCGTTCTGTGTCCCGTTCAGTCCTGATCACCGGCGGTAACCGCGGTATCGGCCTGGCTGTCGCACGTCGTATGGCAGCCGCCGGTGACCGTGTCGCGGTGACCTGTCGGACGGGAGAGCCGCCCGAGGGTCTGTTCGCGGTCCGGTGCGACGTCACCGACGCCGATCAGGTCGACATCGCCTTCGAGCACATCGAGGCGGAGCACGGTCCGGTCGAGGTCCTGGTGTCCAACGCGGGAATCGTCAAGGACCAGTTACTGCTGCGCATGTCCGAAGAGGATTTCACCACGGTCGTCGACACCAACCTGACCGGCGCCTTCCGCGTCGTCAGGCGAGCCACCCGGGGAATGCTCCGCGCCAGGAAGGGCCGTGTCGTGTTCATCTCCTCCGCCGTCGCCCTGCGGGGCGAGAGCGGGCAGGCCAACTACGCGGCCTCCAAAGCGGGGTTGATCGGATTCGCCCGCTCGATGGCCAGGGAACTCGGCGCTCGCGGGGTCACCTTCAATGTGGTCGCACCCGGTCTCACCGAGACCGCCATGAGCGAGAACCTCATGGAGGAGCAGCTCGCGCACCTGACCGGCCAGATCCCTCTGGGCCGTCTCGCCAGGCCCGAAGAGGTCGCCGCGGCCGTCGCGTTCCTGGCCTCCGACGACGCCGGCTACATCACCGGTGCCGTCGTGCCGGTCGACGGGGGAGCCGGGATGGGGAACTAGCGCCGAATTCCCCAGCGGGCGGGCCGGACATGTGTCAAGTGCTCTCCGTCTGTTCTTTCTTCACCCACCGCCAAGGAGTTTTGCGTATGCGCGGTCCGACTGCGCCGAATATGTATCAGTTAACCATTGACGATTTCACCGACGAGGACGTTGCTGAATTCCACCGTCTGATGAGCGAGTTGCTCACCAAGTGCGCATCGGTGGGACAGCAGCACGCACCGGAAGGAACATGGGTTCCGTCCACTGCCGGTCTCTTCGAGCAGATGGCCGAGTCCATGCAGCTGGTCTCCGAGGTCTCGCGCGCGCTCAACGACACACGATCCGGCATCCGTCGGGTCGGCGGCAGAGCGCGCCAGCGACTGTACGAGCGGGCCGGCAGCAGTCACGAGGGCCCCGCAGAACTGGCCTGAGCGACATCACCATCACAGACCACTCTCGGAAATGCTCCGGCTTTCTCACACGAAGCCCGGACGCCACCGAGAGCGAGAGACCCGGGCGGGGGTCGGCCGGCAACAGGGGAGCCTACCGGCCACCGCCCGGTTTACCGCCCCGTCCCCAAAGGGGGGCGGGTGCACGGCAGTCAGGCCTTGTCGTAGGGGCCGAGGACGTGCGGGCCGCCGTTCTCCGCGCGGTGCAGGAAGAGGCCCTCGACCCAGTGGAACCGGTCGGTCGACGGCAGCGCGCGGGCCACCCGGGAGTAGGGCGGGATGCGGTAGGACCGGTCCGCCGGCCAGGTCAGCTGCAGTGCTCCGGACGAGACGGACAGCAGCGGCAGACGAGCCCGTCGTACACGGGGAGAACCTTGAGGGCCGCGAGCGTGAAGGCCTTGTTCCTACGGGAGTTGAACTGCTCGACCGTCGGCCGCGCACCGCGCACCGCGCTCCTGCGCCTGTTCCGCCGCCCGCCGCCAGGAGCAGCCGCCGTCGGCCCGGTGTCGGGCAGCGTCAGCATCTCGGCGGAGCGGTCGGCGATGCCCCGTACGGCCAGGGAGCGTAGCGACCACGCCACCGGCGCACCACGAACCCGGCGGAGTCCGTCGCCGTCACAGCAAGTCGATCAGCCCCGCCGTGAACTCGGACGTGGTCGCCGTCCCGCCGAGGTCCGGGGTGCGCAGCCGGGTCGTGGACAGGAGGACGGCGATCGCGTCGGTGACGGTTCCGGCCGCCTCGGGGTGGCCGAGGTGGTCCAGCATCATCGCGGCCGACCAGATCGCGCCGAGCGGATTGGCCGTGCCGCGCCCGGCGATGTCGGGGGCCGAGCCGTGCACCGGCTCGAACATGGAGGGGAAGTCCCGTTCGGGGTTGAGGTTGGCCGCGGGCGCGATGCCGATGCTGCCCGCGATCGCCGCCGCCAGGTCGCTGAGGATGTCGCCGAACAGGTTGGAGGCGACGACGACGTCGAAACGGCCCGGGTCCAGCACGAACTTCGCGGCCAGCGCGTCGATGTGCTCCTGGTCCCACTCCACCCCCGGGTGCAGGGCGGCGCGTTCGGCGACGAGCTCGTCCCAGAAGGGCATCGTGTGCACGATCCCGTTGGACTTCGTCGCCGACGTCAGCCGGCCGGACCGGCCGGCGGCCAGCTCGAACGCGTGGTCCACGATCCGGGTCACGCCCTTGCGCGTGAACACCGCCTCCTGCACGGCCGTCTCCTCCGGCAGCCCCCGGTACAGCCGCCCGCCGATCTCGCCGTACTCGCCCTCGACGTTCTCCCGTACGACGACGAAGTCCACCTCACCCGGCCGGGCCTCGCGCAGCGGGCTGGGCACGCCGTCGAAGACGCGGATCGGCCGCAGGTTCACGTACTGCTGGAAGCCGCGCCTGATGGGGATCAGCAGCCCCCACAGCGAGACATGGTCCGGAACCCCGGGGTAGCCGACCGCCCCGAGCAGGATCGCGTCGTGCCCGTGGATCTGGTCCAGGCCGTCGGACGGCATCATCGAACCCTCCGCGAGGAAACGCTCGCAGGACCAGTCGAAGGTGTCGTAGGAGAGCGCGATGCCGTGGCGGGCGGTGACGGCGTCCAGCACCCGGCGGGCCGCGGGGACGACCTCGGTGCCGATGCCGTCGCCGGGGATCAGGGCGATGCGGTGCTTCTTCAGGGGAGACATGGAAGCGATTGCAGCAACGGTCCGCCGGGCGCGTCCAAGACCGACTGCCCATGTGCCTTATAGGCAGTGCTTATAGGCAGTGCTTATGAGCGGTGTCTACGACGCCGGTTCTACGGCGGTGTCGGCGTCCTCCGTCAGCGCCGCGCGCAGGAACGCCTCCGCCGCCGGAGTCGTCGCGCCGTGCCGGGCGACCAGCGTCACCCGCAGGCTGGTACGCGGCTCCAGGTCCAGCACCCGGACGCCCGCCTGCCGGGCCAACTCCCGCCAGGCGTCGGTGACTACGGCCAGGCCCGCGCCCGCCAGCACCAGCGGCAGGATCGCCACCCGGTGCTCGGTCTCGACGGCGAGGGTCACCTTCACGCCCTCGGCGATCAGGTCGTCGACGTACCGGCGCATCCCGGTGCCCTGCTGCCCGACGATGAGCCGTTGCCCGGCGAGGCTCTTCCGGTCCACCACGGTCGTGTCCGGGGCGAAGGGGCCGTCCGGGGGTGCGAGCAGCACGAACCGCTGCTCCGGGAGGGGGTGGGTGCGGACCTCCGTGTCCGGGGGCGCAGCGGGGGAGGCCAGCAGCCCAAGCTCCGTCACGCCCGTGCGCACCATCTCGGTCACGTCCCGGGGCGTGAACGCGGCCCTTACGGTCACCGACACATCCGGATGGGCCCGGTGGAAGCGGCTGATCATCCCGGTGAGCGGGGCGACGGCCTGGGAGGGCATGGCCGCGATCTCCACCCGGCCGGTGCGCAGCCCGTGCACCGACTCCACGCTGGCGCGCGCGAGTTCGAGGCCGCGGACGGCGGTCCGAGCGGGCTCGATGAGCGCCGTACCGGCCTCGGTGAGGACGACCCGGCGGCCGATCCGGTGGAACAACTCGCTGCCCAGGTCCCGTTCCAGGGTCCGGATCGCCTGGGAGAGCGAGGGCTGGGAGAGATAGAGCGCGGTCGCCGCACGGTTGAAGCCGCCGTGGTCGACCACCGCGAGGAAGTACTCCAGCTGCCGGACGTCCATGGTGCCGCCTTCCCGTGCCCGCTCCTGTCCGCCGATAGGCCACGCCTATATGCATTGTCGGCCACGGGTCTTGGACGGGCTCGCCCGGCCCTGCTGGGATCGGACCATGAAGAGGACCGTGAGGAATGTGCTGCCCGCCTCGTTCGCCCGGCACACCGTCGACGCGGACGGCGTCCACATCAACGTGCGTACGGCAGGGCAGGGGCCGCCGGTCCTGCTGCTGCACGGCTACCCGCAGACCCACGCCATCTGGCACCACATCGCCCCGCGCCTGGCCGAGACCCACACGGTCGTCCTCACCGACCTGCGCGGCTACGGCGACAGCGACAAACCGCCGTCCGACGCCGGGCACACCCCGTACGCCAAACGGGCCATGGCTCGCGATCAACTGCTCGTCATGCGGGAGCTGGGCTTCGAGCGCTTCGCGGTGGTCGGCCACGACCGGGGCGGCCGGGTCGCCCACCGCCTCGCGCTCGACCATCCCCGGGCGGTCTCCGCCCTCGCGGTCCTGGACATCGTGCCGACGCTCCACGCCTACCGGCACGCCGACGCCGACTTCGGGCGCGGCTACTACCACTGGTTCTTCCTGACCGCCGGCAACGGCATCCCCGAGCAACTGATCGGCGGCGACCCCGAGTTCTGGATCCGGGCCCGCATGGGCGCCCGGCACCACGGCGGCACCCCCTTCGACCCGGATGCCCAGGCCGAGTACGTGCGCTGCTTCTCCGACCCGGCCGCGATCCACGCCTCCTGCGAGGACTACCGCGCGGCCGGCTCGATCGACCTAGTCCACGACGAAGAGGACGCGACAGCAGGCCGCCGCCTCACCCAGCCGCTGCTCGCGCTCTGGGGCGAGCACAGCTTCGTAGGCCGCCACTACGACGTCCCGGCCGTCTGGTCCGACTACGCCGACGACATCACCGGCACCGCCCTGCCCTGCGACCACTACGTCCCCGAGGAGGCCCCGGAGGAGACCCTCGGCCACCTCCGGGGCTTCCTCGCGGCTCACAACTCGCCCTGATTCCAGGGTTGTTGGGCCAGGGCGGCCTGGACGAGGTCGAGCATCCTGGACTGTTCGGCCGGCGCTTTGGCTCGTCGGGTTGTCTTGTGGCTGCCGCTGCAGCAGTCGGCGACCACGTTTCCGAGGAGGCCCCGGAGGAGACCCTCGGTCACCTCCGGAGCTTCCTCGCGGCTCACAACTCGCCCTGACTCCAGGGCTGTTGGGCCAGGGCGGCCTGGACGAGGTCGAGCATCCTGGACTGTTCGGCCAGTGCCTTTACTCGGCCGGTCGTCTCGTGGCCGCCGCTGTACCAGTCGACCACCACGTCCCCGCCGGCCGCGCGGAGCGCCTCCTCGTAGTGGCGGACCTGCTTGGGCGGGGTGCGGGTGTCGTGCGTGGCCTGGTTGATCCAGACCGGGGCGACGACATCGGCCACGTAGGTGATGGGGGAGGCCCGTACGAAACGGTCCAGGCCGTCCTCCGGCTGCGCGCCGAAGAAGGACGACCAGGCCGCGCGCAGCGCCGGGTTCATGTCCTCGTAGCCCGTCAGCCAGTCCGCCATCGGTACGTGCGCCAGCCCGCCGGCGAAGAGTCCGGGCAGCCGTCCCATGGACAGGAGCGTCAGGAAACCGCCGTAGGACGCGCCCGTGACGAAGATCTTGCCGGGGGCCGCGACGCCCTCGGTGATCAGCCAACGGACCGCCGCCTCGATGTCCTCCAGTTCGCGGTCGCCGATCGCCGGCATGAAGCCCTCGCGGAAGCGGCGCCCGAAGGTGACCGAACCCCGGTAGTTCAGCGAGGCGTAGGCCACGCCGTTGTCCAGCCAGGCCTGGGCGGCGGGGTCGTAGCTGTCGACCGACACCATGTTGGGGCCGCCGTGGAGGTGGAGGATCAGGGGGCCGGGACCCGTGGTCCGGCGGGGTCGGGCCCACCACAGTTGGACGTAGGTGCCGTCCGTCGAGCGGACCTGGTTCGATGTGAACGGCACGCCGTCCAGGTCGAGTTGGGGGAAGAGCACGGGGGCGGGCGCCGAGTCCGGGCCGGTGGCGTGCAGCACGCGCAGCGGGGAGTCGGAGCGCTGGTGCAGGAGGCGCACGGTGCTGCCGGGGCCGTAGTGCGAGGCCCACAGGTGGAGGTGGGCGTTCGCCACGTCCGGCTCGAAGTACGCGCCCGGCGGATGGTCGAGCGGCCGGAGCGTGCCGGACTCCAGGTCGGCCTCCATGACCCGGTGGATCCCGGCGTCCACGTGCACGGCCAGGATCCGGGTCGCGTCGTCGGACCAGTCCAACGGGACCAGGTCGCCCTGGAGTTGAGGGGCGTCGATGTCGATGCGGGTGCCGTGGGTCGGATGCCAGACGCAGGGGCGGGCGAAGCCGGTGCGTTCGGTGGCGACGAGTATCCGGTCGTCGCCAGGGACGGGGGAGTACCGCACTCCGCGCACCGGTGCGTCCGGACCGTCGGAGAGGCGGTCCAGCACCTCTCCCGTGGCGGTGTCGACGACCGTGACCGCGAATCTGCGGACGCCCGGATTGTGGTCGGTGGTGTCGACGGAAGCGCGCGTGCCGTCCGTCGACACCAGGCCGTTCCACGCCTCGTGCGGCGACCGGAACAGCAGCTCGGGTTCGGCGGAACCGTCCGTGCTCAGCAGCCACAGACTGAAACCGTCCTCCGCCGCGCACGTGATCACGGCCCGGTCCGCCCGTCCCGCCACGTCGATGCCGCGCAGGATGTACGGCGGCAGATCTGGGGTGAGATCGCGACTGTCGTCGGCATCCAATCCCGTCGCGTGCACATGGCCGACCTCGGAGCCGTTGTCGTCGTGCAGCGCCAGGATCTGCTCGCCGTCCGAGGTGAGAACGGCCTGCACGAGGTCGCCCGAGGTCACCTCCGCCAGGGGCCGGACCGTGCCGTGCCCCGCCTCCCACAACGACAGCCGGGGACCGTCCTCGCTCTCCACGACGATCAGGGACCGGTCGCCCGGACCGCGCCCCCGCCGTACGGCATGGGGTCGTTCGGCGGTGAAGAACCGCTGCCAGTCGCTGCTCATGGTGTGGTGACCTCCTCGGGTCGGTGCGGGGTTGCCGGGGGCGGGTCGTCGGGGAAATGACAGGCGGTCAGCAGGTCGTCGCCCTGCTCCACGAGCGCGGGCGCGACCTCGGCGCACACGTCCTGCGCCTTCCAGCAGCGGGTACGGAACCGGCAGCCGGACGGCGGAGCCAGCGGGCTGGGCAGATCGCCGTCCAGGACGATCCGCCGCCGCGCCCGCTGCAGGCGCGGATCGGGGATGGGTACGGCGGACAGCAGGGCCTGGGTGTACGGGTGGCGCGGCCGGGTGAACAGCGCGTCCACGGGCCCCTGTTCGACGATCCGCCCGAGGTACATGACCGCGACCCGGTCGCTGATCTGCCGCACCACCGACAGGTCGTGGGCGACGAACAGATAGGTCAGGCCCAGCTCCTGCTGAAGATCCTCCAGCAGGTTGATCACCCCGGCCTGCACGCTGACGTCCAGCGCGCTGACCGGTTCGTCGAGGACCAGCACCTCCGGTTCCACGGCGAGCGCGCGGGCGATGCCGATCCGCTGCCGCTGGCCGCCGGAGAACTGGTGCGGATGCCGGTGGGCATGCCCGGGGTCCAGACCCACCAACTCCAGGAGTTCCCGCACCCGTTCGCTCTCCCGGCCCCGGTGCAGACCGTGGATCCGCAGCGGCTCGGCGAGCGCCGCGTGCACGGTGAGCTTCGGGTTGAGGGAGGCGTACGGGTCCTGGAACACGAACTGGATCCGACGGCGTACGGCGGCCAGCTCCCGTCGACCGGCCGCCGTCACGTCCGTGCCGAACAGCATGATCCGCCCGGCCGCCGGGTCGGTCAGCCGGACCAGACAGCGGCCCAGGGTGCTCTTGCCGCAGCCGGTCTCGCCGACCAGGCCCAGGGTGGTGCCGCGCGGGATGACCAGGTCGACTCCGGAGACGGCCCGGACGGTCTGGGCGTGCCGTCCGCGCCGGCCGGTGGTGTACTCGGCGACCAGCCCCTCGACGGTCAGTGCCGGTGCGGTCATGACGTCACGCTCGCGATCTCGTGCGCCCGCACACAGGCGGCCGTGTGGCCCTCGCCGACCGGGACGGGCGGGGGGCTCTCGGCGCACCGTTCGTCGGCGTGCGGGCAGCGGTTCTGGAAGGGACAGCCGGGAGGCCGCTCGTTCGGCGAGGGCAACTGCCCGGCGATCTGGGCCAGTCGCCGGGTGCTGCGGTCGATCCTCGGCAGCGCGGCGAGCAGACCGCGCGTGTAGGGGTGGGCGGGCTGGTAGAAGAGGGGCTCGACCGGGGCCTCCTCCATCTTCCGCCCGCAGTACAGGACCAGGACGCGGTCCGCGAGACCGGCCACCACACCCAGGTCGTGGGTGATCAGCAGGATCGCGGACTTCGTACGCTCCTGGACGCGCGCCAGGACATCGAGGACCTGCGCCTGCACGGTCACGTCGAGCGCGGTGGTCGGCTCGTCGGCGATGAGGACGTCCGGCTCGTTGGCGATCCCGGTGGCGATCATCACGCGCTGGCGCATGCCGCCCGACAGCTCGTGCGGGTACTGGCCGGCGCGGGTCCGGGCGTCGGGGATGCCGACCAGGTCCAGGAGGTCTACGGCCCGTTCCCGCAGGGCGGCGCGGGAGACCGACGGGTCGTGCACGCTCACCGCCTCGGCGAGCTGGGCGCCCACCGTCATCATCGGGTTCAGCGCGGCCAGCGCGTCCTGGAACACCATGGCGATGCGCCGGCCGCGTACGGCACGCAGCTCCCGGTCGGACAGGTCCAGCAGCTCCCGGCCGCGGAACCGCACCGAGCCCGAGGCCGTGGCGTTGCGCGGCAGCAGCCCCATCACCGCCAGGGAGGCGGCGCTCTTCCCGGAGCCGGACTCGCCGACGATGGACAGCGTCTCCCCGGCGTGCAGGTCGAAGGAGAGCCGGTCGAGGGCGGCCACGGGACCGGCGTCCGTGCGGTAGGTGACGCTCAACTCGCGGACCGACAGCAGCGGGGCCGCCGTAGCGCCGGTGTCTTCGGTGACGGTTCCCATCACTGCCTGCCTTGGGGGTCGAGCGCGTCGCGCAGCCCGTCGCCGAGGAAGTTCACGGCGAGCACGGTGACGAGGATCGCCAGACCGGGGACGTAGAGGAGATAGGCCTGTGAGGTGCCGATCAGCCCGGTGGCCTGGGTGAGCATGTTGCCCCAGCTCGACTTGGGCGGCTGGACGCCGTAGCCGAGGAAGCTGACGGTGGATTCGAGGATGATCGCCGTGGCCACCGACAGGGACACGTTGACCACGATCAGGCCCGTCAGATTGGGCAGCAGATGCCGTACGACGATCCGCGGGCCGGAGGCGCCGATGACCCGGGCCGCCTCCACGAACTCCTGGTGACGCAGCTGGATCACCCGGGACCGGACGACCCGGGCGATCAGGGTCCAGCCCAGGCTGCTCAGCACCACGACGATGGTCAGCGGCGAGGGGCCGAGCCCTTGCAGGGACACCGCGAGGACGGCGACCGGGGGCACGATCAGGAACAGGTCGGCCACCCGCATGATCACCTCGTCGGGCCAGCCGCCGAGATACCCGGCCACAGCGCCGGCCGCCGTGCCCACGAGGGTGGCCAGCAGGGCGACGCCGAGGCCGATCGCCAGGGAGAGCTGACCGGCGTAGAGCATCTCGCTGAGGTAGTCGCGGCCCAGGGAGTCGGTGCCCAACCAGTGGGTGCCGGACGGCGGTTGGGAGGCCGCGAGGAGGTCCTGGGCGTTGCGCGGGTAGGGCGCGATCCAGCCGGCGCCGAAGCAGCAGACCGCCAGCAGGAGCAACAGGACCAGTGAGGCGACCGCTAGGCGGTGGCGCAGGAAGCGGGACAGGACGACACGGGCGGTGCCCGGGTCGCCGGAGACGACGGGCGGCGGGGGCGCCGGGAGCACGGTGGGCTGGGTCATCGCAGGGCCACCCGGGGATCGAGGAGGGCGTAGGACAGGTCGGCCAGCAGGTTGAAGAGGATGACGGCGACGGCCACCACGAGCATCCAGGGCAGCAGGACGAAGACGTCCCCGGTCTCCAGCGAGGCGAGGAACAGCTTGCCCATGCCGGGGATCGAGAAGATCTGCTCGGTCACCACGAGCCCGCCGACCAGGGCGGCGGCGTCCATGGCGACGACGGTGACGAAGGGCGCGAGCGCGTTGCGCAGGGCGTGCCGCAGCAGGATGCGGTGGCGGGGGACGCCCTTGGCGCGGGCGGTGCGGACGTAGTCGCTGGACAGCGCCTCCAGGAGGGTGGCGCGGCCGAACCGGGACCAGGACGCGACCAGCCCGACGGTGAGCGTGATCACGGGCAGTACGAGATGGCGCAGATAGTCGAGGTCGAGTCCGCTGTGGCCGACCGAGTGCAGGCCCACGAAGTACAACGGCGGGTCCGGCAGCCCGAACTGCTGCTTGGGCCAGACCGCGAGCACCTGGATAAGGACCAGGCCGAACCAGAACGCCGGCATGGCGACACCGAGGTAGGACAGACCCGTCAGGACGTGGTCGCCGACGGTGTACTGGCGGGCCGCCGAGTACAGCCCGATCGCCAGCGCCAGGACGACGGCGAGGGCGACGCCCCACAGGATCAGCTGGAGCGTGGTGCCGAGGGCGTCGCCGACCATCGGCAGCACGGCACCGCCGGTGCGGGTGCTGATGCCCCAGTCGCCCTGGACGAAGCCCTTGACCCACAGCAGGTACTGCTCGGGCAGACTGCGGTCGAGCCCGAGGCGGACCGTCTCCCGGTGCAGTGCCGTGGGGTCGACCGACTGACGCAGTTTCGCCAGCGGGTCGAAGGTCGCCCGCACCGCCCAGAAGAGGACGAACGAGGCGACACACACCACGGGCACGGAGGCCAGCAGACGGCGCAGGGCGTATCGGGTCATGGCAGGCCCCTGCGGGGTGGGCGGACCGGTGTCATTTCGTCAGGCCCCATTCCGCGAGGTTCCACCAGGGGCCCTCCACCGGGTTGATGGAGAGCGGCCCGCCGACGCGCGCGCCGGTGACCAGGATGTTCGGCACGGCGGCCAGCGGCAGTGAGGGCACGTCGTCGGCGATGAGTCTCTCCGCCTTGTGCGACTCGGCGACCCGGGCGCTCTCGTCGAGTTCGGTGTCCACCCGTTCCAGGACCGGGTCCAGGCCCGAGACGCGGATGCGCATGAAGTTGATGCCGGACTGGTCGTTGGCCGCGCTCGGGATGGCCGTGCTGCTGAACGTGGCGGACAGGGTGGGGTTGGGGAAGGAGTCGGTGAGGTTCCACAGGCCCAGCTGGAAGTCGCCGGCGGGGGCGAGTTTGCCGAAGATGTTCGCGGGCGTGGAGTTCTTGATCGTCACCCGGAACCCGGCCTTGCCGAGCTGCGCCTGGAGGATCTGCTCGGTCAGCTCACGGCTCTGGTTGCCGGCGAGGGAGGTGACGGTGAACGCGGCCTCCTTGCCGTTCTTCGCCCAGTACCCGCCGCCGTTCTTCGTCCAGCCGTCCGCCTTCATCAGCTGTGCGGCCTTGGCCGCGTCGGGCTGGTATCCGGAGAAGTCGTCGGCGGCGTAGCGGGAGAGCAGCGGCGACAGGAAGCTCTGCGCGGGAGCGGTGAGGCCGTAGGAGCCGAACAGGCGCTTGACGATGGCCGCGCGGTCGACGGAGTAGGCGAAGGCCTTGCGGACGGCGGCCGAGTCGAAGGGGAACTTCGCGTTGTTGAGCCAGAGGGCCTGGAGGTTGCCGGTCTGTGACTGGACCTGCATGTGGGCCGCGCTGCCCAGGGTCTTGATCTGGTCGACGGTGGTGAGCTGCGGGGTGGGGTAGAGGGCGTCGAAGGTGCCGCCGGCGAAGGCCTGGATCGCGGCCGAGGTGTCCGAGGCGAACTGGAAGGTGACCTTGTCCAGGTGCGGTTTGGGGCCCCAGTAGCGGGAGTTGGGGACGAGGGTGACGGAGACGCCCTTCTTCCAGGACGCGATCTTCCAGGGGCCGCCGCTGAAGGAGTAGCCGTCCTTCATGACGGCGTCGCGGTCCTTGCCCTGGAGGAGATGAGAGGGCAGGACCCCGTAGCCGGCGCCGAAGAGCTGCTTCCAGTTGCCGTAGGGGGACTTGAGGGTGACGACGGCGGTGGTCGGGTCGGGGGTGTCGATCGACGTGATGCGGTCGTAGCCGCTCTTGTCGAAGATCGCCTTGCCGTCGCGGACCTGGAGGGCGGTGTACTTCAGGTCGGCGGAGGTGATCGGCTTTCCGTCGGACCAGACGGCCTTCGGGTTGAGCCGGTAGGTGATCTGCTGCTGGTTCCCGACCAGTTTCGTGGTCGGTTCGGAGGCCATGAGGTTCGAGGCGACCGGTGTCCAGTTTCCGCCCTTGAGGCGGACGTTGAACACTTGCGGGACGGTCTGGGTCTGCATCAGGTACGTGCCCCAGATGGAGGCGCCGCAGGTGCCGATCCAGTCGGCGCAGTCGGGCTCCTGCTCGGCTCCGATGACCAGGCTTCCACCCTGCCTGACCGGCAGGTTCGTGGCGGTGTCGGCCTGTGGAGTCGGGGCCCCGGAGGTGCATGCGGTGGCGGTCAGCGTCAGTGCGGCGAGGAGTGCGCCGGCCGCCGGGAGTCTGGCCGGGAACCGGCTCTGAACGGTCGCTGTGAGCGGTTGAGGCATGGCTGGAAACCTTCCGTGGCGAAGCCGTGGGCTCATCGTAGGGAGCTGCGCAAGACTTAGCAATGGACATAGGCTAGTAACTATGCGTTCGCATTGCCCAGGTCTGTGAATAACGTTTTGGTGCAGGCGATAGGGTCGCGACGGCGGCCCGTAAGCCGAGGGAAGGGACGAGGGACGAGCATGAGTGGTGCGCGCACGGGCGACGGCAAGGGTGCTGCGGCGGGCGACGGCAAGGACGCCGGGGCGGGCGGAACCGGAGGCCGGCGGCGGCTGGCGAGGGACACGCTCAGCCGGCGGGTGATCCTGGACGCGGCCGAGAAGGTCGCCACCCGGGACGGACTGGAGGCCTTCACCTTCCAGGCCCTAGCCAAGGAGCTGCACGCCCACCCGACCTCGCTCTACCGGCACTTCCGCGACAAGGACGAGCTGATCCTGGAGCTCATCGACGACCTCCGGGCCCGCTCCTACGGCGGCCAGCTCAAGGCCACCGACTCCTGGCGCGAGGACCTGCGGACGCAGGCCCGGCACATCCACGAGCACTACATGCGGTATCCCGTGTTCGCCTGGCAGATGGCGGCCCGCACGACCCGTCGGCCGACCGAGTTCGCCAATGTGGAGTTCGCCCTCGACTGCCTGCAGCGGGCGGGTCTTGACGACGAGGAGGCGGTGATGTTCGTCCGGGTCTTCGGGAACGTCATCCGCTCGCTGTCCGCCATGGAGGCCGGGCTCCAGGCCCTCGACGCCGACTCCCGCGACCGGGACACCCTGGCCTGGGAACTGGAGTACCGCCGCCTTCCGGCGGACACCTACCCGCGGATCGCCGGACTGACGGCCCCGCTGGCGGCGATCGGCGATCCCAAGATCTTCGACAACGCGATCGACATGCTGCTGGACTCGGTGGAGGCGCGGGTGCGGGTGCGGGTGCG
>NZ_JAEQAZ010000285.1 GCF_016654115.1 Streptomyces sp. MBT53
CACCGCCGCCCCCGCCGAAGCCGAAGCCCACCCCGACTCCGACACCCCGGCCGACGCCGACCCCTAAGCCGCGGCCCACGCCGAAGCCCACGCCTCCGCCGCCCGCTCCGGCACCGCGTCCGGCACCGGCGGCTCCGCTGCCCCGGCCGGCCCCGACACCCACGCCCACACCGACCCCGCCGCCGAAGCCGAAGCCCGTACCCAGGCCCGCCCCGCATCCCGCGGCGACCCCGGTGAGTTATCCGAAGTACCACGCCCAGCCGCACCCGCGGCCCGCTCCCAGCCGGACGTCGCCGGTCGTCTACGTCCTGCTCATCACCATGCCCGCGGTGGTCGCCATCGCCGCGCTGCGTCCGCGCTGATCCCCGGAGGAACCCCTTGTCGGAATGGCTTGTTCTCGCCCTCGCGATGGCGGCGGCCTGTGTCGTCGTCGTCATCGTCACCTTTCTGCGCGAACGCGCGGCGTCCGAGGACGAGGACCCCAGCGAGACCCCGGACGTCATCGAGTACATGACGATGTGGATCGGCGTGGTGTACGCCATCGTCCTGGGTCTGGCGATCGCCGGTGTCTGGGAGGCCCGCAGCGCCGCCCAGGACCATGTGCAGGCGGAGGCACAGGCGCTGCACGAGATCTCGGAGCGGGTGCGGGTCTATCCGGCGGACGAGCGCGACCGGGTCCGGGCCGACGTCGAGGCGTACGTCTCACAGGTCGTCAACGTCGAGTGGAAGACGATGGCCGACCACGAGAAGCTCACCCAGCGCGGCGCCGACCTCCTGGAGCGCATCCGCGCGGATGTCACGGACTACCAGCCGAAGACCGACTTCCAGGCGCAGGCCTACCAGCCGCTCGTCGACCAGGTGGGCGCCCTGGACTCGGCACGCAGCGCCCGCTCCAACTCCACCGGGGCGACCATGCCGTCGGTGGTGTGGTTCGGGCTGCTCGCCGGGGCCGTGATCACCATCGGGATGGTCTTCGCGCTGCAGATCCGGCGTACGACACGGGAGCTGATCCTCGCCGGTCTGTTCTCGGCGCTGATCGCCTTCCTGCTGTTCCTGATCTGGGACTTCGACGCGCCCTACAGCCGTGGCATCACGGCCTCCGCGGAGCCGTTCCTGAACCTCTTCCCGCACATCAAGGGCTGACGGCCCCTCACCGGGACCACCCGCCGGGGGACGTCCGCCGCGCCGCGGGCGTCCCCCGGTCGCAGGAACGGCGTCCCCTGTGCGGCCCACACGGTTGCCCCATTCGCGCGACTGGGATCGCGGGAGCGCACACATGTTCCTAGCGTTTCGGACATCGAGGTGCATTTTCGGCGCCGGCGGAAAAGGTCCGCGGCTGCTCCTCGGGGACCCGGAGGAATCACCATGCGCGCGATACGCGTCGCCTCGGCCGCTCTGCTGGGCATCAGCGCCCTCGCCCTCGCGGCGCCGGCCGCCGTCGCGAAGGGCGACGGCAACCACAACATCACGCCGTTCGGCTTCAGCGTCCTGCCCTCGACGATCGCGGCGGGCGGCCAGGTGACCCTGCAGATCGACCGCGACAGCGGCGGCTGCCGGGGCTCCGCCACGGTCTCCTCCGGCATCTTCGACACCGTCAGGATCTCGCCGGGCCAGTCCTCGGCGACCGCGATGGTCGACTGGGACGCCAGGCCGGGCGCGGTGTACCAGGTGACGTTCACGTGCGGCGGCGAGAGCGGCTCCACGAGTCTGACCATCGCCTCCGGCCGGACCAACAACAACATCCAGCCGCTCCAGCCGTCGCAGCAGATGCCCCGGGGGGTACGGGCCGGTGAGGGCGGCAGCATCGCCGGCTTCGACCTCAAGGAGCTCGGCATCGGCGCGGCCCTCATCGCGGGCTCGGTCGGAGCGGCGTACCACTTCTCCCGTCGCCGTACCGGAGAGGACGGCGCCTGACCGCCGCACCACCCGCACAGGCCTTCGCCCCGGAACCCGAAAGGGTCCGGGGCGAAGGCCTGTTCCGTGCGCCTCGACCTCCGAAGGGGAGGAGGTCAGATGGCGCGCTCGGTGCGGCGGCGCATCCAGAAGACCCCGCCGCCCACGACGGCCGCGGCGACCAGGCCGCCGCCGATCGCCATGTCGGTCGGGGTCGCCCCGGTGGCGCTGCTGCCGCCGAGACCGCCACGGACACCGCCGAGGACGGTGTAGGCGGAGTCCCGGGTCAGCACGGAACCGTTCCGGCAGCGCACGGTGATGCTGTACGGGCCCGGGCCGGCGTTCCGGCTGATCCGCGCCGTTCCGCTGGCGGTCTGGCCGGCCCCGCCGACGAGCGAGGACAGGTTCGCGGGGCGTTCGAAGCCGGGCGAGTTGGCGGTGGCGCCGGTGAAGCAGCCGTCGACCGTCACGGTCAGCTGGCCGCCGCGGGCGATCACGCTGGGCAGGGCGACGATGTTGCTGGGGCTCTCCCCCATGCCGTCCGCGAGGGCCACGGGGGCGGCGAGCCCCAGGACGGCCACCGCGGCACCGGCGGCAGCCAGAGCACGAGTTGTACGCATGTCATCCTCCGCGGAAGGCGCCCCGGGACCCGTCCCCGGTCGATCGGCGAGAAAACGCCTCCCAGACGCACCCTCAGATGCCTTGCACGCGCCCGCATTTCGGGAATGGTCCGTCCTGGTGAGAGGACACGCCGAAGCGAGACCTGACAATCGGATATTGCCGCAGGTCACGGACCGTCAGAAAAAACCTGCCGCCCTCTCCTCATATGGCGCACATAAGGATGTCCGGGCCACCCGTTCGCGCCTGCCCCGTCGCCGGTTCCGCATTCGGGACTTAGCGTTCTCGTATGCGCGATTGACGTGGCGACGGCCACGTCGAGAGGGGATGGCGAATGTCTGCGTCCGAGCTGTCCGAGCTTGCCGAAGAGGAGGAGCGGCAGAAGAAGCGCGCCCCGTGGGGAGTGATAGCGCTTGTTCTGCTGACCGGTCTCGCGCTCATTCGGAATGGTTCGGGAGAGTTCGATGTGGGGCCGCCGCAGCCGGCTTCGGCGGCAGCCGCCGACAGCCGCACCGGCGTCGGCACCTTCGGCAAGGCCCCGGCCCCGCTCCCGTACTCCGTCGCCGACCGGGTGCGGATCCCGGCGATCCGCGTCGACGCACCGATCATGCCGGTCGGCCTGGACGCGGACGGCTGGGTCGGCGCCCCGCCGCCCGAGGACCCGAACCTGGCGGGCTGGTTCACCGGCGCCGTCTCCCCCGGCGAGAAGGGCACGGCGGTCGTCGTCGGCCATGTCGACAACAAAATGGGCCCCGCCGTGTTCTACGGACTCGGGGCCCTCAAGAAGGGAAATCGCGTCGAGGTCGAGCGCAAGGACGGAAAGACGGCCGTATTCGAGATCTACGGCATCGAGGTCTTCGAGAAGAGCAACTTCCCCGGCGACCGCGTCTACGCCTCCAAGGGAACTCCGGAACTGCGCGTCATCACGTGCGGCGGCGGTTTCTCCAAGCAGAACGGCTACGACGGGAATGTCGTCGTCTTCGCCCGCCTGGTCGAGGTGCGCTGAGCGTTTCCCCGGCCGGGCGGGCGAAGACCCGTCAACCCGTCAAGTGGTCCGGCGGCGCGGCAAAGTCATGTGATAGCCGGAGTCGAGCAGGTGCGGCAGATATTCGCGCAGCGCCTTCACACTCTGGGAACGGTCGCCCCCGGCGTCGTGCGAGAGCACCACGACGCCGGGGGCGGCGCCGTCCTCGACCGCGTTGACGATGTGCCGGACGCCGGGTGTGTCCCAGTCGAGGGTGTCGACGGTCCACGCGAGGGGTTCCATGCCCAGTTCGGAGCCGAGTTGGAAGGCCGCCCGGTTCCAGGCGCCGTAGGGCGCGCGGAACCACAGGGGCCGTTCCCCGTAGGCGTCCTCGATGACATCGCTGGTGCGTTCCATCTCGGAGCGGATCTGACCGCGGGTCAGCTTGGTCAACAGGGGGTGCGACCAGGTGTGGTTGCCGACGACATGGCCCTCGTCGGACATCCGGCCCAGGATGTCCCGGTTCCAGTCGGCCATCTCGCCGCACACGAAGAACGTGGCACGGACGTCGTACTCGGCGAGGGTGTCCAGGATGTGCGGGGTGTAGCGGGGGTCTGGTCCGTCGTCGAAGGTGAGCACCATGGTGTTGCCGCGTCCGGACATGCGCAGGAAGGGTTCGTGCCGTACCGGGACGTGGGCGAGGGTGGTGTGGGGTGCGCCGTATCCGGCCACGGGCTGGAGGCGGTAGGCGGAGGGCTTGCGCGCGAGGCGCGGTGGGGGCCCGGCGGCGGGTGCGGCGGCCCGGACGGGGGCGTCGTCCGAGAGTCCGGAGTACAGCAGACCGGCGGTGCCGGCCGCCCCGACGGCGGCGGCGCCGGCGAGCAGGGCCCGTCGGCGCGTGAGCGACTGATCCTTCTTCATGACTCATCAGTCGCCCGGACGGACACCGCCGCCCCACGGCAACACCGGTGCGGCGGCAGGAAAACACCCGCCCGGCCCAGCGTCCGGACGCTCAGCGGCGCCGGACGAGGGGGAACGGCAGCGTCTCACGGATCGTCAGGCCCGTGAGGAACATGACCAGTCGGTCCACGCCGATGCCGAGTCCCCCGGTGGGCGGCATCGCGTATTCGAGGGCGTCGAGGAAGTCCTCGTCGAGTTCCATCGCCTCGGGGTCTCCCCCGGCGGCCAGCAGCGACTGGGCGGTGAGGCGGCGGCGCTGTTCGACGGGGTCGGTCAGTTCGGAGTAGGCGGTGCCGAGTTCGGTGCCGAAGGCGACCAGGTCCCAGCGTTCGGCCAGACGCGGGTCGGTGCGGTGCTGGCGGGTGAGCGGGGAGACGTCGGTCGGGAAGTCCTTGTAGAAGGTCGGCAGCCGGGTCGGCTCCTCCACCAGCCGCTCGTACATCTCCAGTACGACGTCCCCGCGGCCGTCGTCGGCGCCGTACGGCACGCCCGCGCGGTCGCACAGCAGGTGCAGGCGGGCCAGTTCGGTGTCGGCGTCGATCTCCTCGCCGAGCGCCTCGGAGATCGCGCCGTGCACGGTCTTCACGGGCCAGACCCCCGAGATGTCGTACTCCTCGCCGTCCTTGCGCGCGACGGGCGAACCGAAGGCGGCGGTGGCCGCGCCCTGGATCAGCTCGCGGGCGAGGTCGAGCATCACGTCGTAGTCGGCGTACGCCTGGTAGGCCTCCAGCATCGTGAACTCGGGGTTGTGCTTGTAGGAGACGCCCTCGTTGCGGAAGGTGCGGCCCATCTCGAAGACCTTCTCCAGGCCGCCGACGCAGAGGCGCTTGAGGTACAGCTCGGGGGCGATGCGCAGATAGAGGTCGAGGTCGTAGGCGTTGATGTGGGTGGTGAAGGGGCGGGCGTTGGCGCCGCCGTGGATCTGCTGGAGCATCGGGGTCTCCACCTCCAGGTACCCGCGCTCCAACAGGCCCTGGCGCAGGGCCTGTACGGCGGTGGAGCGGGCGCGGACCACGTCGCGGGCGGCGGGGCTCGCGACCAGGTCGAGGTAACGCATGCGGACCTTGGCCTCGGGGTCGGTGAGGCCCCGGCGTTTGTCGGGCAGCGGGCGCAGACACTTGCCGGTGAGCTGCCAGGAGGTGACGAAGACGGTGGGTTCGCCCTTGTCGCTGGTGCCCGCGCGGCCGGTCGCGGTGATGTGGTCGCCGATGTCGGTGTCGGCGGTGAAACGGTCGAGGGCGGGACCCGACTCGGCGCGGGTGAGGGCGAGTTGGTGGTCGCCGGACCAGTCGCGCAGGGTGAGGAAGACGATGCCGCCGAGGTCGCGCACCCTCATCACCCGCCCGGCGACGGTGACTTGGTCCCCCGCGCGGATCTCGGCGAGGGTGTGGGTGCGCCGCGGGACGCCGACCGGGTAGGGGTCGGTGCCGGTGGCGATGAGGCGGTCGAGGGTGCGGTGCCGGACGCGGACCTGTTCGGGCAGTGCGCCGTCCGGGCCGTCGGTCCCGGCCTCGTCCCCGCCGTCGAGGCCGAGCGCCGACAGGGACGGCAGACCCGCCGTGGTCGCGGGCCGCTGTCCGCTCTTCTGGTGCCCCTTTCCCCAGAGTTGACGCAGCGACGGTACGGAGACGAAGCCCTCTGCGATACCGGAGGCGAGGCTGATCCGGGCCAGGGAGGCGGTCTCGCCGTAGCAGATGAAGCGGGGGTACCACTCGGGGTGGTACTTGGCGTTGGAGCGGTAAAGGGCCTCCAGTTGCCACCACTTGGAGAAGAACAGGAGCAGTCGGCGCCACAGGCGCAGGACCGGGCCCGCGCCGATGCGGGCGCCCTCCTCGAAGGCCGAGCGGAACACGGCGAAGTTGAGGGAGATCCGGTGGACGCCCAACTTCGGGGCGGCTGCGCAGAGTTCGGCGACCATGAACTCCATGACGCCGTTGGGGGCGGTGCGGTCGCGGCGCATCAGGTCGAGGGAAACGCCGTCTGTGCCCCAGGGGACGAGGGAGAGCAGGGCGAGCAACTTGCCGTCCTCGCCGAGTGCTTCGACGAGGAGGCAGTCGCCGTCGGCCGGGTCGCCGAGACGGTCCAGGGCCATGGAGAAGCCGCGTTCGGTCTCGGTGTCGCGCCAGGCGTCGGCGCGGTCGACGACCTCCTCCATCTCCGCGTCGGTGAGGGTGGCGTGGCGGCGGATACGGCAGGTGGCACCGGCGCGGCGGACGCGGCCCACGGCCTGGCGGGTGACGCGCATGTCGCGTCCTGCGAGGTCGAAGTCGGCGACGTGGAGGATCGCCTCGTCGCCCAGTTGAAGGGCACCAAGTCCCGCGCGGGCGAAGGCTCTTGCGCCGTCCTCCGAGGCGCCCATGACCGCGGGGGCCCAGGCGTGCCGACGGGCCAGGTCGAGCCAGGCGGCGATGGCGTGCGGCCAGGCCTCGCGGTCGCCGACCGGGTCGCCGCTGGCGAGGCAGACGCCGGCCTCGACGCGGTAGGTGACGGCGGCCTTGCCGCTGGGCGAGAACACGACGGCCTTGTCGCGCCGGGTGGCGAAGTAGCCGAGGGAGTCCTGGCCGCCGTAGGCCTTGAGGAGGGCGCGGATGCGGTCCTCCTCGTCGCCGTGGAGGGCCGCTTCGAGGCGTTGGGAGCGGAAGAGGACAGTGGCCGAGTTGAGGAGGGCCAGGGCGCCGAACAGGCCGAGGAGGAAGGACACGGCCCGGGGCGTACGGCCGTTGAAGGAACGGCCCGAGACCAGGCCGCCGCAGACCCGGTCGGCGGCCCAGCCCAGGTGCTGGCTCTCGGGGAGCGTGCCGGGGAACAGGGAGACCAGTCCCCAGCCGGCCAGGATCGCGACGGCGAGTCCGGCGAACAGGACGGCGAGGGCTCGTCGTACGGCCGCGCGGCGGGAGGCGGCGTAGAACTGCTTGCGGGCGACGATCAGCAGGACCAGCAGCAGGGCGCAGACGATGAGGGACGGGAGGGACTCGGCGTACAGGCCGAGGGCCACGCCCAGGACGTCGGTCAGGACGAGCAGGCCCAGGTAGACGACGACCAGCCACCAGGCGATCTTCTTGCGGGCGGCGGTCGCGGCGGCCAGCAGGAACAGGAAGACGGCGTAGGCGAGGTTGGCGCTGACGGGGACGATGAGGAGGTCGAGGAAGCGGACCACGGGGCGCAGGACGCGGCGCAGCGGGGCGATGAAGGCCAGCAGCACGCAGAGCAGGCCGAGGGCGCCGAAGAAGGTCGCGAAGCCCTCCGGCACCCTGCTGAGGAGGCCGTGGCCGGGCGGCCGTACCGGAGCCCTGGTGTCCTTGGACCCGGGCGCCTCCACGGTGGCAGTCATGCTTCCGACTGTAGGAACAGGGCGGTCACCTCGCCCGTCGAGAGCTCCCCGGTCAGGTTCGGGACCTGCGGGTTCCGATAGCCTGCCAGCCGTGACGGAACAGCAGCCAACTCAGTTCGAGCGGGGCACGGACGGGCCCAAGGTCATCGTGGTCGGGGTGGACGGCTCCGAGTCCTCGTTGCGGGCCGCGGCATATGCCGCGGGTATGGCGCGGCGGCAGCACGCGCTGCTCGCCATCGTGTACGTGCAGCCGGTGCTGGCGGCGGGCGCGGCCGTGGGGGCGCCGGTCGCAGAGACGACCGACGAGATCGCCGAGGATCTGGTCGCCCAGATCCGGCAGGAGACCGAGCGGGTGAAGGGGATATTCGACATCCGCTGGGAGTTCCACACGTTCCGTGGCGACCCCTACGGCGGCCTGGTGAAGGCCGCCGACGAGCTGAAGGCCGACGCGGTCGTCGTCGGCGCCTCCGAACAGGCCGGCCACCGCATCATCGGGTCGGTCGCGGTGCGGTTGGTGAAGGCGGGGCGGTGGCCGGTGACGGTGGTGCCGTAGGGCGCCGTCAGAGGGAGCGCAGGAAGTCCAGGAGGATCGCGTTGAACTCCTCGGGCTTCTCCATGTTCGGGTAGTGGGCGGCGCCCTCGACCGTGGTCGAGCGGCCGTTGTGGACCGTGTCGGTGAAGCGGTTCGCCATGGCGAGGCTGTCGGGCCAGTCGAGGGCGCCGTTGATCGCGAGGACCGGGACGTCGAGTTTCGGGACGCGGGGCCACGGGTCGCCCAGCGGGACGTACCAGTCCTTCTCGCCGGGTGTGTGCTTGAGGAGCGTGTGCGTGGTCAGTTCGCGCAGGCGTCGGACGACGGACGCGTCGACCTCGGCCACCTCGCGGTGGGGGCCCGCCACGCCTTCGGCGAAGTGGTCGAGCCAGCCCGCGAGGTCACCGGCGGCGAGCAACTGCCCGACGCGGGCCTGGCGTTCGAGCAGTTGGGGGTCGGTGTACTCGAACGCGCTGGTGCCGGCGCCGGAGACGACGATCGCCCGGACCAGTTCGGGGTGTTCCAGCGCGGTGTCGGTGGCGACGGCCGCGCCCATGCACAGGCCGACCAGGACGGCGGGACCCAGGTCGAGGTGGTGCAGGAGTCCCGCGAGGTCGTCGGCCCAGCGGAACGGCCTGCTCGCGTTGGCCGAGAAGCCGTGACCGCGGATGTCCGGGGCGATGACGCGGAAGTCGCGGGCGAGGACCGGTATCTGGTCGTCGAAGACGCGGTGGTCGGCGAAGCCGGAGTGGAGGAGGACCACGGGGTCGCCGGTGCCCACGTCACGGTAGGCGAGGTCCCCGTCGGCAGATGCGAAGAAGCTCAGTTCCGAAGCAAGTTCCGAAGCAGCCGTCATGACAACCAAGGTGTCATCTTTGGGGAGGGTTGGCAACCCAGGTGTCATGATGGGGCCGTGAACGACTCCGCTCCCCTCTCCCCCGACGAACTCGGCCACCGCCTCACCGAGGTCTTCGACCTGGTGGGCCCGCTCTACCGGCGCGCCCTGCGCAAGGTCGAGCAGGGCGAACCGGTCGAGGGGGTCTCCGTCGGCGTGCGCGCCGTACTGGACCTGCTGCGACAGCACGGGCCCCTGACGGTGCCCCAGATGGGCCGGACCCTGGCCCTGAGCCGGCAGTTCGTGCAGCGCATGACCAACGAGGCGGCGGACCACGGCTGGGTGGAGGTCACGCCCAACCCCGCGCACCAGCGGTCCTCCCTGATCCGGCTCACCGAGGAGGGCCGGTCGATCATCACGTCCGTCCTCGGCCGCGAACACTCCCTCAACCGCCAGGTCGGCGGCGATCTGACCGACGCCGAGGTCAGCGCGTGCGTGCGGGTGCTCACCGAGATCCTCAAGACCTTCGACCACGTGGACGTGGACTGACCGTCCGCTACTTCCCCATCACCAGCCCGTCCTTCGCCGCGCCCCGGCTCAGCACCACCTCGCGGATGCGGTCGCGGTCCCCGGTCAACTCGGCGCCCTGGGCGATCGCTTGGTTCACGTCGACCACCCGGCCGGCGTCGACGTCGAACAGCTGCGGGACGAACTCCGCCTTCGCCACCTCCCACCGCGCGCCGGGCCGGGCGGGCGGTACGAAGGTGAAGCGGGCGAGGGTGCTCGTGTTGCCGCCGGGGTCCTGGGTGCCCGCGTTGTCGAACATCTCGCCGGTGACCTGGTCCCCGAGCCCGTAGACCACCCAGGTGCCGTTGACCTTCTCGTACGCCTGCGGGGTGCGGGCGTGGGTGCCGAGGATCAGGTCGATGTCGGGTCGGCCGTCGGTGCGGGCGGCGGTGAGTTCCCCGGCCAGGGCGACCTGTTGCGGGTCGGGCGCGTCCTGGCCGGGTGTGCCCCAGCGCACGGAGACGACGACCACGTCGGCGCCCGCGCGCCGGGCCTCGCGGGCGTCGGCGAGGACGCGGGCGGGGTCGAGGAGGTTGACGGACCAGGGCTCGCCGGCCGGGAGCGGGACGCCGTTCGTGCCCGCGGTGTAGGCGAGGTGGGCGACCTTCGCGGGCCCGGCGCGCAGCAGTGTGACCGTGCGCGCCTCGGCGTCGCCGCGCGCCGTTCCCGCGTGCCGGACGCCGGCGCCGTCGAGGGTGTCGAGGGTGTGCTGGATGCCGAAGGGACCGTCGTCCAGGCTGTGGTCGGAGGCTGTGGAGCAGCTGTCGTAGCCGGTCGCGGCGAGGGCCCGGGCCTCCTCGGGCGGGGAGTCGAAGAACGGGGCGCCGGTGCGGTCGCCGTAGGCCGTCTCGATGTGACAGAGCGCCAGGTCGGCCCGGGAGACGAGGGGCTGGACGCCGGAGAGCATCGGCGCGAAGTCGTAGCCGGTGCCGCCCGCGTCGAAGCGGGCGCGGTCGAGGACGGCGCCGTGCGGGAGGATGCCGCCGGCGGCGACGAGGGTGAAGCCGCGGGCGGCGGGGGGTGCCGGGCGACCGGCGGCCTTCGGGTCGTGGTGCTGGGCCTGGCAGGCGGCGGCCGCGGCGAGAATGCCGACCAGGGCGACGGCCACCTGTCGTCTGCGAGCGATCATCAATTCACCCCACTGTGGTCATATTTACCCACCGATAGGTATGAACCTCGGCGCCCCCGCAAACGACTTCGGGCCCCTGATGACCCGTCCGGTGTGCGCGTGTGGGGGATCGCCGGCCGGCGCGGACCGTTCGTCGCACCGTTCGTCGACGCGATCGACCGTCCGCCGCAGCCCCCTGCGCGCGCCCTGTCCCCGGGCCGCACGCTGCGATGCCATACGGCCATGACGGCCGGACCCACGCTCACCAACGGAACGACCGCCGAGCACGAGCTCGCCGCACTGCAGCGCGAGCACGGCAGGCCGCTGTTCGCACTGCTGCTCCGGCTCTGCGACGGCGACCGCCAGCGCGCCGAGGATCTCGTCCAGGAGACCCTGGTACGGGCCTGGCAGCACCCCGAGGCCCTGCGCGCCGACGACTTCGAGTCCGTACGGCCCTGGCTGCTGACGGTGGGCCGGCGGCTCGCCATCGACGCGCGGCGGGCCCGGCAGGCGCGACCGCCCGAGGTCGGGGACGCGGTGCTGGAGAACGCGCGGGTCTGTGCCGATCACGCGGAACGGTCGGCGGCGACGCTCGATGTGCGGGAGGCTGTGAAGACTCTCACTCCGGAGCACCGGGAAGTCCTGGTGCTCGTGTACTTCCAGGGGGCGAGTGTGGCGGAGGCCGCGGCGGCCCTCGGGATTCCGCCCGGTACGGTGAAGTCCCGTGCCTATTACGCGCTCCGCGCCCTGCGCCGGGTGCTTCCCGGCTATGCGGCCGACCTGCGGTGAAACCAACTCCTTAGTCAAACCTCCGTAAAGCGCCTTGCTCAGGACCCTGGTTGAGTAATCGGCTGTCCTCATCCGTGTTCCGGACTGGGGGGCTCGGGGTTCCTGACGGAGCCTCGGGTCGGGCGACGCGCACGCACCGGAGGAAGGCAGGAAGGGATGCTGCACAGAGGTCAAGAGAGCACGGACGGCACCGGCGGCGGTGAACTCACCGTCCCCATGGCCTGGTTGTACGCCGAGTACATCGCCGACGAACTGCTGCGGACCGGCGACCTGATGCCGCCGACGTCCTTCGAGTTCCGTGCGGGACGGGATGCGCTGGCGCTGACCATCTTCCTCTCCGACACGGACGGTGAATTGTCCGGTATCAGGGTGGTCACCCAACTTGAGACCTGGCTTTCGCTCACGGCGTACGACCAGCCGTGGCAGGACTGGGTCCAGGAACGTATGTCCAAGTTGACGGCGGAGGCGGTCGAGGCCGGCGTCGACGCACCGGACCTGGCGCTGGCGGAGAACGCCTGGCGCTGGCTGGAGGAGACCGAGCTGCTCGCGCCCGATCTGGACGCGGTGCCGGGAGGCGGTCCGGTGACCGGTGAGGACGACGGGCCGAAGGTCTGGACGCCCGCCTGGCAGCTGGGTCTGCCGCTCGGCCATCTCGCCATCCATCTTTTTTGAAACAGGGACCAATCCATGGGTTCGACCGCTACGAATTCGTGATGGCGATTCTGTGTGCGCCTTGAGTGATTCGACGGGCTGGTGCGTACCGATGGGAGCAAGGAGTAACCCCACCCGCACCTAACGGCACGAGGATTCGTCATGAGGTCCCTGGAAAGGCATCGCGACGTCGGCGCGTACGCGCTCGGCGTGCTGGACGAGGCGGAGGCCTTCCGCTTCGAGGATCACCTCATGGAGTGCACCAGCTGCGCGGCTCATGTGACCGAATTCGGTCCCGCCTCACGGCAGTTGATGCTGTACCGGCGTGCGACGCCGCGCTACGTGCACCCCATGGCGCAACCCGGGCCCCGGCTGCTCGACCGGTTGCTCGGCGAGGTGTCCGCCCGTCAGCGGGCCGGACGGCGGCGTTTTCTCTACGCCGTGGCCGCCTCGGTGGTACTGGCCGTGGGCGGCCCCGCGGTGGCGACGTTCGCCGGGGGCGGCGACGGGGCCGTGCAACTCACCGCGACCGACGCCAAGTCGGGCGTGTGGGCACAGGTCACGTCCGCGAACGAGAACTACGGCAGTGATGTGTCCCTCAAGATCAAGGACGGCGCGGGCCCCCGCTCCTGTCGTCTCGTGGTCGTCGGCAAGGACGGTTCCGAGCAGGTCGTGACCAGTTGGAACGTTCCCGCGCACGACGCCACGATGATCACGATGCAGGGCGGCGCCGCGATGCACCCCGACGAGATCGACCACTACGACGTCCGGACGGCCGACGGCGGGCAACTGGTCCGGCTCATGTCCCACTGAAGTCCCGCTCCGCCGGGGCCGGTTGGCGCGCCTATTTCAGCAGTCGCGACAGCCTGCGGTCCGCGAGCGGTTTGCCGCCCGTCTGGCAGGTGGGGCAGTACTGGAGCGACGAGTCGCTGAAGGAGACCTCGCGGATGGTGTCGCCGCAGACCGGGCAGGGTTGGCCGGTGCGGCCGTGGACGCGCAGGCCGCTCTTCTTCTCCGCCTTCAGACGGCCCGCGGCCACGCCCCGGGAGCGTTCGACGGCCTCGGTGAGTGTGGTGCGCAGGGCCTCGTAGAGGGTGTGCGTCTGGGCCGGCGTCAGTGACGACGCGAGCTTGAACGGGGACATCTTCGCCGCGTGCAGGATCTCGTCGCTGTACGCGTTGCCCACCCCGGCGATCAGGGTCTGGTCGCGCAGCGCGCCCTTGAGCTGCCGGCGTTCGTCCTTGAGGAGTCCGGCGAAGCACGGCTCGTCGAAGTCGTCGGCCAGCGGGTCGGGGCCGAGGCGGGCGACACCCGGGACGGACCGCGGGTCCGCCACGACGTACACCGCCAGGCGCTTCTGGGTGCCCGCCTCCGTGAGGTCGAAGCCCTCGCCGGTCTCCAGGGCCACGCGGAGCGCGAGCGGGCCCTTGCCGGGGCGGGGCGGGCCGTCCGGGAGGCGGTCCTTCCAGTGCAGCCAGCCCGCGCGGGCCAGGTGGGTCACGAAGTGCGGGCCGCCGTCCGTCTCGACGTCCAGGAACTTGCCGTACCGGTGCACGGCCACCACCTCGTGTCCCTCCAGCGCGGTGGGCGGAGGGTCGTACGTCTTCAGGACGCTGATGGCGACGGGCAGCACCCGTACGATCTCGTGGCCGACGAGGTGTTCGGTCAGGAAGTCCTTCAGCGCTTCGACCTCGGGAAGTTCCGGCATACGTCCAGGGTGCCATCAGTGGCGCGCGGGGTCAGCTCCGGTCCGGCACCACGAACTCGCACCACACGCACTTGCCGCTGCCCCGCGCCTCCACGCCCCACACGTCCGTGAGCAGGTCGACGAGAAGGAGACCGCGCCCGGAGACCCCGTCCTCGCCCGCCTCACGGCGGCGCGGGAGGGCGCTGGAGGAGTCCTCGACCTCGACGCGCAGCCGGCGGTCGGGGCCGGTGAGGACCCTGAGGGTGACGATCGCGGAGCCCTCGGTGTGCATCAGGGCGTTGGTGATCAGTTCGTCGGCGACGAGTTCGACCTCGTCGGCGCGCTCACGCCAGCCCCACGCCCGGACCGCGGCCCGGATCATGTGCCGGGCCTGGGTGAGGGCCTCGGAGTCGCCCGGCGCCACGTGCTGCTGGAGCCGGCCGCCGGAGCGCGGGGCGTCGAGGCCTCGGCGGCGCAGCAGGAGCAGCGCCACGTCGTCCTCGCCGCCGCGTTCCTCGGCCACGTCGATGAGCAGGTCGGCGAGGTCGCGGACGTCGTCGGGACCGGAGGCGATGAGGGCGATGAGGGTCTGGAGTCCGTCGTCGAGATCCGCGCCGGGCTGTTCGACGAGGCCGTCGGTGCACAGCACCAGGGTCTGGCCGGGGTCGAGTTCGAGGGTGGAGACGGGATATTCGAGCCGCCCGAACTCCGCGGACAGACCGAGCGGCAGGCCGCCCACGACGGACATCCGTCGGCAGGTCCCGTCCAACTGCCGTACCAGCGGGTCGATATGACCGGCCCGGACCACCTGGACCACTCCGGTGGACAGGTCGGCCTCGGCGTAGAGGCAGGTGGCGAAGCGGTCGGTGTCGAGTTCGTGCAGGAAGACGGAGGCGCGGGCCATCACGGTGGCCGGGGTGTGCCCCTCGGCGGCGTAGGCCTTGAGGACGATCCGCAGCTGGCCCATGACGGCGGCGGCGTGCGTGTCGTGGCCCTGGACGTCGCCGATGACCGCGCCGACCCGCCCACCGGGCAGCGGGATCAGGTCGTACCAGTCGCCGCCGATGTCCCGCCCGAGCTTCGCGGACCGGTAGCGGACCGCGACATCGGCGCCCGGCACGCTCGGGATGGCGCGCGGCAGCATCGCCTGCTGGAGGCCCTGGGCGAGGTCCTTCTCCTGCTCGTAGAACATGGCGCGCTGCAGGCTCTGCGCGATGCTGCTGCCCAGCGCGACGAGCACGTTGCGCTCCTCCGCCGAGAAGCCGCGCCGGTCGCTGTAGAGCAGGCCCATCGTGCCGATCGGCCGGGCCTGGGCGATCAGCGGCAGATAGGCGCCCGCGGTGATGTGCAGTCCGGCGATGTGCGGCCACAGCAGCGGGTACCGCTCGGCGAACTCCTCGGGCGACTCGATGAACGCCGGGCTGAGCGTCCGTACGACTTCCGTCATCGGGTACGGCTCGTCGATCCGGAGGATCTCCTTGCCGGGTACGACACTGCCCTCGGCGACCAGGCGGATCCGGCCGGCCTCCACCAGCCCCATGACCAGTCTGGTCGCGCCGAGGTGGACGAGGCCGTGGGTGTCCTGGAGGACGTCGATGACGTCCTGGACGGTCCGGGCGTGCGCGAGGGCGGCGGTGGTGAGCTGGACGACGTTGGTCTGGTCGCGCCGGGCCGCGTCCTGGGCGGCCTGCTCACGGCGGGCCGCGTTCTCGGCGAGTTCCTGGGTGGCGTCCCGGACGATGCCGATGATCCGGCGCGGGCGGCCCGTCTCGTCACGCCGGATGTAGCCCTGGGTGTGGGTCCAGCGCAGGGTGCCGTCACGCAGCCGCATACGGAAGTAGACGCCGTAGTTCTCGCTGCCGTCCTTCAGCGCCTGGGAGACGAGACCGTCGATCCGGTAGCCCTCGGGGGGCGGCACCCGGATCGCCAGGGTCTCGGGGCGTCCGTCGTATTCGTCGGGGCGCAGGTCGAAGACCTCGTGGGCCTGGGCGTCCATGTGGAACAGGCCGTTGTCCAGGTCCCAGTCGAAGCTGCCCATGCGGTTGAGCGCCAGGATCGGGTCCGGGTGGGCGGGCCAGTCGTCCGGGAGTGACAGGGCGCTCGCTCCCCGATCAACCATGCGATCCACCTTGCCAGGATTTGCCCGACTATTCGACTTCTCGGACTGCTACGGCCGACCGCTCGGTCAGCCGCCGAAGACGTCCGTGGGGCTGTCGAAGATGCTGCTGATGGCGTCGCCGGGGACCAGCCCGCCGCCGTCGGGCTGATCGGGGGTTTCCGGGACGGTGGGCGGGCCGATCTCGCCCGGGGAGCCGGGGTCCTGTGAGGGCTGGGGCGCGACCGTCATGGGCGTGGCCGTGACGGTGACGGTGGGGCAGGCCGTGGCGCCGGGGGCGGGGATCCGGGCCGCCGAGCCGCCGGGCACGCCCGTCGCGCCTGGGGTCACGGTGACGGTCGGGGTCGCGCAGCCGGTGGTGGACTTGTCCGGGGCGGTGCTACGGCCGTCACCGGGGGACGCGCTCTCGTCGCTCGGCGAGGGGCTCGGGGAGGCACTCGACACGGCGTCCGGCGACCGGCCCGGCGAGGCGCTCGGGGACGTACTCGTCCCACTGGACGGGGTGCTGGAATGGCTGTCGTGCGGGCGCGGAGACGTGCTTCCGTGCGGGGCCGGCGTGGTGCCGGGCCGGGTCGGCGGCACGTGGACCGGCGGCGGTACGACATGGTCGTGGTGCGGCCCGCGATGGCCGAGGGGCCGTTCGATCCAGGTGTTGTCGACGATGTTGATGATCGTGATGTTGGTGATCACCTGCGGCGCAGGCGTCACCACGACCACCTCGGCGGGCCGGTATCCGGACCAGCCCCGCCCGCTGCTGCCGGAGTTCCCGCCGGCCACGCCCGCCTTGAGCGGGTTGCCGCAGGCGCAGCGCACGCGCGGCACGCCCCGGTTGTCGACGAGGACGGCGGTTCCGGCCTGGAGGACCGACTGGAAACCGGTCACCTGGGCATCACGGAAGCCGTGATTGGTGACCTGGGTGTCGGCGCGCAGCACGACCGAGGTCAGCCCGCGCAGATAGCCGGGGATCGCGCTCCGGGAGATCCCCTCGGCCTGCGCGAAGGCACCGGCCTTCGCCTGGTCGCGGGTGAGGTACGCGATCTGCCGCTCGACATCGCAGCTGCCGCTCCGCGCGGTCCCGCCGTAGAGGCCGGGTGTGGCGCCGGAGACGGCCTGCGTGTGCGCGGGGGAAGCGGTCCGGGTGGGTGTCGGCCGGGAAGGCGCGGGCCGCGTGGGCGTCGACTGCGGCGTTCGGGTGACCCGCGGTGGGGTGCTCGGCGCGGTGGCCGTGGAGTCCGTGAAGGGGTCGGGGCCCTGGGCCGCTACGGGCTGCAGGAAGACCTCGCCGCTCGACTTCGTGGCCTTGCCGCTCGACTTCATGCCGTGGGCGCCGTCGCCGCCGCAGCCGGCGACGAGGAGCGCCGCCGAGAGCGCGCAGGCCGTGGCGATGGTTCCGGTCGATGTGCGCACCGTGTTCTCCCGCCTCAAGCCGGGTGATTCGCCACTATTGTCTGCTTCACCCGCTTGGGTTACGCAACCGGAGACATGGAAGACACAGAGTGACGGTCGACCGAGGTGTGACGATGGAGGGAGGAGCGCACGGTCGTGGGATGGTTCACCGCACCCGACTACTGGCTGAGCCGGCTGGTCTTCCAGCGGGCCCTGGCCGGGGTCTATCTGGTCGCGTTCCTCACGGCGGCGCTGCAGTTCCGTGCGCTGATCGGTGAGCGCGGCATGCTGCCGGTCCCCCGGTTCGTCCGCCGGATGCCGTTCCGGCGGGCCCCGAGCCTCTTCCAACTCCACTACACCGACCGCTTCTTCGCGGTCTGCGCGTGGACGGGCTGCGCGGTGTCGGTGGCGCTGGCCGCCGGGCTCGACTCCGAACTCCCGCTCTGGGGCGGGATGTTGGCGTGGCTGGTGCCGTGGGCGCTGTACCTGTCGATCGTCAACGTCGGCCAGACCTGGTACGCGTTCGGCTGGGAGTCGCTGCTGCTGGAGGTCGGTTTCCTGGCCGTCCTCCTCGGCAACGACGAGGTGGCTCCGCCGATCGTCGTGCTGTTCCTGCTGCGCTGGATCCTGTTCCGGGTCGAGTTCGGCGCGGGTCTGATCAAGCTGCGCGGTGACGCCTGCTGGCGGAAGCTGACCTGTCTGGACTTCCACCACGAGACCCAGCCGATGCCGGGCCCGCTGAGCTGGTTCTTCCACCACCTCCCCCGCCCGCTGCACCGGATCGAGGTCGCCGCCAACCACCTCACCCAACTCGCCGTGCCCGTCCTGCTGTTCACCCCGCAGCCGGTCGCGACGGCCGCCGCGTCTCTGATGATCGCCACTCAGCTGTGGCTGGTCCTGTCCGGCAACTTCGCCTGGCTGAACTGGATCACCATCGCGCTGGCCCTCTCGGCGGTCCAGCTCCCCCACACCGCGCCGTCGCCCACCCCCGCCCC
>NZ_JAEQAZ010000286.1 GCF_016654115.1 Streptomyces sp. MBT53
GCGGCCTGTTCGGCGGCGGCGCGCGCGGCGGCGACGCGCTCGGCGCGCACGGCGTTCTCCGCCTGCGTCAGCGCGGCCAGGGCCGTCCGCAGATCGTGGCGCCCCTTGGCCTCGTCCCGCACATGCCGCTGGATCACCGACGGCAGGGTCGTGACGGTGCTCCGGGCCTCCGCGAGGTCCCGCTTCATCCGTGTCACCAGCGCCTCGGCCTTGCGCGCGGCCTCGGCCGAGTCCGCGGCCGTCTCCGTCGCCCGCCGGTGGACGTCGATCGCGCCCGTGACCGCGAGCCGCGCCTTCCGATGGGTCTCTACGGCGGTGGCGTGCGCCCGGTTGGCCTGCTGGAGGGCGGCGGTGAGGCGGTTGAGGAGCTGCGGGGTGTCGGCGAGGGTGTGGGTGGCGTTGTGCAGGATTTCGGCCTGCGCGTCGAAGGCGTTCCACGCGGTGGTCAGGTCGGGGTCGGCGGTGACGAGGGCGCCTTCGGGGGTGAACTCCCAGCGGCGGACGCCCTGTTGGTCACGGGTCATCAGTTCCACCGGGCGGTGGCCGAGCACGGCGGTGCGCGAGGCGGCGTAGAGGGCCTGGCCGAGGCGGGTGCCCTGCGGGTCGTCGCCGAGGGCCGCCCAGAACTGCACGCCCCGGCTGCCGGCGGGGATCGCCGAGTGCAGACGTTCGGGCAGGGTGTGCGGTTGGGCGGTGGCCCAGTCGGGGACGAGCGCGGGCAGGTCGTGGACGTCCGGCGGGAATTCGGCCGGGGTGAGCAGACCGTGGCCGAGGAGGTCGCGTTCCTCGACGCGCAGGGTGACGGTGCCGGTGACATGGCGGGTGCCCTCGGGTCCCTCGACGAGCAGATGGGCATCGGCGTCGACGACGTAACTGCGTGTGCCGCGTGCCCCGTTGGCGGGTGCGGAGGTGCTGCCGGACTTGAGCCAGTCGCGGCGGCTGCCGGTGGTGGTGCCGCCGAAGGTCGAGGGCTGGGTCTGCCGCTGGGCGAGCGGGACGCCGATCCCGGCGATCTCGTGGTTGTCGTCGTCGCCGCTGAGGAGTTGCGTGAACGAGGTGGCGAGGGAGTGGTCGGCACCGGCCGCGGTGCTCACCGTGTCGGTGGTGTTGTGGAGTTGGTCGAGGGTGACGTCGTCGGCGTTGGTGGAGCGACGCGGGTTGTAGAGCGACACCGCGATGGTCGAGGGCCGGTCCGGTGCGCCTTCGAAGGGCGCGGTGCCGGGCATCTTGCGGGTGAGGTCGGCGGCCAGCCGGGGGCGGTCGAGGGCGACCTGTCCGGCCTGGATCAACTGGCCCAGCCGGACGGCCTGTCCCTCCACCGAGACGGAGGTGATCTGCGCGTGCCAGCCACGTCCGCCGCGCGGTGCCACGTCGTTGAGGGCGGTCTCCAGATGCGCCCAGCCGTCGAAGTGGAACGCCGGGGTCGGCCCCACCGGGTGGAACATCTGCGCGGGGACGAGATACGGGCCGGCGGCCGGCCCGGTCGGCCGCACGCGATTGCGCGGGTCGACGCCGGAAACGGCGGACGGAGCGTTCACCCGGGCCGGGCCACCGGATGGCGCGATGGCCTCGGTGCCGGTGAACCGCAGCGCCAGCCGGGTCGGGACGGTGCTCGTGCGCGGGTTACCGCGGGCGAGCAGGGCCTCCGTCAACCGGCGTACGTCGCCGTCCGCGTCGGCCCAGGCGATGACTCCGTTCTGGATGAGACCGCCGATGACGTTCGGCGGCCAGTCCACGACCAGCGCGGAGCGGACCGACAGCTCGTAGTCGTACTCCAGGCCGTCGAAGTCGGCGCCGTTGTCCGTGCGCAGCCAGAAGCGGTTGTCGGCCGTGGTCGCCCGCCTGGCGGAGATGCTGCTGGCCGACTGCGGGGTGAACACGGGCGCCGAGCGGTCCGTCTTGCTGGGGTCGGGACCCTGGTTCGGGCGGAGGTAGCGGGTGGTCAGGGTGACCGGGAGCTGGGTCTGGCGGACCGAGGCGCGGGTCGTGGTACGGCCCGCGGCGGTGTGCGACTGCCACTGTTCCAGGCCCGAGCCAGGGGTCGAGGAACCCAGCACGGCGGCCAGGTTCTGGGTCCGCCGGGGCACCGCCGTGAGCGTCACCTCGACCAACCGCTCGCCGCCGAAGCCGTGGTGGCGGAAGTGGAAGCGGGTGGTGGCCCGGCGCGGGGTGCCGTCCGGACCGCGGCCGGGCAGCGAGCGCAGCCCGGCGGACGAGGTGAGCTGCGCGACGCGCCCGTGCACACCCTGCTGGTAGCCGGGGTGCCCCGGGGTGACCGCTCCGGGTGCCTCGGCCTCGACCAGCGCGAGCAGTTCGCGCCGGATCCGCCCGCGCCGCTCCCGCAGGGCGACCGGCCCCAGCGGGATCTGGCCGGCGTTGGGCCCGGTCGTGGGGACGGGGGCGGCGACGGGCCGGTCGTACTCGATGACCGAGAGGACTCCGCCGAGGCCCAGTTCGCGGTTGCGTGTGTACGGCGCCGGGAGGGGCGCCGTCAGGGTCGGGGCGGGCGCGGGGGCGAGCCCCTGCACCGAGCCCATCCACCGTGCGTCGCGGGCGAGTTGGCCTTGCGTCATCAGGAACTGGAGGCCGTCCGGGACGTCCACCACGAAGCTGACGGGCTCGATCGTGCCGGGCTCGCCGACGCCGTTGAGCAGGTTGCGCGAACCGGCCCGGACCGTGACCAGATGGGTGACGTCGGCGACCACCCGGTGCAGGTCGCCGCTCTCGGTGGGGGTGCGGTTGACGCCCGTGCCGGCGGCGAGCGTGTCGGCGGTGTCGGTACGGGAGACATGGCCGAGGCGTGCCGACGGGTTGAAGAGGCCCTTGTACGACTTGCCGCTGGTCTGGCTGGTGGAGACCGAACCGTCCGACTCCGGACCGGTGTTGCCCTGCCCGGCCGCGTTCACCGGGCCCTTGGGCTGCTTGGGCGGGTTCTGGGTGAGGACCCCGCTGCCGCCGAACTGGTGTGACTTTCCCAGGGACTTGAGCTGCTGGGCACTGTCGGTGGCGGAGACGCCCGTCTCCAGGTACTGCCGGGTGGTGTCCAGCAGCCGGGGCCGGTGCGCGACCGCCTGGATCTCCAGCGTGTACTGACCGTCGGCGAGCGTCCCGGGCAGGCTCAGGCCCTCAACTACGTAGGAGTTCTTGAACAGTTCGTGGCCGTGGGCGACCAGACTGCCCGGCGTGATCGCCGCGTGCCGGGTCTCGGCGGCGCGCGTCGTGCTGTCCGTCAGCCCGCGCCCGGCGAGCGGGGAGACACCGTCGCGTGCGGGCGGGGGCGCGGCGACGGTCGGGGCAGGAGCGGTGACCGGGAGGATCGGACCCGTGCCGGTGCCCGTGGTGGCGGGGGGCGTCGGCTGGGCCTGGCGGCGGATGTCCGCGGCGGCCCGCCGGAAGACCGACTCGATGGCCGCGGCTCCGCGCACGGTGTCGATCAGCGCGTCGTCCGGTATCCGCACCAGCTCCGGGCGCGGGACACCGTGGGCGTCGGTGCCGTCGAACCGGGCCATGTCCACCGGGTTGGCCGGACGCGGCGCCCCGTCGACCCGTACGGGGCGCGGCGCGACGGTCGTCGCGGAGGTGGTCGCCGCAGAGGTCGTCGCAGGGGCCGCCGTGGCCGCGCGGGTACGGCCGTTCGGCACCGCGAGCCGCAGCGTGCCGGTGACGGTCGGCGGGTGGACGACGGGAGGCGCGGGGACGACGGGAGCCGTACCGGTGGCGGGAGGCGCGCCGGTGACAGCCGGGGCCGGGGCGACAACGGGTGCCGGGGCGGGGGCCGCCGACCGGTTCACGTTCTGTCCGAACCGCTCGCTGGGCTGGTCACCGTCGCCCGCGTACAGGTCCAGGGCCAGCCGCACCGGCACATCGAACGCGTGGGCGTCCTGGCCGGTGGCGATGAAGAACTGGTCGTGCCCCGTGGCACCGCCCACGGTGTCGCCGTGCGTGATCTGCCGGCCGTACTGGTAGTCGCCCCCGAACCCGATCGACCCCCACGGTCCCGTGGGTCCGCTGACGCTGGCCATCGGTCCGAGCGCACCGCCGTACGACTCACCGCGCTGCTCGGCATCGCTGCCGGCCATCTGGGCCAGCCCCATGACCTGGATGCCCGGAAGAACGAGGTTGTGGGTGCTGGCCTGCGTGGTGTCGCGTTCGGCGGTGAGCAGCAGCCGGACCCGACGGACGCCGGTGTCGGTCCTGTTGGGCACCTCGAAGTGCAGGGCGTGACCGCCGTCCACCATCGAGTCGGTCGCGGCACGCAACCCGGTGCGGGAACGTGCCTCACGCAACCGGCGCAGGTTGTTCAGCTGGGCGTGCAGCCGGATCTGGTGCTCGGGCTCGTGGTTGCGCAGCACGCCGATACCGGTGGCAGCGGACGGCAGGAAGCCCTCACGGCGCAGCCACGCCTCGGCCTCGTCGAACAGGCCGTCCGTGCCGGTGACGTCGAGCGGCGCCGCGCTCAGCCCGATGCCGTCCAACCGCTCCAGCGAGTCCGGGAGTTCACGCGTCTCGGCCACGGTGGGCGCGCGCCCCGTGGCGTCGGCCTTGCTCAGGACCCGTAGGTCCATGCCGTGGGCCCGGGTGAGCGCCGGGGCCGCTGTCTGGGTGCCGTCCGGCCGGATCAGGGTGACCTGGTAGGTGACGCCGGAGGGGGTGAGCAGATGGCCCCGGTTGGTGCGGACGGCGTGCATCGTGCCGGCCGAACTGCCCGCGCTGTAGGTGTTGGTGACGGTCGCCTGGGTCTGTCCGCGCAGGCCGAGACTGCCGCCGATGACACTCGACGCGTCCGGATGGCCCGGACTCTGGTCACCGGTGAGCGCGGCGGCACCGCTGCCGCTGACCCCCAGACCGCTGGTGTACCTCGACGAGAGGTCGACCTTCGCGGTGTTGACCAGGTGGCTCTCCAGGTTGATCTGGCCCGGGGTGCTCTGCCGCACCGGGGTCCCGACGGTGGGCACGGTCACCAGGTGCAGCATGCCGACCGCGTTGCCGTCGACATCGGTGATCACGGGCGAGTAGATCCCGCCGTCGACCTGCATGGGCAGCGTGCCGCGCAGCACCTGCTCGGAGAGGAAGTCCGCGACCTGCCCGGCCGCCGTGTCGTCGAGATCCGCGCGGAAGGTCTGGTGGACGTGTTCGTACAGGGCTCTGGGGTCGATCACCGAGTCGACGCCGTAGAGCGGGAGATCGGCCGGATCGGCCGGCGGGGGCAGCGAACCCGGCGCCGGGTCGGCGGTGGTGAGATGCCGGGGGAACCAGATCGTGGTGGGACCGTGCGACACCGGCACGCTCCACCCGTCCGGGGCGGGCGCCGTGGCCGTCGTGGCCGGCGCCGCGGTGACCGCCGGGGCGTCCACGCGCACCCGCCACCGCGTGGTGAACTCCACTGGATCGGAAGGCTCGTTGGAACGCTGGGCCGAGGTCGTCTGGACGGCCTGCGTGACGGTCGTCGCGTCGCTGGCCTGGTTGTGCGTGATGGCCGCCGTCAGCGATCCGTCGATCGCCCGTACCGCGGTCGGGGCCGTGATCGGCCAGGACCCGGTCCACGGCACCTGGAAGGTCCGATACGTCCCCGACGGCTGACTGGAGAAGTTCTCCCGCGTCCCGAACCCACGCCGCTCGACATGCTTGTCCGGGTCACGCTCGTCGAAACGCCCCTGCCGCAAAGACTCCCGAGCATCGGAAAGCGTCAGCTGTACGTCCACGGTGTGATCGCGCCCGTCCACCCGGACGGTGACGCGGTACCCGCCGTTCGAGCGCAGATACGGCAGTTGGAGCGCGAGGCTCTCCCGGCTCAGGACATCCCGCACCTGCTCGCGCACCGACTCGGGCGGGTTGTCCGCATCCAGCCCGAGCGCCTCGTAGACCTGACCGTGCAGCCCCTCGATCACCTCGTCGGAGAACGGCTCCGCGTACACCAACCCGACCGTGCCGTCCGGGAGCGCGCCGTAGGACGTCACGTACGTCGACTGGTGTTGGCCCCGCGGCGACGGCGGGACGGCCGGGGCGTTGGAGGTGGGCCAGGTGAGGGAGGAGTCCGAAGGGATGGGGGTCGTGTCGGGGTCCTGGACGGGACCGCCCTCCAACTGGCCCGTGTGGTCGTGGAGTTGAGAGCCCGCAGCGGTGACGTCCTCGATCGCGCGGAGGTAGCGGCCGGGGATGTGGACCGGGCTCTTGGTGTCGGCCATGAGACCGGTGGTGCGGACCGTCGTGCTGTTGGGGTGGTTGCGCAACAGGAAGTCGTTGTCGCGCTGCTCGTCCGGCAGGCCCAGGTAGTGCAGGACCTCGTGCAGGAGATCCTCGTCCGAGTGGTGGGCATCCAGGTGGAGTTGGTCGGCGCGGGCCGGGTTCTCGGTGTCGGTGAGAGTGATCGCCTCGGGGTGGGACGGGTCGTCGATCAGATTGACGTTGATGTGGAGCTGGTCGCCTGAACTGGGCAGCGCCAGGCCGGAGTTGAGGTGCGTGTCCAGGAGAGCGGTGATGCGGTCCTTGAACTGCCCGGTCAGCGCGGGGTTGTTGGTGGTGACCGGGAGGTTGAGCGTGTAGTCCCGGACCCACTGACCGTTGGGCGCCTGGATACGACGGATGTTGGCACGGACGAGCGTCGTCGCGCCGCTGAGGACCCCCGGGCGGGGCGCGTTGCTCTGATCCGCGTGCGGATCGAACCGCTCCGTGCTGTGCACCGCCGCGCGGGCGTACGGGCGCAGGTCGTGCCACGTGTCCTTGGGGGCAGGATCGACGACACGGGACGCGGGCAGGTCGTCGGTGGTGTCACGGGTCGGCGCGGGACGGTAACGGCCGTCCGGCTGAAGGCTGTTGGCGTCCTCCGGACCCCGGGGCGCCTTCGACGGTGTGACGGTCTCCGGGGCGGTGCGGGTGTTCGCGCCGCTGGCGCTGTAGTGGTTCAGGCCCGTGTAGTGGACCTCCAGCGCGGGCGTGTTGGTGGTCGTCGGGCCGTAGCGCAGCACGATGCCCCGGGGACCGGCGGGTGTGGTGGCCACCGGCTCGAAGACGTGGATCGGGGCGTCGAGGGTGTCGGCGAGCAGCGGCAGGAAGGTGTCCCCGACCGGGTGCGCCCACATGTCCGACCAGTTCTGCACCGCGCGGTCGAGCTCGCCCGCCTCGTATGCGGTGAGGGGGGCGGTGCTCCGGTGGTACCCGGCGATCAGCAGCGAGCGGCGCTCGGCCGGTGTCATGGCGGTGAGCGTCGGCAGCGCGTTCACTGCCTGGAGGTAGGCGAACATCCGCCGGTTGCTCGGTGGGTTGCCGGCCGGTGCGGGGGGTGCGTTCACCGCCGAGACGGCCAGCGTGTAGCGCATCTGGAGGTCGGCCGGGTCCAGGTCCTCGGCGTGGGTCATGCCCTGGATGCCGTACCGGGCCAGCTCGTTGTCGATCTGGGCGTCGGGCATGCCCGGCACCGTCTCGGCGAACCCGTCGGCGAGAACGCCCCGGAGTTGGCCGAGCACCTGCGGCGGGAGGGGCCGACTTCCGTTGCCCGCCGCCGCCAGCCGGGCCACCACCAGGTTCTGCAACCCCTGCTGTGCGGCCCGCAGGTGGCCCGCTCCCCGGTGCGTCGTCTGCGGGTTCCCCGCCACCGTCCTGAGGGTCTGCCGTACGTCGTCGGGCCGGGCGAGCCAGGCGGCGGTTCCCGCGGCGATGGCCGGGGTCGCCTGCCGGAGGTGGGTGCGGACCAGGTGCGGCGCGCTGCCGATGACGGCGTAGAGGAGGCAGTTGCCGTCGCCGGGGGTCAGGACGGCTCGGCCCGTGGGGGGTATGTAGGGAGACAGCGGGGCGGGCGGGGTCGTGCCGGGCTGCTGCGCCGTCTTGGCCTTGCTCTTGCCGGTGCTCGTGCTCGTGCTCGTGTTCTTGCCGGTGACCGGCTTCTTTCCCTTGCCGGTCTTGTCTGATTTGCCGCCGCTGGTACCGGACTTGGCCGGTGCGTTCTTCTTCGGCTGCTGTTTCGCCGGCTTCGGTGTGGGCGCGGCGGGGGTCGTACCGGTGGTGGCGGGCGCCGGGGTGTGGGTCTGGCCGCCGCGTCCACCTCCACGT
>NZ_JAEQAZ010000287.1 GCF_016654115.1 Streptomyces sp. MBT53
GGCGGCCGCCGATGACCGCCAGTCGGTCCCACAAGGGTTAGCGTGCACACGCTAAATCTGCTGTGTGGGAGTGGGAGTTTCTGCCGTGGCCCGTGGCCTTTTCCGGCAGACATGGCAGTGCCCCCGGTGTTCTACCCGGGGGCACGCTTCACGGCCTGGTGCTCGTCGTCATACCGTCCCGTGGCGTGCGGGTACGGTGCCGGGCTGACCATCGCTCCACGAGAAGTCGCCGTTGTCGTGGCCGTCGCCGGCGTGGCCTGGCTCGTCGCCGCACTGCTGCCACTGGCCGAGGCTGTATGTGTCGCACGTCTCGGGGTCGAAGGGGAGGCACTGGGCGGTGCAGAACTCCGGGTCAAGTTCGTCCGGCTCGATGGGTGGCGAGAACAGACCGACCTCGGCGAGCACGGCACCCGTGACTTCCTCGACGGTTGCCCGCGAGACGGAACGGGCCGCGCGTACGCCGGCTTTCACGGCACGGTCGTACTCGTCCGCCTGGAGGATTCGGAGGGGGGCGAGCAACGGGACGGGGGTGACGGTCGGGCTGGTCATGTGGTGGGCTCCTCGTCGGTCTCGTTCGACAGCGGTACGGCGATCTGCCCGGGAATCGGCTCGGGCGTCGTCTCCTCCTCGGCCGGCTTCCTGCCTCGCCTGGCCGACTTGCCCGCCTTGCCCTGGGCAGTCTTCTCCGTCTCGGCGCGAACCTCGGCGCGGGCCTGGGCGGCGGCGAGCTGGGTACGGACCTCGGTGAGTTGCCGGGCGGCCTCCGCCCGTTCTCGCTCGGCTCGCTCGGCGCGGGCCTGGGCGTCGTCGGCGCGCTGGATGGCGGCCGCCCGTCCCTGCTCGGCCTGCTGCCGCGCGGTCGACTCGGCGGCGAGCTGGGCCGCCAGGTCGTCCCGGCGCTTCTCGGCGTCGCCGATGCGGCGCTCTGCGCGCTGCTCGGCCCGCTCCGCGCGGTCCTCCGCCTGCGTGCGGCCGCCCTCGGCCTTGGTCGCGCGCTCCTCGGCGGCGGCACGCTGCCGGTTGGCCTCGGTGGTCTGCCCGGCGGCCTCGTCGCGCTCACGCTTGGCCTCCTTGGTCTCAGCGAGTGCGCGGGTGTATCCGGCCTGCATCTCCTCCTTTTCCGCCTCCGCCTGGCGGGCCTGCTCCTCGGCGAGCCGCTGGGCCGTCCGGGCCTCCACCACCTCAACGGCGGCCTGTGCCGCGTCGTGGATGGCGCCGTCCCGTTCCCGCTCGGCGGCCTCGCGTGCACGCTCGGCCTCGCGGGCCTTTTCCTCGGCGCGGGCCCGTTCCTCTTCGGCGACTTCGGCGCGGGCCTGGGCGGCGGCGGCGGCCTGGCGGGCCTCGTCGCGCTGCTCAGTGGCGGCGTCGCGCTGGTGGATCGCCTCGGCGGCCTCGTGCTCGGCGCGCTCGGCCCGGCCGGTGGCGGCGTCGCGTTCCTCCTCGGCGAGCTGCTGGGCGGCGGCAGCGTCCCCCGCCTTCCGCTCCGCCAGGTCCCGGCGGCGCTCGGCCTCACGGGCCTTCTGCTCGGCGACTTCCCGGGCGTCGTCGGCGGCCTCGCGCTCGGCGCGGTCGCGGTCGGCGGCGGCCTCGGCGGCCTCCCGGTCGGCGCGGGCCTGGGAGGCTTCCGAGCGGGCGGCGGCGGCGTCCGCCTTCGCCTGTACGGTCTCCTGGTTGGCCTGTGCCACGTCATTGGCGTTGGCTGCGCGAGCTGCCGCTAGACGGGCCTCGATGCCCTCGGGGCTGTTGATTTTCGACAGCTCCAACCGCATGTCCGCGGCGACCTGTTCCATCCTGGTGACGGTCTCCTCGACGCGGAGGAGCTGCCCCGGCAGGCCAGGCGCGTTGCGCTCGCGGGCGCGGGCCGCCTTGCGCTCGTTCTGACAGGTGCTGTCGCAGTATTCAGGCGGTCGTCCGGCGCCGGCCGGCTTGGCCCGGGGGATGAGCTTCCCGCAGTTGGCGCACGGCTCCGGCCAGTAGCCGTACGGCGCCTCTTCCTCGTGGTCGTCCCCGTTGGCCTCTCCACCCGACGCCTCCCGCGCGGGCGTCGCCTTGGCGGGGATCTCGATGCCGAGGCCGGCAAGCCGGTTCGACAGGTGCGCCAACGGGTCGTCGGCCGACTGACTGTCGTTCGTGGTCACGGGCGTGCGGCCTTCCTGGTGGTGGTGCGGGGACGGGCGGCCGGGCCGGGCCGCTGGGGCGGCCTGAGCCGGCCCCGGGCGCGGGCCTGCGGGCCGGTGTGGGTCCTGATGCTGCCGTACGGACGGCGGCGGCGGACAATCCGCACGGCGGCCGCCCCTCGATCCGGTGCCGGGCGGGCTGCGGGCGGCGCCGTGACCTGCGGGGCGGTGGTCGGCTCGGTGAGCTCGGCACGGGCCTCGACGGCGGCCGCCGTCACCTGGTCGTCCACCTCGACCTCGGCGGCCTGGCGCTCGTCGCCCTCGACCTCGACGGCGGCCGCGGTCTCCAGCTCGGTGCCGGCGTCCGGGTCGGGGCCGTACGTGGTCACCACGTCGCCGAGTTCCTGGCTGTACTCCTGCGGAGCGTGGATCGCGTCGTACACGCTGGCGTACTTCCGGGGTTCCGGCAGCGGCTCGACGGGGCGCGGCTCGGCGGTGACGGCCTGGGCGAACAACAGGGCCTCGGTCATGTGGTCGCGCACGGCCTCGGTGTCGATGGTGGGGCCCATGGCCTGAGCGATCCGGGACGGGATACGCAACCAGTCCTCGGACCAATCCGGCATCTCCGCGCCGGTCTCCGGCGCATGGGGGCCGACGAATGGGGCCAGGTGCCGGATGAACGCACGGCGCCAGTGCCGGCGTTCGGTCCGCCAGTCCTGCGGGCTGTGGCATTCGGTCCACCGTTGGCCGTGGGCCGAGTCGCGCATCCATCCGGCGAGCCGGCGCATCATCGCCGTGGCGGCGGCCTCGATGGCGACGAGCAATCCGGGGAGGTCGGCGGCGAACCGGGCGACGGCGAGCGGGTGACCCTCGATCCGGAGCGCGTGCCGGTCCAGCCGGTCCGCCAACAGGTCGGCGTACACCCGGCGGGTGCGCACCCCGTACCCCCATGCCAGGCGCTCGGCGGCCTCGCGGCGGGTGGTGCCGTGCTGGCCGGCGTCGTGCACCCGCACGGTGAGTGTGGCCGTGCCGTCGATACCCATGCGGCCCTCGACCTCGGCCAGGGGGCCGGCGTACGGCCGAGCGGGCACGCGGCCGTCAATGAGGTAGGCGTACGCGTAAGGGTCGCGGTTCGTCTCGGTGGTCTCCGTCATGACCTCAGCCTATCATTTCTGGATTACTGTTTCTAGTATTCCAGTAATTAGCCGTTGGCAAGAGGGCGCCAATTTCCGGGGGTGGTGGGTGGCCGACTTCTCGCCGGCTGGTCCTGCTCGGGGGCTCCGCCCCCGGCGGCTGCGGCCGCTGCGGTCGGGCGGTGGCCCCTGACGACAGTTCTAGCGTGTGCACGCTAGGTTTCCCTGGCCTTGGCGGGCTCCCGCTGAGCGGGGCCGGCGCGTCCGCCCGGTGGGCGGTTCGGCTGGGGCTGCCGGTCCGGCGGGGGCGATTCCTGGGCTTCTCCGCCGTGGTGGTCGGGGTGCCCGGCTCCGTTCCGCCGTGGCGACGACTCTACCGCGTCCCGGGCGGCTCACGCGCTGTTCTGCTGACCTCCGTGTGTCGGGGCCTCGGCGGCCTCCTGGGCGGCGGCTCGGCGGGCGGCGTGCCACTCGGCGGCCGGGGTGCCCCGCCAGGTCACGCACCGTTCGCCGGGGGCGGCTTGGCAGTGCCGGCAGTGCTGACGGGCTGGGAGGACGGGGCGCTTGCGGCGTCGGGGCTGGGGCTGCTCGGCTCCGGTGGCGCTGAGGTGGGCGGGGTCGATGAGGTGTCCGGCCTGGGCGAGCTGCTGGGCGTGGGCGAGTAGGCCGGTGGCGTTGAGGCGCTGGGCCTCAATCTGACGGGCGCGGCGGTGGTCGGCGCGGCCGTCGCGGTGGCGCGGGTAGGCGCGGGCGCCGGGGGCCTGGCCGGGGATGACGATCTGGTCCGGCCCGGGGCGGGGTCCGCGGGCGCGCTTCTCGGCGCGGGGCAGCGCGCTCCACTCCTCCTCGGCCGCCCACCACTCGTGCGCGGCCTGGTCCACGCGGGCGTCCACGGCCAGGCCGGCGACGCGTCCGGCCGTCCTGGTCTCCTGGGCGGCCTCGTACAGCGGGCGGGCCGTGGCGGCGTACGTGGGCGCTCCTCGGCGGGGCCGGGCGGTGGTGGCGAGCTGGAGGGCCTCGAGCTGGTGGAGGTGCCGGAGGGTGGCACGGCGGCCGTAGCCGGTAGCGATCATGAGGTGGGCCAGGGTGGGGCGGTCCTGCTGGTGGATCTCCCGGAGGGTGCGGGCCGCGTGGTGACCGAGGGAGTGCCACACGTCGGCTTGCTGGTGGGTGATCAGGGAGCGTACGTGCGCCGGGAGGTCAACCGAGAGGCCGAGGGGGGTGGGGGGCGCGGCGGCGTTCCGCCTTCTGTCAGACCCCGTGTGAACTGGTGAAACGTGGTCAGTGGCCTGGTAGATGGCGCATCGGTGGCCGTCGTGGTCGGGGCACTGGTGCTCGGTCGCCAGGGTCACCCGGCGGGCCTTGCCTGCCCTGCGCTCGGCCTCGGCGGTGACGGTGAGCCATCCGTCCCGGATGAGGCGCCACAGAGCCAGGGATGCCGTCTGGCGGCTGTATCCGGCGAGCACGCCGAGGCGGCGGACGTTGGCGCTCACGTCGGTGGTGCCGGCGGTGAGCATGAGCCAGGCCAGGGCGGCCAGGATCGCGGCGTCTGCCGGTCCGGACTCCCGTCCCCACCGGGCGGGGCCGGCTGCCCGCATCCGGGCGAACAGGTCGACCACGGCCACCTCGGCCTCGGTCCGCTCATGGCGGCCGCCGTTGTCCTCGGGCCTGCGGGGCATCCGGGCGGCGTCCTGGACGGCGAGCCACCACACCCGGGCCCACAGGCGCGCGGTGTCCTCCTCGGAGCGGGCGGCGCGGGTGCCGTCCGGCTGGCGCTCGGTGCGGAGCCATTCCAGCGCGGGGGACGACTCGGCGTCGCGCACCACGGCGAGACCTTCGGCCTGGGTCCATCCGGCCAGGGCCATGGATCGGGCGGGGGCGTGGGCCTGCTGCGAGTGGTCGTGATGGCGCGTCAGCTTCCGCCGGAGCCCCTTCATGGCGCGTTCGCCGAGGGGGCGCCACGGTACGGCGAGCTGCGGGCACCCGGCCTCGTCGGTGACGACGGGGCGCATGATCGGCCCGCGCTGCTGGATCGAGGGGGGTACGGCGGCGTCCTGGTGCTCGTCGTCCTCGGCGGCGCGGCGGCCGGCGGGGGCCGGGGCGGTCCTGATCCTCGTGGGGCGCTCGATGGTGCGGGCGGCGGCCATCGATTCCAGCCGGGCGGCCAGGCGATCGAACGCCTCGGCCGGGGCCGAGGCGGAGCCGAGGGCCGTCACGGCCTGCTCGATGGTGTGTGCGGTCAACTCGTTGTGCCCGCCGTCGCGGTGGGCGGCGCCGGGCGGGCGGACCGCGCCGGCCTTCGGGTTCATCAGGGGCGTGATGTCGACGGACGGGCACAGGATGCGGGCGGCGCGGGCGATCCTCCGCACCGTGGCGACGGGCACCCCCTCGGCGCACCCGGTCCACACGTGGCGGCCGCCGTTCGGGCCGGACTGGGTGGGTACGGGCTCGATGCCCTCGGCGCGGGCGGCGTCGGCCAACAACTCGGCGTCGGCGGCGGCCTGCTCGGCGGTCACCTGCTTGGCGTCGCAGTCCAGTACGACGGCCGTAAACCTGTACGACCCGCGCTGACGGCGGGTCAAGTACATCGCCACGGGCCGGTTCGGCTCCACCTCGGCTACGGCCACGGTGTCCGGGTAGGCGTTCCGCCAGGCGTCGGGCGTCCCCATGGCAGCACGTACGTGGGTGCGCGGGGACAGCTCGCCGAGGAATCGCGTAAGGGTCCTGGCCTGCGGTGACAGTCCTAGCGTGTGCACGCTAGAAACCCCTGGACGCCGTACGGCGGCAGGGGGGAATGCGGGCGTGGCGGCGGCAGGGAACAGGTCGCCTTGTTGATAAAGCGCCGATGACACACCGGTCTGAGGCAAGCCTCTACCGCCACCGTGGCTCGCTGCTACGATGGCAACGCTCCCTCGGTGTTAGAGGACGCACGAAAGCCCCGGCTGTCGGGCCTAGGAATCCGGCGGACAGCGGTTACGTGCTCGATCTGGGATCGGGAGTCTCGGCAATCTGGTCGCCACAACCACGTTCGAAGCTGAGACCCCGATGGCTCCAACCAACACCCGGCTTAGGGGGCCAGGAAGTTGATCGGCCGGTTAGATCATCCGGCCTCCTTCAGACGTACGGCATTCGGCCATCCGACGGGCTGACCCGTGCGCGGGTCCACCTCCAGCAACTCCACCAATGTGTTGAGGAAACCGGCCACGCTGGTGTCCAGTCGCTCGCACATGTGAAGTAGCTTCACGGCGTTCTGGGGCTCGAAGTTCGAGCCCGGTCGGTACGCCTCGCCCGTCGTGGGGTCGTAGTGAGGCGCGCGGAACCGTGTCCCTCGCGGCGGCCCACCCACTCCTCGGCGATCTTTCATGGATGGATCTTGTCAGAGATCGCAGAGTCTTGCAGCAAGTCAAACGGCGTGGCGCGGAACTTTCTTTGCGACTCCGGGGTTTGGCGTGCCCTATGCCGCGAATAGTCCGTTTGTCGGATCGGAATTGAGCCGGTCGCCTTGGGGGCCTGGACCTCGGCCACGGCACGGCACCTCTGACGGCCTGTCACTGGACAGCCGGCGGGCGGAGGTACGGAGCCGTGCGGCCGCCAGGGCCGTACGGCGGCACCACAGCCGGCCGTCACCACTCCCCCATTGGCTTGTCCGTCCCGGCGGCCCGCCACCCGAGACTCGGCACCGTAAGTGCTGCCTACGGTCCGCACCTTGGCCACGGAGCCGACGCGCGAAGCGAGCTGTACCACGTGACAGAGGGGGCGCCCGGTGGGCGCCCCCTCTGCTGGGCCTTGTCAGCTGGCGTCGGCCTCCTCCTCGTCAGCCTTCTTGAACGGCTCGCCGCACTTCCCGCACATGAGGCCGCCGTCTTCGCCTCCGAACTCCCACGTGGCGCGGCTGATCTGGATGCGGCGGGCGGGCTCCGGGGTGCCGTCCTTGCCGGGCTTGGTGCACCCGCAGATGACCAGGAACCGCGTCGGCGGGCGCTTCGCGGGCCTCGCCACGGGCTCCGGCTCCTCCGTGCCGCCGCTGCCCGGCTGCCCTTCCTCGCCGTTCCCCTCGTCCTCGCCCTCGGTGCCGCCGACGACGGGGCGGTCAGTGCCACCGCCCAAGCTGATGGCCAACGGGTCGTAGACGTACGGGAGGCGGGCGATGTCCAGGGCGTTGATCGCTGCGGTGTAGCGGTCGGCCGTGGCATCGGTGATGCGGCACTCAGAGAATCCGCGCACGCTCTCGGGCTGCGTCGGGGCGGTAAGACCAAGCTCCTCGGCGATCTTGGCAAACCGCCGATTGTGGTAGCGGCCCGCGCTGCTGGTGTCCTTGACCTTCCGGACGTGAGCGACGGCGTGGGCTGCCTCATGGATGAGCGTTTGCATGGTGCGGCGGCCGCCGAGGCTCAACAGCTCACCACCCGCGAACAGTTCAGGGGCGCGGCCCTTCTTCGCCCCCTCCTCGACCGTCCAGAAGTCGGCTCCGAAGTGCCCCCACTTGACGCCGGTGGTGCTCCGGCCGGTCCCGGTGATCATGACGACCTGCGGCACCTCGGGGTGAGCCGCGCGGATCGCGGCCCACGCGCCTTCAAGGGCGGCGATGATCCGGCTGCCGTGCTCCTGGTCGACCTGGGCGGGTGCCTCGACCGGCTCAGCCTGGGCGGGTGCCTCGACCGGCTCAGCCTGGGCGGGAATCTCGACGGTGGTAGCCGTGGTGGTCGCCATGGTGCACTTCCTATCGCGTCGCGCTGGTGTTGGTGGTGTCGGTCCGGGGTGCCGTTCCCCTTTCCGACAAGTACTAGATTACAGCACTAGAGCATCACAGGCAACTCCGACCCCGTTCGTGTCGCCACAAAACCGCAGGTCAGAGGCCTGCCCCGAAGAACTTCCAAGATCTTTTAGCGTGTGCACGCTAACCACTCCCCCGGGTCCGGTCCGGCTCCTCGGCCTGCACGTCGGCGGCGGCCTGGTGCTCGTCCTCGACGGCCCGGACGGTCGGCGGCGGCTCCTCGGCGAGCTGCTGCCCGTGGTCCTGGTGCTCGTCCTCCTCGACGCCGTGGCGGTCATCGGCGGCCGCCACCTCGGCGCCTGCGCCATGGGCCGGGCCTGAGTGCCTGTTTCTGAACCCCGTATCAGCAGGCCAAGGCCCGTCAGTCCGAAATAGGAACTTTGGGAAAGCGTTCGGGCAACGGTCACGGTGACCGTTGCCCGAACGGAAGTTTCTGCGGCTGGGATGACGCTGACGGTCGTCAGTGCCACCAGGAGCCCACCGGGTGGCCGTGACCTTGATCGATCTCAAGTTGGTCGCGACCAACTTGGTCTAGGCGCCGCCTGCTACCAGGCTACCGAGCCCGCGTCTTCCGGGGGTTCAGAAACAGGCACTGAGTGGGGGGTCCCTCCGG
>NZ_JAEQAZ010000288.1 GCF_016654115.1 Streptomyces sp. MBT53
GCCCCCGCCCCGGCTCCCGTGCCGGTCTCCGGCCGCCGCGCCTGGCGGGTCGTGCTCGTGGTCGCCGTCACGGTCGTGCTGGGCGCGGGCGCCGGCGGCGGCTTCTGGTACGTCACCCAGGGCCGCACCGCCGCCGCTCACGACCAGGTGACCGCGGCCCGGTCCGCCTACCGCACCACCCAGGACCCCACCGGCTACAGCGTCGAGATCCCCCGCGACTGGACCCGCGTACAACGGCAGGGCACCAAGGCCCCGGTGATCTCCTACGACTCCCCGGACGGCACCCGCCGCCTGCAGATCTTCCGCGTCTCCGAGCACTCCCCGGCCGAGTCCCTGGACCTCGCCGAACACGCCCCCGGCTACGGCTTCGCCCGCCAGCCCGGCTACCGGGTCCTCGGCCGCACCTCGGGCCCCACCTGGGCCGAACTCACCTACCGCTACGACGACTTGGACCACGGCGCCCGCCGGGTGATCGACCACCGCTTCGCGACGGCGGACGGCTCGCTCTACGCGATCCACGTCAGCGGCCCGGAGTCCGTGCCGCCCGCCCTGATCAGGGACCCGCTCAACGAGGCGGTGGCCTCCTTCTGCCCGACGGGGGCGACGGGAGCGACGGGGGCGGTGGGGGCGAACTGCTGACCGGTGGAAGAGCTACTCCAGTCCCCGCTTCCCCGGCGCCCAGAACGGCTTGGTGAGGACGGACCGCCGGTCCCAGCCCAACTCCCTTACGAGCACCTGCCGTACGGCCTGTACGGTCCGGGCCTCCCCGGCGACATAGGCGATCCCACCCGGCTCGGGGGCGAGGCGCTGCACCGCGTCCGGAAGTGAAGTCGCGCCCCTGGTCAGCCAGTTGAGCCGATCGGAGTGCGCGAGTGGCAGCCGGTCCGCGTCCGATTCCGTCTCCACGACCCCGGAGATCCGCGCCCCCTCGGGCAGCGCGGCCAGCATCGCGCCGAAGGCGACGGAGGCCGTCTCCTCGCCGACGAAGACGTGGTGGGCGGCGTCGGGCCGGAGGGTGAAGGTGCCCTCGGGCTTGCGCAGCCGCACCTGCTCCCCGACGCCGACGCTCTTCCCCCAACGGGCCCCTGGCCCTCCCTCGGAGTGGTCCAGCACGCACAACTCGACGGCGCCGGACGGGTCGTGGCGCCACACCGAGTACGTGCGCAGGGTCAGGCCGCCGACCAGGACACGTACCTGCTGGCCGGGGCGGACGTCGAGCCCGGCCAGGGCGTCGCCCTCGATGCGCAGCCGGCGCATCCGGGCGGTGATCGGCTCGACCTCGGTGAGGGTGGCGCGGAGGGTCAGCAGGTCGAGGACGGGGTTCAGGAGGGCGGCGGGCACGGGGGCTCCTCAACTGGGCGGTGCATGAGGGGAGTTGATGTTCAGACGCGACGCGATAGTACGCGTTTCTCGCCGGACGCGATAGTGCGTGTGGCGGTCCGCTCGCGGTGCCCAAGAACCACGACTCCGGTCGCCGCGAGGACGATCAGGGCCACCGTGCGCAGCGCCGGGCCCATGCCGTCGGCGAGGTCGGGGTGGGCGGCCAGGATCGTACCGGTGACCGCGACGCCGAGGGCCGCGCCGAGTTCGCGGGCCGAGGTGCCCAGGCCGGACCCGAGGCCCGTCTGGTGCGGCGGCAACGAGGTGACCACGCCGACCGTGAGCGCCGGCATCGACAGCCCGGTGCCCGCCGAGATCACCAGCAGCCAGCAGGCGTACGTCCAGTAGGGCGTGCCCGCGTCGGCGGTGGACGCGCCGAGCAGGCCCAGGCCGATGAGGGCGAGACCGGTGCCGATGACGGGACGCGGACGGTGCGACCAGCGGACGGCGAGTTTCGGGACGAGGGCCATGCCGATCGTCAGCGGCACGATCGCGACCCCGGTGACGGCGGCGCCGTAGCCCTTGATTCCTTGCAGGTACTGGGAGTTGACGTAGAAGAGGGAGAACAGGCCGAAGAAGCCGGTGGCCGTGCCGAGGGTGGCGGCGCGGAGGGCCGGGGAGGTGAAGACGCGCGGGTCGAGGAGCGGGGTGCGGGAGCGCAGGGCGTGGAGGGTGAAGGCCGATACGAGTACGGCGCCCGCCGCGAAGGCCGTGACGATGCGCGGGGAGGTCCAGCCGTAGGTCGGGCCCTCGATGATGCCGAAGAGGACGGCGACCAGGCCGGTGGTCAGGAGGAGCGTGCCGGCGGGGTCGAGGTTGCTGTGTGCGGCGCGCTCCGTGCGCGGGGTGGTGAGGACGACCGCGAGGGCCAGCAGGGCGGCAAGCGGGACCATCGCCCCGAACAGGGCACGCCAGGACAGGAATTGGCCGACCAGGCCGCCGCCGAGGTTCCCGGCGAGTCCGCCGAGGCCGAGGGAGAGGGTCCAACTGCCCATGGCGCGGGCCCGGTTCTCCGGGGCGGAGAGGTGGACGAGGATCGACATCGTCGCCGGGGTGATGAGCGCCGCGCCCGCGCCGGACAGCCCGCGGCCCGCGATCAGTGTCGCCGGGTTCTGGGCGAGCGCGCTGGTGGCGGCGCCCGCCGCGAACAGGGCGAGGCCGGCGAGCAGGGCGCCCTTGCGGCCGTGCCGGTCGCCGAGCGCGCCGGCCGGGATGAGCAGTCCGGCGAACACGATGACGTACGCGTCGACCGTCCACAGGAGTTCTGTGTGCGAGGGGTGCAGGGAGGACGAACTCAGCTGCGGGATCAGGAGGTTGATGGCGGCGACCATGCTCTGCGCGACCAGGACGCAGGCGCAGAGGGTGAGGAGGGTGGACCTCTTCAGGGCGTGGGAAGGCACGGCTCCTCCAGGGAGTCCGGGTGTGGTGTGGGGTGCCCTGTCACCGTAGGCTCGGCGGTGGCCTGCTTTCCAGTGCAACCTTCGCAAGGGGTGAGTGCGTGTGACGCAATCCGTGGCCTCCGGCGGCCCGGGGAGCCTGGACCTCAATCTGCTGGTCGCGTTGGACGTGCTGCTCGAGGAGCAGAGCGTGCAGGGCGCCGCCCGGCGGCTGCATCTCTCCGAACCCGCCATGAGCCGCACCCTCGGTCGGATCCGCAAGGCGCTGGGCGATCCCGTGCTGGTCAGGGCCGGGCGGCGGATGGTGCCCACCCCGCACGCGCTGGCGGTACGGGCGGAGGTGAGCGCGGTGGTGGAGCGGGCGCGGGCCCTGTTCGCACCGGGGCGGGACACCGACCTCAGGGCCGTCAGCCGGACGTTCACGATCATCGGGCACGACGCGCTCGCCGCCCTCTACGGTGCCCGGCTGCTCGCGCGGGCCGCCGCGGAGGCGCCTGGCATCCGGATCCGCTTCCTCGCCGAGAGCCACGTCGACGCGCCCGTCCTGCGGCAGGGCACCGCCGACCTGGAGGTCGGCGTCATCGACTCGACGGCCCCCGAGGTGCACCACGAACTCCTCCACGAGGACCGGATGGTCGGCGTCGTCCGGGCCGGACACCCGCTGCTGGAGGGTGAGTTGACGCCCGAGCGGTTCGCAGGCGAGGCCGACCACCTGATCGTCTCGCGGCGCGGCAAGCTGCACGGTCCCGTCGACGCGCGGCTCGCCGAACTCGGCCTGGAACGCAGGGTGGTGGGCACCGTCGGCACCTTCCCCGCCTCACTGTTCGTGCTGCGCGACACCGACCTGATCGGCCTGATCAGCTACTGGACCGTGCCGCTGGCCGCCACGCTGGGCCTCGTCACCTTCGACGTACCGCTGCGACTCCCCGCCCTGAAGCTGGGGTTGGCCTGGCATCCGCGGTATGACGCCGACCCGGCGCACGCGTGGTTGCGGGCCTGCATGCGGGAGCTGCTGGGGGAGGTGGGTCAGCGGGCGCCGGACAGCCGCTTCTCGAACCAGTGGGACGCGTAGACATGGTCCACATAGGCCGGGATCTCCGCGTACCCGCACGCCCGGTACATCGCCTGCGCCTCCGTGAGCGTCGCGTGCGTGTCGAGTCGTACGACGGCGAAGTCATGGGCCGCGGCGGCGAGTTCGAGTGCGGTCAGGATGCGGCGGGCTAGGCCCAGGCGGCGGGCGTCGGGGTGCACCCAGACGTGCCGGATTTCGCCCGTGCCCGGCTCCAGTGTGCGCAGCGCCCCACAGCCGACCGGCCGCCCCTCCTCGTACGCGACGAAGAACGCGCCCGCGTCGCCGGTGACCTCCTCCGGCCGTACGAGATCGGTCTTGTCGAAGCCCTCGGGGAAGCGGGCGTCGATGTCGGCGGCGTAGGCGTCGAGGCAGCTGCGGGCGTCCTCGGCGGCGCCGTCGATCAGCGCGACCGTGATGCCGGCCAGCCGGAGGAGGCGTCGGGTGGTCGCCAACGCCCGGGTCAGCTCGGCGCGTTGGGGTGCGGTGAGAGTGCCGAGGAGACCGGCGGCGAGCGCGTCGGCGCGGCGGTGCTGCTCCTTGACCTCGACGCGGCCGGCCGGGGTCAGCTCGATCTGGCGCAGCCGGGTGTCGTGCGCGGGCACGGTCAGCCGGACCAGGCCCTGCGCCTCAAGGGACTTCGCCATCCGGCTCAAGTAGCCCGCGTCCAGGGCGAGTCGGCCGCGCAGCTCCCGCAGGGAGACGCCGTCACCGATCTCGAAGAGCAGCCGTGCCTCGCCGAGCGGACGGTCCTGGCCGAGGTAGTGGTCGTCGAGGGCGCCGATACGGCGGGTGAAGTAGCGGTTGAAGCGACGGAAGGCGGCGATGTCGTCGGGCGACGCCGATTCCGTTGCGCTGTCCATGATGGGCTCCATATTTCTTTGACTTTAGTCAAAGGAGTCGCCGGAGTCCACGCTGCTGCGGCTTTTGTGCCCTTGCCCAGTGATCCGGCCCACTTCCGGCCAGGGATCGCGCATGCATTCGGACGTTCCGGGCAGGCGCTCGCAGTCCTCGAGCGCGACAGTGGGGTGACGCCGGGGCGCTGAACAGGAACGGAAGGCACCACCGATCATGGCCGACACGACGGAACAGCAGGCGGGCAGAACCATTCACGCGGGCGGGGAGTGGCTGGACGCGCTCTCCGGAGCCACCCGCGAGATCATCGACCCCGCGGACGCGCTGCCGTTCGCCGTGGTCGCGGAGGGCGACGAGAAGGACACGGACATAGCCGTCGCCGCCGCCCGCGCCGCCTTCGACGGCGGTGAGGGCGCCTGGCCGCGCACACCCGTCGCCGAGCGGGCCGCCCTGCTGCGTCGCGTCGCCGACCTGCTGGTGCGCGACCGCGAACGGCTCGGTCTGCTGGAGAGCCGGGACGCGGGCAAGACCGTCGAGGAGGGCCGGATCGACATCGACTGTGTCGCCGACGCCTTCCGCTACTTCGCCGACCTCGTCGCCGCCGAGGCCCCCGGCCGGGTCGTCGACGCGGGCACGACCGATGTCCACAGCGTCGTCGTGCACGAACCCGTCGGTGTCTGCGCGCTGATCACCCCCTGGAACTACCCGCTCCTCCAGGCGAGTTGGAAGATCGCGCCCGCCCTCGCGGCCGGCAACACCTTCGTCGTCAAGCCCAGCGAGATCACCCCGCTGACGACGATCGCCCTCATCGAGCTGCTCGTCGAGGCCGGGCTCCCTGCCGGTGTCGCCAACATCGTGACCGGACCCGGCCACTCGGTCGGCGCCCGGCTCGCCGAGCACCCGGACGTCGACCTCGTCTCCTTCACCGGCGGCCTGGCCAGCGGCACCAAGGTGGCCCAGGCCGCCGCCGTCACCGTCAAGAAGGTCGCCCTCGAACTCGGCGGCAAGAACCCCAACGTCGTCTTCGCCGACGCCTGCGCCACCGAGGAGGGCTTCGACACCGCCGTCGACCAGGCCCTCAACGCGGCCTTCATCCACAGCGGCCAGGTCTGCTCGGCGGGCGCCCGGCTCATCGTCGAGGAGACCGTCCGGGAACGCTTCGTCGCCGAACTCGCCCGCCGCGCCGCGAAGATCCGCCTCGGCCGGGGCACCGAGGACGGCGTCGAGTGCGGCCCGCTCGTCTCCGAGCAGCAGCGCGCCAAGACCGAGTCGTATGTCGCCGGTGCCCTCGCCGAGGGCGCGGTGCTCCGCTCCGGCGGCAGGCGCCCCGAGCCCTCCGCGACCCGCCCCGCCACCGGCTACTTCTACGAACCCACCGTCCTCGACCAGTGCCACCGCGAGATGACCGTCGTACGCGAGGAGGTCTTCGGACCTGTCCTCACCGTCGAGACCTTCCGCACCGAGGACGAGGCGGTCGCGCTCGCCAACGACACCGAGTACGGTCTCGCCGGCGCCGTCTGGACCGCCGACGCGGGCCGCGCCCGTCGCGTCGCCGGACGGCTGCGGCACGGCACCGTCTGGATCAACGACTTCCACCCCTATCTCCCGCAGGCGGAGTGGGGCGGCTTCGGGAAGAGCGGTGTGGGACGGGAGTTGGGCCCCGCCGGACTCGCCGAGTACCGCGAGGCCAAGCACGTCTACCAGAACCTGGCACCGAGGCCGGTGCGCTGGTTCGCGGGCTGAGCCCACTGCCCCAGGCGGTCTACCGCCCCAGTCGGTTCACCGCCTCGGTCGGTTCACCGTCTCCTGCAGCTCACCGCGCTTCAGTTCGGCGGCCATTCCCTGCAGCGCGCGTGCCGCCCACCGCTGGAGCCCCGGCCCGAACGTGATGCGAGTGGCCCCGAGTTCACCGAGTTCGGTGGGCGAGGGGCCCTCGCCGTCCGGCCGCGCGAACACGTTGAGCGGCCCCTGGATGCCGGAGCGCAGCAGCGGCAGTACGGCCGTCGGAGCACTGATCGGATAGACGCAGTCCGCACCCGCCGCGACATACAACGCGGCCCGCTCGATGGCCCGTTCGGGACTGCCGTCGCCGTGCAGGAAGGTGTCGACGCGTGCGTTGACGAACAAGCCGTCCGCCGCCACCGCCCGTACCTCGGCGAGCCAGTCCGCGTGCTGCCGTGGGTCCTTGAGGACACCCCCGTTGGAGTCCTCAAGGTTGCACCCCACGGCTCCCGCCTCCAGAAGCCGTTCCACCAGCTCCTTCGGCGCGAGTCCATAGCCGCCCTCGACGTCCGCCGACACCGGCACGTCCACGGCCCGGGCGATCCGCGCGACCGCCGCGAACATCTCGTCCGCCGGAGTCGCCCCGTCCTCGTACCCCAGCGAGGCGGCAACCCCGGCACTGGGCGTGGCGAGCGCCGGGAACCCGGCGTCCACGAACACCCGCGCGCTGGCAGCGTCCCAGGGCCCCGGCAACACCAGCGGATCCCCGGGAAGCCGCCCCCGGTGCAGCCGCCGGAACACCTCGACTCCGCTCACGGCCGGCGACCCCCGCGCTCGACCCGGCGGTTGACCATCACCCGGTCCCGGCGGTCGTCCAACAGCCGTGTCCGCGAGGTCACTTGTGCTGTCCCGCCTTGTAGTGCCCCGGCACCATCCGCGTGCTCACGCCGAACCGGTTCCACGCGTTGATCACCGTGATCGCGGCGATCAGCTGGGTCAGCTCGGCCTCCTCGAACTGCTCCGCGGCCCGGTCGTACACCTCGTCCGGCACGAAACCGTCCGTGAGGACGGTGATCGCCTCGGTCAGCTCGATCGCCGCGAGCTCCTTCTCGGTGTAGAAGTGCCGCGACTCCTCCCACGCCCCGAGCTGGATGATCCGCTCCACGCTCTCGCCCGCCGCCAGCGCGTCCTTGGTGTGCATGTCGAGGCAGAACGCGCAGTGGTTCAGCTGCGAGGCACGGATCTTCACCAGCTCGAGCAGCGCCGGGTCGAGCCCCCGACGGGCCGCCGCGTCGAGGCGGACCATCGCCTTGTAGACCTCGGGGGCGTGCTCGGCCCAGTTGAGACGGGGGTCGTGTTCGGGGGCGTAAGGAGCTTGTTGTGCTGTGGTCATGTCTTGACCCTAGAAGCCAGGCAGCCCAGGAGTATGGTCCATTTCCATGGCGAAATCATGGGCCACTTTCGGCGTCGACCTCCACCTCGAACCGACCGGCACCAGCACCAGCACCGGCACGGGTATCGGTTCCGGTACCGGCGTGCGTCGAGGCCTGACGGACGCGCTGCGCGACGCCGTCC
>NZ_JAEQAZ010000289.1 GCF_016654115.1 Streptomyces sp. MBT53
GGTCGCGGCCATGCCGAGGAACAGGCGGCGGGAGGGGTGGGGGAGAGGGGGGACGGCCATGTGTTCTCCAGGGTGCGAGTGGGGTGCGAGCGGCCCATCGTTCTCACAGAAGTTCGATATCCCGAACGGGGTTCGGTAAGTCGATCAGAAGGTAGAGATGGGGCGCGTGCGCGTCAATCACACGGTCGTGCTTGGCCGGTTCTCGTCGTTCACGTAGGTGTCCGCTACGAGCCCCCTGTGTGGATCAGCAGTTCCGTCCGCGCCCGGGCCGCCGCCCCGACCGCCACCGCGTCACCGCCCAGCCGGGCCGGCAGCACCCGCACCGGGTGCCCGCTCACCGGCGGCTCCAGCGCCAGCGTCTCCCGCACGGCCGCCCCGACCAGCTCCCACGAACGGCTGACACCCCCGCCGATCACACACGTCGTGACATCCAGCAGCCCCGCCGTGATCAGCAGCGCACGGGCCACCCCCCGGCCCGCCTCCCGGTACACGGCGAGCGCGTCCGGGTCGCCGCCGAGGGCCGCTCCGGAGACCTCACGGGCGGTACGGTCCACACCCGTCCGCTCCCGGTACCGCGCCGCGATCGACCGCCCCGACGCCAGCGTCTCCAGATGCCCCCGCCCACCGCACGTGCACGGCAGCTCGCCGAACCCCGGCACATGACCGATCTCGCCGGCCGCCCCACGCGGCCCGTCGTAAAGGGCGCCATTCAGCCACAGTGCGCCACCCACCCCGGTGCCGAGCGTCATCGCGAGCACGTTCTCCTCACCCGCGACGGCTCCCTTCGCGACCTCCCCGCGCAGAAACGCGTTGACGTCGTTGTCGAGGAACGCCGGTACACCCAGGGCCTGTTGGACAGTCGCCGTCACCTCGAACCCGGCCCAGTCGCGGAAGGAGTCGCTCGCCACGAGGATCCGCCCGGTCCGTACATCCACGAGCCCGGCCGCGCCGACCCCGACCCCGAGCAAGCTGGCGGGCGTACGGTCCAGCAGCAGCCGTAGCGCGGACAGCGCGGTGCCGACCATCGCGGCCCCGCCCTCGCTCGCCGGGGTCGGCACCTCCACCCGGTCCAGGACGTCGAGTTGTTCCGTGCACAGCACGACCTGAGTGGTGGTCCCGCCGATGTCGACACCGGCGATCACCTGGTGAGCCTCGCTCACGCGCCGGCCTCCGTCCCCGACGCCACCCGGCGTTCTCTGCGCTCCCGTTGGAGCACCGGATCGGGCACGGGCACGGCGGCGATGAGCCGGCGCGTGTACGCGGTCTCCGGGTGCAGCAAGGTGCTCATGGTCGCCCCCTGCTCCTCGACCCGCCCACCCCGCATCACGACAACCCGCCCCGCGAACCGCTGCACCACGGCCAGGTCGTGCGACACGAAGAGACACGCGAACCCGAGTTCCCTCTGCAGCTCGGCGATCACCTCCAGCACGGTCTGCTGCACACTCACGTCCAGCGCGCTCGTGGGTTCGTCCGCGACCAGCAGTCGGGGTTCGAGCACCAGCGCCCGGGCGAGACTCACCCGCTGCCGCTGCCCACCGGACAGCTCACGCGGCCCACGCCGCGCCAACTCCCTTGGCAGCCGCACCAGTTCGAGCACCTCGGCAACCCGTTCCCGCCGCTCGACGGCCCCCATGCCACGTCGGTGCACCCGCAACGGCTCGGCCACACACTCCGCGACACTCATCCGCGCGTCCAGCGAGGCCACCGGATCCTGCAGCACCACACCGACCCCGGCCAGCAGGGCCCGCCGCGCCCGCCCCCGCGCCCTGCGCAGATCGGCCCCGAAGAGCGACACGTCCCCGGACTCTGGCGCCACCAGTCCAAGTGCCACGCGTGCCGCAGTCGACTTCCCCGACCCGGACTCACCGACGAGCCCCACGGTCTCCCCGGCCCGCACGGTCAGCGACACGTCGTCCAGCGCCCGCACGGCACGCGGCCCCCGCCCGAACCGCACACCCACACCCCGGAGTTCGACGACGGGCGCCCCCTCGCTCTGTCGGCGTACGTCACCCGCCGGCTCACTCACGGCCAGCCGGGGCACGGCCGCCAACAGCTTCCGCGTGTACTCGTGCGTGGGCCGCAGCAGCACGTCCTCCACCGCCCCCGTCTCCACGATCTCCCCCTCCAGCATCACGGCGACCCGGTCGGCGAAATCGGCGACGACCCCCATGTTGTGCGTGACCAGCAGCACGCCCGTCCCCGAGTCGACGGCCAACGCCCGCAGCAGATCGAGGATTTCGGCCTGCACGGTGACATCGAGCGCGGTGGTCGGCTCGTCCGCGACGAGCAGCCCGGGCGAGTTGGCGATGGCCATGGCGATGACAACTCGCTGCCGCTGCCCACCAGACAACTGAAACGGAAACGCGGAAGCCCGCCGCTCGGGATCGGGAATACCGACCCTGCGCAACAACGCGACGGCCTCGGCAGCCGCCTCCCGCCGCGACACGTCCCGATGGTTCCGCACAACTTCCGCTATCTGCCTGCCGATTCGGGTCAGCGGATCGAGCGCGGTGGCAGGCTCCTGGAACACCATCGAGGCGATACGCCCACGCAGCCGCGACAGCTCGCCCTCACCGGCGCCGACCACATCCGTACCGCCGACCGAAACACCCCCGGACGCACGGGCGTTGCCCGGCAACAGCCCGAGGGCGGCGAGCGCCACGGTCGACTTCCCGGACCCCGACTCACCCACCAGGGCCAGCGTCTCGCCGGGCGCGACCCGCAACGAAACCCTGCGCACGGCAGGCACGTCACCGCTCTCCGTGGCGAAGGTGACGCCCAGATTCTCCATCTCCAGGATGTTGTTCATCCGCGTCCCTTTACGTCGAAGGCGTCCCGCAGTCCGTCACCGATCGCGTTGAACGCGCACACGACGAGGATGATCGCGAGCCCCGGTGGCACGATCAGCCACCAGCGTCCCGAGTAGGCGGCCGTCAGCCCGGCCGAGAGCATGCCGCCCCAGTCGGTCGCCGGCGGCTGAACTCCCAGCCCCAGATAGGACACATAGGCGACGAGCAGGATCGCGTCGGCGACCTGGAAGGTGGCCGCGACGACGATCGTCGACACCGAGTTGGGCAGGATGTGCCGGGCGATGGCCCGCCCGTGGGTACCGCCGATGGCCCGCAGGGTCAGCACATAGTCGCGCCGCTTCAGGGTCAGCGTCTCCGCCCGCACGAGCCGCGAGGGCACGAGCCAGGACACCAGCCCCAGAATGAGAATCAGCCCCGGCACGCCGGGCGTGGTGATGGCGGACACGACCAGCAGGATGAACAGCGCGGGGATCGCGATCCCGGCATCCACGATCCGCATCATGACGGCGTCGACCCACCCACCGGCATACCCGGCGACCGACCCCCAGAGTGTCCCGATGACGGTGGCAAGCACCCCGGCGGCAAGCCCGACGAGCAACGACACCTTCCCGCCGTACATGAGCCGCCCCAGCTCGTCATGCCCGACGGCATCGGTACCGAGCCAATGGGAGCCGCTGGGCGAGAGGTTGACCTGAGTCAGGTCGGTATGGATCTGGTCGGTGGAGTAGAGAAGCGGTCCCACGAAGCAGAGGAAGAAAAAGAGGCCGACGACTACGAGTCCGGCAACAGCAAGCTTGTTGCGAGCGAAGCGAGCAATCAGGGGCGCGGGGCTGTGTCGATTTGCGGCTCCGCCGCGGGGCGCGCCCAGCCCCCACCGGCCCGCACTTTGAAAACTCATGTCCGAGCCGCCTTCACTCGGGGATCCACAACCCGCTGAACGACATCGGCGAGCAGCGTCCCCACCACAGTCGCCACAGAGATCACCAACACACACCCCAACAGCACCGGATAGTCCGACGACTGAGCCGCACTCCAGAACAACAGCCCCATCCCGGGGTAGTTGAAGAGCTGCTCGACAACCAGCGCACCCCCGAACAGCACCGGCACGTAGTACCCGAGCATCGCGATCACCGGAGTCAACGAGTTCCGGAACACATGCCTGAAGAGAATCGCCCGCTGCCGAGAACCCCCCGCCCGGGCCGTCCGGACGTAGTCCTCGGACAGGTTCTCCAAGGTCGCCGCCCGCATGTACCGACTGAACACGGCGACCATGGAGGCAGCCCCGGTCACCACGGGCAGCACCAACGCGACGGGATCCGCGAAGACTTGAGCGACCGTGTCCCCCTGCGGAGCCTGCGAAGGAAACCACCGCAGCACTTGCGTGAAGACCATCACCAGCACGAGTCCCAGGAAATACACGGGAGTCGAGTACGCCACGAAGCTCAACGTGGTGATGACGTAGTCGGCCGGCTTGTTCCGCCGCACCGCCTGCCACATGCCCAGCGGAAGGGCGAGCAGCAGCCCCACGACCGCCGACAGCACGGTCAACACCAGTGTCTTCGGCAGCCGTTGCTCGATGAGCTGGGACACCGCCTCGTTGAGGGTGTACGACGTGCCGAGGTCCCCGTGCAGCAACTGCCGCAGGTAGTACAGGTATTGGACGGGCAGTGGCCGGTCGAGCCCCTGGTCGTGGTTGAAGAGCGTGATCTGCTGGGGCGTGGCCTGCGGCCCGAGGATCCCGCGTGCGGGACCCCCGGGCAGCGCGTGCAGCAGACCGAAGACCACGACCGTCACGATGAGGATGACGACCAGCGCCTGGGCGATCCGCCGGGTCAGATACAGGAGGGTGTCCATGCCTCAGCTGGTCCACTTCCACTGCGCAGGGTGGAAGTTGGCGAGCGGGTCCTGCGAGAAGCCGCCGAGGCCGTTCTTGACGACGGAGATCTGGTAGTCGGGCTCCGGCAGCCAGATCACCGGCAGATCCTTGGCGAGGGCCGCGCTGTACTCCTGGACCGCCTGGGTCGAACTCGACGTCGTGGACGCGGAGATGAGCTTGTCGACGTCGGCGTTGGAGTAGTTGCCGAAGTTCGCGCCGCCCTTGGTCTGGAAGAGCGAGTCACCGGTCGGGAAGGCCGGGAAGTACCAGCTGCCCGCCGTACCGAAGTAGGACAGCTGCCACTTGCAGATCGACTGCGAGGCGGTGCACTGCGGGGTCTGCGACAGCACGGAGTTGACCGGCGCGGTCTTGATGGAGAACTTGATGCCGGTCTTCGCGAGCGAGGACTGGATCGCGCTCATCATGTTGTCGGTCACCGTCGAACCGGACTGCGACAGCACCTGCATCTGGAACTTCGTCCCCTTGGCGACCCCCGCACCGCACTGGGCGGCGCCGGTACCGGGGCCGGTGCAGGTCATGACCCCACCCTGCTCGCTCCAACCATGGCTGCTGAGCAGGGACTTGGCGGCGGACGTCGAGAACGGATACGGGTCGCTCTTCTGCGTGGCCGACAGGAACGACGAGGTCTGCGCCTGCGGTACCGGCCCGTACCCGGGCACGGCCGTCCCGTTGAAGATGACCTTCGCCAGGCTGCTCTGGTCGATCGACCGCTGCACGGCCTGCCGGGCATAGAGCTGCTTGAACACGGCACCCATGGAAGGGTTGTTGAAGTTGTACGGCATGTAGGTGATCGCCCAGCCCGACCACGGCTTCACGGTGTAACCCTGCGCGGTGAAGCTGTCCTTCTGGTCGAGGTCGGTGGCCTCGATGTAGCCGTAGTCGACGCTCCCCGAGCGCAGCGCGTTCTTCTCCGCGTCCGCCGTAGTGAAGGGGAGGAGGTTCACGGTGGGGATGCCGGCCTTCTCACCGCCGTCGTACTTCGGGTTGGCGGCCAGGACGACCTTGCCGGCCGTGGAGAAGGACTTCACGGTGTACGGGCCGCTGACCGTCTTCCACAGGGCGTTCGTGGCATAGCCGTTGATGTTCTTCGCCGCGCTGTTGAGGTACGTCCAGTCCTTCTTGGCGTCCCCGGCCTTGTCCCACACGTGCTGGGGGAGCGGGGTGATGGAACTCAGCTCGTTGGCCAGCATCCACTGCGGGTTGTAGGCCTTGTCGAAGGTGATCGTGAAGTGGTGCGCGTCCACCGTCTTGAAGGACGTCCAGTTGTCCGGCGCCTTGCCCGGGTTGTAGCCCGCCCACTGCGCCTTGTTCGCCTTGATGAGGTCGAACCAGAACTTCACGTCGTTGGAGGTGATCGGCTTCCCGTCGCTCCACTGCCGCGCGCCGAGAGTGATCGTGACGCTCTTGTTGTCGGCCGCGAAGTCCGCCGCGGTCGCCACCGAGCCCTTCTTGTTCCAGCCCATGGTCCCGGTCGAGCCGTCGTAGGCGATCAGCGGCTCCCACAGGGCGTTCGCGATGGAGATGTTGTTGGTGTTGAGGTGGGCCGCGGTGCCGATCGGGAGGATCCAGTTCGGGGTGAAGTTCGCGGGCAGCGCGTAGTTGATCGAGTCGTGCGACCCGGAGGACGACGTACCGCTCGACCCGGAACAGCCCGCGAGCAGCAGCGAGGCCGTGGTCAGGGAGGCACCGGCGAGGAGTCTCTTGTGGACAGGGGACATGGTTCTCCTCGGAAAAAGAGGGGCGGAGGCGGGAGTGAGGACAGTCAACGACCCCTGTGGTCGAAGAAACAGGCGTGCCGCTGTAAAAAGCCTGTTACTGCCGTTCTGGAAAAAGCGCACAGGGCATGTGGGTGACTTACGCTCGTCGCCTCGATCGCCGATCCGGAAGTAACTTCCTTCATGCCTGAAAAAAGTGCGCATCGCCGGAAGGGCACCTCGGGCGTCTCCTCACTGGCCGAGCACGTCCTCGAACTCCTCGCCTCCGGGCAGGCCGCCACCCGCACCGACCTGGCCGAACTGCTCGGCGCCGCGCCCTCGACGATCTCCCTGGCGGTGGGCCAGCTGGTGTCCCTGGGCCTGGTCGCCGAGCACGGCACGCGCTCCTCCACCGGCGGCAGGCCGCGCAAGGTGCTGCGGCTGGGCGGCAGCGACGGCTTCGCGGTCGCGGCCGAACTGGGCGGCAAGCACGCGCACGTGGGCGTCGTCCTGCCCGGCGGCGGGCTCACCGACGTGTCGACGGTGCCCTTCCCCACGGCGGACGGTCCCGAGGCGGCGCTGCCGGGTCTCGCCGACACCCTCCAGGGCCTCGCCGAGCGACGCGGCCGGGAGCTGCTGCGCGGGGTCGGACTCTCGCTGCCGGGCCCGGTCGACATCGCGGGCGGTGTCGTGACCCTCCCGTCCCGGATGCCCGGCTGGAACCGGTTCCCGGTCCGGGCCTGGCTGGAGGACCGGTTCGGCGTCCCGGCGGCCATCGAGAACGACGCCAACTGCATGGCGGTCGGCGAGCACACCGTGCAGCCCGCCGAACGCCGTCAGTCGATCATGGTCAAGACGGGCACGGCGATCGGCGCCGGCGTCATCGCCGACGGCCGCCTCTACCGCGGCGGCACCGGCGCGGCGGGCGAGATCACCCACGTCCGCGTCGAGGCCGCCCACGACATCCCCTGCTCCTGCGGCAACACCGGCTGCCTGGAGACCGTCGCCTCGGGCGCGGCCCTCGTCCGCATCCTGCGCGGCCACGGCCTGGACGTGACGACCACGGAGGATGTCGTACGCCTCGCCACCGACTCCCACCCCGAGGCGACCCGAGCCGTCCGCCAGGCCGGCCGCTACCTCGGCCAAGTCCTCGCGGCCAACGTCAACTTCTTCAACCCGGACGCCGTGTATCTGGGCGGCATCCTCTCCACCCTGGAACCCTTCGTCGCGGCGGTCCGCAGCCAACTCTACGAAGGCTGCCACCCGTTGGTGACGGAACACCTGGTGATCGACCGCGCCAGCCTGGGCGCGGACGCGGGCTTGGTGGGTGCAGGCCAGTTCGCGTTGCAACGGGCGTTGACGCAGGCATTGCAAACGGTCACGGACAAGACGCGGTGACTGGTCTTTTTTCAGGGGCGCGGGGAACTGCGCGACCAGCCACGACGAACCCGCA
>NZ_JAEQAZ010000028.1 GCF_016654115.1 Streptomyces sp. MBT53
GTGCGGCCCGAGAGAACCCACGGGACCGGAAGCCCGCCATCCGGGACGGGACGCGTGGGCTCCGCCGGGGTCGGGGCCGGGGCCGGGGTCGGATCCGGGGGCGCCGCTTCAAGGACGAGATGGGCGTTGGTTCCGCTGATACCGAACGCGGAGACCCCCGCGCGACGAGGGCGCCCCGTGTCCGGCCAGGGGGTGTTGCGGATGAGGAGTTCGACCGTGCCGGCGCTCCAGTCGACGTGCGGGGTGGGCCGGTCGATGTGGAGGGTCGCGGGCAGCAGGCCGTGGTGCAGCGCCTGGGTCATCTTGATGACCGAGGTGACACCGGCCGCCGCCTGGGTGTGCCCGAGGTTGGACTTCAGGGAACCGAGGTGGAGCGGCTGCCCGGCCGGACGGTGTTGCCCGTAGGTGTTGATCAGCGCCTGCGCCTCGATGGGGTCGCCGAGCGTGGTGCCGGTGCCGTGGGCCTCCACGGCGTCGATGTCACCGGTGGTCAACCGGGCGTCCGCGAGCGCCTGTTGGACGACCCGTTCCTGGGAGGGGCCGTTCGGTGCGGTCAGGCCGTTGCTTGCGCCGTCCGAGTTGACCGCGCTGCCCCGGATCAGGGCGAGCACCCGGCGGCCGGCCCGGCGGGCGTCGGACAGCCGCTCCAGCAGGACCAGACCGACCCCCTCCGACCAGCCGGTACCGTCGGCCGCGGCGGCGAACGGCTTGCACAGCCCGTCCGGGGCCAGACCGCGCTGCCTGCTGAACTCGGTGAACATGCCCGGTGTGGACATCACGGTCACCCCGCCGGCCACCGCGAGGGCACACTCACCCGACCTGAGCGCCCGCACCGCCAGGTGGAGCGCCACCAGCGAAGAGGAGCACGCGGTGTCCACCGTGAGCGCCGGCCCCTCGAAGCCGAGCGTGTAGGCGATCCGGCCCGAGGCGACGCTCGCACTCGCGCCGGTCAGCCGGTAGCCGGCTCCCTCGTCCGTTCCGTCGTGCAGCCGGGGGCCGTACTCCTGCTGCGTGGCGCCCACGAAGACCCCGGTCCCGCTGCCGCGCAGCTCGGCGGGATCGATGTCGGCCCGCTCCAACAGCTCCCAGGACGTTTCGAGGAGCAGTCGCTGCTGCGGGTCCGCCGCGTCGGCCTCGCGGGGCGAGAGCCCGAAGAACTCCGCGTCGAACCGGTCCGCGTCGTGCAGAAATCCCCCTCGGCGCACATACGAGGTGCCGGGCCGTTCCGGGTCGGGGTCGTACAGGTTCTCGTCCCACCCACGCCCGACCGGAAAACCGCTCGTCGCGTCCGTCCCCGACACGAGCAGGTCCCAGAGCTGCTCGGGGGTGTCGGCACCTCCCGGCCAACGACCGGCGGTGGAGACGATGGCTATGGGATCGTCGTCCGCACCATCTGTGCTGCCCGCGTCAGCGGTTGCCCCTGCGTACTCGGGTGCCTCTACGGCGGTGTCGGCGGCCTGTTCGGCCAGGTGCCGGGCGAGGGCGCGGGGCGTGGGGCGGTCGTAGGTCAGGGTCGGCGACAGCCGAAGCCCGGTCGCCCGGGACAGCCGGTCCGCGAACTCCACGGCGCCCAGCGAGTCCAGTCCGAGCGACTTGAACGTCCGGTCCGGGTCTAGATCCTGGCCCGGAGCGGCGCCGAGGACGTCCGCCGCGGCAGCGAGGACGAGGGGAAGGAGGTCGGCGTGCAGGGTGGGGTACAGAGTGGGCGCCGTCCGGGAAGCCACAGGTGCCGGAGAAGCTTGGGGAGCCGGGGGCTCCTGCGGAGCAGGGGACGACGTCGCGAACCGGAACGGCCGACGCCGGAAGGCGTACGTGGGCAGGGCCACGCGTTCTCGCCTACGCCCGTCACTCCCCTCGAAGAAGCCGGACCAGTCCGTGTCGACGCCCGTGACATCGAGTTCGGCGAGCCCGCTGAGCAGGGAGAGCCGCTCGGGCACTCCGGGGCGCAGCAGCGGGACGACGACGGTCGCGGGGGAAGCCTCCAGGCTGCCTCGGGTGAGCGCGGTGAGCACGTTGCCGGGCCCCAGCTCCACATAGGCGGTGACACCCAGATCGCCCAACTGCCGTACGCCGTCGTGGAATCGCACCGGCCTGCGGATGTGCTCGGCCCAGTAGTCGGGTGAGGTCAGCTCGGCCGGGTCGGCGGGCCTCCCGGTGACGTCGGAGATCACGGTGCGGGTCGGGGGGCGGAAGTCGAGCGTGGCGGCGATACGGCGGAACTCGTCGACGGCGTCGTCCATGTGCGGTGAGTGGAAGGCATGGCTGACGCGCAGCCGTCGGGTCCTGCGGCCGAGCGCGGCGAACCGCGCGGCGATCTCGTCGGCGGCGTCGGCGTCGCCCGAAATCACCGTCGCCCGGGGGCCGTTGACGGCGGCGAGCGCCAGTCGGCCGGCGTACTCCGCGAGCGCCGGTTCGATCTCGTCGGCGGTGGCCTCCACCGCGATCATCGCTCCGCCCGAGCGGGCCCGCTCCATCAGGCGGCCTCTGGCCGCGACGAGGGTGGCCGCGTCGGCGAGCGACCACACCCCTGCCGTATGGGCGGCGGTGAGGCCGCCGATGGAGTGGCCGAGGACGAAGTCCGGTGCGGGCAAGCGGTGTTCGAGCAGGCGGTGCAGCGCCGTACCCAGTACGAACAGGGCCGCCTGGGTGTACTGGGTGCGGTCGAGGAGCGCAGCGTCGGGTGTGCCGGGTGCGGCGAAGAGGATGTCCCGTAGCGGGCGGGCGAGTTGGCCGTCGAAGTGCTCGCACACCTCGTCGAGGGCCTTGGCGAACGCCGGTGTGGTGTCGTGCAGTTGGCGGCCCGCGCCGGGCAACTGGCTGCCCTGGCCGGGGAAGAGGAAGGCGACGGGGCCGTCCGTGCGCGCGGGTGCGGCGCCGACCACGGCGCCCGGGTGAGGGGCGCCGGCCGCCAGCGCGTCCAGCGCGCTCAGCAGGCTGTCCCGGTCGTGGCCGAGCGCCACCGCGCGGTGGGCGAACCGGGTGCGGGTCGTCGCGAGCGAGTGCCCGAGGTCGCCGGTTGCGAGACCGGGCCGGGCCCGGACATGACCGGCGAGCCGCTCGGCCTGCGCCCGCAGTGCGGTGGAGGTCGCCCCGGACAGCGGCCAGGGGACGACGAGTTCGGCGTCGTCGCGTGCGCCGCTCGGGGAACCGGTGGCCTCCGCACGTGCGGGCGACTCCCCCAGCAGCACATGGCAGTTGGTGCCGCCCATGCCGAAGGAGCTGACCCCGGCGATCAGGCGCCGGTCGGGGCGGGGCCACGGGCCCGCGTCCCGCTGTACGCGCAGGCGCAGCTCGTCCAGGGTGATCCGCGGGTTCGGTGTCTCGTGGTTGAGGGTCGCGGGGAGCCGTCGGTGGCGGATGCTGAGCACCGTCTTGAGCAGGCCCGCGATACCGGCCGCGCCCTCCAGGTGGCCGATGTTGGTCTTCACCGACCCGACCCGCAGGTGCTGGTCTCCGGGGCGGCCGGTGCCGTAGGCGGCGCCGAGTGCGGCGGCCTCCACGGGATCGCCAACTGGTGTGCCGGTGCCGTGCAGTTCGACGTACTGCACCTCGTGGGGGTCGATCCCGGCGTCCCGGGCCGCCTGGCGCAGCAGGTCCCGCTGGGCGTCGGCGCTCGGTACGGTCAGTCCGTCGGAGGCTCCGTCGTTGTTGACGGCGCTGCCGAGGATCACGCTGTGCACGCGGTCGCCGTCGGCGAGGGCCGCTGCCAGGGGCTTGAGGAGCACGACGGCGCCGCCCTCACCGCGTACGTAGCCGTTCGCGCGGGCGTCGAAGGTGAAGGAACGGCCGTCCGGCGAAAGGCCGCCGAAGCGGGCGGCGGCCGAGGTGCTGTCGGGGGCCAGGTTGAGGTTGACCCCGCCGGCCAGCGCGAGCGCGCAGTCGCCGTCGCGCACCGCCCGGTAGGCCAGGTGGAGGGAGACCAGGGCCGACGACTGGGCGGAGTCGACGGTGAGGCTGGGGCCGCGCAGGCCGAGGGTGTACGACACCCGGTTGGCGAGGAGGCCGCGGCTCAGGCCGGTCAGGGTGTGGCGGGTGAGGGGGGCGGCGTCCGGGCGGTGGCGGAGCGTCGCGTAGTCGTACGCCATGGCGCCCATGTAGACGCCCACGGAGCTGCCGGCGAGGGTGGCGGGGACGATTCCGGCTTCCTCCAGCGCCTCCCAGGCCAGTTCGAGGACGAGCCGTTGCTGGGGGTCGGTCTCGGCGGCCTCGCGCGGTGAGACTCCGAAGAAGTCCGCGTCGAAGTGGTCGACGTCGTCGATGAATCCGCCGGGGAACTCCGTGTCGCGCGGCTCACCGTGCGTCCCGGGTGCCCAACGGCCGCCGGGCGGTGGGCCGATCGCGCTCCCGCCCTCGCGCAGCAGGTTCCAGAAGGCGTCCGGATCCGGTGCTCCGGGCAGCCGACACGCCAGTCCGATCACGGCGACGGGGGCGGCCGTGCCGTGGCCCGCCCGGACCGTAGGGGTGTCAGCCTGCCTGCTCATCGTTTCTCGCCGAACCCTTCTCTCAGGCTGCGCGGAAAATTCCGGGACTGGTTTCACGAACCCGCTCCATTACCTGTCCCATTTTCTCCGAACACCCCATTCCACGCCCACCCCTAACCTCCCCCTAACACCCGAACAACCGCCAGGCGCTGCGGATTTGACGACGTCCGGTGAGACCGGAAGCAGGGTCGGCCGCCACGACCCCTACCGCGAGAATTAGGGGTTCACATTCAGAAATGGACCGCCATAGCGTCGGCCACATAATTCGGCACCGGCATTTCCTTTTCACCCCGAGGAGAATGACAGATGGATTCACTGACCGAGGCGGTGCTCCGCGGAGCCTCCGCGGAGGAGCTGGAACGCGCTCCCGTTCCGGCGGACTTCGTCGCCGCCCACATCCGGCAGGAGGACGTCGGCATCTTCGACGGCGCCGCCGACCGCGACGTACGGCGCTCGCTCAAGGTGGGCCGGGTGCCGATGCCCGAACTCGCCCCGGACGAGGTGCTGGTGGCCGTCATGGCCAGCTCCGTCAACTTCAACACCGTCTGGTCGGCGACCTTCAAGCCGATCTCGACGTTCGACGCGCTGAAGCGCTTCGCGAGGGCCGGCGGTTACGCGGCCCGGCACGACCAGCCGTTCCAGGTCGTCGGTTCGGACGCGGCCGGGGTGGTCGTGCGCGTCGGTGTCGGGGTACGCCGCTGGAAGGTGGGCGACCATGTGGCCGTCAACGCGGCGGTCGTGGACGACCAGGACCCGGTGACCCACTCGGACGGCATGCTCGGCGCCGACCAGAAGGCGTGGGGATACGAGACCAACTACGGCGGCCTCGCGCACTACACCGTCGTACGGGCCAGTCAACTGCTCCCCAAACCGGGCCACTTGACCTGGGAGGAGACGGCCTGCGTCCCGCTGTGCGGTGGCACGGCGTACCGGATGCTGGTCAGTGACCGGGGTGCCCGGATCAAGCAGGGCGACATCGTCCTCATCTGGGGCGCGACCGGTGGACTCGGCGCGTTCGCGGTGCAGTTGGTCAAGAACGGCGGCGGTATTCCGGTCGGGGTGGTCAACTCCGAGGCGAAGGCGAAGCTGTTGGCGAAGCTGGGCTGCGACGTGGTGATCAACCGCGAGGAGATCGGCATCGGCGGTGTCCCGGCGCCGGGTGCCGAGACGGTGGAGCTGGCCAAGCGGCTCGGCCGGGCGGTCCGGAAGGAGGTCGGCGAGGACCCGCACGTCGTCTTCGACTACGTCGGCCAGGCCACCTTCGGGATCTCGGTCATCGTGGCCCGGCGCGGCGGCACGGTCGTGACCTGCGGATCGAGCACCGGGTATCAACACACCTTCGACAACCGGTATTTCTGGATGAACCTCAAGCGCATCGTCGGCAGCCACGGCATGAATCTCAACGAGGCCGCGGAGATGATGCGGCTGCTCAAGCTCGGCAGTGTCGCGCCGATCCTGTCCGAGGTGTTCCCGCTGGCCGAGGTCGGCGAGGCGGCCCGGCTGGTGCAGAACAACGGCCACACCGGCAAGGTCGGTGTCCTCGCCCTGGCGCCCGCGCCCGGCCTCGGTGTGACGGATCCCGGGCTGCGTGCCGCGATCGGCGAGGAGCGGCTCAATCCCCTGCGGTCCGCGCCGAGTCCGGCACTCGTCGGATAGCCGGCCCGCCCTCACCTCACGCCGCCCGCCCGTGCCTTGCTCGCCGCGCGGGATACGTACCGGACGCACCACGCCACAGCGAGGAAAGGCCCGACACCCATGACCGCCACGGCCTTCGGCCCGCCGACGACCGCGCTGCCCTCCCTTCCCGACGTACTGCGGCTGCGCGGCAGGACCCGGCCCGACGACATCGCCTATGTCTTCCTGCGTGACGGCGAACACCCGGACCAGTCACTGACGTACCGTCAACTCGACGACACCGCATGCTCCTTGGCCACCGTTCTGCATGCCAGGGGGCTCCGGGGCAGCGCCGTCGTGCTGCTCTTCCCGTCCGGCCTGGAGTTCGTCTCCACGCTCCTCGCCTGCATGTCCGCGGGGGTCGCGGGCGCTCCGGTGCAGGTGCCGACCCGGCGCGGCGGCCTGACGCGGTTGCGGCGCATCGCCGACGACGCGGGGACGAGCACCGCGCTCACCACGGCGGCTGTCAAACAGGATCTGGAGCAACGCTTCGGCGACACACCGGAGTTGGCCGGGCTCACCCTGGTGGACGTCGGCTCGCTGGAGCGACCGCCGGCCGGGGAGTGGACCGGTCCCGAGGTCGGTCCCGACGACATCGCGCTGCTCCAGTACACGTCCGGCTCCACCGGAAACCCCAAGGGCGTGCGGGTCACGCAACGCCAACTTCCGTGCCAACGTGGCCGAGACGGACCAGCTGTGGCCCTGCCGCCCCGACAGCGCCGTGGTCAACTGGCTGCCGCTCTTCCACGACATGGGGATGCTGTTCGGTGTCGTCCTGCCGCTGTGGGCGGGGATCCCGGCGTACCTCATGGCCCCCGAGGCCTTCATCCGCCGTCCGGCCCGCTGGCTGGAGGCGATCTCCCGGTTCCGCGGCAGCCACACCGCCGCGCCGAGTTTCGCGTACGAACTGTGTGTGCGGGACGCGACCGACAACGGCACCTCCGGCGGACTGGACCTCTCCTCCCTCCGGGTGGCGGCCAACGGCGCCGAGCCCGTGCGGTGGACGACTGTTCGCGCCTTCGCCGAGACGTTCGCGGCGGCAGGGTTCCGGTCCCGGGCCATGTGCCCCGGCTACGGGCTGGCCGAGAACACCCTCAAGGTCACGGGTTCCCCGGAAGACCGGGAGCCCACGGTGCTGCGGCTCTCCGCCGAAGCGCTGCGCGAGGGCCGCGTCGAGCACGCGCCGGACTCCCCGGCGGACATCCTGGGCCATGTCGTCGACGCGGTCGGCTGCGGTACGACGGTGGGCGCGACCGCGGTCCGGATCGCCGACCCCGGAACGACGGCCGCTCTGCCGGACGACACGGTCGGCGAGATCTGGGTCAACGGCCCCTGCGTGGCGGACGGTTACCACGGTCGGCCCGAGGAGAGCGCGGAGACCTTCGGGGCCCGCCTCGCGGGTGCGGAGGACCGGGGCACCTGGCTGCGTACCGGCGATCTGGGCTTCGTCCACGTCGGCGAGCTGTTCGTGACGGGCCGGCTCAAGGACGTGATCATCCGCAAGGGCCGCAACCACTATCCGCAGGACATCGAGGTGTCCGCCGAGAGCGCGGACGCCGCGCTGCGCCCGAACTGCGCGGCGGCGTTCTCGGTGGACGACGGCTCGGCGGAACGGCTGGTGCTGGTGGTCGAGGCAGACGGGCGCGCGCTGCGCGACGGTGGCCCGGTGGGCCTGCGCGAGCGGGTCCGGGACGCGGTGCTGGACGGCCAGCGGCTGGCCCCGGACGAGATCCTGCTCGTCAGAAGGGGCGCGCTGCCGAAGACCTCCAGCGGCAAGGTGCAGCGCCGGGAGACCCGACGGCGTTATCTGGAGGGCGAGTTCGGGCCCCGTACGGTCACGGTCGCGCGGGCGGCGACACGATGACCGGCGCGAGCGAAGTGACAGAGGTGCCGGAAGCCGTACGCGGGCTGAGCGCTCCGGCGGCCGTCCCCGGTTCCCGCATTCTCGGTGTCGGCGCCTACCGGCCCGCCCGTGTGGTGCCCAACTCCGAGGTGGCGGAGGCGATCGACTCCGGCGACGAGTGGATACGGCGCCGTTCGGGCATCGCCGGCAGGCGCTTCGCCGCCCCGGACGACACCGTCGTGAGCATGGCGGTGGCGGCCTCGGTGAAGGCGCTGGCCCAGGCGGGCATCGCGCCCGGGACGGTCGACACGGTGCTGCTCGCCTCCATGTCGTACCGGGAACAGTCGCCGCCGGCGGCACCCCGGGTCGCCCACGGAATGGGCGCGGTCGCGGCGGGCGCGATGGACGTGGGGGCCGCCTGCGCGGGTTTCTGCCATGCGCTCGCGACGGCCGACTCCCTGGTCAGGTCCGGCAACAGCCGGTATGTCGTGGTGGTGGGCTCGGAGCGGATGACCGACATCGTGGACCCCTACGACCGGGGTACCGCCTTCCTCTTCGGGGACGGTGCCGGTGCGATGGTCGTCGGGCCGGCCGACGATCCGGGTATCGGGCCGGTGGTCTGGGGCTCCGAGGGCGACCGGCACGAGGCCATCGCGCACTCCGCGCCCTGGCCGGCGCAGGGGGCGGCGGCCGAGGTGACGCCGACGCTCCGCATGGACGGGCCCGCCGTGTTCCGCTGGGCGGTGGCCACCGTACCGAGGGCGGCCCGAGCGGCCCTGACCGCCGCCGGGCTGACGGTCGCCGACCTGGCCGCGTTCGTGCCGCACCAGGCCAACCTGCGCATCATCGACACGGCGGCCGACGCGCTGCGGCTGCCGCCCCATGTGGTGGTGGCCCGGGACGTCGTCCATACGGCCAACACCTCGGCGGCGTCCGTCCCGCTCGCGGTGGAGGAGTTGCTCGCCCGGGGCGCGGTGCCCCGGGGCGGTCGCGCACTGCTGGTGGGTTTCGGCGCGGGGCTCAGTCACGCGGCGCAAGTGGTGGTCCTGCCCTGAGGGACGGGGCTCAGGTGAGCCAGGGACCGGTGACGGCCTGGACGGCGGATCCGTCCAGGTCGCTCAGTTTGATCCCGGCGAGTTCCCGCGCCAGGTCGGAGGTCTGCACCCGGAAGGGCGGTCGCTCGGCGGTGAGGGTGGCGACGACGACCGCCGCCGCGTCGGCGGAGCTCTGCGCCTGCTCGAAGAGCGCGGCCGTGGTCTCGAAGTAGGCCTTGAAGGCGGCCTCGTAGGGCCCCGCGTTCTCGATCAGCCCGGGCACGGACGGCACGAGGTGGGTGACGAACTCGCTTGCCACCGGCCCGGGTTCGACGACGGAGACCTGTACTCCGGTGGTCGCCGCGACCGGGGCCAGCGACTCCAGGAACCCTTCGACGGCGAACTTGGCCGCGCAGTAGGCCTCGTTGAACGGCTGCCCGATCAGTCCGCCGAGGCTGGAGACCGTGATGACCCGTCCGCCGCTGGCCCGCAGGTGCGGCAGCGCGACCCGGGTCAGCTCGACGACTCCGAAGAAGTTCGTCTCCAGTACGGCCCTGAAGGCCTCGACGCCGGTCTGCTCGACGGTGCCGAGCTGTCCGACCCCAGCGTTGTTGATCACGGCGTCGAGACGGCCGTACTCGGAGATCACACCGGTCACGGCCGCGGCGACGGACGCGGGGTCGGTCACGTCGAGCCGCTCGACACGGACCCGCTCGGTGACACCGGCCGCCGCGACGGCCGCGCGGAGGGCGTCGGCCCGGCCGGTGTCCCGGAGGGTGGCGACGACGGTCCAGCCGGCCTCGGCCGCCTGGACCGCGGTGGCCAGGCCGATGCCGGACGAGGTGCCGGTGATCAGGACGGTACGCAGGGCGGCGGTCATGGGCGTCTCTTCCGGTCAGCGCGGACGTTGCGCCCACCGTGTCATCGCTCCCGGGACCGGCCAACCCCTATCTTCCGGCTCCCCCACCCCTACCTTCTCCCGCTGTCCGCCGGTCACTTGACAGTGCGTCGGCCCACGGGCGCCGTACACCGACACCGCAGGTCACAGACGCGCGGCGGTCGCCCGCGGCCCCACTTGTCCGGACAGGAAACAGCAGGTCCGAGCGATCCGGAAGGCCCGTTGCCCGGTGTTAGCGTGCGCCGCATGGGACCGGTCTTCGACATCATCGCGCTGCGCAGTCTGGTGGCCGTCGCGGACAAGGGCGGGTTTCACCGGGCCGCCGAGTCACTGACGCTCAGCCAGTCCGCGGTCAGTCAGCATGTGCGGCGGCTGGAGAAGACACTCGGGCGGCCGGTGGTCGAACGGGCGGGCCGGGCCACCCGGTTCACCGCGGCGGGCGCCCTTCTCCTCGACGAGGCCCGCTGGATCCTCAACGTGCACGACGAGGCCGCGCGCCGACTGCTCGGCTCCGAACCCGCGATCGTCACCGTGGGGTGCGCCGAGCACGCCGCCGACCAGATGATCCCGAGGATCACCGAGGCCATCCACCGGACGCGCCCGTTCTGCCAGGTCCGCTTCCGCATCGACCGCTCCGCCCGGCTCGTCGAGGCCGTCGACCGCCGCTCGGTGGATCTGGCGGTGTACGTGACGGAGGCGGCGGGCGTCGAGGGAGTGCCGGTGGGCGGACTCCCCCTGAAGTGGTACGCCGCCCCGGGCTGGACCCCGTCGCCGACGGCGCTGCCGCTGGTGGCGATCGAGGAGCCGTGCGCGGTCCGCCGACGCGCTCTGGAGGTGCTCTCCGCGCACGGTGTCCCGGCCGCGGTCGTCTGTGACGCCGGTTATCTGGCCGGGGTGCTGGACGCCGCCCGCGCCGGGCTCGGGGTGGCCCTGCTGGCGGACACCGGCCGCGGCCCGGACGGCCTGACCGCCTGCACCGGCCTGCCGCAGGCGCCCCCGATCCGGATGAGCGCCCACGCCCGTCCGGGCGCCGATCCGACCCTGGTCACGAACGTCGTCGAGGCGGTCCGTTCGCTGCTCGTCGAACTGGACTCGTCCCGCCCCGAGACCCGACCGGACCCGGCCGGACATCCCGACCCGCCGTCCGGTGACCTCACCGACGACGAGTGGAAAGCGGTGGAGCCATTGCTTCCGCTCGGGGAGCGGGGCCCGTACCCGGAAGCTCTGCGCAGGCAGTTCGACGGCGTGATGTGGCGGTTCCGCACCGGCAGCCCGTGGCGCACCATGCCCTCGCGCTACGGGGCTTGGCAGACGGTCCATCACCGATTCCGCCAGTGGGCGCTGGCCGGCACCTTCCAGGTGCTCACCGCGGCGGCCTCCGAGCCGATCGCACGGGAGTTGGCCGCTTTGGAGAAGGCCGTCGACGAGGAACGGCGCCTCCGCGACAGAGTCGCGACGCACCGCTGAGGATATGCATGGCCGCTATCAACTCTCCACAACAGCAACACAGTTGACCCCGATATCGACTTGCACAGGTAGCCACTTGACGTAGTTAATGAGCGCCTGCCAGTGAGCTCAGGGGGACTCATGGAGAGAACCGAAGCGTCCGGCTTCCCGGACGTCCCGCCGCCGCCCGCCACCCCGCCGCAGGCATCGAGCGCGATCGAACTGCGGGTCGGCAAGCGGCTGTTATGGGTCGGTGGGGCCGCGTACCCGCTGGAGAACATCGCCAGGGTGCACACGTACATGCTGACACCGAGGCGCTGGGACGCCACGAGGCAATTCCTGAAGCGTCTCGGGCTCATCCTGTCGGTGGCGTTCGCACTGACCATCCTCGGCGGCGTCACCGGGATCGCCGGCCAGGACACGGCCAGCAAGCTCGTCATGTGGGTGTGACTCGGCTTCTCGGCCACACTGCTCTTCTGCGCGGTGGAGTGGCTGCAGGTGGTGACGGCGGCGCCGCTGTACGTCCTCGCCGTGGAGACGTCCGGCCCGCCCATGGCCGTGGTGACGAGCCCGGACCCGCACCGGCTCGACCAGTTGGTGGGCTCCATCGTGTACGCGATCGAGCACCCGGAGACGGAGTTCCACGTCACGGTGGACCGTCTCATGGTCAACCCGAAGAGCTACTACTTCGGCGACAACGTCAACATGTACGGCGGCATCGGCAACGTGGGAGTGGAACACGCATGAGCGGCGACACCTTCTACTTCGGCGACAACGTGACCATGCACGGCGGCACCGGGAACACCGGCATCGTCAAGCACCGGACACCGGCCGGGCCGCCCGTCGCCGACCCCGCCCTCCAGGCCGCCGTCGAGGAACTCCGCCGACTGGTCGAAACCCTGCGCGAGCAGATCCCGGCCGCGAGCGCGCAGACCATCGACGACGCCCTGCCGGCACTCACCACGGACCCGGGCGCCGCCCCGCAGGAGCGGCACCGCGCGCTGATGGCCGTCGCGGGAATCGCGGCGACGGTCGGCGCGGTGGGCCAGCCGGCGTTGGAGGCGGTGAACCGGATCCTGGGACTGCTCGGCGGTCAGTAGCCTTCTGGGACAACCGGGCTTCTTCCCTCCGGTCAAGCCTCGACCGGGTCCGGGCCTCGCACCGCGCTGGTCAGCGGGGCCACGACGCGCCATCCCACCGTCTCGTAGAGGGCCCGCCCCTCCAGCGTCGCGCCCAACACACCGACTGTTGCCCCCTGTTCGGCCGCGGCACTGGCGAGCGCGCCCATCACCAGGCGTCCCAGACCGCGGCGCTGGTGGGCCGGGTCGGTCTCCACCTGGTCGACGACGGCCGTGAAGCCCGTGGCGGCGATCTGACCGCGCGCGGCGAAGGCGCCGTCCGCGGTGCGCACCAGGGCGCGGGTCACACCCGCGCGGTTCCAGGTGCGCAGCCGGTATCCGTCGGGGACCTCGGCCCGGGAGGCACGCAGCGGGGCGGACATCAGGAAACTGGGACCACCCGACACGGACCAGCCGGAGGCCAGCCAGGGCGTGAGGGTTTCCGGTGGTACGAACGCCTTCAGCCAGACGTCCGGAGCGGTGGCGCTCTCGGTGATCTTGCGGACGGTCGCCTCGTCGGCGGCGGTCAGGACGTGGCGCATGACGTGCTTGGACAGGCCGACATCGATGGTGAAACCCCAGGAGCAGGGCGCCGGTTCGGCCGCGCCCCGCGAGACGGCCCAGCCTTCGACCCATGCTTCTACGGCTTCGGCCGTGTTCCTGAAAGACAAAGCCCCTCCCCACGTAAGCAACACTTCCCTATGTCACCCATTACATCAGAGGCGAGGGCGACAGGGCAGTCCGCCTCGTGCGGCGCGGGGTGCCGTCCGCTACCCCGCCGTCGGCTCCCCCTGCCCCTCCCAAGGTCTGGCCATCCCCACCAGCGCAACTCCCGCCGCCGCCACGGCGATCAGCATGATCACCGCCATCGGCAGCGAGCTGTCCTCCCCGAACAGTCCGACCAGGGGCGCGGTGAGGGCGCCGAACAGGAACTGCAGACCGCCGAGGAGGGCGGAGGCCGCGCCGGGGGCGGCGCGGCCGAGGGCCTGGCCGATGCTGAGGGTCGACGGGAAGACCATGCCGATGCCGCCGGCCGTGACGAACAGGCTGATCCAGGTACCGGCGAGGGTCTCCCCCACGGTCAGCACCAGCACGACCTGCGCGAGGGCACCGACCCCGGCGACACCGACCGCCGCGGCGAGAAGGGTGTTCAGCCGTACGCGTCCGGCCAGTCGGGAGAAGGTCGCGCCGGCGATCAGCATGGCGACGGCGTTGCTCGCGAAGATGAGGGAGTACGTCGTGGCCGACACGCCGTGCAGGTTCTCGAAGACGAAGCTGGAGCCGCTGATGTAGGCGAACAGCGCCGCCGAGATGAACGCGAGGACGAGGACGTACCCCATGAACGTACGGCGGCCGAGCAGCGCGCCCATCGCGCGGAAGGTCTGCGCGATCCCGCCTGCGTGCCGCCGCTCCGGCGGCAGGGTCTCCGGGACCTTGCGGAGGACGCCGAGCAGCAACAGCCCGCCCAGCACGGTGAGTACGACGAACACCGCGCGCCAGGTCGACACGGCCAGCACCGCTCCGCCGAGGACCGGTGCGGCGACCGGCGCGACGCCCATGATCTGGGAGAGCACCGCGAAGTAGCGCGGCAGTTCGGCGCCGTGGAAGCGGTCGGTGAGCACGGCGCGGGCCAGCACCATGCCGGCCGCGCCCGCCAGGCCCTGGAGGAAGCGGGCGCCGGCGAGCAGGCCGACGTTGGGCGCGAGGGCGCAGGCGACGGAGAAGACTGTGAACGCGGCCGTCCCGGACAGCAGCAGTCCGCGGCGGCCGAGGCTGTCGCTGATCGGGCCGATGAGGAGTTGTCCGACGACGAGTCCGGCCAGGAACGCGGTCATCGTCAGCTGTACGGCCGAGCTGCTCGCGCCGAGCGCGTCCCCCATGGCGGGGAACCCGGGGACGTACATGTCTGTCGCGAGCGGGGCGACCGCCGTCAGCGCGGCGAGGACCGCGACCAGGGCGACGGCGGCGCGCCGGGTCGGGTCGACGGCGGCCGGTGCGGCGGCGCGCGCGGCAGCGGAAGGGGAGGGGGACGGCGATACCATGACCGTAACGGTAACCGATGGTTCACCGGTTAACAATGATGGATGCCGTAAGCCCCGATCGACTCCCCGCAGCCCCGGAAGCGAGAAGACGAGCCGCATGTCCCTCTCCCCCCTCTTCGTCCGCACGCAGTGGACCGAGCACAACCCTGGCCTCGACACCTCCCCCATGGAGCTGATCAGCCTGCTCAAGCATGCCGGCGGGCTGCTGAACCGGGCGGTGGAACCCCTCTACGCGGGCGCCGCGCTCACCGCCCCCGAGGTCGACATGCTGGTCCCGCTGCGTCACGCGACCGAACCCGTGATCGCCCGCCGTCTCGCCGAATGGCTGGGCCTGTCCCGTGCCGGGGTCAGCAAGGCCCTGGGCAAGCTGGAGAAGCGCGGTTTCATCGCCCGTACGCCGAATCCGGCCGACCGGCGGGCCGCGCTGGTGACCATCACCCCGGCCGGGGCCAAGGCCGTGGACGATCTCTTCCCCCGCCAACTCGCCGCCGAAGTGAACCTGTTGGCGGGTCTCGGCGAGAACCGGGACCAGGTGCTGAACGCACTGGAGCGCCTCGTGGAGGCCATGGAGCGCCAAGTCGGCCGCGAGTGAAGGATCCTGAGGGTCCGTCAGGAAACAGCGCCCCACCGCACATGAAGCGTCGGCGGCTTGCGGAAGACCAGTCCGTGCGGGGCCGTCGGGTGGTCCGGGTCGAGGCGCAGGGACGGGAGGCGGTCGAGGAGGTGGTGGAGGGCGATACGGGTTTCCAGGCGGGCGAGGTGTGCGGCGAGGCAGTAGTGCGGGCCGTGGGCGAAGGCGAGTTGGAGGCGGGCGTTCTCGCGGCGGACGTCGAAGCGGTCGGGGTCGGGGAAGACCGCCGGGTCGCGGTTGGCGCCGGTGAGGGAGACGGTCACCAGGTCGCCCTCGCGGATCGTGGCCGGGCCGAGGGCGGTGTCGCGGGTGGCGTAGCGGTCCACGACGGCCGCGCCGGGTTCGAGGCGCAGTGATTCCTCGATCGCGCCGTCGAGGAGGCCCATGTCGGCGCGGACGAGGGCGAGTTGGTCGGGGTGTTGGAGCAGGTGCAGCAGCGCGTTGGTGATCATCGCTTCGGTGGTCTCGATGCCGCCGAACATCAACACGGCGGCGTTGGAGGCGACTTCGGGCACCGTCAGCTGTCCGGCGGCGGAGACCAGGAGTGAGGCCGCGTCCCGGTCGGTGACGGTTGCCTCGACGGCCGCGCGCAGTTCGGCGTAGGCGGCAGTGCCGGCGGCTCCGGCCGTGTGTCCGGCGGTGATGTCCGAGACCGACTGCACGATGGCGTCGTACCAGGAGAGCACGGTGGTCGGGGTGGTGCCGGTCAGTCCGAGTGCGTGGGTCACGACGGCGACCGCCAGCGGTCCCGCGAAGGCGCGGCGCAGTTCGCCGGCGCCCGCCGGTCGCAGTGCGGTGACGAGCCGGTCGGTCTCCCGCTCGATGAACGAGGCGAAGCCGTCCCGTACTTCGCGCGGGCGGAAGGGCGCGGTGAAGGGTTCGCGGTGGCGGGTGTGCCGCTCCCCGTCGAGGGAGAGCATGCTCGGGCCGACGACCTGGGCGGTGGAGAAGCGGGGGTCGTCCACCGTGAAGGTGGTCGCGTCCCGCATCACGGCGAGCGCGAGGTCGCGCCGGGTGACCAACCAGCCGTCCAACTCGGGCAGCCAGGAGACGGGTTCGCTCTCGCGCAGAAGCGCCAGCCGTGGGTGCGGGTCGTGGGCGAGTTCGGCGAGCGTGGTCCCGGCGCCGAGCGGGTAGGCGGCGGCGACCGTACTCATCGCGCTCCAGGTCGGTGCAGAGGGAAACTGGCCATGGCCGAGGCTAACAATTCGGGCGCGTCCGACCGAGGGCAGGGGCTGTCCGGCGGGACAGCTGTCACCGTACGGAAGATTTCGGTCACCATGTGTTCCGTCGTCGCGTCCGTCACCGCCGACGAATACGGGCAACAGATCGAATTCGCCCCGCGCGGGGCGGAGTTTGCGCCATCCTGAACGCCACGAGACGCGGACCCGGTCACAGAAGCACGTCGGGCCTCAACTCCTCTGTCCCGACTGCCCATTTAACGCGCCGGTCCGGTCTCCTCAGGCCGACCCGACGAGACCGCACCCCGCCCAGTACCCGACACCGACACTTGAGTCACTCTTGATCACTTCATCAGACACCGACGGACCGGCGATACCCGTGCCCCTGCAGCCCATCCCGTCCGCCCAGGTGACCCCGGCCGCGTCCTGGCGCATTCTTGCTGTGTCACCCACCCGGCGCCACAGGGACGAGGTAGAGCCCCGATGACTGGGAGTGCCCAGCGCGAGAAGGGGACGCCCGGACGGCTCGCCGAGCTGCTCATCGACGCCTCGACGGAGGCGATCGACGCGGCCGGCGGCCACTCCGGGGGCGTCTACCTGCGGTCGAGCACGCCCGGACTGCTGCGTCTCGCCGTGCTGGCGGGGCTGCCCGGGCCGCTGTTCCGCCCCTGGAACCGGCTGAGCGTCGACAACAAGTTCCCCGTCGCGGACGCCTTCCGGCTCGGCGTCCAGGTGGTCCTGCCGAACGCCGCGGAGTGCATGCGCCGCTACCCCCAGTTCGCCGCGAGTCTGCCCTTCCAGTTCGGCTCGCAGTACGTGCCGATCATGGGCGGGTCGACGACGTACGGCGTGCTCACCGTGTTGCGGCCGTCCGCCGCGGACACCACCGAGGTGCTGTCCGGCCTGGACCGTATGACGCGGCTGGCCGAGGAGCTGGGCGCGGCGCTGCGCGACCTGGAGGACGAGCACAAGGACGAGGACGGGCCGTGCGTCGCCTGGGACGGCGAGCCGGTGTGCGTCCGGACGGCGGCCACACACCGCCCCGAGGGCCGGCTGGCCCGGTTCTCCTGGGACCCGGCGACGGCCGTCGTGACCGGGGACAGCGCGCTGCACACCCTGTTGGGCGTCGGCCCCGACGAGTCCCCCGGTACCGCCCGGGCCATCGCGGACGCCCTGGCACCGGGCGACACGTACCAGGTCATGGCGGCGCTGCGGGCGACGGCCGCCGGGAATCCTCCGCCGCTGCCCCTGCGGGTGCGGGCGGCGGACGGCTCGGTCCGGCTGCTGGACCTGTGGACGCCCGCCACCGGGCCCGTCCCGCCCGGCGGCGGACATCCGGTCAGCGGTGTCGTCCTGGACCCGGGTCCCGCCCCGGTCGCCGACAGCGCGGCCGATCTGCTGCCCGACGGCGTGTTCTGCCTGGACCGGCTGGGGCTGGTCACCTACGCCAATCCGCGCGCCGCCCAGCTGCTGGGCAGCCCGCGCGAGGAGCTGCTCGGGCGTCCGTTGTGGGAGGGCGTGCCCTGGCTGAACCAGATCGGCTGCGAGGACCAGCTGCGCGGCGCCCTGCTGTCGCTGGGGTCGGTGAACTTCCACGTCCGGCGCCCGGAGGGACAGAAGCAGCCGCCGGAGCCGTACGAGGGCGACTGGCTGGCGCTGGCGGTCCATCCCGGCCACGACCAGCTGACCTGCACGGTCGCGCCGTCCACCCGGGTGTCGGGCCCGCCGATCCCACTGGTGCCGGTGCACCCCGAGGGCGCCGACGCGCCGGGGAACGGCGTCACCTCGCTGGCCCCGCTGTACCGGCCGATCGTGCTCGCCATCGCGCTGACGGAGGCGGTGACCGCCCGCCAGGTGTCGGCGGTGGTCATGAAGGAGCTGCTGCCCGCGTTCGGCGGCCGGCGCCTCGCGATCTACCTGCTCCAGGAGCGCCATCTGTACCTGGCCTGGGAGACCGGATTCCCGCAGGGCTTCCTCGCTCCCTTCGACGGGGTCGGACTCGACGCGCGACTGCCCGGAGTCGAGACCCTCACCACCGGACGCCCGCTCTTCTTCGACTCCATGCAGCAGCTCGCGGAGGCCTACCCGGGCATTCCGCTGGACGCGGAGGAGGGCGCCCGCGCGTTCCTGCCGCTGATCGCGTCCGGGCGCCCGGTCGGCTCGGCCATCCTGGGCTTCGACCGGTCCCGCAGCTTCGGCTCCGAGGAGCGCGCGGTGCTCACCGCCCTCGCCGGACTGATCGCCCACGCGATGGAGAAGGCCCAGCGCTACGACTCGGAGGCCGCCCTCGCCCGCGGCCTCCAGCAGGCCCTGCTCCCCCGCCGGCTGTCGGCCCACCCGCAGGTGGAGACCGCGGGCCGCTATCTGCCGGGCACCCAGGGCATGGAGGTGGGCGGCGACTGGTACGACGTCGTCGAGTCCGGGGACGGTCTGGCGCTGGTGATCGGCGACGTCCAGGGGCACGGCGTCCAGGCCGCCGCCACCATGGGTCAACTCCGCAGCGCGGTAAGGGCGTTCGCGCTCGGCGACCGTCCGCCCGACGAGGTGATGAGCGGCACCAACCATCTACTCATCGACCTCGACCCCGGCCAGTTCGCGAGCTGCTGCTACCTCCGTCTCGACCCGGCGAGCGGACTGGTCCAGGTCGCCAGGGCCGGGCATCCGCCCCCGCTGATCCGTACCCCGGACGGCCGAACCAGGGTCTGGGACATCCCCGGGGGCGTAGTACTCGGGGTGGACCCGCACGCCCAGTACCCCGTGACGGAACTCCAGCTGGAGCCCGACTCCATCCTGGCGCTCTACACCGACGGCCTCGTCGAGCGGCCCGGCGTCGACATCGACGACGGCATCGCCGCCCTGCGGGTCGCCCTGGCGAAGGCGGGCGGGCCCGCCGCACGGCCGGGCGGGCGTTCCCTGGCCGGTGTCGCCGACCGGCTCACCACGGCCGCCCGGCACGCGGCCGACCGCCCCGACGACATCGCGCTGCTGCTCGCGGCCCGGCGCGCCAAGCCCGGCAGGCACCCTTGATCCCGGTTCGGCTCCGGCCTGTCACCGGGTGTGACGCCCCTCGCCTCCTGAGGTCGGGCAGTGTAGACATGGGCTCATGGTCCGCCTGACGGGTCGGCCAAGGGCCCGGTCGACCCACCGCCCCGACGGTCTGCGCGCGCAGCGCCCGTACGACCGTGCTCGTCGGGCGCGCGAACACCGGCACCGGCGGTCCGGTCTGGCCGCGCGCAGCGTCGCCGGGCAGGTGTTCATGCTGCAGGTGGTGATCGTGCTGCTGCTGGTCGTGTCGGCCGTGGTGGCACAGGTCCTCCAGGTGCGGCACGACAGCACGCAGGAGGCCCGCAACCGGTCGGTGGCCGTCGCCGAGACCTTCGCCAACGCGCCCGGCACGGTCGCGGCCCTGAAGAGCGCCGACCCGACGGCGATCCTCCAGCCGAGCGCCGAGGCCGCCCGCAAGACGTCCAAGGTCGACTTCATCGTCGTCATGAACACCGACGGCATCCGCTACACGCACCCCAAGACGGACCGCATCGGCAAGAAGTTCGTCGGGGACATCGCGCCCGCGCTGGCCGGGCATGTCGTCACCGAGGAGATCACCGGCACCATCGGACCGCTGGTGCAGGCCGTGGTGCCGGTCAGGGGTCCCGGCGGCAAGGTCGTGGGCCTGGTGTCGGCCGGGGTGACGAAGGCGAACGTCGGCGGCACCGCCGACCAGCAGCTGCCGCTCCTGCTGATCGCCGCGGGCGTGGCGCTCGTCCTTGCCACCGGCGGCACCGCCCTGGTCAGCAGACGGCTGCAGCACCAGACCCATGGGCTGGGCCCGCACGAGATGACCCGGATGTACGAGCACCACGACGCCGTCCTGCACGCCGTGCGGGAGGGCGTGATCATCGTCAGCGGCGAGGGCCGACTCCTCCTCGCCAACGACGAGGCACGCCAGCTGCTCGACCTCCCCGAGAACGGCGAGGGACGCCTGATCCTCGACCTCGGGCTCGACGCCGAGATGACCGCCCTGCTGGCCTCCGCCCGGGTCGCGACGGACGAGGTGCACCGCGTCGGCGGCCGGCTCCTCGCCGTCAACCAGCGCCCCACCGACCTGGAGGGCGGCCCGCCCGGCAGCGTCACCACGCTCCGCGACTCCACCGAACTGCGCGCCCTCTCCGGCCGCGCCGAGGTCGCCCGCGAACGCCTCAACATGCTCTACGACGCCGGAGTGGGCATCGGCACCAGCCTGGACGTCACCCGCACCGCCGAGGAACTCGCCGAACTGGCCGTCCCCCGCTTCGCCGACTTCGTCACGGTCGACCTCTACGACGCCGTCCTGAGCGGCGAGGAACCCCAGCCCGGCACCGAGCTGCGCCGCACGGCCTACAGCGGGGTCCGGGACGACGCACCGCTCTATCCGGTCGGCAAGCAGATCCAGTTCGTGGAGTCCGCCCCGCAGGCCCGCAGCCTCGACACCGGGGACGCCGTCGTCGAACCCCGGCTCGGCGAGGCCCCCGGCTGGCTCACCCAGGATCCGGAACGCACCGCGCAGGTCGTGGAGTACGGCATCCACTCGCTGATCACCGTGCCGCTGCGGGCCGGGGCGCTGATCCTGGGCGTGGTCAACTTCTGGCGCTCCGACAAGCCCGAGCCCTTCGACTCGGAGGAGCTGGCCCTCGCCGAGGAACTGGTCGCCCGCGCCGCCATCTCCATCGACAACTCCCGCCGCTACACCCGCGAGCACGGCATGGCGGTGACCCTCCAGCGCAGCCTGCTGCCCCGCCGCCTCCCCGAGCAGACCGCCCTCGACGTCGCCTACCGCTATCTGCCCGCGAAGGCCGGGGTCGGCGGCGACTGGTTCGACGTACTGCCCCTGTCCGGCGCCCGGGTCGCGCTCGTCGTCGGCGATGTCGTGGGCCACGGCCTGCACGCGGCGGCCACCATGGGACGGCTGCGCACCGCGGTCCTCAACTTCTCCGCGCTGGACCTGCCGCCGGACGAACTCCTCGGTCTGCTGGACGAGTTGGTCGGCCGCATCGACCAGGACGAGACGACGGAGGACAGCGGCGCCCCGGTCACCGGAGCGACCTGCCTCTACGCCATCTACGACCCGGTCACCCTGCGCTGCACCGTGGCCCGCGCCGGCCATCCGCCCCCCGCGCTGATCCGCCCGGACGGCACCGTCGAGTACCCCGACGTCCCCGCCGGACCCCCGCTCGGACTCGGCGGACTCCCTTTCGAGACCGCCGAGTTGAAGCTCGAAGAGGGCAGCCGACTGGTCCTCTACACGGACGGACTGGTCGAGGACCGGGAACGCGACATCGACGTGGGCCTGGAGATGCTCCGCACGGCACTCACCCGGGCCGGCGACTCCCCCGAGGACACCTGCCGGGCAGTCCTCGACTCGGAGTTGTCGGTACGGCCGAGCGACGACATCGCCCTCATCGTCGCCCGCACCCGCGCCCTCGGCGCCGACCGCATCGCCGAATGGCGCGTACCGTCCGACCCCGCAGCCGTGGCCGACATGCGCGCCTCGGTCACCCGCCAACTGACCCACTGGGACCTGGACGAGCTCACGTTCACCACCGAACTCATCCTCAGCGAACTGGTCACCAACGCCATCCGCTACGGCAACGACCCCGTCCGCGTCCGCCTGTTGCGCGACCGCACCCTCATCTGCGAGGTCTACGACGGCAGCACCACGTCACCCCATCTGCGGTACGCGGCGATGACGGACGAGGGCGGCCGGGGCCTGTTCCTGGTGGCCCAGCTGTCGGAGCGCTGGGGCACCCGGTACACCCCGGCGGGCAAGGTCATCTGGGCCGAACAGGCTTTGTGAGCCTAGACCTCGCCGAGAATCGGCGCCATTACGTCGAAGTCGTTGACGAAGACGGCGATGAGCAGGGGCTCACCCGCCGCGTCGTACTCCAGGATCCGGGACGAGGGGTTGACCGCCGGCGCCTCGCGCCACCAGGCGGGTTCGCGTGTCCCGGTGCGGCGCAGCCCGGCCGGCCGGGCGACCTCGGTTCCGCGCGGCGCGGGCGTCCATGTCAGCAGACCGTCCGCATCCTTCGCGAGCCGTCCGGGTCGCCAACGGCCGTCCCGCTCGGGCCACTTCAGCATGCAGACGGGTCCTCGTCCGGACGTCACGGCCCGGCACAGTCGCACCCTGCGCGTGATCCGGTCGGTGACGAGGCCGCCCAGCACGAGGACCACCAGTGCTACCACCATGCGCACATCAAACCAGGTCGCACGCGGCGCCCGCACCGGTCGCGGGCGCCGCCACGCTCCCCTACTCGTCGATCGCCGCCCCGAACCGGGCCGCCTTCGCCGCGCCACCCAGGTCCGCCGCACCGTAGAGCGAAGAGCCTTCCGCGAGCAGGCCGCCCGGGCCCGCCGGCAGCAACCACACATAGCCGTCACCGGAGTTCTCACCGGGCGCGGAGGCCACCAGCTCGGCGCGGCCGTCGCGGTTGGTGTCGGCCAGGCGGACCTGGGAGCCCCAGGCGTCGTCGGCCTCGGCGGTGCCGGGGATGTTCGCGGTGTTCTGGTCGAAGGACTGGGCGCCGGTCGCGGTCACGCCGTCGCGCGAACCGCGCAACAGCCAGACGGCGCCCGCGTCCTGGACGGTGCCGACGTCCTCGCCGGGCGCGCCGACGGCCACGTCCGCGTAGCCGTCGCCGTCCACGTCACCGACGGACAGGTCGTTGCCCCAGGCGTCGCCGTGCTCCGAAGTGCCGGGAACGCCCGGGGAGTTCTGCGACCACCAGTCCGCGGGGCCGGTGGGGCCCTTCGAACTGCCGTAATAGACAGCGATCTTGCCGCCGTCGTCGCCCTCTGCCTTGTCGTCGGCGCTGCTGAGCTGGCCGAGCACCAGGTCGTCGTAGCCGTCGTGGTTGATGTCGCCGGAGGCGGTGCCCAGGCCGCCATTGAAGTCCTGACGGTATGTCAGGGAGGTCTCGCCGCCCGCGTAGAGGGCCGACCAGCCCTGCTGGTAGTCGTCGTCGGGGCTGTAGCCGGAGATGACCAGGTCGGCGAAGCCGTTGCGGTCGTAGTCGCCGGTGGTGAGGTAGGCGGGCTGGAGGCGGTGGCCGCCGGGGTGGGTGGTCGTGTTCAGGGCGCCCATCGTGTGCAGGATGCCGGTGTGGTAGGTGAAGATCTGGGCGCCGTTGTTGTCGAGCACGGCCATCTCGTCGGTGTCGGTCGCCCCGGTGAAGCGGGCCGCCGCCACGGACTGGCCGAACCGGTCGCCCGCCTTCGGGGTGGCCGAGGTGAAGGAGTCGTTCGCCTCGGCTCCGAGGCCCGCCTTGGAGCCGTAGAGGACGGTGACGCGGCCCGCGTCCTCGACGCTGCCCTCGTCCTCGCCGGGCGCGCCGATGATCGCGTCGTCGTAGCCGTCGCCGTCCACGTCGCCGGTGGCGATCGCCTGGCCGAAGGAGTCGTAGGTCTCGGAGGTGCCGGGGACACCGGGCGTGGACTGGCTGATGACGGCCGTACGGCCCTTGGGAACCGTGTTGTTGGTGGCGATGCCGTTCGGGGCGCCGTACTGGACGGTGACGTATCCGGCGCCCTCCTTGCCGTCGACGGTGCCGCCCGGCGCGCCGATCAGGACGTCGTCGTAGCCGTCCCCGTTGAAGTCGCTGTTGCGGTCGACGGCGCTGGTGCCGCCCGGGACGCCCGCGTAGCTGGCCGGGGCGGCGACGATGCCGGCGCCGGCCAGGAGCAGGAAGGTCGCGGACGCGACGGCGGCGGAGACCTTCTTGCGTGACACGTTCGTCATGATGTGTTCCCCCGTGGGTCAAATTTGTTGCGGTCAGGGGGTTCGACACGAGACGTACGGCGGTAGTTGTGGTGCCATCGCGTGCTGTGACACCTCGGTGACGCTTGTTGCACGACACAGACGGATCAGCCGGATCAGCCGAGCGCCCGGTCCAGGTTGAACGCGGCGCTGATCAGGGCGAGATGGGTGAACGCCTGCGGGAAGTTGCCCTGTTGCTCGCCGGTGCGGCCGATCTCCTCGGCGTACAGGCCGAGATGGTTGGCGTAGGTGAGCATCTTCTCGAAGGCGAGGCGGGCCTCGTCGACGCGGCCGGCGCGGACCAGGGCCTCGACGTACCAGAACGAGCAGATCGAGAACGTGCCCTCGTCGCCGCGGAGTCCGTCGGGGCTGGCCTGCGGGTTGTAGCGGTAGACGAGGGAGTCGGAGACCAGTTCCTCGGTCAACGCGTCAAGCGTGGAAAGCCACTTGGGGTCGGTGGGGGCGATGAACTTCGCCAGGGGCATCATCAGCAGCGCGGCGTCGAGGACGTCGCTGCCCTCGTACTGGACGAAGGCCTGGCGGGTCTCGGACCAGCCGCGGTCCATGATGCGGCGGTAGATGGTGTCGCGGCAGCCGCCCCAGTAGGGCAGGTTGGCGGGCAGGCCGCGGCGGTTGGCGAGGCGGATCGCGCGCTCGATCGCCACCCAGCACATCAGGCGTGAGTAGAGGAAGTTCTTGCGGCCGCCGCGGGTCTCCCAGACGCCCTCGTCGGGCTGGTCCCAGTGGACGCAGACCCAGTCGACCAGGGCGCACACATCGTCCCACTGAGCGCTGGAGATGGGCTCGGCCCACTTGTCGTAGAGGTAGATGGAGTCGATCAGGGCGCCGTAGATGTCGAGTTGGAGCTGGTCGGCGGCGGCGTTGCCGACGCGGACGGGGGCGGATTTCTGGTGGCCTTCGAGGTGCGGGAGTTCGCGTTCGGTGAGTTCGGTGCGGCCGTCGATGCCGTACATGATCTGGAGCGGTCCTGAGGGGTTGCCGTCGCCGGGGCTGATGTAGCGGGAGACGAACTGCATGAACGCCTTCGCCTCGCCGGTGAAGCCGAGGCGCAGGAGGGCGTACACGCAGAAGGCGGCGTCGCGGATCCAGACGTAGCGGTAGTCCCAGTTGCGCTCGCCGCCGAGTTGTTCGGGGAGGCTGGTGGTGGGGGCGGCGACGATCGCTCCCGTGGGGGCGTAGGTCAGCAGCTTGAGGGTGAGGGCGGAGCGGTGGACCATCTCGCGCCAGCGGCCCCGGTAGCGGGACTGGGAGAGCCAGCGGCGCCAGTAGGCGACGGTCGTGTTGAACTCGTCCTCGGCCTCCGTGCGCGCGCAGTTCCGGGGCGAGACCTCGCCGTCGACCTGGTCGAGGGCGAACACCTCGGACTCGCCCTCGTCGAGTTTGAAGTCCGCCCACACGTCGACCTCGTCGCACTCCAGGGGGACGGTGGCGGTGAGCGCGAGGGATTTCTCGGCGGACTCGAAGAGGGCCACGTCGCCGAGCATCCGCGCGGTGTGCGGGCTGGCGCCGTAGTCGAACCTGGGCGCGACCTTGATTCGGAACGGGACCGAGCCGCGTACGCACACCACGCGGCGGATCAGCCGGTGCCTGGCCGCCTCGTCCGACTCCCCGGTGACCGGCATGAAGTCCTGGACCTCGCCGACGCCGTCCTCGGTGAAGAACCGGGTGATCAGGACGTTGGTGTCGGGGAAGTAGAACTGCTTGGTGCGGGCGGGCACGGCGGCGGCCAGCTCGAAGGAGCCGCCGCGCTCCGCGTCCAGGATCGCGGCGAAGACGCTGGGGGCGTCGAAGGACGGGCAGCAGTACCAGTCGATCGTGCCGTTCGTGCCCACCAGGGCCACGCTCCGCAGATCGCCGATCAGTCCGTGCTCGGCGATGGGCAGATATCCGGGTCCGGTGGGGGTGTCCTGTTCGGGCGGGGTCTCGACCATCGCGGCAGCCTCCCTGGTTCGGGCCCGCGCGGGCCGCTTCCAAGCTTAGGTTCACGTGCTCCGTCGGCCACTCTTCCGGATGCACACTGGGGGCGGGCGAGGAATCGTGGGAGTGGGACCCACGGCACTCACCCGGTCTCAGGCGAGGAGGCACCATGTCGACAGCACAGCCCGAGGATCGCGCCACCCCGGACGCCCTGCTGCACGCCCGCACCGGTACCGAGGTGGCCCCGGAGGACGTGGTCCTGGCGGCCGGCCGGGACGTCACCCCGGAGAGCCTGGAGTGGGCCCGGCGGAAGATCGCGGCGGAGGGGGCGGCGGCGCTGGAAAAACTGCTTCCCTAGCCGTCGTACGGGCATCCAGCTGCCGATCGACCGTCTTGTCGACACCTGGTTACCCGTTCACCCTTTCGGAGAGGGCGCTCCGGCTGACAGACTCCGGAGGTGCCCGACTTCGACATGCTTGTCATCGGTTCAGGACCGGGTGGCCAGAAGGCCGCCATCGCCGCGGCCAAGCTCGGCCGCCGGGTCGCCGTCGTCGACCGCCCCGACATGGTCGGCGGGGTCTCCATCCATACCGGGACCATCCCCTCCAAGACGCTGCGCGAGGCGGTGCTGTACCTCACCGGCCTCACCCAGCGCGATCTGTACGGGCAGAGCTACCGCCTCAAGGACGACATCACCGTCGGCGACCTCACCGCACGGACCCAGCACGTGGTCAGCCGTGAAGTGGACGTCATCCGCAACCAGTTGTCCCGCAACCAGGTCTCGCTGTTCGCCGGCACCGGCCGCTTCGTCGACCCGCACACCATCGCACTGACCGATGTCACAGGCCACGAACGGCTGTTGACCGCGGAGAACATCATCATCGCCACCGGTACGCGTCCCGCGCGGCCGGACACCGTCGAGTTCGACGGGCGGACCATCATGGACTCGGACAACGTCCTGGACCTGCCCAAGGTCCCCCGGTCCATGGTCATCGTCGGGGCCGGTGTCATCGGCATGGAGTACGCCTCCATGTTCGCCGCGCTCGGCAGCAAGATCACCGTGGTGGAGAAGCGCGCCGGCATGCTCGACTTCTGCGACCTGGAGGTCATCGAGTCGCTCAAGTACCACCTGCGGGACCTCGCCGTCACCTTCCGCTTCGGGGAGACCGTGGCCGCCGTCGAGCGGCACACCAACGGCACGCTGACGGTCCTGGAGAGCGGCAAGAAGATCCCGGCCGACGCCGTGATGTACTCCGCCGGCCGGCAGGGCCTGACCGACGAACTCGACCTGGACAAGGCCGGGTTGTCCGCCGACCGGCGCGGCCGGATCGACGTCGACGAGAACTACCGCACCGCGGTCCCGCACATCTACGCCGTCGGCGACGTCATCGGCTTCCCGGCGCTCGCGGCGACCTCGATGGAGCAGGGCCGTACGGCCGCGTACCACGCCTGTGGTGAGCCGGTGCACCGGATCGACGACCGGCAGCCGATCGGCATCTACACCATTCCGGAGATCAGTTTCATCGGGAAGACCGAGGACCAACTCACCGAGGAGTGCGTGCCGTTCGAGGTCGGTATCTCCCGCTACCGCGAACTCGCGCGCGGCCAGATCATCGGCGACTCGCACGGCATGCTGAAGCTGCTGGTCTCCCCCACCGACCGCACCCTGCTCGGCGTGCACTGTTTCGGGACCGGTGCGACGGAGCTCATTCACATCGGCCAGTCGGTGATGGGCTGCGGCGGAACGGTCGACTATCTCGTGGACGCGGTCTTCAACTACCCGACGCTGGCGGAGTCTTACAAGGTCGCCGCCCTCGACGCGACGAACAAACTGCGCCAGATCGACCGACTCGGCGACTGATCGTTCACAGGAGATTACTCGCTGGTCAATCTTGAAAGGTCAAGAGCTACGGCTATCATCACATCCACACACGGTGTGACCGTCCGCCGACGCAGCGATTAAACGGAATCCACCGTTCCCTTTTGTTGTTCCGACCGGCCAGGGACCCGAGGCCACCTCTCTCCGGGTCCGGGGCCGGTCCGCTCAACTCCGCACGTCGTGCAAGACGGAAAGCAGCGCAACCATGAGCAACAACAGGGGCAGAGGGCTACAGGCCAACGCCCTCGGTACGTTCGACACCGTGGTGATGGCCGTGGCGGGCAGCGCCCCGGCGTACTCGATCGCCGCGACCACCGCGGTCCTCGTCGGCGCGGTGGGGCTGGCCAGTCCGGCCGCCCTCCTCTACTGCGCGATACCCATGCTGGGCATCGCGCTGGCCTTCAGCTATCTCGGCCGGATCGACGTGAACGCGGGCGCCAGCTACTCCTGGGTGGGGCGCACCCTGCATCCCTTTCTGGGCTTCATCAGCGGCTGGGCGCTGGTGATCTCCGCGACCATCTTCATGGTCGCCGGGTCGCTGCCCGCCGGGTCGATGACCCTGTCCCTGTTCGACCAAGGTCTCGCGGACAACACGGCGTTGTCGACGGTCGTCGGCGCGGCCTGGTTCGTGATCATGCTGCTCGTGGTGCTCGGCGGCGCCCGGCTCACGGTCCGGGCCCAGCTCGTCATGTCCGGTGTCGAGCTGGGCATTCTGGCGCTGTTCGCGGCACTGGCCCTCGTCCACACCGGCAACGCCCGTGTCTTCGACTGGTCCTGGCTGGGCTTCAGCCACTTCGACGGGGTGTCCGGCTTCGCCTCGGGCGCGCTCATCGCCGCGTTCTACTACTGGGGCTGGGACGTCACCAGCAACCTCAGCGAGGAGACCCGCAACAGCCGTCGTACGACCGGACTCGCGGGCCTGATCGGCGTCGGCATCGTGTTCCTGCTGTTCGAGGTGTTCACCATCGCGGTGAACGTCATCCTGTCCTCGCGGCAGATCGAGAGCAACAAGGCCAATGTGCTGGCCGTGCTCGGTGACGAGATCTGGCCGGGCTGGGGCGGCAAGCTGCTGATCGTGTCGGTGATGCTGTCCACCATCGCCACCCTGGAGACCACGCTCATCCAGGTCACGCGGTCGCTGTTCGCGATGGGCCGCGACCGTACGATGCCGGCCGCGCTGGGCCGGGTGCACCGCACCTGGAACACGCCCTGGGTGGCGATCGTCGTGGTCGGCGGGGTGGCGCTGGCGATGTTCATCGCGTCCAACGCGCTCGGTTCGGTGGGCGAGATCCTCGTCGACGCGATCTCGGCGATCGGTCTGCAGATCGCCGTGTACTACGGCCTCGCGGGCCTCGCGGTCGTCGTCGCCTACCGCAAGATGCTGTTCAAGTCGGCGGGGAACTTCCTCTTCGGCGGACTGTGGCCGCTGTTCGGCGCCCTGTTCATGTTCTGGATCTTCGTCGAGTCGCTGAGCAGCCTGAGCACCGCCGCGATCACCATCGGCATCGGCGGCCTCGCCGTGGGCCTGATCCCGATGCTCTGGTACTGGAAGCAGGGCAGCGAGTACTACCGGCCCGCGCGGCTCGACGCCACGCACACCGTCGAGACGGACTACGTCCCGGACGACTTCGTGCCCGAACAGTCGCGGGTCCATCAGGGTCTCCCGACCGACTTCTGAGGGGCACCCCGATGGCGCGAGACCGCTTCACCCCCGACTTCGACCCCGACTGCGGGGACGCGCCCCTCAGTTCGGCCCGACAGGACATCGTCATCGGCCGCTGGCAGGGACTGCGGGACCTGCTGCGGAACACCGGTGCGCACTGGCTCGCCCGCGGCCACCGCGTCCGGACGCTCGCGCAGGCCTGCGCGAGCAGTTCGACGGTGGAGTCGTGGCTCGCCGCCGAGCCCGGCAGCGGCGACGCGCTCACCCTGCGGGCGGCCACGGAGACGGCCCGGGCCTTCAACCTGGCCATCGCGGCGGGCCGGGGCGTGCCCATCGACCGCAACCGCATCGACGGCGCCGTCATGGCCTGCCTCCAGGCCGCCGAGACGTACCCGGACGACCCCACGCCGTGGATCTCCCTGATCTCCGTCGCCCGCCTCTACCCGGCGGGCGTACGGCGGCAGGAACTCGCCCGCTGGTGGGACGAGTTGCACCGGCGCGACCCCTACAGCGTCGAGGGCCACCTCCAGGTCCTGCACTACTACTCCTCACGCTGGCACGGCAGCCACGGCCTGATGTACGACTTCGCCCGCGACGCTGCGGGCGTGGCACCGGCCGGCTGCGCGCTGCCGGTGCTGGTGCAGTACGCGCGGGTCGAGGAGTACCGCTTCGCCCTCAACTCGGCCCTGGGCCAGCAGGCCGCCGTGGGCCTCGGCCAGCACTGGACGCACGACGGCGCCGTCAGCGACGTACGCCGCACCTGGCAGCGCTGGATCGCGGCCCGCGAGGAGGGACCGATCCCGCCCGGAGAACTCCGCGACCTCAACTACCTTGCCCACGCAGCCTGTTACGCGGGGACCAAGGACGTGGCGGCGGCCGTGCTCGGCATGATGGGGCGCCGGGCGACGTCGACTCCCTGGTCGTACACCGGGGACGCGGAGAAGCAGATCGTGAAGGGGCGGAAGGAGTCGGGCGTCCGGTCCTGAGGGCCTACTCGGCGGGCCGCTCCGCCGGCTGGGCCAGGCCCGCCGTCCACTTGTCCTCGATCCGGCCGAACTTCCACACCAGCAGGGCCACGGCCCAGGTCGCGAAGAAGAGGCCGACGATGACGAAGCCGATGACGTTGAGGTCGAGGCCCGCGACCCAGTCCCAGAAGAAGCCGTGCAGGTCGAGCTTCTCGGCGAACAGGCCCAGGAGTTCGACGGTGCCGATGATCAGGGCGACGGCGACGGACAGACCGGTGATCGTGAGGTTGTAGTAGACCTTGCGGACCGGCTTGGAGAAGGCCCAGCCGTAGGCGAAGTTCATGAACGTGCCGTCGATCGTGTCCAGCAGCGACATGCCCGCGGCGAACAGGACCGGCAGGCACAGGATCGCGTACCAGGGCAGGCCGGACGCGGCGCCCGAACCCGCCAGGACCAGCAGCGCGATCTCGGTCGCCGTGTCGAAGCCCAGGCCGAACAGCAGGCCGAGCGGATACATCTGCCAGGACTTGGTGATCGACTTCATGAAGCGGCCCAGGATGCGGTTCATGAAGCCCCGGTTGTTCAGGTGCTCCTCCAGGGCGGCCTCGTCGAAGTCGCCCGAGCGCATCTGACGGAACACCTTCCAGATGCCGACCAGGATGACGAGGTTGATGGCGGCGATGACGTAGAGGAACGTGCCCGAGACGGTCGTACCGATGAGGCCGGTGACGTCGTGGAGCTGGGAGTTGTCGTCGCGTACCGGGCCCGCCAGCGCCTTGACTCCGAGGGAGAGCAGGAGCGTCAGGCCGAAGACGATGCTGGAGTGGCCGAGCGAGAACCAGAAGCCCACCGAGAGAGGCCGCTTCCCCTCGCTCATCAGCTTGCGGGTCGTGTTGTCGATGGCCGCGATGTGGTCGGCGTCGAACGCGTGCCGCATGCCGAGCGTGTACGCGGTCACGCCCATGCCGATGCCGAAGGACTTCTCGCCGACGCTGTAGTGCCCGGGCGCGACGATCCACACGAGCGTGAACCAGCCGATCACGTGCAGCGCCAGGATGAAGCCGGCCATCCCGCCGACCCTGGTCCACTCCTGCCGCGTCATGGACGTACGGACGCGGTACCAGACCGACGGCCGCGAGGTCGCGGCCGTGACGGGGAGGGTCGGAGCGGACTCGGGAGCGGCCGTCATCGAGGGGGTCTTTCTGCCGGGGACGAGGTCGCGGACTGCAACCTCGTGCCATCCTCCCGTACCTGCAACCCATTCGCAGTAATGGTCGGCAAAGCCCACGGCAGGTCTTGGCCAAGGGAAGGGAAAGTGCCTGTTCAGGACGCCAGCAGACCCCTCCCGAGCCAGTCCTTGGTGTCCCGCACGCCGGGCAGCGCGTAGAAGTAGCCGCCGCCCGTCGGGGAGATGTAGTCGACGAGAGGTTCGTCTATCAGCCGGGTCTGGGTCGCCTCGAACTGCCGCTTGACGTCCTGCTGGTAGCAGCAGAAGACCAGACCCATGTCGAGGTTGCCGACGGTGTCGATGCCCCGGTCGTAGTTGTAGCCGCGGCGCAGGATGCGCGAGGTGTCGGTGGCCGCGGTGCGCGGGTTGGCGAGGCGGATATGGGCGTCGAGCGGGATCGCCGTGCCCTTGGGGTCCTTGGCGTAGTGCGGGATGTCCGTCTCCTTGGCGCCGTCCAGCGGGGCGCCGGTGTCCTTGCGGCGGCCGAACATCAACTCCTGTTCGCTGAGCGAGACCCGGTCCCAGAACTCGACGAGCATGCGGATGATCCGGATCACCTGGTAGCTGCCGCCGCTCGCCCAGGCGGGCTCGCCCTGTCCGTCGCCGACCCAGATCAGCCGGTCGGTCTCGCGCGCGGACTTCACGTCCGGGTTGGCGATGCCGTCCTTGAAGCCGAGAAGATTGCGCTGGGCGCCCGTGGGACGCGGGGTGTTCTGGAAGCCGTCGATACGCCACTTGATCTGCATGCCGCCCCGGGTGTGCCGGGCGATGTCGCGCAGCGCGTGCAGCACCGTGTCCTGACGGGCGGCGCACACCTGGAGCGACAGGTCGCCGTGGCACTCGGCGGCGCGCAGGTTGTCGTTCGGGAAGGTCTTCATCGGGGTCAGCCGGCTCGGCTTCGCCTTGGCGAGGCCGTAGCGGTCGTCGAAGAGGGAGGCGCCCACGCCGACGGTCACCGTGAGGGCGTCGGCGGGGACCTCCGGTCCGAGGATGCCGTTGTCGGCGGGCGGCGCTCCCACGCCCAGGTCTGTGGGGGTGCCGCCGGAGGTGAGGAAGCGGGCCCGTTCGGTGATCGTGCGCAGCAGGTCGGCGAGTTCGGCGCGGTTGTCGGCGATCACGTCGAGCGAGACGAAGGTCGCGGCGGCCGGTGCGGGGGTGAGGATGCCCGCCTGATGGGTGCCGTGGAAGGGCACCTTCGCCGCGTTGGTGGTGTCCGCGGCCTGCGCCTGGGCCGTGCCGCCGGTCTCGGCGAGCGCGAACGCCCCGCCGGCCAGCACCGCTCCTGCGGCCCCGGCACCGAGCGCCGTCCGGACGAAGGAGCGGCGGCCGGCTCCGGCCGGGCAGCCCGGGGTTTCGGCAGTGGACATCGAAGGGTTCCCTTCACTACGGCCAGTGCTGTTCGTGTTCTCGGCGCTCATCAGGCGGACTTCCTGATCTCCAGCAGGTCCGGCACCGGGGCCAGATCCTCAAGCAACTGCCCTGTGGCGCCGTTGAGTCGAGCCCTGTCCGGCCGGCTCAGCTGCTCGACGGGGGTCCAACCGCCGCCGTGGTGCGCCGAGTCGAGCAGCTTCTGCAGCCGGGCCACGGCGGCGTCGACGGTCGGCAGCAGCGTCGTGGACTCCTTGGTCAGCAACGGCCTGAGTACGGTGAGGAGTTCACGGGTGCCGGCGAGGTTGCTGTCGACGGTCGCGAGGTTGGTGCCGCTGCCCTCGTCGGTATCGCCGGTGAGCTCGAACTGCAGGGCGTTCTCCAGGATTTCGTGGGCCCGCAGCGGGAGGTCGCCCGGGTCGAAGTCCTGGGTGGGGAACGCCTTCCGCAACCCCACGACGGCGGTGGCGAGTTGCTGCGCCGGCACCTTCAACTCGCTCGCCGACTGCCCGTGCCACAGCCCGTACTCGATACGGTGGAAGCCCGCGAAGTCCTTGTCGTCCACTCCCCCGGCCAGCCCGTCGGCCCGGCCGTTGATCTTCTTGTCGAAGTCCTCGAAGGTTCCGTAGGCGGCACCGAGCGAGGAGTAGGTGCGGTGCGCGGTCAGCCAGTCGGTGCGCGCCTTGTCGAGGTGGTTGCCCGCGATGTCGGCGCCGAGCTGCCGGGTCTGGGTCTCGAGGGTGGCCAGGCCCTGGTCGACGTACACCTTGTAGGCCTTGAGGGGCGCGGCGAGGTCGTTCTCGGAGACGGGGACGACCGCCTTCACCGTCCCTCCCCCGCCGCTGACGTGCACGGTGGCGGAGGTGACGGCCTTCGCGCCGGTGGGGACGCAGCGCCAGGCGTACGAGCCGCCCGCGACGGTGGCGACCAGGTCCCGGGTGGTGCCGGGCGCTATGCCCTCGACCTCGCCGTAGACCGCGCCCGAGGCCGGGTCGATGAGGTACACCTCGGACGTCTTGTCGCCGGTGTTGTGCATCTGGAAGGTCTGGCGTCCGGTGTCGGGCGCGGTGAAGCCCTTGCCGCACTCCGTCTCGGAGACGGCGACCGTCTGGGAACTCGCGGGCTTGGGGCGGGCGAGGGCGACGACGAGCCCGGCCACGACGGCGGGTACGGCGACCACGGCGACGGGAACCACCCAGACGGGGCGGCGGCGCGGGGACGACACGGGCTCAGGTGCGGGCGTGGGCTCCGGCTCCGGTGCCTTGGCCCGCTCGCCGCGGACTCCCCCCAGGAACAGCGGCAGGACCACGGCGAGATAGCCGACGTAGCCCACCACCTGGAGCCAGGTCATCGTGGGCATCAGGTTGAACACGCCCTGGACGAGGGTGCTGTACCAGGAGCCGGCGTCGACGCTGCCGCTGAGGTCGAAGGCGTAGGTCGTCAAGCCGGGCAGGACACCGCCCTCCTGGAGGTCGCGCAGCCCGTAGCCGAGGACACCCGCGGCGATGACGACGAGGACGACGCCGGTGGCGGTGAAGAACTTCGTCAGGTTGATCCTGAGGACCCGGCGGTACAGGCCCCAGCACAGGCCCGCCGCGAGGACTAGGCCGATGGCGGCACCGGTGAGGGGGCCGGAGGATTCGCCGGCCGCGCGAGCGGTGGTCCACAGGAACAGGGCCGTCTCCAGGCCCTCGCGGCCCACCGCGAGGAACGAGGTGAGCATCAACACGCCCGCGCCCATGCCGAGAGCGCCGGTCACCTTCTCCCTGATCTCGCCGGAGAAGGTGCGGGCCGAGCGGCGCATCCAGAACACCATCGCGGTGACGAACGCGACGGCGATCACGCTGAGGACACCGCCGAACGCTTCCTGGGCGGTGGCCGAGAGGTTGGCCGCGGTGAACGTGAGCACGGCGCCGAAGCTCAGCGCGAGGGCGATCGCGGCCAGCACGCCCGTCCACACCTGCGGCAGGCGGGACTTGGCATCGGCGCGGACGAGGGTGGCGACCAGGATCGAGACGATGAGTCCCGCTTCCAGTCCCTCCCGCAGCCCGATCAGAAAGCTCGGAAACGCGTCGTCCCACATTGGGTGCGACCCCTCCTGGGTTAGTGAAGGCATGCCTTACTTCGCGGACCATCATGACTACATGCGTGTAGTCCGTCAGTCATGAATCGGCAACGACCGGGCAAAAGTGCGGAACTCCTCGCGTGCTGCGATCGTCTACAGTTGAGTAGACCGTCTACAGATTTGTAGTCAGAGATGGATGTCGTACGAGACATCCGACCGGCGAAGGGGCTCGCGACGATGAACACACCCTTGGACCTGGCGTCCCAGCTCGCCGTCAACGTGCTGGACGCCAAGTCGCTGCTCGCCGCCTTCGGTGTGCTGGGGGTCGGCGTGGTGATGTTCGCCGAGACGGGGCTGCTGATCGGGTTCTTCCTGCCCGGCGACTCCCTCCTGTTCACGGCGGGCCTGCTCTGCACGGGCGGCGCGGACAGAGCCGTGAAGCTGTCGCTCCCGCCCCTCCTGGTCGCGGCGGCGGTGGGCGCGCTCGCCGGAGCGCAGTGCGGCTATCTGCTCGGCCGGAAGGCGGGCGGCGCGCTGCTCACCCGCAGCCGCTCGACCCGCCTGCACGAAGGCGCCCGGCGGGCAGAGGAGTTGCTCGACAGATACGGCCACGCGAAGGCGGTCGTGCTGGCTCGCTTCGTGCCCGTGGTGCGGACGGTGCTGAATCCGATGGCGGGCGCGCTCGGGGTGCCCGTCCGGACGTTCACCGTGTGGCAGGTGATCGGCGGCCTGGTGTGGAGCCTGGGACTGACGCTCGCCGGTTACGCGCTCGGCTCCTCGGTCCCGAACGTCGACAAGTACCTGCTGCCCATGGTCGCCGTGATCGTCGTCGTGTCGCTGCTCCCCCTCGTCGTCGAGGTGCGCCGCTCCCGCCGGGCGGCCCGGGCGACGAAGGCCGGGGAGGCGCACGGATGATCCTCGTCGCCTTCCAGGGGTCCTCGATCGACGGCTCGGCCTACGAGGACGTGGTCAACTCGGCGCAGCGGGCGCCCGGTTGGCTGGACGACACGGTCACGGCCTGGTCCACGTACGGGCTCGTGGTGTTCGCCGCGCTGATGCTCGTGGGCTGGTGGCGGGCGCGCCGGGTGGGTGCCGAGGCGGCGCTGACGGCGCTGGCCGTGCCGCTGGTCGTGGTGGCCGTGTACGGGATCGACACCCTGCTGAAGTCGCTGGTGCGGGAGAACCGCCCCTGCCAGAGCCTGCGGGTGGTCACCCTGGAGGCGTGTCCCGCGCGGGGCGACTGGTCCTTCCCCAGCAATCACGCGACGATCGCGGCGGCCGCGGCGGCCGCCCTGTTCTTCGTCTCCCGCCGGCTGGGTGCGCTCGCGGCGGTGGCCGCCCTCGCGATGGCGGTGTCCCGGGTGTGGGTCGGGGTGCACTATCCGCACGACGTCGTGGCGGGCGTACTGGTCGGTACGCTCCTCGCGTTCGGCGCGATGGTCCTGGTACGGCGCCGGCCGGAGTCCCTGGCACGGCGGATCACGGCCGGGCGGCTGCGACCGCTGGTGGTGTCATGAACCGCAAGGACGTCGCCGAACTGGCGGGCAGCGTGGGGGTGGGTGCCTGGACCGCGTTCGGTGTGCTGAGCATGGTCGTGATCGGGCGCGAGGGCGTTCCGCTGTTCACCGACGAGGATCTGCTGTCGTGGTCCGTCGCCCACCGCCCGGACGTGGCGGTGGCGGTGGCACGCGGTGTGAGCGCGACCGGCACGGGCGTCGTCCCGTACGCCCTCGTCGTCCTCGCCGGACTCCTCACCGGCCGCACCATACGCCGACGCCTGCTCGCCGCGGCTCTGGCCACGGCCTGCCTCGCCGCCGGGCAGGGACTGCGCTACGGCGTGATGACGCGGGTCGCGCGGCCCCGCCCGCTGCGCGCCGACTGGGCCGGACACGCCTCGGGGTGGTCGTTCCCCTCCGGCCACACTGTCACGGCGGCGGTCACCGCCGGGCTGGTGATCCTCGCGATAGGCGTGCGCGCCCCGCACGGACGGACCGCGCTCTGTCTGGCCGTCGGCTGCTGGGGCGCGCTGGTCGGACTGACCCGGGTGTATCTGGGCGTGCACTGGTTCACCGATGTGGTCGGCGGCTGGCTGTTCGCCGTCGGCTGGCTCGGTGTGTGCCTGTGCGCTGCGGCCCGGTGGCTGCCAGCGCGGCTGCTCGCGGACTCGCCGGACGGAGCCGTACCGCCACCACCCCGGGAGGAGCATGCGTCCCGGGGTCCGGTGTCGTAGCCGGTCGGCGTCTCGGGTCGGGGCGGGGGCGGTGCTGGGTGGCCGGTGCTCGCGCTCTCCGTGTTCTCCGGGCCGTCCGGTGGGGCGAGTTCGAGCTCGAACCAGACCTCCTTGCCCTCCTCGACGAGACGGCTGCCCCAGCGGTGGGCGAGTGCGTCGACGAGGAGGAGACCCCGGCCGTTCTCGCTGTCGGCGTCGGCTTCGGGGAGCAGGGCGCTCTCCGGCTGCCGGTGCGACGGCCGGGGAAGATACCGGTGCTCGTCCGCGACCTCGCAGTGCAGGGTGCCGACGCCCAGGGACAGGGTGAGGCGGTAACGGCCGCCGGCGTGCACGACCGCGTTGGTGGCGAGTTCGCTGACCAGCAGTTCCGTGAGGTCCGTCAGGTCCGGGAGACCGTACTCGACCAGCCATTTGCGGACGGCTTCCCGGGCCTGGCGGACCGAGGATCTTCCCGGGCCGAGGATCGTGGTGCGGCCCTCGCCCACGGTCGGCAGGCCGCGCGGACGGTCGTTCGGCATGGTCGTTTCCCTTCGGCCCCGAGGACGTTCGGCCCCCGGGGGCGTTCGGCGCGTACGGTGCGAGGCCGGGTCCGGGACCGGGCCCGGCCTCGGGTCCACCATGCGTCCACCGTGACCGTCCGGTCTCGGGGGGAACTACCCGAATCCGCGCGGCGGTTCGTCAACCCGACGCCACAAGGTCCGTCCCCACGAGGTCCGTCCCCACGAGGTCCGTCTCCATGCGGATCGTCCAGCCGCCCGTCGCCCCGTAGTCGGACCTCATGTCCACGAACTCGCAGACCTGGCGGGTCTCCCAGAGCCCGTCCTCCGGCCGGGTCTCGGGGCCCGGCGGCCTGAAGCCGAGGAACGGGTCGGTGATCCGGCCGCGCGAGGTGCGCACTTCGCAGACGATCCGCCGAGTGGTAGACCACAACCGCAACAGCGCGCGGTCGCAGCCCTGGGCCGCCGCGTAGCCCGTGGCACCGGACACGGCCCGCCCGAAGCGGGCCGCCGCGTCGGACGCCATGCCACGGACCCGCGCCTGGTCCACCGCGAACCGGTGACCGGCGGTCAGGTCACCGTCGAGGCCGACGACGACCGCGTCCCCGGGCGGCGCGGGCAACGGGCCGAGACCCAGGGTCGCGTACTCGGCGGGCGCCATGAACAGCGGGCTGGGGCGGACGCCGTGCCGGTCCAGTTCCGTCGGATGGGTGTGCCGGGCGGCGTCGACGACGTCGGGCGGTGCGGTCCGGGTGTCGTAGAGGCACATCAGGTCGGGCGGGGCTCCGGTGAACAGCTCGGTGGCCAGGGCCTCGTACCGCTTCCACTCGGGGATCTGGCGCGGTGTACGGCCCTCCCAGACCGGCTCGCCCGCCATGTGGAGGCGGCCGTCCGGGCTCGCGTGGGTGACGTAGTAGTCGAGGGCGGTGGCCATGCTGTTCGCGGGGCTTCCGCGGTACCAGCGCGCGGAGTCGCGGAAGTCGACGTGGTGGGCGTCGGGGCCGAGCGCGTTCCGCAGCAGGTCGAGTTTGCGTGTGGTGGTGATGGCCACCGGGTCCGGTTCGTCCTCGGCGGCGACGGCCTCCCTGAGGAACGGCACCACCACCGCGAGGAACTCCTCGTCGGACGAGTGGATTCCGGCGTGGTGCTTGATGGGTGGGGCAGGTGGGGTGGTGGTCGTGGGTTCTCCGTGTTCCATCGGTGTGCCCTTCTCTCGCTCGCTTCACGGCCGTACGGCTCTGCGTGCATCGGCCCAGACGGCGACCTGGCTGCGGGAGGTGAAGCCCAACTTGCTGAGGATGCGCTCCACATGGCCCTCCGCCGTCCGCAGTGCGACCACCAGCCGGTCGGCGATCTGCTGGTTGGTCAGTCCTTCCGCGACCAGTTCGGCGACCTCGGTCTCCCGGCGGGTGAGCGGGGTGTCGGCCGACTGCCGGGCGGGTGACTCCCGTTCGCCCAGTGCGTGGCGCACGGCGTCGTCCGGGGTGAGTGCGAGGCCCTCGCGGTAGGCGTGGTCGAAGGCGGCGCCCAGCAGCGCTCGGGCGCCTTCCTCGGCCTCGGTGCGCACCGGGCCGTGGGACGGAGTTCGGTCGAGGGCGACATGGGCGTCCTGCCAGATCCGCTTGGCCGCGCCCAGCAGCACCGCGGCCGACCGGCCGTCCCCGTCGCGCGCGTGGACCGCGGCGAGCAGTTCCAGCGTCATGCCGATGCCGAACACGTCACCGACCACCCGTTTGAGCCGCAGGCACTCCCGGGCGTGCGCCCCGGCCGACGTCTGGTCCCCCTTGGCCCATTCGGCGAAGGCGAGAATGCGCAGCAGGTAGGAGTGGATCCACTGTTCGCCGTGGCTGAGGCAGATCGGCCGGAACTCCTCGCACAGGGCCATCGCATCGTCGAACTCGCCCTGGATGGCGAGGACATGGGCCAGTTCGACGTACTTGAAGCCGACCAGGCTCATCGACTCGCCCTCGCGCGGTGGCCGCGACAGCGCCTCCTCGTAGACGGCCCGGGCCCGGTCGTAGTCACCGCTGATCAGGCAGGCGCCGCCCCGGCCGAAGAAGGTGTGGGCCACCTCGGCCTCGGCGCCGAGCCGCAGGGCCAGTTCACGGGACTCCTCCACAAGGGGCGCGGCCCGGGCGGCGTCGCCCTGGCTGAGCAGCATCAGGGCCAGCGACCACAGGGCCCGGGCGCGGGCGACGGTCGGCTCGGGGGCGGTGGCGAGCAGCCGTTCCAGCCAGTACCTGCCCTCCATCATGCCTCCGGTCGCGAACCAGAAGAACCACAGATGTCCGGCCAGCTTCAGCCCTGCTCGCACCTCACCGGGTGTGGTGAGGCAGTACTCCAGCGCGGAGCGGATCGTGTCCGACTCCGCGTGCAACCGCCGTACCAGCTCCGGCTGTTCGGGGCCGAACCAGCGGTGCTCGCAGTCCTCGACGAAGTCCAGGCACCAGTCCCGGACCCGGCGCCGGGCCGCCTCCTCCGCGTCGGCGCCGCTCTCGCGGAGCCGGTCGAGGCCGTACTGCCGGATCGACTCCAGCATCCGGTACCGGGCGTGGACGGCGTCGCCGTCCCGGACCAGCAGCGACTTGTCGACCAGACCGGCCACGGCGTCCACCAACTCGTCACGGTCCAGGCCGGGTTCGGCGCAGACCTCCTCCGCGGCGCCCAGGTCGAAGCTCCCGGGGAAGACCGATGCGCGGGCCCACACCACCTGTTCGTCGGGGGTGCACAGGTCGTGGCTCCAGTCGACGGCCGCGCGCAGGGTGCGGTGCCGGGGCAGGGCGTCCTCGTCGGCGGTCAGCAGCCGGTGGCGGCGGTCGAGGCGTTCGAGCAACTGCTGTACGCCCAGGGCGCGCATCCGTACGGCGGCCAATTCGATCGCGAGCGGCAGTCCGTCGAGGCGGCGGCACAGGGCGGCCACCGCGTCCTGGTTGGCCGGCGTGAGCGAGAACCCGGGCAGTACGGCGGCGGCCCGGTCGGCGAACAGGGCCAGTGACGGGTACTCCAGCGCGGGCTTGGGAGACAGCGGCTCGTCCGCCGAGGGAGTCGGCAACGGCTGTACTTCCAGGACGTGTTGGGCCCGGACGTCCAGCGGATGTCTGCTGGTGGCCAGCACGCGCACGGTCTTCGTCTCCGCGAGGAGCGTGTCGACGAGCCGGGCGCACGCGTCCGCGAGGTGTTCGCAGTTGTCGAGGACGAGCAGCGACTCCCGGTCCTGGAGGTGGTCGACGAGGACGCGCTCGGGCGAACGGCCGGACACGTCACGGATGTTGAACGCCTCGATCAGGGCGAGCGGCACTAGTGACGCGTCCCGCACACCGGCCAGGTGGACGAGGTGCACCCCGTCGGCGAACGCCCGTGCCAGCCGGGGCACCGCGTGCAGCACCAGCCGGGTCTTGCCGACTCCGGCCGTACCGGTCAGAGTCACCAGTCGATGGGCGGCCACCAGGCGTCTGACCTCGGCGGTCTCCTGGCGCCTGCCGACGAAGCTCGTCGTCCTGACGGGCTGTCCGGTGTACTCCCCTGTCACGGATACCTGCGCATTCGGTCCCGCCTCCGAAAGTGGTACGCCCGGTGCCCGCCCGCCATGGCCTCGTCGCGCAGGGGCTTCAGGAAACTCTAGGGGCGAGAAGCGGACGAAGCGCCCACAGCCCGGCATTGCCGGTTGAAGGCGCCTTTCCGACGGAATACGCACGGAGTCTGTTCCCCGACGATCACCAATGGATCATCCGTGCCACGACGGCCCGTCGGGTCAACTGCCGCCCAGCCGAACGAGAACGTCGGAACAGACGCGCGACGGCTCGGCCGTTCCTACGGCACTGGGCAACGCGTTCCCCGCTTCCACCGGACAGTTTCGCTCAGGGTGCGACGGTCGGCCCGTCCGGGTGACTCTGGCGCTGTGCGATCATCTCGCGGGTCAGTGCCTCGGTCTCCGGCTCCGGCAGCCGCTCGAAGCCGTCCTCGGTGATGACCGAAACGATGGGGAAGATACGGCGGTTGATGTCGGGGCCGCCGGTGGCCGAGTCGTCGTCGGCCGCGTCGTAGAGGGCCTGCAGCGCGGTCAGGGCCGCGTCGCGCCGGGACATGCCCTGCTGGAACAGCTTCTTCAGGGCGCCCCTGGCGTACGGGGAGCCGGAGCCCTCGGCGTGGAAGTCCGGCTTCTCGTAGGTGCCGCCGACGACGTCGAAGGTGAAGATACGGCCCTTGGCGCCTTCGGGGGCGGCGGGGTCGTAGCCGACGAGGAGCGGTACGACGGCGAGGCCCTGCATGGCCTGGCCGAGGTTCTGGCGGATCAGGCCGGCGAGGCGGGTGGCCTTGGCGTTGAGGGTCATCGGGATGCCCTCGATCTTCTCGAAGTGCGTCAGCTCGACCTGGTACAGCTTCACCATGTCGACGGCGAGCCCGACCGTGCCGGCGAACGCGACCGCCGTGTAGTCGTCCGCCGGGTGGACCTTCTCCAGGTCGCGTTGCGCGATGACGTTGCCCATGGTGGCCCTGCGGTCGCCGGCGATCAGCACGCCGTCGCGGTAGGTGAGCGCCAACACCGTGGTGCCGTGCGGGAATTGGCCGTCGGCCGCGCGGACGCCGTCCGGGAAGGGGCGGCGGGTGGGCAGCAGCGCGGGCCGGTGCGCGGCCAGGAACTCGGTGAAGGACGAGGTTCCGGGGGTGAAGAACTCCTCCGCAAGTCGGCCGTCGTTCTCGTTCCCTGCCATGCAACTCCCCCTCGCCCGTGGGTCGACAACGGTCTCCTACCTGAACCGGCGGGACGGGAAACGCCGTTCGGCGTCAGAGATCCTTGCGGCGGACCAGTACCCCGAGCACCAACAGGCCGGGGATCAGCGGCAGCCACACGGTGAGCAGTCGGTAGCCGAGGACGACGGACGCGGCGGCCGACGCCGTGGTGCCCGAGGCGGTGAGGGCGAAGACCAGGGCGGCGTCGAGGGAACCGATACCGCCCGGGGTGGGCAGCAGGGCGGCGGCGCTGCTCGCGGCGAGATACAGCAGTGCCACCCGGGCCGGGGACAGCGGCAGTTCGACGGCCTGTGTGACGCAGATCAGCACCAGGGAGTGCAGCGCGGCGAAGGCCAGCGAGCCTCCCCACAGGGCCACCGCCCGCTGCGGCCTGGCGTGCACGGCCCGGATGTCGGCCAGCACGGCCGCGAGGGCACGCCGACACCGGGGCCACAGTGGGCAGTTGAGCAGTACGGCCACCAGCACGGCGACCGCGAGCACGACGCCCACCACGCCCACGGAGACGTGCGGGACGCGCAGCACTCCCGGGCAGGCGATGGCGAGGACGCCGATGAGCACGATCCGGACGACCACACCGGCGGTCGCCTTCACGGCGAGAGCGCTGGCCGAGCGGCCGACCGGCAGCCCGCAGCGCATCAGGAAACGCAGGTTGACGGCACCGGCGCCGAGCCCGGCGGGCAGTACGTGGTTGGCGGCCGACGCGGCGAACTGGGCGGCCACCAGCCGTCCGCCGGGCAGCCGTTGGGGCACCGCGCCCTGCTGTGCGAGCGCCGAGGACACCCAGGTCCCGAACGCGGCCGTCCCGGCCACCAGCAGCCACCCCTGATCGGCGACGGCGAGCCGCCCGGCGCCGTTCTCGAGCACCGGCCAGTGCCGGCGGAGGAGACAGACCACGGCCACGAGCACACAGAGCGTCGACGCGCCCTGCCAGTAGGCATGTCGGCGCCGGGTGCCGGTCGTCGTGGTGAGTTCGGGAGGTGCCGTCATACGCCTCCGTCCTTCTCCGTGGTCGGGGCGACGCGCAGATCCAGTGTGCCGTAGCGGTGTACGGGCCAGTCGTGGGCGTAGGCGGGTGGGCGGCTGCCGGCCGGCGCGATGTCGGCGACGGGCATACGGCGGGCGGTCTGGTCGATGGCGGTCCGGCTGGTGTCGGCGTTGTGGCCCCCGGTCGCGCCGGAGGCGCAGCCCGTGTAGAAGGCGATCGGGATGGCGTCCTGCCCGGTGAGCAGGCAGGGTGCGCGCACACCGAGGCGGTGGAGTTCGGCGGCGGTGCGGGACCAGTCGCGGTGCTGGACGTTCGCGCGGCTCACCGTGCCTTCCAGGACGGCGAGTTGGACCGCCAGATGCCCGGCGAGTCCGACCACGAGCAGGGTCACCGCGACCCGCCGCCACGCTCCGGTCGGCCTGGTGACCAGCTGGACCAGCGCGTCGGCGACCGGGATCGCCACCAGCGCGTAGGCGGGCAGCAGGAAGCGCGGGGCCGCGTAGCCGATCATGAAGAGGTACGGGAAGGCGGCTGTCGCGGCGCAGGCGAGCGGCACGAGGGTGAGTACGGTGCGCCGGGCGCGGACCGCGACGACCAGTCCGGCGACGGCGAGCACGGGCAGCACGAGCCACCACACGTCGACCGCCGGGTTGGGCATGGCACTCGTGCACGGGCGGCACAGGGTGCGTCCGCCCAGGCTGCGCAGCTGGTCGGTGATCGCGAGGTGCCAGCCGAGTCCGCCCTCGATCGCCGAGGCGTCGTGCAGCCGCTGCGTCAGACCGCCGTAGCTGACGTACGCCTCGACCACCCACTCCACGGCACCGGACGCGAGCCCGGCGAGGAGAACGGCGAGCAGCCGCCAGTGGCGTGCGACGAGACAGAGGGCGAGGAGGGGCAGGGTCGCCCACACCGCGTCGGTCGGCCGCATCCACGCCATGAGGGACGCGCTCGCCGCCAGGCCCCACAGGGTTGAACGGCCGGCGTGGTCGGTCCCGTCGGCGCGAGCCCGCAGGAAGCAGCCCGTCGCGGCCAGGGCGGCCACGGCGACCCAGTAGTTGGGCATGGCCTGCGGACCGTAGAAGAGCGTCACCCAGAGGGAGGCGAAGAGGGCGCCCGCCAGGGCCAGGACGCGGACGGGGAACAGGGTGCGCCAGGTGCGGAGCGCGAGGAAGAGGGCGAGGCCGGAGAGGGCGGCGAGGTAGACGCGCAGCAGGGCGGTGGACGAGGACCAGGAGGTGATCGGTGCGACCAGGAGGGAGATGCCACGGGCCCGGGGTGCGCTGAAGAAGGCGGCGGGGGCGTGCGCGCTGATCTGGCTGACGTACACGGTCTCGTCCCAGCCGAGGCCCAACCCGGGGCGTACGAGCACCAGTTGGGCCAGGGTGAAGGCACCGGCCACCAGCGCGAGGGGGTACGCCGAGCGGCCGGACGCGGTCGGCGCGCCGAGCCGTCGGATCCCGGCGAGTGTGGCGTACGTGCTGCCGGACATGGCCCACCCTCCCCCCTACAGTTTGTAGGGTTACTGGCACCCTACAGCCTGTAGGACTGAAGACGGGGGCCGGGGGAAACATGGACAAACTATCCCGCCGCAGGTGTGGTCGGGGTCTGGAATTCACCTCCTTCTCGCAACGACCGCGGGTGGACCGGGCGGACGCGGGGGCGTTTCACCGCGCAACGGTGGGCCGCCTCGGCGTCGGACGGAGACTCGGGTCCGTGTGGCAGGGCAGGCCCGATCGGGCGAACGAGCCATGCTTCGTCCGGCGGCACGCTCGCGTTCCAGTGGAACTCACTCCGCAGGGCGACGGCCGACGGATCAGCCAGGGAGGCGCGCCGAGGGGGCGTGCCGTCAGCCCGTGCTCCATTTCTGGTTGTCCCCGCCGGTGCAGCTCCAGAGTTGCAGCTCCGCGCCGTTGGCCGTCCCCGCGTCGGTGACGTCGACGCACTTGTCGGCCTGGATGTTGACCAGATCGTCCGCGGCGGTGAGCCGGAACCGCTGGGCTCCGGTGCCGTTGCAGGTGACAAGCTTGATCCATGCGCCGTCCGTGCGCGAACCGCCGTCGACGTCCATGCACTTGCCCAGGGCGCGGACCGTTCCGTCCGACGCGAACCGCCACTGCTGCCGGGCGGCGCCCGAGCAGTCCCAGATCTGCAGGCGGGTGTGGTCCACCGGGTTGCCTCCGGTCACGTCGACACAGCGGCCGGAGCCGTGCCCACGGATCAGCACGCCCTTGGCCGCGGCGGCGGCGGAATCGGCGGACGGAGAGGAACTCCCGGACGGCGCCCCACCGTTCTTCGTGCCGGCCTTCGCCGTGGCCTTGGCGTCACCGGTGTTCTTGCCGGATGCCGATGAACCGGCCTTCGGGGTCGGCTGCCGGGTGGAGTCGGCTTCGAGTGCGGAGGATTCACCCGACGGCGAGGCGGAGTCGGACGAACCGGTCGTGTCCTCGTTCTGTCCGCCGCTCCGGACGGTGTCCGATCCGGTGCCGGCCGCCGAGCGTCCCTTGCCGTCGTCGCCGTCCATGAGGAGCAGGGAGCCGGCCAGCAGGACGACGCCGGCAGCGGCTGCGGCGAGCAGCATCCTGCGGCGCCGCTGTGCGGGTCCGGGTACGGACCGGCTCGGAGCGGCCGTGATGTCGACGGGGTGGCCGGTTCCGTGCCCGGCGGGGGCTTCGGTACGCCCGCCTAACCTGCCGGTGTCCGGCGCGCGTTCGGTGAAGGCCGCGAACTCGGCCGCCGCCGCGGACATGGGCGGCGGGGACACGGAGTCGGACCCGGGGTCGGAGACGGGAGCGGGAGCGGGTCCCAGCGCGGCAGCGGCCTCGGCGATCGCGGAGGGCCCCCTCGACCGGCGGGGCAGAGGCCGGGACACAGGCAGGGGCCGGGGCTGCGAGGTGGCGTCGGGCTGGTCGGTCCGGGCCGTGGCGGCCTCCGCCGTCGGATCCTCGGAGGAGGCCGTCATGTCGTCCTTCCGGTACGGGGTGGTGGATTCCTGCGCGGCCGGTACGACGTCGAAGTGTCGAAGACGTCGTGGTCGTCCGTGGTCGCCGGTGTCGCCTGCGGTGGTCGGCGACGGCTTTGTGCGCGCGCCGGCGATCGCCGTCCTCGCACCCGAGGGCGATTGTGTCGTGCGCACGACCGCCTAGGCAAAGGGCGACACGCGGTGCCGACTCGGTGACACCGACGACTCGGTCACCCAACTGCCAGTCACGCCAACGCCGTTGAGGGCGAGACATCGTCGGTGCCCGGTGGCGTCGACACCGCCAAGGACCCTTCGCGGTCGCCGACAGCCTGGTATTGCCGGCGACCGCGTCCACGAGCAGCACATCCCTGAATCATCCGGAACCATCCGGAACCTGTCGCATGGGATGCCCTCGAAGACCGTGGACGGAACGAGGAAGCCGGGTCGGCCACCGTCTCGTGCGTCACACCGGCAACACTGGACCTAACCTGGCCGCACCCGGTGTCGGCCAGACAGGCCAACTCCCCTTGTACACCTCGCACTTCAGGAGCGACCTCGGTATGGAAACCACCGCCCTCACCTTCGAGACCGACGTCTTCGTCGCGTAACGGAGCGAGCACCGTGACAACCCTCCAGCCCCTCAGCCGACAGTTCTGCGCCCTCCTCCTCGACAGCCACCACCGCCTGACGGGAAAGGAGTTGGGCCCACCGCTCCTCACCTCCGCGGACGCGGCGGCCGAATGGCTCTACGAGGACGCGCCCTTCGGCCTTCTCGCCCACGACACCACGGACGACCCGACCTTCATCTACGCCAACCGGACCGCCCAGAGATGCTTCGAGTACACCTGGGACGAGTTCGTCGCCCTCCCCTCCCGCCTGTCCGCCGCACCCGACGCCCAGCCGAACCGGGACGCCTTCATACGGTCGGTCACGCGCGACGGCTACGCCACCGGTTACCGCGGGGTCCGCATCGCCAAGTCCGGCCGCAGGTTCTGGATAACGGACGTGACGATGTGGGACCTGATCGACTCCCACGGAACCCGCCATGGACAGGCCGCCGTCTTCCCGTCCTGGTACGACCTCTAGGTCACCTCAACAGGAAGGCACTTTCCGCGTACGCCAGGCTTCGGCACACCCACCCGCTCAACTCACGCTTGCCGCACGGCAATCGACCACGTGTCCACCTTCACCGGCCGACTCCCGTGGTGGGGAGGTGAATTGCGTGGATGACCCGCCAGGTGTAGGCGGCGGCCTCACGCCTCAGCTCGGCCAATTGGACGCGGTCGACACGCAGTTGGAGGGAGGCGAGCAGTCGTAGTGACTCAACAGCGGCCCGCATTGGGCCAGTCGGGGTCGGTCGGTTGCAGTATCCGATGCCGATGTGGGGCCGGAGGCGGCTGCTCGGCTTCATCGCGGGCAGTCCGGATGCCACGGACGCGGCAACGAGCCGTTGGTGGAGATCGACGATGGGGGTCCAGGGTGCCACGCTGTAGCGCAGGGCACCGCGGGACCCGGTGAGCGGGTCGGCGATTTCCAACAGCCAGTAGTACGCGCGGGTGTTGGCCGACGATCCCGGACGTTGCCAGTGATCACGCATCTCGCTGACAGCGCCGAACGCCGCCCAGTCGCGCTCGGCGATGACGCGCGGGTCGTCAAGGTCGGGAGGAGGGCTCGTGGGAAATGCGTCCGGGTGCGGTGTCAGTAGCGGAGTCATCCCGTGGCGGTGTCCTTCCCCAGGTGTGCGCAGGCACAGGCATCGTGGCAGCACTGGTCAAGAGCCCGTCGTGCGCGTAGGTGGGGCTGTGTCAGCAACCGCTCGGCCGACTGCCGGACCTGGGCGATGAGTTCGGTGCTGTCAACGCCGCCGATACCGCCGCGTCCAACCCCGCTCTACGGACGGCCTTCTCCATCAGCAGCACCCCGGCGGCCTGCGAGACGACCGCAGCGCCACCGCCCGGGACGCGGACCGACGCGTACGACCGCGCGAGGTCAGCCGTTTTCGCGGCCCGGCAAGGGCGCGCCCTTCAGGAAGGCGTGATAAGTCTCGGCGGCGTCCGGCTCGACTACGGCGTTGGACGGGCCGTAGCGAGTGTCGGTGCGGTCCCGCTTCGGTCCGGAGACCCAGAACTCCTCGTCGGTCTGCACGTCGTAGAAGTTCGCATCGGGCATCCCTCCTGCCCGACGCAGTGTCCTCCCGTGGAAATACGCGGTGCTCCAGGTCTTCGAGAAGTCCACCCACCCGATCCACGAGGGTCCTAGGTCGGTGCTGTAACCGGACTTCAACTGCACGAACATGAGACGACGAGGCATGCGCCCAGGGTCCTGCACGGGCCATGTCCGTGACCAGTGCCAGTGCCCGAAGACTGGGTTCGTGGTCACTTCATGTCGAGTGCGACGTCGCAGCGCAGGGTCTGCCGGTATTTCTTCCCTTTCTGTGAAGAGGTGATCTGGCAGCCTCCCAGGTGGTGTTGGACCCGGCCTGTCACGTGGACCTCGACCATGGCGTAGAAGTCGCTTCTCTTGTGCGGTTCGACCGTCATGGGCTTGCCCGCGTGATCGGGCACTTTGGTCATGTCGCGCGGGTACTTGAGCCCGACCTGACTGTCCAGCATGTATCCGTCGGTTTCGTCGACGGAATAGACCGGGTAGCCGATCACCCGGGCGCCTTTGGGTACTTGGGTGAGCCTCACGCTCTCGGCGACGGGTTCTGTGCCCGTGCCGTTCACGAACGGCGGGAACGCGAATCGGTACGACTTTCCGACCTGCGCGTGGGGGAAACCACGTGGAGGTCCCCTTGAGTCCGACGCCCCGGACGGCCACGCCACCTGATTCGTTCTGGGTGTTGCCCTTCACCAGCCCGAAGTAGGTACCCGGGGCGACGTAGCCGCGCCACTTCGAGTTGGAGTTGACATACCCGGAATAGCCGTCTTTGCTCCGCAGCGCCCTGCATGCCCGGCACCCCGCAAAAGCCGTCCGGCGCCTTCGACGACATAGTCTCCCCTCCCGACGGCTTCACCGCAGCCGAAAGAGCCAGGTCAGCGCGGCAACGGTAGGCAAGCTACGCCCTACACGCTGTAAGGTGGCGGCCATGGCTGGCACAGGCCCGCGGGCCCGGGCGGAACGGCGCAGCGCCGGTGAGCTGGAGAGCGCCGTCCTTGCCGCGCTCTGGGCGACCGACCGACCCCTCACACCGGCCGAGATCCAGGCCGAGATCGACGGCCCGCTCGCCTACAACACCGTGCACACCATCCTGAAGCGGCTCTACGACAAGGGGCTCGTCCTGCGCGACGCGGACGGGCGGCGTGGGGCGTACCGGCCGGCGAAGAACGCGGCCGAGTTGACCGCCGAGGCGATGCACGAGGCGCTGGACCGGGGCCCGGATCCGATCGCCGCGCTCCAGCAGTTCGTGAGCGGTCTGCAGCCGGAGGAGGAGCAGGCGCTGCGCGACCTGCTGGCCGGGGGCGCGGAATGAGGTTCGACGTCCACACGCCTTGCCGCTGTCGGTGCTGCTCGCGGTGATCAGCCCGGCGATCGGCAGCCGGGTGGCTACGGCGCCGGACACACGGATGCTGACGGGTGCTGATGGCCGCCGCCGTGGTCACCGCGGCGGCCACCTGCTGGTCCCTGTTCCTGCTGACGGCGACGCTCGTCGGTGACGCTCCGCCGGTCGTCGCCGAGGCCCGGCAGGACGGGTACCGCCGGCCGAACCCGTACCCGCGGTGATCGGGATCGCGGCCGGTGTCGCCCTCACCGTGCTCCTCGTGTCCGGCCACGACACCGTGAGCGCCGACCGTCGTACGCGACGCGCGCTGCGGCGACTGTGCGCGGGCCACGCGACGGACACCGAGCTGATCGTCACCGTCTCCCCGAGCCGCAGGCCTTCGCCATCCCCGGCGCACCGGGCCGGATCCTGGTCACCGTCCGCGCGCGGCCGACCCGCTGCTGCGGACCGTACGGGGCACGGTCGCGTTCCCGGTGGAACGGTGGGCCGACGAGCGGGCGGCGGGCGCAGTCGGCGGCCGTGCCACCACGGCCCGCGCCCTGGCCCGTGCCGTCCTGAGCGCCGAACACCCGCGCCCCGCCTGCGCGTTGGGCGTCACCGACTGTGCGGTCACGCGGCGGCAGCCAGGTGCCTGCCTCGGTCCGAACAGGAGGTCGTCGGCGTCAGCGGCCTCGGGGCTTGCCCCGCTTCGTGCCCTTGGCCCCGCCGGAGGAGCCGCGCGGGTTCTTGCCCGTCGCGCCCGTCTTGCCGGTCGCCTTGCCGGCGACAGGCTTGCGGCGTGCCGAAGCCGCTTCGGTGCGCTTCCCCTTCGTCTTCGGCTGGGCCGGTGGCGGGGTACGGCCCCGGGTGCTGTTGACCGTACGGCCCCGGACGATGCCGATGAAGTCCTCCACGAAGTCGGTGGTCGCGTCCTCGGGCCAGGAGAGGGCGACGTCCGACTGGGGGGCGTCCAGGACGGTCCGGTAGGTGAGGTCCTTGCGGTGGTGCAGCCGGGCCAGGGACTGGGGGACGTAGAGGATGCCGATGCCCGACGCCACGTGGTCGATCGCGTCCTCGGTGGTCGCGGGGCGCTCGAACGCGGGCTCCCCGGGCGGCTGCTCCCAGCCGAGGACGTCGTCGAGGGGGTGCAGGACCACCTCGTCGGCGAGTTCGTCGAGGGACACCTCTTCCGCCGCCGTCACGACGTGGTCCTTGGGGGCCACGACCACGGTCGCCTCGGTGTAGAGGGGGATCGCGCTGAGGACCGTACGGTCGACCGGCAGCCGGACCAGTCCCGCGTCGGCCTCGCCGCGCCGCAGGACGTCGGACGCCTCCGCGGCCTGGACCGGTACGAGGGTCAGGGGAACGTCGGGCCGGCGCTCGTTCCAGATCCGCACCCACTTGGCGGGCGTCACCCCGGGGACGTACGCGAGCCGGAACGTGGGGGATGCTTCCGAGCCTGTCACCCCGCAAGGTTACCCGCCGTGGTCGGCGGGCTCGAACGCGGTCGATACTCTTGACGGTATGAAGTCGCACCAGACCACCCAGACCATGAAGCCCGCCACGGCGGCGAAGAAGCTGGGTGTGTACCTAGAGGCCACGCCCGCCGAGTTCCAGGAGGGTGACGTCTCCCGCGCCGAGCTGAACGAGTTGCAGGCCGATCCGCCCGAGTGGCTGCGCGAGCTGCGCGCCAACGGTCCGCACCCGCGTCCGGTCGTCGCGGCCAAGCTCGGGGTCTCCATCGCCGGTCTCGCCCGCGGCGGGGTCACCGAGCCCCTCACCACCGAGCAGATCGACGCGCTGAAGAAGGACGGCCCCGAGTGGCTGGAGAAGGAGCGCGCCACCCAGGCCGAGGTCCGCAAGGAAGCCGACCGGATCAAGAACAAGAAGAACGCCGACAACGACTGACGGCCGTGGCGTGAGTGAATGGAGGGCATGCTCTCCGACTTCACGCACGACCACGACGGTGAACGGCTCAGCGGTGTGTACGGCGGTGATCGGTCCGGGGTCACCGCCGTAGTGCTGCACGGCGCGGGCACCAGCAGCACGGAGCGATTGCTTCCGCTGGTACGGGAGTTCGTCACCCACGGTTGTCGAGCGGTCGCCCTGGACTTCTCCGGGCACGGCCGAAGCACCGGCGAACTGGGCGAGTTGAGCCTGCGGCGACGGTTCGAGCAGGCCGTCGCGGTGATCGACGCGTACGCGGCGGCGGACGGGCCGCTGGTCCTGGTGGGCTTCAGCATGAGCGGGCAGACGGTGGCGGATCTCGTCCGGCACTATGGGGACCGGGTGGCGGCGCTGGGGCTGTGCGCGCCCGCCGTGTACACGGCCGAGGCCTGGGACGTGCCCTTCGGGGACGGGAACGGCCGGTTCAGCGAGATCATCCGGCAACCGGACAGCTGGCGGCAGGCGCCCGCGCTCGAGGTGCTGCGGGCCTACGAGGGCAGGGCGGTGCTCGCCGTGCCGGGCACGGACGCGGTGATCCCGTCGGCCGTGACCGAGGCCGTGCAGGATGCGCTGGCCGCGCGCGCCCAGTACACGCGGTTCGATCTTCCGGACGCGCAGCACCAGTTGGGAATGTGGTTCCGCGAACATGGCGCGGACCGGCGGGAGTTCGTGGCGGCGGTGCTGACCGGCGTCGACGATCGCGGCTGGACGGCCACGCGCGAGTGGGTGGCCAAGCAGCTCGGCGACGGCCGCTCGGTGGCCAACGCGCGCCTGCTGGCCGGTGGTTGGAGTTCCCAGATGCGTCGGCTCACGCTCGACGACGGCGCGGAGCTGGTGCAACGGACCTTCGTGAAGCCGTTCTTCCGGCATCACGGGCCCGGACTGCTGGCCCGTGAGGCGTCGGTCCTGGCGCTGCTCGCCGGGCAGGAGGGCATCCCGGCTCCCGGGCTCGTCGCCGTGGACGCAACGGCCGAACACTGTGACCACCCGACTCTGTTGATGTCCGCGTTGCCCGGCCGCGTCCGCGTGGACGGGGACGACCTCGACCGGCGCCTGGATCTGCTCGCGGCCCAACTCGTCCGCGTCCATGACGTCGTACCGGCCGAGAGGCCACGCACGTACCAGGCGTGGACGTCCCCGGAGCGCGTCCGGACCCCGGGCGGACCGCTGTGGGAGCGCGCCGTGGAGGTGATCCGCCGCGATCCGCCGTCGTACGAAGGCCGCTTCCTGCACCGGGACTTCCACCCCGGGAACGTGCTCTTCACCGGAGCCGGGCCGGGGCTGCGGATCACCGGTGTCGTCGACTGGGTCGAGACCTCGTGGGGGCCCGCCGACCTGGATGTGGCGCACTGCTCGACCGCGCTCGCGCTGTTGCACGGGCCGGCGTACGGGCTGGACTTCCGTGAGCGGTACGAGGCACACGGCGGTCGCGCCCTCGCCGACGACCCCGATCATCTGTACTGGCGGCTGCTGGACGCCCTGCACTACTGCCCCGACGGGGCGAAACTGGCCGGTCCCTGGCGTGACTTGGGGCGGGACGATCTGACGTCCGGGGTGCTCGGGGCACGGCTGGAGGCGTACGTGGACGGCCTGTTGCAGCGATACAGCTGATCGGACACGGGGAACGTGGCCGCGTGGGAACCGGACCGCCCTCAGCGCGGCAGGCGCAGGCCCTCGACGAGGACGTCGACCAGCCGGAGCGCGTCGTAGCGGTCGTCGCCCTCCGCGCCGGCGCACAAGTTGCCGACGCCGCGCATGAGTTCGTAGGCGGTGAGGTCGGACCGGACCTCACCGGCCGCGGCCGCCGCGTCGAACAGTTCGGCGCACACGGGCAGGAGGCGGTCGAGGAAGTAGGAGTGCAGCGACTCGAAACCGGCGCTGTCGGACCTCAGCACCGCGGCGAGTCCGTGCTTGGTGACCAGGAAGTCGACGAAGAGGCCGACCCACTCCCGTAGCGCGGCGTACGGGGTGGCGCTGCTCGCCAGCAGCGTCGGACCCGCCTCGGCGCAGGCCTCGACCTGGTGCCGATAGACGGCGATGACGAGGTCCGCCCGGGTCGGGAAGTGGCGGTAGATCGTGCCGAGTCCGACGCCGGCCTCGCGCGCGATGTCGCGTACCGGAGCGTCCACGCCCGACGCGACGAAGACCTTGGCGGCGGCGTCGAGCAGGGTCTCCTTGTTGCGCCGGGCGTCCGCCCGCTTGGGCTGGCCCGCACTTCCGGCATTCGCGCCGTTCTCACTCACCGCGCTCTTCCTCCACACCTCAGGACTCACCGAGCGAGGCCGACCGCGGCCAAGCAGGGCTTGCTAAACGGAACGCCGTTCCGTATCGTTCCGGAACGAGGTTCCGTTTGGTCATGATGTCATGCCGGAGCCCGGCCGGGCGACCAAGCCGCGCCCCCATCCCACCACCACGCCTTGTCGAAGGACGGACGGCACCATGCCCCACACCCCGCGACCCAGCTTCGGCATCATGACCGCCCCCATGCAGGTCGACTATCCCGACCTCCTGCGCGTCTGGCGCGAGGCGGACACCGTCCCGGAGATCGAGCACGCCTGGCTGTTCGACCACCTCATGCCGATCGGCGGCGATCCGGACGGACCGGCCTACGAGGGCTGGACACTCCTCTCGGCGCTCGCCGCGCAGACCCGCCGGCTGCGGCTCGGTGTGATGGTGACCAGCAACCGTTTCCGGCCGCCCGCACTGCTGGCCAAGATCGCCACCACCGTCGACATCGTCTCCGGCGGCCGGCTCGACTTCGGCATCGGTGTCGGCTCACGCCCGGACCATCCGCTGGCCCGGCGCGAGTACGCGGCCCACGGTCTCCCCTTCCACGACTCCGCCCACGCGGTGGCGAGCCTCGCCGAGGCCTGCACGGTGATCCGGCGGCTGTGGACCGAGGAGCAGCCCTTCGACTTCCAGGGCACCCACCACCACCTCACCGGAGCGTTCGGCAACCCCAAACCCGTCCAGCGGCCCCACCCGCCGATCCTCATCGGCGGACGCTCGGCCGCGACACTCCGCGTGGTCGCCGAGCACGCCGACCTGTGGAACATCCCCGGCGGCGACATCGAGGACGCCGTCGCCCGCAGCGCGCTCCTCGACCGCTACTGCGCCGACATCGGCCGCGACCCCGCGTCCGTCACGCGCTCGATCCACCTCTCCGTGTCCTACGACAGGCCCGAACTCACCCGGGACGCGATCCGCGAGGCCGTCGACGCGGGCTTCCAGCACATCGTGCTCGGCCTTTCGGCGCCCTACCCCGCCGGTGTCGCACGCTGGGTCGCCGACGAGTTGACGCAGATCCCCCTGCGGTGAGGTCGGTCAGTGGGCCGGGGTGCGCCGCACGACCTCGCCGTCGCCGTTCGCCTCCAATGAGGCGGCGCCTTCGGTGCCGGTCACGCCGACCCGGACGGTGACGGAACCGGTGAGCCGTTCGGCCGTGATCTGCCAGCTCTGTGGGGAGCGGACGCCGAGGGAGGTTCTGGCCTCCTCGACCAGGGCGGGAAAGCGTTCGTAGGGCAGGGAGCCCGGGTCGAACCGCAGGGCCTCCGTCCCGGTGGGGGCGAACACCACCGACAGCAGGCGTTCCCGTACGACGACGGTGAGGGCCTGGTCCGTGGTCCTGCCCTTGGTGAGTGAGTCGACGGCGCGGCGCAGTTCGCCCTTGTCGAGAAACGACTGGCCGGGGCCGAGGGCGACCGTGCCGGACGCCGACGACACGACCGTGGTCGACGACGTGGAGGAGACGGAGGGCCCGGCGGCGGGCTGCCGCGCTGTCGTGTCCCGGTCGAACAGGTCGGCGCGGAACAGCAGGAGCACACCGGCCGTGCCGAGCAGCAGACCGAGGAGCCCGACGAAGCCGACCACACAGCCGCCGGACGGTTTGCTCACCATGGTGGACAGGGGCGCCGAGTCGACGCCGGCCGCGGCGGCCCGGTCCCTCCAATCCGTCGTCGGCCGGTGCACGATCTTCGCCCGCCACGGCCGGTCCTGCGGGTACTGGACCACCACGATGCGGCGCGGCCGGTACTCGGGCAGGTCGACGAGGTTGATGTCCTGGGTGATTCCGACGCGGAACGCCGGCGCGTCGTCCGGCGCGACCGTGAGACCGAACCGCACCGGTACATCGCTCGACTCACCCCCGACGGCCCGCAGACTCTCGATCATCGCGAGGGCCGTGCGCATGGGGACAGCCGCCTCCCGGGCCCGCCTCGGCGCACCGGTGAGGAACAACAGCAGACTGTGGACCACGGGCAGGCCCACACCCGCGACACACAGCGGCACACTCTCGATGACGCAGCCGGCGACGAAGGCGGTCAGCGACGTCCCGATGACACCGCCCGTCAGAAACCCCCGCGCGAGGGCGACGGGAGTGTTGGCCTTGGGCGGCGGGCCCGTGGTGATCGTCATACGGGCGATTGTGTCGGGCCCAGGTAACGGCCGGTAGATCCCGAAGCGTCCTGAAAGGATCAGTCGTGCGGGAACGAGTGGTGCTCGTGCGCGACCCGCCAACGGCCGTGCTCCTTGCGCAGGCCGAAGGTGAGCCGCAGGCGCAGGGTGGGGTCTTCGGCGAGCTCCTCCGGGGTGCCGCAGCGGAGCAGGGCATGGGCGTAGGCGACATCCGTACCGGCCGTGATGTCGAGGGTGTCGATGTCGAATCGGGCGCCCTGTGCCTGCCATGCGAAGAACGGCGGCCAGCTGGCGCTGTAGGCGGCGAGACCATGGATGCCGGCGTGGGGCGGCGGGACGTCGTACATGACGAGGTCGTCCGTGTGGTCCGCCAGTACGCCGTCGAGGTCGCCGCGGTGGACGGCCGCGGCCCAGTCGGTGATGAGGGCTCGGATCTGTGTCGCGTCGTCGGACATGGGCGGCTCCTGTTCCTGTCCCCCACTCCATGGTCTCTCTGCTGACCGAATCCCCGATCTTCGGCGCGTCATCGCCCCGGCCGGGCGACCGAGACGGATGGCACACTCTCCCTGTGCCGCTGACCTTCGACGACCTCCTCACCCGTGCCACCGCGCTCGCCCGCCCCGGCAGCCGTGCCGTCCTCGGCATCGCGGGCAGCCCGGGCGCGGGCAAGACGACCCTCGCCGAACATCTGGTACGGGAACTCAACGGCACCGGCGAGCCATGGGTCGCGCACGTCCCCATGGACGGCTTCCACCTCGCCGACGTCGAACTGGACCGGCTCGGCCGCCGCGAGCGCAAGGGCGCGCCCGACACCTTCGACGCGGCCGGGTACGCGGCGCTGCTGCGGAGGCTGCGCGAGGAGACCGACGAGATCGTGTACGCGCCGGGCTTCGAGCGGGTCCTGGAGCAGCCGATCGCCGGTGCGATCCCCGTACTGCCCTCGGCCCGGCTGGTGGTGACGGAGGGCAACTACCTGCTGCTGGAAGCGGGTTCATGGGCGCGGGTACGGCCGTGTCTGGACGAGGTGTGGTTCTGCGAGGCCGACGAGGACGAACGTGTCCGTCGACTCGTCGCCCGGCACGAGGAGTTCGGCAAGGACCACGAGACCGCCGTGGCCTGGGTGTCGGGCACGGACCAGCGCAACGCCGACCTCGTCGCCGCGACGCGCGGCCGGGCGGATCTGGTGATCCCCCCGGCCGCGCTGCCGGCGCCGTACGGTGTGCCCCGCGGCTGAGGGCTCAGGCGTGGAGCGTCAGCTCCGGCTCCCCGTGGGCGTCGCCCGCCGCGTCGCCGATCACCGCGGTGAACGCCTCGGTGCGGACGGTCAGTTGACCGTTCTCGCCGCTCGTGAACTCGGCGGTGAGCGGCTCGGTTCCGGGGCCGTAGCGGACGACGAACACGTCCAGATCCTCCGGCGCGCCCGGTGCCGGGTCGGCCTCCAGGGCCGTGGAGGTGACCAGGTGGCTCCAGCCCTCGTCGGGGTTGCCGTAGCCGCGCGGGTCTGCGGCGAGGGCGAACGCCGCCTCCTGCTGGGAGAGTTCGGAGCGGGCGTCGAAGTGGTCCGGGCCCTCGCCGGTCGGGTGGGTGAGGCGCAAGGTGCCCGCGGCAGTGACGTCGCCCTCGGCCGTGCGGCGCACCCGGTCGCCGTCGTCCGCCGCGTAGGGCAGTCCGGCGAGCAAGTACGGTGCACCGTCGAGCCGTTCGACGGCGACCGTCGTCCACAGACGCGTGCCGTCGGTGACGTACAGGGAGCGGATGTGCCGCAGGACGTGGTCGCGGCCGACGACCGGCTTGGTGACCAGCTTGGCGGTCAGGCCGTCGGCGCGGACGTCACGGACCCGTACCTCGCCCATCGGGCGGCACAGCAGGAAGCCGTCGAGCACCGGGCCGAAGCCGTGCTGCCGGTTCACGGCCGCGGGCAGGTAGTACGTGCCGTCGGCCTCGACGACCGACGGGGTCATCTTCTTGTCGAAGGCCACCGACACGGTACCGGCGCGGAGTTGGTGGCGGACCGGCTCAGTCGACGGGGTGCGGTGCCAGGGCGTGGTGTCCTGGATCTGCCAGACCAGCATCCACGCGAAGTGGCCGTCCACTCCCCCGTCGGGCTTGACCGCGTGCCGGGCCCAGCGGCTGTCGCCACGGTAGCGGCCGATGTCCGCGCCGATACGGGCGCCGAAGTAGCGCAGGCCGAGGACCGACTCGAAGGCGGAGTGCTGCTCGCTGTAGCGCGGACCGCCGTTGTCGAAGCCGCCGTTGGTGAGGCGGGCGTCGATGTAGCGGGCCAGCGCCTCCCCGTCCTCGGCGAAGACGTCCTCGCCGCTGACGATATGGGCCTTGGCGAGGAAGGAGAGGGAGATCGGGCCGTAGTTGTTGTCGTACGCGCCGCCGTGCTCGGGCGGGAGCAGTGCGCCGCGGTCGCTCACGCGGTGGGCGCGGATCTCGTCCGCGTACACGGTGAGCGCGCGTTCGCGCACCAACTCACCTTCCCCTGAAGGGAGATGACTGGCCAGCATCAGACCGCCGACCACACAGCCGATCGCCTGGTTGCCGGCCTCCTGCGGGTTGAAGAAGGTCGCCTCGGTGAGCCAGCGCCAGTAGCCGTGCGCCAACTCGACGACAGCGGTGCGCTGTTCGTCGTCGACGAGTCCGTTCGTCGCGTCGAGGATGTTGACCGCCTGGAGCAGCGCCCACGCGGTGCTCGGCCAGTCGCCGATGGGGTGCGCGCCCGCCTCCAGGACGTAACGGGCGTACGGGAGACCTGAGTTGCGGACCCTCAGGTTCGGGTAGCCGGGGTTGTCCTCGGTGTAGACGCGCTCGCGGAGGTGGAAGGCGAGGCTGCGCCGAACCGCCTCGGGCAGCCGCGGGTCCTTGCCGCGCTGCCAGGCGAGGGCCAGCAGGGACGTGATGCCGAGCGAGGTGTCCCCGATGTCGTCGTAGCAGTCGGGGTGTTCGAGGTTGCCCTCCGGGGTGATGCGCCGCAGGGCCTGCTCGACGACGTCGGCGAGGACCGCGTCGTAGGCCTCCGGGGTGTCGGGGAGGTTGTGCAGCGGGCCGCGCTGGTGGAGGAGGTGCACGGGTGGATCAGCCCTTCGTACCGGAGGTGGCCGTGGCGTCGGTTGTCGAGGTCAGGATGCGGGTGCGGGGCGGCTGGTGCGCAGGGCAACACTCAGTGTTTGAGGACCGTTTCCACCTATGTAGACGCGGTTCCCTGTCGTCGCGTCGGTGCCGCCCACCACCGTGTAGTCCTGGCCCGGGTCGTACCGTAGTACGTCGCCGCGGTCCGGTCCGGCGAGCGGTTCGCCCGCCTCGACGTCTACCTCGACGCGGATCTCGTCGTCACCGACCCGGTAGGTCATCGGCCCGGTCGTCAGGCACCAGCGTCCGTCGCCGATCGGTGCGGCGCCCTCCACGACTCCCGCTGCAACTCCTTCGGCGCGGAAGGTCAGTTCGAGGGACCAGGGCACTCTCGGTCCGCTGATGTCGATCCGCAGGTCGGCGCCGTCGTCCCGCAGGTCGACCTCGACCCGGGTCGTGTGGGAGACCTCGTCCTGAGGGCGGTCGGGGAAGGCCATCGCCGCGGAGAAGCGGCCCTCGTCCACCAGAAGGTAGGCGCCGTCGTCGCGCCTCCGGTCCTTCGGGAGCGGCTGATAGTAGGCGGTTGTGAGGGTCTGAGTGAGCCGGTACCGGTTGTCGGCGAGCTGTTCCATGTCGGCGGCACGGAACGGACCCAGGTCGAAGAACACCCGCGAGAGGCGCACCGCGTCGAGGACGGCGGTACCGGCGAACAGGCGCAGGAAGGTGGGATTGCAGGCGAGGCCCGAGCGGATGCGCCCGTGCTCGGGCACGTCGGAGCCGCCGTACACCACGGTGTGCGTGGTGGCCGAGACATGTGCGGCGAGGCGTGCGGTGGGGAAGTACCGGTCGCGCGGGAGCTTCTCCGCGTCCGGGGCCGGCAGGGCGCGGCGCAGATCCGGAGTGAGGAGGGTCTGGGCGAGCAGGTCGGGGTCGTGGATGCCGTCGACGGCCGCCAGGCGGGCCGCGCGGGCGAAGTCGCCTCGGCCGGTGCGGATCGCCAGCAGCCGGTAGTGCGGCAGGTAGGGCCACAGCGCGAACGAAAGCCTCTGGTCCTGGCGGCGCGAGTGGACGGTCTCCACCGTGCCGTCCGGCCTGATCAGGTCCAGGGTCGTGGCGAGGTTGCGTTCGACGGCGTCCAGCAGGTCGGTACGCCCGAGCACCTCGGCCAGCAACAGCAGCGACGGGTTGGTCACGATGGACGCGTAGACGGCACTGCGTTCCGAGTACAGGCCCTCCGTGTCGATGTCGACGCCCTCGGCGAGCCACTCCTCGACGCGGTCGAGCAGCCGGTCGTCGGGGAAGGACCGATGCAGACGGGCGAGCGCCGCGCTCAGCTCCCAACGGTGGTTCGGGGTGTGCACGCCACCGGCCAGGAGAGGTCCGGTGGCGGCGCCCGCGATGTCGGCGAGCGCCGCCGTGACGTCGGCCAGTTCGGGCCCCGCGCCCGCGGCGAGGACGTACGCGTCGCACACGTCGTTGACGGTGAACGCGGAGTCCGGCGGCGACTGCACGTTGTCGCCGCCCGCGAAGAGGCCGGAGGCCGTCTGCAGGGACCGCAGGGCACGGAGGTGGGTCAGCGCGGCGGCGACCGCCCGCTCGCTACCGTGCAGGGCCGACTCCGGCGAGCGGTACGCCGCGACCAGGGTCTTCACCCGCCGGGCCAGGGCGCGGTGCGGCCCGATGAATTCCGCCGACGGGTCGGCCTCGAGCAGGGCGGCCGACCCGTCGGCGGCGAGTGCCGCCGCGCGGACGAACTCGTGGTCGAAGTCGCGGTCGAACGGGGTGGACAAGATCAGTCCTTAAGTCCGGCGTTGATGTCGGCGCCCATGACGTAGCGCTGGAAGACCAGGAAGATGACGATCAGCGGGATCATCGAGATGACCGAAGCGCCCAGCAGGACCGACCAGTTGATGTTCTGCGCGCCGACGATGCTCTGGATGCCGATCTGCACGGTGAACTTGTTCGGGTCGTTCAGCATCAGCAGCGGCCAGATGTAGTCGTTCCACCGCCACTGGAAGGACAGGATCGCGAGGGTCAGCATGATGGGCCGGGAGAGCGGCACCATGATCCGCAGGAAGATCGACAGTTCGCGGGCGCCGTCGATGCGCGCCGCTTCCACGAGTTCGTCGGGGACCGTGATGAAGAACTGGCGGAACATGAAGCAGCCGGTCGCGGTGAGCACGGCCGGGAGGATGATGCCGGCGAACGAGTTGTAGAGGCCGAGGTTGCGGACCACCAGGAACTCGGGGGCGAGCATGACCTCGCCGGGCAGCATCGTGGTGGCCAGGATGCAGATGAAGAACGCCTTGAGCCACCTGTTGTCGTACTTGGCCAGCGCGTACCCGGTGCAGCAGCTGACGCCCACCGTGAGGATCGTCGTGATGACGCACACGATGGTCGTGTTGATGAAGTACTGGGAGAAGTTGGCGCTGCGCCACGCCGCGGAGTAACCCGAGAAGGTGGGGTTGTGCGGAATGAAGGTCAGCGGATACGAGAACAGGTCGCTGGCCGGCTTGAGGGAGCTGAGGATGAACCACAGCACCGGCAGGCCGTAGAGGCACGCCAGGATCCACAGCAGTGTCGTCGCGGGTACGGCCCGCCGGAGCCCGCCGTCGCGCGCGTTGCGGGCCTTCCTCGCGGAAACGGGCCGTCGGGAACCGGCGTCGACCTTGCGTGGCGTGTCTGTGGTTGTCATCGGTTCTCCACCCGCCGGTTGACGATCAGCTGGATGATCGCGACGGCCATCAGGATGAGCATGAGCACGAACGACGCGGCGCTCGCGTAGCCGATCTGGCCCCGTTGGAAGCCGGTCTGATAGATGTACTGGACCAGCAGGTTGTTCGAGGTTCCGGGTCCGCCGTTGTTGAGGGAGACGAACACCGGGTACTCCTTCATCGCGTTGATCGTGTTGAGCAGGATCACGATGAACGAGGTGGGCGCGATGCTCGGCAGCGTGATGCTGATGAACTGGCGCCAGGGACCGGCTCCGTCGAGCGAGGCGGCCTCGTAGTACGACACCGGGACGTTCTTGATCGCCGCGATGAACAGCAGCATCGAGAAGCCCGTCCAGGCCCAGGACGCCGCGAACACCACCACCAGCAGCGACAGGTCGGCGTTCGACTGCCACGGAACGGCCGAGCCGCCGAGCTTCTCGATGACGTAGTTGACCAGTCCGAAGTTCTCGCCGAACAGCCACCGCCACAGGACACCCACGACGATGGGCGACAGCAGCCACGGGATGAAGAAGATGACACGGGCGACGGACGCGCCCTTGGCGTGCTTGCTCACCAGCAGGTTGGCGGCGAGCAGCGAGAGCGCGAAGTTCAGCGGGACGAACAGGACGGCGTAGAGCAGCGTCCGGGTCAGCGCGTCGTAGAAGGCGGAGTCCCCGAACAGGTTGTGGTAGTTGTCCAGTCCGATGAACTGGAACGCCCCCACACCGGTGTAGTTCGTGAAGGAGTAGACGAGCCCGATCACCGCCGGCCACACGAAGAACAGTGCGAAGAGCACGACATTGGCCGCGATGAGGACGAGCGGCGCGAGGGTGTAGGTGCTGCGTCGTTTCCTGGGCGGCCTCACGGACACGTCCGCGGCGCTTTTTGTCATCTTCCTGACTTCCGTGCTGGTGGATGGATTGCTGTGGGCTCACGCCGTGAGCCCGGCATCACGCGGCGGCCAGGGCCGGGCGGCGGTGTGCGATCCCGCCGCCCGGGCCCTTGGCCCTACGATCAGCCGCCGACCGCCGTGTTGTAGCCGTCCACGATGTTCTGCAGGGCCTTGTCGACCGACTGCTGGCCGTTGATCGCCTTGCCGAGCTCCGTCTTGGTCGGGTCGGTGGCGAGGCTCTTGCCCTTCAGCACCCAGGCCGTCTGCGCGCCGTTGAAGTAGCCCGAGATCGGGGCGTACAGCGGGATCTCCTCGTTGTAGAGCTTGAACGCCGCCTGCGCCGCAGCCGACTTGAAGGGGTACTTCGGGCTCAGACCGCTCTCGACCGGGAGGAAGCCGGAGGTCTCGACCAGCTCGGTGTACTGCTTGGGCTCGTACACCCAGGACAGGAACTTCTTCGCGGCGGCGGAGGCCGCGCTGTTGTTGTTGAAGCCCACCATCATGCCGCCGCTGTTGACGTCACTGGCCTGCACCGGCTGGGCCGGGGTCGGGACGCTCGCCCACTCGAACTTCTTGATGCTGTCCGCGAAGGAGGCGACCTGCCAGACACCGGACCAGTAGGCGACGACGTCACCGCTCTGGAACATGGCCGACGGGTCGGCGCCGCTCGTCCACACCGACTTCGGCATGGTCTTGTCGTCGTTCAGACCGACGAAGTACTTGACGGCCTTCTTGGTCGCGTCGTCCACCGAGAACTTGCCGGAGGAGTCCGCGTGGACGTACTTGCCGCCCATCTCGTACACCATGGCGCGGAGCCGGGACGGCGACTGGTCGAAGGTCAGGGAGTACTTGGCGCCGGTCTTCTCGCGGACCTTGTTGGCCGCCGCGATGAACTCGGTCCAGGTCCAGGTGTTCGAGGGCGAGCTCGGGACGGCGACGCCGGCCTTCTCGAACAGCGACTTGTTGATGAACAGGCCGGACGCGGTGACGTCCGAGGGGATGGCCAGCACCTTGCCGGACGAGTCCTTGGCGAGGAAGTTGGAGTTGATGTTGTTGGCCTTGTTGCCGCTGATGGAGCTGAGGTCGATCAGCTTGCTCGACCAGATCGGGTCGAGGGCGGGGACGTCGGCGACATCCGGCAGGGAGTTGGCCTGGGCGGCGTTGTGCAGCTTCGTCGGGTACCCGTCGTAGGGGATGTTGACGAGCTTGACGCTGACGCCCTCTTCCTTCTTGTACTGCGCCACCAGCTTCTTCCAGCCCGCGTCCTGGCCCGGGACCGTGGAGATCCAGAAGGTCAGCGACTTGGAGGTGCCGCCGGAGCCGGAGCCGGAGCCGCAGGCGGTCAGGAGCAGGGCCCCTGCCGAGGCCGCGGCAGCGAGAGGAACCATCCGGCGCATGCCGCCGCGGACGAGTCGGCGGGAGCTCCGCACACTCACTCTGGTCATCTTTCGATCCCTTTTCTTCGTAGCGGAGGAAGCACGGCGCCATCCGAGGCGGCACAGGTGCATTCTGCAGAAAGGTTCGCTTTCAGGGGGTTTGGCCTCGCCCGGCCTCGCCGTTCTGATGGGTGGCATCCCCGGCCCTCTCGGCCGCTGCCGCACAAGCACACCCTGGTGCGGTTGCCGTACTTCTCGTACGGGCGGGAGGCTCACTCCGAGTCGACGTCCCGGCCGACTTAGAAAGCGCTTGTCCGGACATTGGCAGACCGAGTCCGAGGCCGTCAATCCTTCACCCCCGCGGCATCGGTCACGGTTTGGACTCCTCTGGCGACCGCGAGCCGCGCGGCGCCCACCACGGTGCCGAGATCGCCGACCGTGCTGCTCACCACCTCGGTGGGCCAGCTCAGTCTCCCCAGCTCGGTGCGCACCCCGGGCAGCAGCTGCGGGTCCGCGCCCGTGCTGCCGCCCAGGACGATCAGTCCCGGGTCCAGTACGGCCGCCACGGCCGCGGCGAGTCTGCCCACGTCGGCGGCATGCCGGCCGACCAGGGCGGCCGCCGTGCGCTGCCCCTGGGCGGCCAGCGCGAACAGCTGGTCGACGGTGTCCGGGCAGGGCCCGTCGGTCCCCTGCCAGGCCGCGGCGGCCCGGCGCAACAGCGACCGGGCGCCCACGTACTCCTCCAGGGCCTCTCTACGGGGCTCCACGGCGTCGTCCCAGGGGTAGGGCAGCCGGGCCAGCTCACCGGCCGCGCCGTTCGCACCGCGCAGCACATGGCCGCCGACGACGATGCCGAGACCGATACCGACGCCGATCCGCAGATAGCCGAAGGTGTCACGGCCCCGCGCGGCGCCCTCGTGCAGCTCGGCGAGCGCGGCGCAGTTGACGTTGTTCTCCAGGTGGACCGGCACATCGGGCGGCAGGGCGACCGCCATGGCGTCGAACACCGGGCCGGCCTTGGCGGTCGCGGGGCGCATCCCGGCGCCGGCCCGGTTCCGCGCGGCGACGTCACCGACGGCGACGACAACGGTGCGCAGCGGGGTGTCGGCGGGCAGCGCGTCGAGGGCCTCGCGCACGGCGTCGGCCGCGTCCTCGCGGGACTCGGTGGCCTCGGCCAGCAGCGTGCCGTCGAGGGCGCAGCCGCGAACCCGGGTGAGGGCGGGGCCGAGGTCGACGGCGAGGACGGCACCGGCGGCCGGGCCCAGCCGGTAGACGGCGGCGTTGCGGCCCGTACCGCCCGAGGCGGTGCCCGAATGGGCGGCGAGCCGGACGTTCTCCAGTTCGACGACGGCGGAGGACACCGTCGGCTTGGACAGGCCGGCCAGGCTCGCGAGCTGCGGGCGGGTCGCGCTGCCGGCTCTGGCCAGCACCTCGAACACCGCGCTCGCGCTCTCGGTCAGCCGAGACGCCCGCGCCACGACGTGTTCCACACTTCCCCCAGTTCACAGGCCGCGCGCCCGGTGGGTGTCCATGGGCTGCGGCGATGGGATGTCCTGGCGTCACGCGGCCCCGGACGGTGGTTCCCGTTGCCTGATACGCGATGCCTCTTGACGCACTGTACTTCGTTAGTTAACTTCCTAACGAACGTCACGGTACTCGCCTGCCGTGGTCCGACAGAAGCCCGTCCCGGGGCTTCCCTAGTGCTCCAACTTCCGTCCCCCCGGACACGGTTCGCCCACCGTCGCAGCACAGCGCAACGACGAAAGAGGTTCCGTGCAGGACTCCACGCCCCTCGTGGTCGGCATCGACGTGGGTGGCACCAAGACACATCTGCGCGCCTGCGCGGGCTCGGATGTCGTCGCCGACCACATCCGTGCCAGCAGCGGCTGGCGGCCGCACGACATCGCGACCGCCGCCGACTGGCTGACCGCACTGGTCCATGACTCCCTGCCCGCACACGCGCGCCCCTCCGCGGTCGCCGTGGGCGGGCACGCCTGTGAGACGCCCCGCCAGTGCGCCGAGATCCGGGCCGCGCTGGAAAAGCGTCTCGGGATTCCCGCGCTCGTCGTGGGGGACGCCGAACTGCTCGTCCCCGCGGCCGGGTTGGACAAGGGGGTCGGCCTGGTGGCCGGCACCGGTTCCGTCGCGGTGGGCCTGCTCGCCGACGGCAGCCGGCTCCAAGTGGGCGGCTGGGGCGCCGTACTCGGCGACGAGGGCGGCGCCGCCGGTCTCGTCCGCGAGGCGGCCCGCGCCGCCTGGGCCGCGCACGATCGCGGCGAGGCTCCGGACCTGCTCGCCCTGGGACTCGTCGAGGCGTTCGCCGTGACCGAAGTGCCCGCGCTCGGCGCCGCGTTGGAAAGCGCTTCCGACGTCTCCGCCGACTGGGGCCGCCACGCCCGCGTCGTCTTCACCGCCGCCGACACCGGCTCGCTCCTCGCGCGCGAGGTGATAGCGGAGGCCGGTCGGTCGCTCGCCGCACTCGTCGTACGGCTCGCCGAACGCGGCGTCCCCGTCGACGACGTGGTGGTCGCGGGCGGCACCGTCCTCGCCCAGCCCCGCCTGTACGAAGCCTTCACCACGGCGCTCGCCGAACGGGTGCCGGGGGCACGGCCGCAGCCCATCCGGGTACCGCCCGTCGAGGGCGCGGTGGCACTGGCCCGATCGATCCTGTGAACCGCACAACTCCCGTTCACCCGGGGGTCATGTGACGGACGCCGAACCCCCTCCGCGGGGACACGGCTCGCCGTAAACCTTCGCACGTACGCATCAGTAGGCGTATGCGCTTTCATACGTCACACGCGCACCCCGAACCACAGCAGATCGCACGACCCCACCGGCCCCAGGGGCCGTAGAACTCAAGAGAGGCACACACCCATGCCGTCACCCGCCGGGCACCGCACTGACGCCGGTCGACTCGCCGTGAACAGACGTGGATTCCTCAAGACCTCGCTCGGCGCCTCGGCCGGCGTGGTCGCCGCGCCGACGCTGGTCGGCTGGCTGGCCGCCGCGGACGCCAAGGCCGCCACGGCTCCGCTCGCGTTCGTGGACGACTACAGGACGAACGTCATCACGAACCTCACCCCCGAGACCAACGCCGTGGTGCGGGTCCTCGGCGGCATGGCCCGGATATGGAAGACGGGCGCCACCTGGAACACCGGCACCCCGCTGCGCCCCGAGATCCTGCGCGCCAACATGCGGTACTGCATCGACCTCACCGCCCGCCGCACCGAGGCACAGGCCAAGGAGGCGTTCCTCTACGACCGGCAGCACCAGAGCTACGCGATGATCGCGGGCCTGGGTCCGCTGGCCGACCTGTACAAGTCCGGTGCCCTGGCGGTCACTTCGATCACCAGTGCCCCGGACTCCACCCCGGCGACAACGATCAACGACGCCGTCCCGGCCGACGCCCCCGCCGGTGCCGCGCTCGGCGCCGGCTCGCACGACTCCGCGCTCGGCAAGGTGGCCGAACTCGTCGACACCCTGCGCGGCAACTACGCGTCGGGCAACCCGAGCAAGTACGCCTACCAGTACCCGCGTCCGTGGCGCATGAACGAGAAGAGCGAGGTCGTCGACACCGGCACGGTCGACGCGCTCGGCTACCCGGTCTACGACTCCAAAGTGATCGTCGCGCCCCAACTCCTGCGCCAGCGCAGCACGTCACCGACCGACGACGCCGGTTTCCCCAGCGGCCACACCAACGCCTTCCACCTGGCGGGCCTCGCCTACGCGTACGCCGTACCGGAGCGTTTCCAGGAACTGGTCACCCGCACCCTGGAGTTGAGCCACACCCGGATCATGGCCGGCATGCACTCCACGGTCGACGTCATCGGCGGCCGCATCATGGCCACCGCGCTGGCCGCCGCCACCCTCGCCGACCCGGCCAACGCCACGCTCAAGGCCGCCGCGCGCGCCCAGGCCCTCGCCTACTTCGAGGCGAAGACCGGCACGACGGCGGACACCCTGTACGCCTACGCGCACTCGGCGACCACCGCGACCGACCCGTACGCGGACCGGACCGCCAACTCCCGTGCGGTGCAGCCCAAGTTCACCTACGTGCTGACCCGCAGCGGCCGTGACACGGCGCTGACCGTGCCCAAGGGCGCGGAGGTGCTGCTGGAGACCCGACTGCCGTACCTCGACGCGGCCCAGCGGCGCGAGGTGCTGCGCACCACCGCGCTGCCCTCCGGCTACATCCTGCTCGACGGCTTCGAGCAGTGGGGCCGCCTCAACCTCTTCGCGGCGGCGGACGGTTACGGCTCCTTCGACTCCGACGTCGTCGTCGCCCTCGACGCGGCGGCCGGGGGCTTCGGCGCGACCGACGCCTGGCGCAACGACATCGACGGCTGCGGCGGCCTGACCAAGCAGGGCACCGGAACGCTCACCCTGACCGGGCACAACGCCTACACCGGCGGGACCGTCCTCAAGTCCGGTGCTCTGGTGGCCGGTTCGGCGCACGCGCTCGGCCACGGTGACGTGAGCGTGCTCGGCGGTTCGCTGCGGGTCTCCGAGTCCGTGCAGATCCACGGCACGTACACCCAGCAGTCCGCCACGCTGGAGGTCACGCTGCGCTCGGGCCACCAGCCCGCCGTCGAGATCACCCGGCGCGCGACGCTCGGCAAGGGCAGCGCCCTGTCCCTGCGGCTCGACGCCGAGCACCCGCCGGCCGCGGGCTCCACGGTGCGCGTCCTGGGCGCCTCGGCGCTGCGCGGCCAGTTCGACAGCATCACGCTGAACTCGGACAAGCTGCGGGCCGTACCCGTGTATACGACGGAAGGTCTGTCGGTACGACTCCTGAAGCGGTGACGCCCCTGGTGGCGGGAGCGATGCGACAGTGGGGCCATGACCCGGCTCCGCATCGCTCCCGCCACCGAACGGCCGGCCCCACCGCAGGGCGGATGATGGCGCGCGAACAGCACTCGGTCCTCGACCCCGGCACGCTCGACGACGGCGACGGCGGGGCTTCCCCGCCGCGCGCGGCGGAGAGCCGGCCGGCCCGTCTCCGCGCCGGGCTGCGGCGCCACCGGCGGTGGCTGCTGCCGCTCCTGGTGGCGCTGCTCCTCGCGCAGATGGCCGCCGTGATGGTCACGACCGCCCTCCAGCAGACACCGACCATCGACGAGCCGGTGTACGTGGCCACCGCCACGGTCTATCTGCGCGAGCACAGCCTCGACTACAACCCCGAGCACCCGCCCCTCGGGAAGCTGGTGATCGCCGCCGGGATCGCCCTCGCCGATCCGCACTTCGACGCCGGCTACAAGGGCGACCAGGGCGAGTTGGGCCGCCATCTGCTGTACGAGTCGGGCAACGACCCCTGGCGGCTGATGTTCTGGGCCCGGCTGCCGGTGATCGTGCTGACGCTGCTCTTCGGACTGGTCGTGTTCGCCTTCGCCCGTGAACTCGTGGGCGCGGCAAGGGGGTTGGTGGCACTCGCGCTCTACGTCTTCTCCCCCGACGTGATCGCCCACGGCTCGCTGGCCACGCTCGACGTGCCGGAGGCCGGCTTCCTGCTGACATCGGTGTGGCTGCTGTGGCGGGCCCGGCGGCGGCCCCGGCTCTACGTCCCGCTCGCGGGCGCCGCCCTCGGTGCGGCCGTGGCGACGAAGATGAGCGCCCTGCCCGCCGTACCCGTGCTGATGCTGCTGGCGGTGGCGTCGGTGTGGTCCGCCCGCCGCCCGACCGACCGTGACGCGCGGCGGCGGGCGCTGCTCCTCGGCGCCGCGAGCGCGGTGGTCGTGGCGCTGGTCGCGGTCGCCGTCGTATGGGCGTCGTATCTCGTGGTGGACCCGCAGTTGCGGTTCACGTCCACGGAACCCGTGCCCGCCGTCCACGGGCTGCGCGGGCGGGTGGTCGAACTGCTGCCGTTCCCACGGGCGTTCCTCGACGGGATGCGCATCCAGTTCGGCCTGGAGGACTACCCGTGGCAGGGCTTCCTGTTCGGGCACCTCTACACCGGATCCCACTGGTACTACCTGCCGGTGGCACTGCTCGTGAAGACCCCGCTCGGCATGATCGCCCTGTGGGCGGCGGGTGCCGTCACGGTCGTGGCGGTACGGCGGCTGCGGCCGGCGGCGCCCTATCTGCTCGGGCCCACCGCCGTACTGCTGGCCGCGGCAATGGACGGCTCGCGCGACTTCGGCACGCGGTACGCGATCTTCGTGCCGATGTTCCTGGCGGTCGCGGCGGCCTGTGTGCCGGTGCTGCGGTGGCGGTGGGCGGCGCTGTCCACGGGGGTGTTGGTGGCCTTCGTGGCAGTGAGTTCGCTGCGGACGTTTCCCTACTATCTGCCGTACTCCAACGAGGCGTTCGGCGGTCCGGCGAAGACCTATCTGCGGCTGCACGACTCGAATGTCGACTGGGGCCAGGATCTCGGCAGGCTCGCCGACCGGCTCCGTGAGCGGTACGCGGGCGAGCGGATCTGGCTGGTCTACAAGGGCAGTGGTGTGCCGTCGTACTACGGGATCGAGTCGTCCGATCCGCGCAAGGCAGGGGTGCGCGAGGTGCACGGTCTGCTGGTCGTTTCGGACACCGCGATCGACAAGGCGCAGGGGAAACTGGCCGAGTTGATCGACAGCAGTCGTCCGATCGATCAGGTCGGTCATTCGATCACCATTTACCGGCGCTGATCGCCCGCTGGTCACAACGCTCTGTGAGCTATGTTGAGTGACCGTGGGAGACAAAGGAGGCGGATCCGTGCCATCGCCGCAGCAGGCACGAGCCCAGGCATCCGCCATCACCTCGGGAAAGACCGACCCGGAAGTCGGGGCGGCGCCGACTTCCCAACTCCGTGAACTCTTCGACGGGCCACGGCTGTCGCCGGGTCAGCGGCGCATCGCCCAGTACCTGATCGAGCACATCACCGAGGCCGCGTTCCTCTCCATCACCGATCTCGCGGAACGCGTCGGCGTCAGCCAGCCCTCGGTGACCCGGTTCGCCGCGGCGGTCGGCTTCAGCGGTTACCCGGCGCTACGGGAGCGGCTGCAGGCGATCGCCCTGAGCACCCTCGCGGGCGGCCCGGCGGCGGCCGAGGTCAACCGCAGCAACGAACTCCAGGCCGCCGTCGACGCCGAGATCGAGAACCTGGAGAACCTGCGCCGGGACTTCGCCGACCCCGACCGGCTGATCGACCTCGGCCGCGAACTGTCGGCGTCCACCCCGCTGACCGTCCTCGGCCTGCGCATCTCCGTCTCGCTGGCCGAGTACTTCGCGTACGCCGCACGCCGTATCCACCCCGACGTACGGCTGGTGACCAGGGGCGGCAGCGTCGCCTACGACGCGATCCTGCAGTCCCGCGAGGCGGGCGGAACCTGGCTGCTGGCCTTCGACATGCCGCGGCACGCGCACGAGACGCTGACCGCGCTCCGGGTGGCCCGCAGCGCCGGGCTCAAGGTGGCCCTCGTGACCGATCTCGCGCTCGGCGCGCTGGCCGACGAGGCCGACATCACCTTCGCCATCGGCACCGGCTCCCGCCTGGTCTTCGACTCCTACGCGGCGCCGGGCGTGATGGCCGCCGCCCTGCTCCAGGCCATGACGGACGCCGATCCCGAGCGCACCCAGGCCCGCCTGGAGGACTACGAGCAGATCGCCGAGCAGCACCAGTTCTTCATGCGGGACTGACCCGCCCCTCCCCCCTTGAATCACTTCGGACCGGGACGATTCCGCCCATTTCGCGCATGAATGTTTTCATACGCCTTGCAAAGAAGACGGCATATATAAATACTGCTCACGGATCGCGTCCGGCCCACTCCGGACCCGTTCCGCACCCGTGAGCCCAGCGCTCGCACCCGCCCCGAGAAAGCACCGGTCCGCCCATGCGCACGCCGATCCACCTGCCGCGCCGGCGACACCCGTCCTCCGGGGCTCCTGCACGGACACCCTCAGCCGCCGTCTCCTACCCGCGTCGGCGCCAGGGGTGTTCGGTCGGGCATCGCCTGCGCGAGCGCCCAGGGCGGCCCCGGTCATCCCCTAGACCGGGGCCGCCCCACACCGTCGGACCACCCCCCGCGCCGCACACCGGGAAGCGATGACATGCAACTCACCACCACCCGCATCAGCCAGGACTGGCCCTGCCAGGTCAAGACGCCCGGCAGCTACGACTGGGAGCGCTCGGCCGCCAAGTGGCTGCGCGAGCTGGTGCCGGCCCGCTACGCCAGCTACCCCGCGTTCATCCGCCACCCCGTGCTGCTCGCCCGCCACGCCCAGATCCAGGTCCAGCACGAGATCCGCGTGGCCCGCACCGCCCTGCAGACCGCACGCGCGGACCTGCCCGGCATCGGCCTCCCGGAGTCGGTCATCGAGCACACCATCAAGCTGTACGCCGCCGAGCTCCTCCAGCTGCAGCACATCGCGCGCAGCGTCCGCGCGGTGACCGAGGCACTGGTCGGACACAGCACGGGCCGCTGACCGGCCGAGCCGCTTCGGGCGCGGGCCCTACTGGCCCGCGTCGAGCGTGGTGCGCGACTCCAGATCCTTGCGGGTGTCGTCGCCGTAGACGCCGTTCTCGTCGCCGCGGATGCCGTACCAGAGCTGGAAGCGGGCGACGGCCTCCTTGAGGGTCGCGTCGAACTGGCCGCTGGTGGAGCCGTTCTCGTAGACGTTGGGGATGCGCAGCAGGCGTTGTTCGAGCTCCGTCACCTCGGGGCCGCTGTCTCCCTCACGGAGGGTGCCGGTGCCGTCGGGGTCGGAGCCGGCGGCACTCGTGGCGGTGGCCGAGGTCACCGGGGTGGGTGTGGTGACCGGTTGCGCGGTGCTGGCCTCGCCCCTGCCGGGCAGCAGCAGGGCGCAGGCGAAGCCGACCAGGGCGGCGGCACTGACGCCGATGGTGATGGCGGCCCTGCGGAGTCCGGGACCGAAGGGGCTGTCGCTCTGTACCGGGCGCACGTCACCGCGTACGGGCGGCAGTTCCTGCGTCTCGTCGTCGGAGCCGAAGAACGGCCGGGGCAGCGGGACCGACTCGAAGACGGAGGAGTCCCGGCGGGGCTCCCGCATCAGCTCCGCGAGATTGTCGGAGCGGCGGCGGCGCAGTACACGGGCGGGTTCCAGGACCGGGCCGCCGGACGAGGCTCCCGGTTCGGGCGGTGTAGACACACTGCTCTCCTTCCGTTCCGCGCGCACGGATCTCCGCCATCCTCGTGGAGAGATACGCGCGCACGGCCTCAGGAGTTCAGGTCACGCTCCGACGAACCGGTGCAGGGATGCCTTCAGCGCGGCGACGAACGCGTCCCGGCGCGTGTCGTCGAGCGCCTCCAGGGACAAGTAGGGGTTCAGGTCCTCCAGCTCGACCAGCAGCAGTCCGCCGTCGGGGGCGCGGCAGGCGTCGACGCGCTGGATGCCGTGGTCGATGGTGTTCCAGTCCACGAACCGCTGCGCGAACTCCAGGTCGGCGGCGGTGGGTTCATAGGTTTCGAGCCGCCAGCGCTGCTCGGTGTCCGGGGCGTACAGGGCGTACTGGAAGTCGTGGTCGACGAAGTAGAAGGACACCTCGTACGAGAAGTCGACGCACGGCTGGACCAGGACGGTCCCGTCGGCGAGGGCCGGGAGGCGGTCCGCCGACACGATCTGCAGGCCGATCGAGTCCGCGCCGAGCTTGGGCTTGACCACGTACTTGTCCGTGAGTGGCAGCCGGTCCAGGTCCTCGATCCGGTCGACGGTCGGGATGACCGGGAAGCCGGCTGCGCCGAGGTCGAGGAGGTACTGCTTGCCCGCCATGTCCGCCCGGCCCGACAGCTGGTTGTAGACACGGGTCCCGGCCTCGGTCGCGCGCTCGCGGAACGCGTCGTACTCCGTCTGGTAGGCGAGGACGGGACCGCTGTTGCGGACCACGACCGCGTCGAACCCGTCCATCAGCCCGGCCGCGTCCAGCGGATGACACAGCGCCAGGTCGAAGTCCTCGCGCAGCCGCGAGGTCAGGTCGATGTCCTCGTCGCAGTAGCGGCGCCCGCGTGCCTGGTAGGCCAGGTCGGTGACGTACAGGATGCGGGGGCGGGCCGGAGGCAGGGAGGGCATGCCGGTTCTTCTCCTTGGCTGGGGGTGTGGAGAGCGTTCGCGCGTAATGATCAAAACGGTCGGATCGTGTTCACCAGGTGAGCGGCCCGTCTCCGCAGGAGGCACGGATCCTCAACTCGGGGAGGAGTTCCACGTGTTGACGAGGGGCCGGGCGTGCTCCGTTGTTGCGCTCGGCGAGCCGGCCGAGCAGCAGCTTCGCGGCCAGCTCCCCCACCGACCGTTTCGGCGGGGCGACGGCGGTGAGCGGGACGTCGGCGAGCGGGGCGACCTCGTCGTCGTAGGCGATGAGCGCCAGGTCGTCGGGGACGCGGATGCCGCGGGCCTGGAGCCGGGGCACGAGCACGATCGCGTCCTCGTCGCTGTGCACGAGGGCGGCGGTGACCCCGCGGTTGCGCACCGCGTCGGCCAGGAAGTCCACGCTCGCCTCGTAGTCGCCGTGTTCGCGGACCGAGGGGGCGCCCGGGACGGCTTCGAGACCGAGGGACCGTACGGCCGACCCGTAGCCCTCGATGATCGGGGCGGCGTGCGGGCCTTCCTGGAGCACCGCGGTGATCCTGCGGTGGCCGAGGGCGGCGAAGTGGCCGACGGCGACCGCGGCGCCATGGGCCCGGTCGGTGCGCACCCGGTCTAGGGCGGCGGCCGGGTTGCCGGACGGGGCGGAGCGTTCGACCAGGACGGTGGGCACGCCCCGGTCCACCAGCCACCGCTCCTGGCCGTCGACGGGCACACCGCCGGACCAACTGGGCGCCACGAGCAGCCCCTCCGCACCGCCCGCGAGCAGATGCCCGGCCTGCACGGCGTCCTCCGTGTCGACGTATCCGGACACCCCGAGGACCAGCCGGCCGCCCTGGGCCCGTACGGCCTCGCGGGCGCCGCGCACGATGTCGGCGAAGATCGAGGCGGTGGTCGGCACGATCATTCCGATCACCGGGCCCTCGGCGGGCTCCGGCAGCACCGGCGGCTCCACGACGGCCCCGCCCGGCCACACCACCGCGCCGTGCAGTCGTCGCACCCGGCCCTGTGTGGCCAGCGCCTCCACGTCGCGCCGCAGGGTGACGGCGGAGACGCCCAGTTCCGCGGCGAGTTCGGCGACGCGCAGGCTGCCGCGCTCCTTGACGAGTTCGAGCACCCGCTCATGGCGCTGGTCGACGTGAAGTCGCATGGGTCCCCCTGAAGGCACTGCTGGTCGCCGTCACTCTATGCCTCGGACCGTATCGACCGTCTCGATCGTCTCGACCGCATCGGCTGCCACGCTCCGTCATGAACCTCAGTGACATGCCTCAGGGGACTCAGTTCCCTTTTGGCACCGCACTGAGTGCCATCCGTGTCGGCCTGGTGCTACGTTCCCGTCCATGAGCTCCAAGCCGCCCATGCGGGACGCCCTGGTCGCGGCCGCCTTCCAGCTGTTCCTGGAGCGGGGCTACGAACAGACCACCATCGACGACATCGTGGCACTGGCCGGGGTCGGACGGCGTTCGTTCTTCCGCTACTTCCCGTCGAAGGAGGACGTGGTCTTCCCCGACCACGAGCGCTGCCTCGCCGACATGACGGCGTTCCTGGCGTCCGGCGGCGACGAGCACGAACCCGTGCAGCGGGTCTGCGACGCGGCCCGGCTCGTGCTGCGGATGTACAACGAGAATCCGACGTTCTCGGTCCAGCGCTACCGCCTCACCAAGAAGGTGCCGGGCCTCCGCGCATACGAACTGTCGGTGGTGTGGCGCTACGAGCGGGCCCTCGCCGACTATCTGCGCGGGCGCTTCGCCGGGCGGCCCGACGGCACCCTCCAGGCCGATGTGATCGCCGCCGCCGTGGTCGCGGCGCACAACAACGCGCTGCGCTCCTGGCTGCGTTCGGACGGACAGCGCGACGCGGCCACCGAGGTGGACCACGCGCTGGGGTATGTGCAGTCCGCCTTCGGGAATCCACCGGCACCCGTCGCCGTGCTGCAACAACAGCCCGAGGACGTCGTGGTGGTCGTCTCCCGGCGTGACGCACCGCTGTGGCGCGTGGTCCAGGAAATCGAGTCCGCGCTCGGCCGCGACTGAACCGGAAAAATACGAGGGTACGCAGTATCTTTACGCCTGGCACTGAGTGCCATACGCTGTGGTCGTGCACGGTGGCACGGCGGGCCGCGCACATGCGTGCCCGGCTCGGCCGCGCACGCGGGATTCCGGCCGAGCGCAGGGAGTTGACAGCGTGTACCACCACTCAGGATTCGCGACCCGTCCGGCAGTCGGCTCCCCAGCGGGCGTACTCGAACCGCACAGCCCGGACGGGGACACGATCCTCTTCCAGCGCTGCACCTGGTGCGGCACCTCGATGTACCACCGGCTCCTGTGCCCGGTCTGCCAGGGCGGCGACCTGCGCACGGAGCGCAGCGAGGGCACCGGCACGGTGCGCCACTCGACGGTCGTGCACCGCAACACCCCCGCCGCCCGCAATGTGTCGCTGATAGAGATGGCCGAGGGCTTCGTGGTCCGCGGCCGGGTCATCGGCCACCCCATGGGCATCCACAGCGGCGACCGCGTCCGGCTGTCCACGGCCAAGGACCCCGTGCGGGGCGAACCGGTCTTCCAGCTCCTCGACGAGCCGTACCGCGCCTGGCACTGACCGCCGACCGGCCGACACCCATCGGCAAGCGGACTCCGAACGGCCGCGCCGCACGGCCGAGTTCGGGCCCGGCCGCCGAAGATCAGTCGAATCCTCCTCCACAGGCAACCCACAGCCGCCGCTTCCCGTCCTCCGGGGCGCGAGGGGCTCCCGGGACCGACGGGACGCCCGCGTCTGGGGTTCGAGGAGGAGAACACATTGTTCCGTGCCCGGCGAATATGGGTCACGGCCGCGGCGGTGCTCGCGGTGGCGGGTGGGGTGTCCGGGTCCGCACAGGCGGTACCACCCTCGGACACCGGACCGTTCACGACCACGGCGACGGCCGACGACGGCACTCTGCCACCGGGTTGGCGGATCACCGGCAAGGGATCCGCGCAGCAGTTGGTGTGGCGCTCGGGCAGGCAGGTGCCCATGGGGGACGCCCGGGTCGAGTTCCACGCCGGTGGCCGGCTCCTCGGCGTACCGAGTCCGGCGAAGGACGGCCGGACGTTCCGACTCGGCCTCGACGCCGTCTCACCCGGAAAACTGACGGACCTTCAAGTGGTGTCCGGCGGACGGCGGTTGGACGCCGCCGGTGACAACAGCGGTTCCGGCAACCGCCGTTCAGGAGCCGTCGCCCAGCCCGCCGCTCAACTCCCGGCCGCCTCCGTCGATCCCGGCAAGCCGGGTGCGTACCGTACGACGACCGGCGAGTACACGCTCGACTCGGTCCGGCTGCCCGGGTACTCCACGCCGATCGAGATGAAGGCCGTCGTGGTCGCGCCGAAGGGCGCCACCGGCAAGCGGCCGCTCGCGCTGTTCCTGCACGGCCGCCACTACACGTGCTACAAGCCGGGCACCGAGGAGATCACCGGCGACTGGCCCTGCCCGACCGGCACCAAGTCCGTGCCGAGCTACCGGGGTTATCTGCGCGACCAGCAACTCCTCGCCTCCCAGGGCTACATGACCGTGTCGATCTCCGCGAACGGCATCAACGCCCAGGACGCCGAGGCCGAGGACGCCGGCGCGCAGGCCCGTTCCTCGCTGATCCGGCTCCACCTGGCCCACTGGGCCGACTGGTCCGCCCACCCGGGGACCGCTCCGGCGGTCGTCCGCAACGCGCCGCCGGCCGACCTCTCCCGCGTCCTGCTGATCGGCCACTCACGCGGTGGCGAGGGCGTCAACCGGGCGGCGATGGACAGCCTCTACCCGCCGCCGGCCGCGCAGGACGGCTATCACGGCCCGGTGCGCTGGAAGATCCGCGGCACCGTCCTCATCGGCCCCACGATCTTCGGCCAGAACCCGGTGGCCGACGTGCCGTCGGTGACGATCCTGCCCGGCTGCGACGGTGACGTCTCCGACCTCCAGGGCGAGGTGTACGTCGACGGGACCCGCGGAGTCAGCAAGGGGGCCGCACTGCACAGCGCGGTCTACGTCGAGGGCGCCGACCACAACTTCTTCAACACCGAGTGGACGCCGGGCCAGGCCCAGGCGCCCGCCGAGGACGACTTCTACAACGACCCCGACCAGCGGGACGCGGTGTGCTCGCCGGGCACCGCGACCCGGCTGACCGCCGACCAGCAGCACAAGGCCGGCTCCACCTACATCGCCACCGCGGCCCGGCTGTTCGTCGCCGGTGACGACCGGGCGCGCGAGCTGCTCGACGGCTCGGGCCGCCGGGCGCCCTCGGCGGACCCCGCGCGGGTCCTCACCCACGCGGTGGGCGCGAACCGCGGCGCCGGCTTCCTGCCGGACGGCCAAGTCACCGTCTCCGGCGGCAAGTTGTGCTCCGCGGTGGATCCCGACCCGGCCGCCTCCTGTCTGAGCGACAGCAGCAAGGGCATCTCGCCGCACTTCGCGCAGTGGGACACCAGCAAGGAGATCGGTCGCCGTGCCGTCGCGCTGCGCTGGTCCGCGGCCGGTTCGCCGACGACCGTGAGTCCGCGCAATCCGGTCTCCCTGAGCGGCGCCAAGTCCCTCGCGCTGCGGGTGATCGTGCCGCCCAACACCACCGGCACCCAGTTCGACGTGTCCGTCACCGACGCCTCCGGCCACCGCGCGACCCTCGGCCGGGTCCGCGTCGACGGGCTGCCCGGCACCGAGCGCACCGCCTCCTACTGGGCGCGCGAGGTCCGGGTACCGCTGACCGCGGCCACCCGCGCCGGACTCGACCTGCGCCACGTCAAGTCCCTTGCGCTGACCCCGCGTTCGGGTTCCGGCCAGGCCTGGCTGATGGACGCCTGGGGCTGGCGTCCGGGCACTCCGGCGGCCGTCGCGGCCCCGCTCCCGCGCGTCGACATCGGCCGGCTCACCGTCAAGGAGGGCGACTCGGGCGTCAAGACGTACCGCGTGCCCGTCCAGGTGTCCGGCCGGGGCAGCGGCCAGGTGCGGATCTACGTCAGCGACCCGGCCACCGGCCGGGACACCTCCCGCCTGGTGACGGTGCGGCCCGGCGGCCACGACCTCGATGTATCGGTCGAGGTGAAGGGCAACACCCGCTTCGACTACGGCGCCCAGCACGACCTGTTCGTGAAGGCGGTGCACGGCGCGGTCGTCGGCGCCCATCACGGGGGCGTGACCACCGAGAACGACGACCCGATGCCCACGTACACCGTCACCCCGATCGCGGACCGGGTCACCGAGGGACAGCCCCTCAAGTGGAAGGTGACGCTGTCTGCGCCCGCGGACGTGGACATCAACCCGGTGTTCGCCGTCCAACCGGTCACCACGGGGCCGGAGTTGTCCACCCTCGACGTCGACCCGCAGTGGTTCCGCGAGAACTCCGGGGAGGAGCCCGCCCCGGAGCGGCCCCTGTCCCAGGTGCCGGGCCTGGCCGTCTGGGCGACCGTTCCGCCGGGACAGACCAGTGCGGAGCTCACCCTGCCCACCATCACCGACCAGGTGACCGAGCAGCCCGAGTCCGTGCTCTTCCGGGCGATGAACGACAACGGCGACCCGGTGCCCAACGGCCCGGCGCTGACCGGCACGGTGCTCGACGCGTCGTAGCCGAACGCCGTACGAAGTGAGGGGGCCGCAGCCCGAAGGCTGCGGCCCCTTCGCCGTGCGGTGGGTCAACTCGGCTGCTTTGTGCCGCCGTTCATCTTGGCGCGGTTCTCGGTGAGGAGTTCCTGGACACGCTGTTCGATCTCGCGCGGGTCCAGGCCCAGGGCGGCTCCGATGTGGGCCGACCACACCTCGGAGCGGAGGTTGGTCTCGAAGTCGAGGTCGGCGCGGACGTTCTCGCGGGCCGCCTGCCGGTTCTGGCTCACCATCACGAAGGTCGACAGGAAGATCGCCTCAAGGCTGACGATCATCGTGAGCAGCCCGTACGGGTACGGGTCGAAGATCCCGGCGTGGCCGAGGAGCCCTTCGTTGAGGGCGATCCAGACGGCGAACCACAGGGCGTGCAGATAGACGAAGAGCATGGTGCCGGCGAAGGCCGTGATGGCGTCGGCGACCCGGTCCTGGGTGCTGCGCATCCGGGCGAAGACGATCCGCTCCTGCCGCAGCCGCAGGTCGGCCGGGTTCAGCGCGGGGTCCACGGGCGCTCCCTGGGTTCGGTGTGCACGGGGTCCGTCCTCAGGCTTTGAGGGTGACGCGGATGCCGACGGTGCCGTCGAGCCCGCGGCGCAGCCGGCTGCCGAGGAGCGTGAGACGGCCGGTGAGGCCGTACTTGCGCTTGATGAGGGCGCGGTAGTGGGCCGTGGTCTCGGCGTCGGTGAGCTCGGCGGTGCCGGGGACCTGGTCGCCGGTCGGGTTGCCGCGCAGGTCGCAGGGGCCCACGAGGACATCACCGCGGGCCCGGATGCGCTTCACCTTCCAGGAGTCGGCGACCGTCCACACCCCGAGGGTGTCGCCGTCGCGCACCACCCACACCGGGGTGGGGACCGGGGAGCCGTTCTTGCGGTAGCTCGTGATCAGCAGGTACTGGCCTGCGCCGAGCCGGTCCAGCGGGGTCTCGTCCATGGTCGGCAGTCTAAGCACCCGCAGGGGCCCGCAGGAGATCGAGATACCGGCGGGCGAAAAGGTACGCGTCCCCGGGCCAGCGCGCCGACACATAGCCGCCGTCCTCCACGACGAACGCGTGCGTGTCGTCGCTCGCGGTACCGCGCCGGGTGAGCTCCCTGGGGCCGCGTTCGAACTGCGTGGACGGGTCGTCGAGGGCGACGCGCACCTCGTCCTCCACGTAGGCCGGGTAGGTGCGGTAGTAGCGGCCGAGCCGCCAGGCGGTGGTCAAGTAGGCGGTGCGTTCCATGTATTTGGGAAGACAGGTCGTACGGCGTCCGGCGAGGACGCTGCAGCCGGTGGCCGGGTCCTGGGTGCGGGCCAGGACGAGGACACCGTGGCAGATCGCGCCGACCGGGCGGCCGAGGGCCCAGAACTCCCCCACTTTCGCCCGCAGTTGGGCCGAGCCGAGATATTGACGCATGCCGGGTGCGTGGCCGCCCGGCAGCAGCAGGCCGTCGAAGCCGGTCACGTCCACGTCCGCCCAGGCGACCGTGGCGCCGAACTCCGGTGCCTCGGTGAGCTGTTGGTAGAACCGCTTGGGTTCGTCCTCGGCGCCGAGCTGTCCGAAGAGGACGCCGGTCAGCAGCCGGGGGTCGGCGGCAGGCCGGGTCCCGGCCCGCTCGGTGGCGAGGACGACCTCGTGCCCGGCGTCGGTGAGCAGCCGCCAGGGCACGGCGACCTCGGTGACTGACGTCGAAGTCGCGGTCGGGGACCGGCATCAGCACGCGCATGGGCTCATCATGGCAGCCGAGCGCTAGGTGTTCATGACAGCCCGGCCGCCCGGCTCACCCCGGCGCGACGCCCCGCTCACCCCAGCGCCGCCGCCATCCGCCGGACGGCTTCCGTGATCACCTCCGGAGACGTGGCGAGATTGAGCCGTACGTGCCCCGCACCACCGGTCCCGAAGTCGATGCCAGGGCTCAGGGCAACCCGGCCCCGGTCGAGGAAGACGCTCGCCGGATCGTCGCCCAGCCCGAGTTCACGGCAGTCCAGCCAGGCGAGATAGGTGGCCTCGGAGGGCCGGTACGCGACGGCCGGCAGGTGCTCGGCGAGCAGACCGGTCAGCAGTCGGCGGTTGTCGTCGAGGCCGTTCAGCAGGGCATCCAGCCAGGCGGTGCCGTCGCGCAGGGCGGCGGTGTGGGCGATGACGCCGACGTGACTCGGGCCGTGGCCGACCTCCTCGGGGAGGCGGGCCAGGTCGGCGGCGGACGCGGGGCCCGCGACGGCCAGGGCGGCCTTGAGTCCGGCGAGGTTCCAGGCCTTCGACGCCGACATCAGAGACAGCCCGCGCTCCGCGCCCGGGACGCTGAGGTAGGGGACGAACGCGGTGCCCGCTGCGACGACCGGTGCGTGGATCTCGTCGGCGACGACCCGCACGCCGTACCGCTCGGCGAGGGCGGCCACGGCGGCCAGTTCGGCGGCGGTGTGCACGGTGCCGGTCGGGTTGTGCGGGCTGCACAGCAGATACGCGGCCCGCCGCCCGCCCGCGACCGCGCGCCGGAACGCGTCCTCCAGGGCGCCGAGGTCGAGGCGCAGGTCCGCGCCCAGCGGAGCTTCCACCACCTGCCGGTCCAGATGGGTCACGAACTGGAAGAACGGCGGATACACGGGCGGGTTCAGCACCACCGGATCGCCCGGCCCGGTGACCAGCCGGAGCATCTCGACGACGCCCAGCATGACGTCCGGCACGATCCGCGTGCGGTCCACGGCGAGCCCGTCCCAGCCCCACCGCTTCTCCGCGAACGCGGCGAGCGCCTCCGCGTAGGCCGTCCCGGCGGGATAGCCGGTGTCCCCGAGGGCGAGCGCGTCCGTGACCGCGCGGACCACGGCGTCGGCGAGCGGCACGTCCATCTCGGCCACCCACACCGGCAGCACGTCCTCGGGGTAGGTGCGCCATTTCATGCTGGTACGACATCGGAGGCGGTCGAGGGTGAGCGCGCGCAGGGGATTCGGTTCACCGGCCGCGGCCTGCGGGTTGCTGGTCATGAGGCTCAAGATAGGGGGACCACGGCGCGTGGGCGACGGGCCGCGCCGGGCGCCGCCGAGGCCAACTCGGCGGTCCGGACAGCCTGTTGTGTCCGACGGCTGAAGCCGATCTTCCAGACGGTGAACAAGAGGGTGCCGGGCCACGTATGGAGGAAGGGCACCTCAACGACCGGAGGGCCTCGCGGTGTTCGGCACCGCACGTTCGGGGTTCGGGAGCCAGGCATGAGGCACGCACGACGACGGGTCGTCCGGCGAGTGACACGGTTGACTGCCGTCGGCGGACTCCTGCTGGGAGGTGCCATGGTCACCCAGGCGGCCATGGCGAGTGACACCCCGGCCAGGGACGCCGCCACGCTCAGCGCGCCGCAGACGCCCGCGGACAAGGGTTCCGCTCTGGTGGCGAAGCTCGGTTCGGCCCGTACGGCGGGCAGTTGGGTCGACTCCGGCGGCCGCACGGTCGTCGCGGTGACCGACAAGGCGACGGCGGCCGAGGTGACGAAGGCGGGCGCCGAGGCGAAGGTCGTGCCGTACAGCATGAACCAGCTGAAGTCGGCTGCCACCACGCTGAGTTCGGCGCCCAAGATCGCGGGCACCGCGTGGGCGATGGACTACCGGAACAACAAGGTGATCGTGGAGGGCGACAGCAGTGTCTCCGCCACCAGCTGGGCCGCGATGACGAAGGTCGCGAAGAGCATCGGCGCCTCGGTGGAGATGCAGCGCACGCAGGGCAAGTTCACCACCCGGATCAACGGGGCGCAGCCGATCCTGTCGACCGGCGGCCGTTGCTCGGCGGGCTACAACGTGACCAACGGCCAGACCGACTTCATCCTCACGGCCGGGCACTGCGGCCCGGTCGGCTCCATCTGGTTCGCCGACAACCAGGGTGACCAGCAGCTGGGCAAGACCGTCTCCGACAACTTCCCCGGCAGCGACTTCTCGCTGGTGCAGTACGCGAGCGGTTCGGCCGGTGAGGGCGCGGACGTCGTCGCGATCGGCAACGGCAGCGGCGTGACGATCACCGGTCTCGCCGACGCGGCCGTGGGCGAGAAGGTGTTCCGCAGCGGCAGCACCAGCGGGCTGCACGACGGCGAGGTGACCGCGCTCGACGCGACGGTGAACTACCCCGAGGGCACGGTCACCGGCCTCATCCAGACCACGGTGTGCGCCGAACCGGGCGACAGCGGCGGCCCGTTGTTCTCCAACGGCATCGCGCTGGGGGTGACCTCGGGCGGCAGCGGTGACTGCAAGGCGGGCGGTACCACGTTCTTCCAGCCGCTGACCAAGGCGCTGGCCGCGCTCAACGTCAAACTGCTGGTGGCGCCGAAGACGGCCGCCTCGCCCGCGCCGTCCGCCTCGGCGGCAGGCAGCGCGGCGGGCACCGGTTCGGTCACGCCCGGGACGTCGGCTCCGGCGACGAACACCACGGCGGGTACGACGACCCTGGCGTCCCGGCTCACCGACCCCAAGAACGTGGGACCGGGTCTGCTGGTGATCGCGGGAAGTCTGATCGCGCTGGTGGCGACGCGCTGGATCCGCGCGGAGCAGGACCGCAAGGCCTTCCAGCGGCACTATTCGGCGATGTGGGGCTGATCACAGGGATCGCGCGGGTCACGCGGGGAGTTCGCCGCGGGTGATCCTGGGTTGTCGGGTCGGGTCGGGTCGACGGGGGGCGACCGGCTGGACCGAGGGTCACGAGGAAGGCCGGGCGACGGGATCCGAACGACAGCTGCGCGCGTCGGCCGGGCGGCCGCTCTCAGGCCGCCGTGGCCGGCTGGGGAGCCGCGGTGGCCCACTCCATCACCAGCCGCCGGTACTCCTCGCGCTGTTCGACGCTCAGTGTCCCGCCCGACCGGAGCCACAGGGCTCTGATCTCCTCGTTGACCTCGGCTGCCGATCGCTCGGTGGCTGAATCAACACGGGTGGACATGGTGTGAAGCATACGTCGCCGTAGGTGAAGGCGATGTGAGTAATCACGAGCCAATCGGACATATCGGACCGTGTTACTGATCACGTCCATCTGTCAAGCCCCGTAACGCATTTCACACCTCCGCCACACCCAGCACCAGCACCTGGATCGCCAACACCGCGGCTCCGCGCGCCCAGTCGTGGAAGTCGGAGACCTTGGTCTCCACGTCGAGCGGGGCCGCCAGCGGATGCCGGTGGGAGCGCAGCGCGTCCTCCACCACCGGCCCGGCCACATCCATCAGACCGACTCCCTCACCGGCGAGCAGGATCTTCTGCGGCAGCACGAAGTTGGCGATCTGGGCGACCAACACGCCCAGCGCGCGGGCCGCTTCGTCGATCACCCGGGCGGACATGGGCTCACCGGCCGCGGCACCGGCGAGGATCTCCTCGTACGTGCGGTCCCGCCCGGTGGCGGCCCGGATCTGGTAGCGGATGCTGGGGATGGTCAACAGCGAGACGGCGCTGCCGCGTTCACCGGTCGGCGTGAGCGGGCCGTTGGGGTCCAGGATCCAGTGGCGTCCGAAGCCGCGGTCCTCCTCGGCGTAGGGCACCCGCCGGCCGCCGAGGACCAGGCCGTAGCCGACGCCCGCGCCGATGGTGAGGACGACGAAGCGGTCGAGGCCTCGCCCGGCGCCGAACCAGGTCTCGGCCTCGACGAACGCGGCCACGTCGTTCTCCACGACGACCGGCAACCCGGCGCGCTCCTCGACCAGTTCGGCCAGCGGGACGTCGCTCCACTGCAGAAAGGCCGACTCCCCCACCACGGCACGGTCCCGGACGAGACCGCCGACACCGATGCCCACGCCCGTGAGCGTGGGGAACCGGGCGGTGAGTTCGCCGGTCATCCCGGCGAGCAGGTCCGCGACTTCGGCCGGGTCGTGAGTGGTGAGCGGTCGGTCGAGGCGGGCGATGATCTCGCTCCTGAGGGTGGTGACGACGCCGTAGACCATGTCCTCGGTGACCTTGAAGCCGAGGAAGGTGCGGGACTCGGCGACCACGTCGAGGGGTTGCGAGGGACGGCCCTGGCGGACTTCGGCCGGGCCGCCGCCGTCGGGGACCTCGACCAGCAGGCCGGATTCGATCAGCGGCTTGGTGAGGCGGGTGAGGCTGCCCGCCGAGAGGTCGAGGCGGCGCGCGATGTCGGTGCGCGACAGCGGACCGTGGACGAGCACCTCGATCGCCACGGAGCGTTCGCCGGGGCTCAGCGGCTGCCAGCTGGCGGCACGTGTGGTCATGGGCGTCAGACTCCCACACCCAAGATATTTTTGCTCCAGAACCAATAAAGCCACTTCTTGACCGAAATCCCGCACAGAAAAGATCCGTGCAGGGCTCTTGACGCCAGGATTCTTTCGCGTCGAAAGTAAGTCACCCGAGGACGAGCCGTCGCAGACGAAGGAGTCTCCAGATGACCACCGCCTCAAGCAGCCCCCCGTTGCGCCCACCGCGGGCCCGTGAAGGCGGGGGCGACGGACGGCTGGCGGCGGTCTTCATCGCCCCGGCCCTGCTGGGCTTCCTGGTCTTCCTGCTCTGGCCGACCCTGCGGGGCATCTACCTGAGCTTCACCCGCTTCAACCTGCTGACACCGGCGAAGTGGGTGGGCCTCGACAACTACGACCGGATGGTCCACGACCCCATCTTCTGGTCGTCGCTGCGGGTCACCGTCGAGTACGTGTTCATCAACATCGGCGTCCAGACGGTGGCGGCCCTCGCCATCGCGGTCCTGCTCCAACGCCTCACCCAGTCCGCCCTGTTGCGCGGGATCGTACTGACGCCGTACCTGATGTCGAACGTCGTCGCCGGCATCGTCTGGCTGTGGATCCTCGACACCCAGCTCGGCATCGGCAACGAGATCATCGGGGGACTCGGCTTCGACCGCATCCCCTTCCTCGCGGACAAGACCTGGGCGATCCCGACGATCGCCCTGATCAACGTGTGGCGGCACGTCGGCTACACCGCGCTGCTGCTGTTCGCCGGGCTCCAGGCCATCCCGAACGACATGTACGAAGCGGCGAAGGTGGACGGCGCGAGCGAGTGGCGCATGTTCTGGCGGATCACGATGCCGCTGCTGCGGCCGGTCCTCGCGGTCGTGCTGATCATGACGGTGATCGGTTCGTTCCAGGTGTTCGACACGGTCGCGGTGACCACCGCGGGCGGCCCGGCGAACGCGACGAACGTCCTCCAGTACTACATCTACGGCTCCGCCTTCGGCCGCTTCCAGTTCGGCTACGCCTCCGCGATGTCCGTGGCCCTGCTGATCGTGCTGAGCGCGATCACCTTCCTCCAGTACCGGATCACCCGCGCCGGCCAGACCGACCTCGGCTGACCGGAAGGAGACGACATGGCCACCCTGACCACCACGCCCAACGTGCCCACGACAACCAAGCAGGCGATCGTACGGCCGCCCCGGCGCCGGATCTCCGTCGGCAAGGTCGCCGCCTGGACGGCGATGGCCGCGATCATGCTGATCACTCTGCTGCCCTTCTTCTGGATCCTGCGCACCGCGCTCTCCACCAACACCGGTCTCGCCGCCCACCCGTCCGACCCGCTGCCGGTCGACTTCACCACCGGCGGTTTCGAGCGGGCGCTCGGCCTCCAGTCCACCAAGGAGGCGATCGCACAAGGCGGTTCGGGCGGTGGGCTGACGTTCTGGCGCTATCTGCTCAACTCGGTGATCGTCTCGACCCTGGTCACCGTCTGCCAGGTGTTCTTCTCCGCGATGGCCGCCTACGCCTTCGCCCGGCTGCGCTGGCGCGGCCGGGACCGGATGTTCGGGCTGTTCCTGGCCGGGCTGATGGTGCCGGCCATCTTCACCCTGCTGCCGAACTTCGTCCTCATCAAGCAACTCGGGCTCGTGGACACCCTGTTGGGGATCGCGCTGCCGACGATGTTCATGACGCCGTTCGCGGTGTTCTTCCTCCGGCAGTTCTTCATGAACGTCCCGCGCGAGGTCGAGGAGGCGGCTCTACTCGACGGCGCGGGCAAGGTCCGCGTCTTCTTCAGGGTCCTGCTGCCGATGGCGTCCACACCGGTCCTGACCCTGGGCGTGCTGACGTACATCACCTCCTGGAACGACTACTTCTGGCCGTTGATGGTGTCCTACAGCGACAGCTCGCGCGTGCTGTCGGTGGCGCTGGCGATCTTCCGCTCGCAGACCCCGCAGACCGGCTACGACTGGTCGGGCCTGATGGCGGCGACCCTCATCGCCGCGCTCCCGATGCTGGTGCTGTTCTCGGTGTTCGCGCGCCGCATCGTCAGCTCCATCAGCTTCACCGGAATCAAGTAAGGGGCAGGGCATGCGATTTCGTACGGTCATGGCATTGACCGGGGCGCTCGCGCTGTCCCTGACGGCGGGCTGCGCGAAGGGCGACTCCGTGGGATCGGCCTCCGACACGGTGACGTACTGGCTGTGGGACTCCAACCAACTCCCCGCCTACCAGGCCTGCGCGAAGGGCTTCGAGCAGCAGAACCCCGGACTCAAGGTGAACATCACGCAGTTGGGCTGGGGCGACTACTGGACCAAGCTCACCGCGAGCTTCATCGCGGGCACCCAGCCGGACGTGTTCACCGACCACATCCAGAAGTTCGGCCAGTTCGCCGACCTGAAGGTGCTGGCGCCGCTCGACGACCTCGGCGTCGAAGACTCCGCCTACCAGCCGGGCCTCGCCGCCAACTGGGTGGGCCAGGACGGCCATCGCTACGGCGCCCCGAAGGACTGGGACACGGTCGCCCTCTTCTACAACCAGAAGATGGCCAAGTCGGCAGGGCTGAGCGCCGACCAGCTCAACGGCCTCTCCTGGAACCCGACGGACGGCGGCACGTTCGAGAAGGCCATCGCGCACCTCACCGTCGACAGGAACGGAAAGCGCGGCGACGAGCCGGGCTTCGACAAGAAGCACGTCAAGACGTACGGCCTCGCCAGCGGCGGCGCGGGCGACGCCGACGGCCAGACGACCTGGAGTCCCTTCACCGGGTCGGCCGGATGGAACTACACCGACAAGAAGCGCTGGGGCACCCAGTACCAGTACGACAGCAAGACCTTCCAGTCCGTGATCAAGTGGTACTTCGGGCTGGCCGAGAAGGGCTATCTCGCGCCGTACACGGACTACAGCGACGGCGCCAACCCGGCCAACGCGCAGATCGCCTCGGGCAAGGCGGCGACCTCCTTCGACGGGGCGTGGATGATCTCGACGTACTACGCGGCGAAGGGCGTCAAGGTCGGCACGGCGTTCACGCCGACCGGTCCGAGCGGTGAGCGGGCGACCATGATGAACGGTCTCGCCGATTCGATCACCAAGAAGGCGCACAACAAACCTGGCGCGGAGAAGTGGGTCAAGTACCTCTCCTCCGACGAATGCCAGAAAACGGTCGGCGGTTACGGAATCGTGTTCCCCGCGACCCCCGACGGCACGGACACAGCCGTCGCCGCCTACAAGAAGAAAGGCATCGATGTCACGGCCTTCACCAGGCCGGTCTCCGACAAGAAGGACTTCACCACCTTCTCGTATCCGATCACCAACTACGCGGCGGACGTGTACGCGTTGATGCACCCCGCCATGCAGGACGTCTATGCCAACGACGCACCCGTCAGCGGCCTGGGTAAGACGAACAAGCAGATCAACTTCATCCTCGGTCAGTGACGCGTCGATCGACGACTCATGTGTCAGTGACAACCTCGTCAGAGAAGGACAAGCACCTATGACGTTCTCCCTCGGCATCGTCGGAGCAGGCCAGTTCTCGGGCCAGTTCGCCAGACTGTTCCAGGCCCATCCGGGCGTGAGCGAGGTCTATGTGACCGACCTCCTCCCGGAGCGGGCGGAGCAACTGGTCGCCGAACAAGGGCTGGCGGGCACCTTCCCGTCGTACGAGGCGATGCTGGAGTCGAAGGCCGTCGACGCCGTCGCGATCTTCACCCAGCGCTGGACGCACGGCCCCCTGGTCCTCCAGGGGCTCGGCGCCGGCAAGCACGTGTACTCCGCGGTCCCCATGGCGATCAGCACGGAGGAGATCGCGGCGATCATCGACGCGGTCAAGGCGACCGGACTGACGTACATGATGGGCGAGACGAGCCAGTACAACCCGGCGACCGTGCACGCCCGCAACCAGATCGCGGAGGGCGCCTTCGGGCGGATCTTCTACGCCGAGGGCGACTACGTCCACGACATGGATCTGGGGTTCTACGAGGCGTACCGGTACAGCGGCGGCGACAACTGGAAGGCCACCGCCAGCTATCCGCCCCTTCTCTACCCCACGCACTCGGTGGGCGGGGTGCTCGGCGCCTGGCAGACGCACGCGGTGAGCGTGTCGGCGATCGGGGTCGTGGACGAGCGCGGGGACGGTGTCTTCGACCGGGAGGTCAGCCAGTTCGGCAACGACTTCTCCAACGCGACCGCGCTGTTCGAGGTCGCGGGCGGAGGTTCGTTCCGTACGAACGAGTTCCGGCGCGTGGGCTATCCCTCGCAGATCCGGGAGTCGCGTTTCCGGTTCTTCGGCACGGACGCGAGCATGGAGCAGCTCGCGACGGTGGCCTTCTGGCAGGACAAGAAGGGGGTGAAGGACATCAGCGAGCTGCTGGAGCCCAAGCCCACCATGTCTCCTGACGATCCGTCACTCCAGCACATCGCGCCGGACCTCCGGGCCGCCTTCACCTCCGGCTCGGCGCCGGTGCACGACCGGTCGCGGCTGCCGCGGGAGTTCGACAACCTGCACAACGGCCACGAGGGCAGCCACCACTTCCTGGCGGACGACTTCGTGACCGCGGTCAACTCCCGCACCCTGCCGTCCGTGAACGCGTGGGTCGCGGCCCGCTACACCCTGCCGGGCATCGTCGCGCACGACTCGGCACGGCAGGGCGGAGCGAGGCTGGAGATCCCGGACTTCGGGGACGCACCCGAGTAACCGCGTTGGTACGCAGGCCGGGTGACTGACCGTCAGGTACCCGGCTTGCGGCCGTAGACGAAGACGTCGTCGCCGTTCTTCAGGAGCGACCAGTACTTCTTGGCGGTGGTCGGGGTCATGTTGACGCAGCCGTGCGAGCCCGGCGGGTTCCACATGCTGAGGTTGACCGAGTGGAAGGCCTGACCGCCGTCGAAGAACTGGCTGTAGGGCATGGGCACGTTGTAGATGTTCGAGACGTGGTCGATGTCCCGCCAGTAGATCTTCTTCAGACCGGTGCGGGTCTCGTAGCCGTTACGTCCGGTGCGCACGGGGACCGGGCCGTAGACGAGCCGGCTGCCGTCCTGGATCCAGCTGATCTGGAGCGTGAGGTTGACGCAGGCGATCCGGCCCTTGTTGGTCGGGCACTTGCCGGCCGCGTTGGGCTTGTTGCCCACGGCCTTCTGCTTGTTCATCAGGTCCATCACACCCCAGGTGACGGAGCCCGCGTAGCCGATGTTCGGCGTGATCCCGTGCTTGGTCTGGAAGGCCCGGATGGCCTTGCAGTCGGCGGCCGACTGCTTGCCGTCGACGGGCCGCCCGAGGAACTTCTCCACCTGCTTCTGGTACGGCCCCGCCTGCGTCGTACAACTCGCCGCCGCCTGCGCCGGACCGCTGCCCAAGACGAGCGTGAGCGGCGCCACCAGCCCGGTGATCCCGAGCACTACGGCACCTCGTCTGCGTATGTCCCCCATGGCCTGCCCTTTCCCTTGCCCCGGTACTGCGATCTCTGCCAACTAGACAGGTGCGCAAGGGTAGGGGTTGTAGGGCGGGTCACGCTGCGACGAAACGGTGACATTCCTCGCCATCCAGGTGCCCCGGCGGCAGGCGGCGGCCGTACGCGACCAGGAGTAGGTCCTGCGCCCGGCCGCGCAGGGGAGTCCCGATGCCGAAGGACCAGTCGAGGTCGTCGGCGCACAGCCGGACGCCGGCGAGGTCAGTGCCGAAGAGGCGGAACGCTCTGGGGTCGACGGCGTTCAGGACGATCCGCAGGCGGTCCTCGGGGACGCGGCGGTCCAGGCCGAGCGCCACCGTGATGTCCAGGCCGTGGACGACGTCGTGGCCGAGGGCTGCCGCGATGCCGCCGACGGGCGGTTTCCAGGGGTGGTGGGCGTGCTCGCGGAGGAAACCGGCGAGTTCCCGGTCGGTGTGGCAGGCCGCGTCCCGGCGGGCCAGCCGGTCGGTCGTGCGGTGCAGACTGGCGCGCGACTTGGCCAGTTCCCACAGCACCCGCGCGGTCGAGTACCGGAACCCCATGGACAGATGCGCCACCACCTCACGCACCCGCCATCCCGCGCACAGACTCGGCGCCTCCCACTGCGCGGGCGTCAAAGTGTCCAACAGGTCGGCCAGCTCCCGGCGTTCGGTCGCGATGGCCGTGGTGATGTCGTTCGTCGTGGTCCCCATGTGTCCAGGGTTCCGGCGCCTGATCCATAAGTCCAAGACCGGGTCCGTCTCACAACTAGCATTACTGCTTATGGAGTTGAGGCAGCTGCGCTACTTCGTGACGGTCGTCGAGGAGGCCAGCTTCACCCGGGCCGCCGAGCGGTTGCATCTCGCGCAGCCCGGGGTGAGCGCGCAGATCCGGCAGCTGGAAAGGGAGTTGGGCCAGCCCCTGCTGGACCGGTCGGGGCGGACGGTGCGGCCGACGGAGGTCGGCGCGGCCGTACTGCCGTACGCGCGGGCGGCTCTCGCGGCCGTCGAGGGGGTGCGGCAGACGGCGGCGGAGTTCGGCGGGCTGCTGCGCGGGCGGGTGGCGATCGGGCTGGTGCCCGGAGCCCTCGGTCATCACATGGACGTGCCCGCGCTGCTCGCCGACTTCCACGACGCACATCCCCAGGTGGAGATCACCCTCGCCGAGGACACCTCGGACCGGATGCTCGCCGCGCTGCGCCACGGGGAGCTGGACATCGCCGTCGCGGGCCTGCCTGACCCCGAGCCGGCACCCGGCCTCGCGCACCGGATCGTCATCGACGAACCCCTGGTCGCGGCGGTCGCGCCGGGTCATCCGCTGCTCGACGAACACCGCGGCCGTACGTCCGTCCCGCTGACCGCGCTGCGCGGGCACCGGTTGATCAGCCTGCCCCGGGGGACGGGGGTGCGCGGGGTGCTGGACCGGCTGTGCGCGGAGGCGGGTTTCCGGGCGCGTGTGACGTGTGAGGCGGCGGCCCCGGACGCGCTGATGCGGCTCGCGGAACGGGGGCTCGGGGTGGCCGTGGTCCCCTACCCGCAGGGCGCCTCCGGGGCGACGACATCGCGGGCGCTGCGGATGCTCCGCATCGACGATGCCCGGGCACGGGGGCGGGTCGCGGTGGTCTGGCGTACGGACGGCCCGACAGGGCCCGCCGCTCGGGCGCTTCTCGCCGCCTTGCGGCAGAGGTTGCCCGGAGGAGAGTAGTACGAACTATCGGTCCACTT
>NZ_JAEQAZ010000290.1 GCF_016654115.1 Streptomyces sp. MBT53
GTGAGGGCGGGGGTGTCGGTGAGGGGCGTATAGGGGTTGGCCATGTCCCACTCCCGGGTGGTGTCCTGGGCGGCTCTTTTCAGCTTACTTCGGAGTAAGGTTACCGTAGGTAAGGCCAAGTGGGGCGAGCCGGACGGCCCATGGCGGGCGCATGGCCGACGCATCGGCGGCGCAGGGCCGGCACATGGCCGACAAAACGCTGCGAACCCGCCGAGGTTGCACAGGCCCGGCCCCGTACCACCCCCGAAACCGCACCAAGTCCCCACGAGAGGCCCGTACGATCTGCGACCTGACCCGAGGTAACACCCTGCCCCGGGCCCGGATGAACGCCCCGGTACGTGCCATGCGTACCTAATGCAGCAGAGCGGTACAAGCTGCACGCCTCAGGAGCTGCCATGTCCCTCGCCTACCCGTCCGGCTACGACTACGACGGCACGCCCGTACTCGTGGAGCCCGAGATACGGCGGCTGGACGGCGTGGTCCGCGAGGTCTCCGTACCGCCGCTGGTGCCGCCGGCCACGCACGGCTCGCTCGCCGACGTGCCGTTCGAGAACGCGGCCGCGGCCCCCGACCACCTGGTCCTCAGCAGGCAGGCGGAGGACGGGAGTTGGGCCGACGTCACGGCGGCCGAGTTCGCCGAGCAGGTGCAGGCCGTGGCCAAGGGACTGATCGCGGAGGGCCTCGCGCCGGGCGACCGGATCGCGGTCATGGCGCGCACGTCGTACGAGTGGACGCTCCTCGACTTCGCGGCGTGGGCGGCCGGTCTGGTCACCGTCCCCATCTACCCGACCTCCTCCCTCTTCCAGATCCGCTGGATCCTCCAGGACACCGGCGCGGTGGCGATGGCCGCCGAGACGGTCGCGCAGGCCTCGGCGCTCGGCCCGGAGACACCCCGGCTGCCCGACCTGCGCCACATGTGGGTCTTCGAGAAGGGCCACCTGGACCGGCTGGCCGAACTGGGCCGGACCGTCCCGGACCAGGAAGTCGCCGTACGGCGTGGGGTGTTGCTGCCCGACACGCTCGCCACCGTCATCTACACCTCGGGCACCACCGGCCGCCCCAAGGGCTGCGCGATCACCCACGGCAACTTCCTCGCCGAGGTCGACAACGCGATCGAACTCCTCTACGGCGTCTTCAAGAACAAGGCGAACGAAGAGCCCTCCACGCTCCTCTTCCTCCCCTACTCCCATGTCTTCGGCCGGATGGTCGCTGTCGCCTGCATCCGCGCCCGGGTCCGCCTCGGCCACGCCGCGAGCCTCAAGTCCGAGGACCTGCTGGCGGATCTGGCGAGCTTCCAGCCCACCTTCCTGCTGGCCATCCCGTACATGCTGGAGAAGGTCTTCAACAACGCCCGGGCGAAGGCGGAGAAGGGCGGCCGGGGCAAGGTCTTCGACCGCGCGACCAATGCGGCCGTCCGCTACGGCGAGGCCCTGGAGACCCGCCAGTCCGGCAAGGGCTCCGGCCCGAGCGGCCCGCTGAGAACCGCCCGCGCCTTCTACGACCCGCTCGTCTACCGCAAGATCCGCAACGCCCTCGGCGGCAAGCTCCGTTACGTCATCTGCGGCGGCTCCCCCCTGGGCCGCCGCCTCGCCGCGTTCTACGCCGGCGCGGGCATCGAGATCTTCGAGGGCTACGGCCTGACGGAGACCACGGCCGCGGCCACCTGCACGCCGCCCCTCAAACCCCGGCTGGGGACGGTGGGTTGGCCCATGCCCGGCACCAAGGTCCGGATCGCCTCCGACGGCGAGATCCTGCTCGCCGGCGGCCAGGTCTTCCGCGGCTACTGGGACCCGCACGGCGAGGGGGTCGTCCCCGCCTCCCAGGACGGCTGGCTCGCCACCGGCGACATCGGCCATCTCGACGACGAGGGCTACCTCACCATCACCGGCCGCAAGAAGGAGATCCTGATCACCGCGGGCGGCAAGAACGTGGCCCCGGCCCCGCTGGAGAACTGGCTGCGCGCCCACCCCCTGATCGGCCAGTGCATCGTCGTCGGCGACCGCCGCCCCTACGTCGCCGCCCTCATCACCCTCGACCTCGACGGCATCACCCACTGGCGCCAGATGAACGGCAAGCATCCGGTCCCCGCCGAACTCCTCGTCGAGGACGAGGAGTTGAGAGCGGTCCTGCAACGAGCCGTCGACGACGCCAACAAGCTGGTCTCCCGGCCCGAGTCCATCCGCCGCTTCAGCGTCCTCCCGGTGGACTTCACCGAGGCGGCGGGACATCTGACGCCGTCGATGAAGCTGCGGCGCGAGGTCGTCATGCGGGACTTCGCCAAGGACATCGAGGCGCTGTACGACGTGCGGCCGTGAACAGGAACGCGGACCATGCCTCGGGGGAGACGGTGAGGTGGGTGGAGGCGGGGGTTTTGGAGTCGCGGATGTGGATGGTGTGGGGGCAGGCGGCGACTTCTACGCATTGGCCGCCTTCGCCGTCGCTGTAGCTCGACTTGCGCCAGGCGTAAGCGACTTCGAGGCATTGGCCGCCTTCGCCGCTGCTGTAGCTCGACTTGAACCAGCTCAACTGCTCTATGTTCATCGTTGTTCCAGCATCTTCTCGATCAGGTCCAGGGACTCCTGCGGGTTGAGCGCCTGCGCCCGGATGATCCCATAGCGGGCGGCGAGGATGCGCACCTCTTCTCGGTCGATGATCAGGCGCGGGTACCCCTGGATCTCCGTGTAAGCCACCTGCTCCCTTTTCTTCGGGATCAACAGAGTGAACGAACCGCCCAGGCTGGGGTGCACGTCGCGTCCGGTCGGCATCACCTGAAGCTGCACGTTCCGCATGCCCCCGATGCGCAGCAACTGACGCAACTGGTCCGCGTGCACCCGGGGTCCGCCGATCGGCCGTTCCAGCACAGCCTGTTCCACCACGAAGCTGCACTCCGGAGCTGGCCACCGCTCGAAGAACTGCTGCCGCGAGAGCCGGTCCGTGACCCGCTTCTCGATCGTCGCCTCGTCCAGTGGCGGCTGCCGCTGGGTGAACACGGCCCGCGAGTACTCCTCGGTCTGGAGTAGCCCGAGCACGCCCATCGTGCTGTAGTCGTACAGCGAAACCGCCTCCGCCTCCAGCACCGCATAACTCCGATACCACTCCGGATGCCGCGTCCGCGCCCGCGTCATCGCCTCCTTGACCTCGGGGATCGCCTCCTTCAACAACCCACCCGCACCGAAGAGTTCGTCCCCCTTCTCCAGCACCTCGGGCCGCGGCACCCGCACACCCCGCTCCATCGCCGAGATCGCGTCGGGCCCGTACCCCACGTGCTGCCCGAACTCCTTCTGCGTCATCCCGGCGCGCTCCCGCAGGATCCGCAACTGCTTCCCGAGCGCCGTGAACAACCCCGTCGTCCCGTCGGCCTCCGCCGGTGTCTCCGGCCTCTGCTCGCTCACCCCGGTCACCTCCCTTCGTCACGGCCGACAAGCCGACACCTCGCCGTACGAACCCGTACAGCTACCCGGAGTCGCCGGATCGACCCTGGTCAGCGTAGAGACAACCCGCCACGCTCAGTGACGTGAACGCAGAAATCTCCACCCCCGCAGACGTCTCCGCCCCGTCCGCCGAACTGGCCCAGCGGCTCAGCGCGACACCCCGAGGCGCCCGCCTCGCCCGCCGCCTCACCGGGCAACAACTCGCCACCTGGGGCTACCCGCACGACGGCGACCCGAACGACACCGCCCAGCACCTCGTCGCCGAACTCGCCGCGAACGCCGTCACCCACGGCAGAGTCCCGGGCCGTGACTTCGAACTCCGCCTCCGGCTGCTCCCGGAGGACACCCTGCGTATCGAGGTGAGCGACGCGCGCGGCGACCGCGGACCCCGTGACGTCAAAGACCCGGACGGCGAGGGAGGGCGGGGGCTGATCCTCGTCACCCTCCTTGCGGACACCTGGGGCGTCACCGAGCGGGGCGTGGGAAAGACGGTCTGGGCCGAACTCGCCCTCGGGCGACCGGCAGGGCCGTGTCCGGTTTGAGGGAGTCTCGGTTATTGACTTCACAAGACCCCCGCGCGACATTCCCAGCCCATTTCCCGTCGGGCTGGAGCGGCCATGACCCCGAGCACGGACGACGCACATGTGGAACTCCCGCGCAGAAGAAGCGTGTTGGCCGGTGGTGCGGTCGCCGCGCTCGCCGTCGCCGGAGTCCCCTCCTCGGCCCACGCGGCCGACCTTCCCCTCCTCGGCACCTACGACGTCGTGGTGATCGGGTCCGGCGCGGCCGGGATGACCGCCGCGCTGACCGCCGCCAAACAGGGCCTGAGCTGTGTCGTGGTCGAGAAGGCGCCGACCTTCGGGGGCTCGGCGGCCCGTTCGGGCGCCGGGATCTGGATCCCGAACAACCCGGTGATCCTGGCCGCCGGAGTCCCCGACACCCCTGCCAAGGCGGCCACTTACCTCGCGGCCGTCGTCGGCGCAGACGTCCCCGCCGACCGCCAGCAGTCCTTCCTCGCCCACGGCCCCGCCATGATCTCCTTCGTCATGGCCAACAGCCCGCTGCGCTTCCGCTGGATGGAGGGATACAGCGACTACTACCCGGAGTTGCCGGGCGGACTGCCCAACGGCCGTTCCATAGAACCCGATCAGCTCGACGGCAACATCCTCGGCGCCGAACTCGCCCACCTCAACCCGCCGTACCTGGCCGTCCCGGCCGGCATGGTCGTCTTCAGCGCCGACTACAAGTGGCTCGACCTGGCCGCCGTGAACGTCAAGGGCGCCGCCGTGGCGACCCAGTGCCTGGCCCGGGGCACACAGGCGGCCCTGCTCGGGCAGAAGCCGCTCACCATGGGGCAGTCCCTCGCCGCCGGACTGCGCGCGGGACTCCAGTCGGCGCAGGTGCCGGTATGGCTCAACACCCCTTTGACCGACCTGTACTTGGAGGCCGGGGCGGTCACCGGAGCCGTCGTCACCCGCGACGGGACCGCCGGACTGGTCCGCGCCCGGCGCGGGGTCGTGGTCGGCTCCGGCGGCTTCGAGCACAACGCGGCCATGCGCGCCCAGTACCAGCGCCAGCCCATCGGCACGGACTGGACCGTCGGCGCGAAGGAGAACACCGGCGACGGCATCCAGGCCGGGCAGAGGGCGGGCGCCTCGCTCGCGCTGATGGACGACGCCTGGTGGGGCCCGGCCATCCCGCTCCCCGCCGACCCGTACTTCTGCCTCGCCGAACGCACCCTCCCCGGCGGCCTGTTGATCAACCAGGCCGGTTCCCGCTTCGTCAACGAGGCCGCCCCCTACAGCGACGTCGTCCACACGATGTACGACCGCAATCCCGCCGCCCCCGACATCCCGGCCTGGCTGATCGTCGACCAGAACTACCGCAACCGTTACCTCTTCAGGGACATCCTGCCGACGTTCGCCTTCCCCGACGACTGGTATAGCTCGGGCGCGGCGTACAAGGCGTGGACGTGGGACGCCCTGGCTTCGTCGATCGGCGTCCCGGGGGCAGCCCTCCGCTCCACCGTCAGCCGCTTCAACTCCCTTGCGGCGAACGGCAAGGACACCGACTTCGGACGCGGCGACAGCGCCTACGACCACTACTACACGGACCCCGCGATCCTCCCCAACTCCTGCCTCGCCCCGCTCTGGCTGCCCCCGTACTACGCCCTCCGCATCGTCCCCGGTGATCTCGGCACCAAGGGCGGCATGCGCACGGACGCACGGGCGCGGGTGCTGCGGGCGGACGGTTCGGTGATCCCCGGTCTGTACGCGGCGGGCAACGCCAGCGCGGCGGTGATGGGGCACAGCTACGCGGGCGCGGGCTCGACGATCGGTCCGGCGATGACGTTCGGGTATGTGGCGGCGCTCGATCTGGCGGGGGCGCTGTAGCGGTCGTGGGGCTGCCGGCCCGGCCTGGTCATCACCCTGGTCATCACCGGGTCAAGTGATGACCAGGCTGCGCCCAAGCGGCCGTATGCATTGCGCATGCAACGTGCTCGTAGGGCCGACATAGCGGGATTTGAGCCCTCGGTCGGTGGCTACTGTGATGGCGCGAACACGTCCACAGCGACGATCACGACCTACGGGGATGAGGAGACGGCGGTGGGGGAGCCGAACCGTTCACGCCTGCTTGAGTACGCGCAGGGGCCGGCGGCAGCGGAGGTGCCGGAGCTGCGCCGGTCGAGCTTGCTCGACTACGCGGAGGCGACACCGCCACCGGGGCCTTCGGCGGACGGGCGGCCGGGGCCCCGGCCCGGGGTGCCGCCGTACGAGACGGCCGTCTTCGTGCCCGCGCATCCCCGGTATGTCGACGCGGTGGACGACGACGGGCGGGCGGTCCGGGTGCCGTTCGTCGTCTACGAACTCTTCGAGCATCCCGCGCGGCACACCGCGGCCTATGCCTTCACCACGGTGGAGAAGCTGGTGGCCGCGTTCGGCCAGGCCCAGCCGTGGGTGCTCACCTCGATCGGGCCGCTGGCCGAGGCGCTGGGGGAGCGGGGCGGCACCGTCGTCCTCGACCCGAAGGTGGAGCAGGGGCGGCACAACTGGCGGCCGGCCGACGTGGCCGCCTACGCGCGGGAGGTGCGCTGATGTCGGCCGACTTCAAGGCGGTGCTGAGCGACCTCACCTCGATGGCCACGACCTTCCGCGACCAGGCCACCGACTACCGCAAACTGCACCCCCAGGTCTCCCCGCCCGTGGTGAGCGGCGGTGACGTCGGCCTCGACGACGCCATCGAGGAGGTCGCCCACCTCATCCTCGGCCTGCACGTCCTCTTCGCCGACCGGCTCGACGAACACGGCGACAAGGTCGCGTACGCACGTGACTCGTTCCACCGGCACGACGTCGACGTCCACGGGGTGTTCGAGGATCTGATGGTGGGGGACGGCTGATGGGTGACAGCTGGATCGGCGGTGACATCGGCGGACTGCACACGATGGCCACCACGTACAAGAACGCCAAGAACCAACTCGACGACGTCGTACGGCCGGTGACCAATGCCGTCGAGTCGCTCGTCGACGACGCCGGGTGGAAGGGCGACGCGGCGGAGGAGTTCCGCGCGAAGTGGAGTGAGGACGCGCTGACGGCCGGTGCCTTCGCCAGCCTGGTGTTCGAGGCCGGGGACATCCTCGGCACCCTCGCCGACGCGCTTTCCGCCTGCGAGACGGCACTGCAGAACGCGGAGCACGTCGCCACGGGCAAGGGCGTGTCCATGGGCGACAAGGGCGTCCCGCTGCCCATGGTCACGGCGAACCCACCCGGCGCGGCCGACCAGAAGGCCATCTCCGCGATGACCGAGTACGACACGGTCCGCAAGCAGGTCGAGCACACCGCCCAGCACGCCCGGCTGGTCGCCGCGGACAAGCTGCGCGGTCTGTACGCCCAGGTCACGGCCCCGGTGTCGACCGGCGACAAGATCACCATCGCGGACGCGCTCCGCGGGCTGTACGCCTACGACGCGGAGGACGCGCGAGCCGGCGGCAAGAAGGCGCGCACCGAACTCGACAACGCGAAGGCCGCGGAGCAGACGGCGAAGAAGGAACTCCGCGCGGAACGCAAGGCGTACCAGAAAGCCGGCCGCTCCCTCCCCAAAGACCTCCCCGCCAAGGGCGCCTACCGCGACGCCGTCATGCGGGTCGACTCCCTGGAGGAGTCCATCGCCCGCGCCGACGTCGGCAGCAGCAAGCTCCCGTACGACCGGCTCCTGAACGTCAAACTCGCGGACGCGGCGGACGCGTTGCGGCTGGGCAAGGGGCTCGAGGCACTTCCCGAGTTCCTCAAGGAGGTCCCGGTCATCGATGTCGCCGCGGCTGCGGCGTGCGGGGTGGTGGAGGCCAAGGACGACCATGACAAGGGGTGGTCCTGGCAGCACTCGGTGACGGTGGATGTCGGGGTGGCCGTGGGGGGTGTGGCGG
>NZ_JAEQAZ010000291.1 GCF_016654115.1 Streptomyces sp. MBT53
CCCCCAGCTCCCCGCCCGGCAGCTCGTCGGCTGGGGCGGGCAGGTGCCGTACAACCCCTACCCCCACAACAACGGCCTCGGCGCCACCCCGCCCTACGGCCCCGGGCCCTACCTGGAGCCCCAGGAGCCGCGCCGCAGCAAGCGGTCGACCGCGCTGTTGGTCCTGGTCGCGCTGGTCGTCGCGCTGGGGGCGGGCGGTTCGGTGTACGCGCTGATGAAGGGCGGCGGCAACGGCAGCCGTACGGCGGCCGGTTCGGGCGGCCGGGCCACCAGTGCCGCGCCCACCACACCGGGTCCCACCACCGGGCAGCCGTCGCCGACCGGTTCGGCCTCGGCCTCCGCGAAATCGTCCGGCGCCGACGCGGTACCGAGCGGTTATCTCGGCACCTGGAACGCGTCCATCGACAACTCCACCGGCCACAACACCCGCCAACTCACCATCAAACAGGGGAAGGTGGGGGACCCCGTACTGAAGCTGGTCGCGGACGGCCCCGGCTACCACTGCGTGTTCAGCGCCGACCTCACCCAACGGCCGGGCGGCGACGGCCCGTTGGCGATCGGCGCCTCCACCGTCACGTCCGGGCAGCCGCTGTCGTCCTGCAGCCCGGGCGCGGCCAGCGAGGTCACCCTCCTGTCGGACGGCAGCCTGGAGCGCGTGAACACCGGCAACGGCGAGAAGCTGACGTACACCAAGGCGGGCTGAAGTCCCTTTACTCCAGGGCCAGTTGAACGTCACCCGAACTTCGGCCGACGGCCCCTGCGGGTTTTCCGGGGCCGCCCGTACCGTGACCCCACGATCCGGCTGGGGAGCGGGGGCCCGCAGTGGAGTGGCTGAGCGCGGAGAACGTCGTCGCCGTGGGCACCGCGGTGCTCGGTATCGTCGCGTCCGGTGTGATGGTCTGGTACGAACGCCGGACACCGCGCCGCAAGCGGATCGGCTACCGCGTCCAGATGGACAACCCCATTGGTGACGACGTCCGTTCGGGCCGCGCGAACAGACGCCTCGGCCTCTTCGACGAGGTCCCCGGCATGTCCGACGCCACCCTCGTCCTGCTGCGCATCGAGAACGACGGTTCGCAGAGCATCGCCGACAACGACTACACCGGGCGCGAACTCCACGGCCTCACCGCGGTGTTCACCGACCGCACGATCCGCGGGGTCTCGGTCACCCAGCCGGTCGGCACCGACCACCTGATGGACCACTTCACCCCGGCGGCCGGCCTCGGCTACGACACCAACACGCTGCGCATCCCGCGCGTCCCGCTCAACCCGCGCGACCACTTCAAGCTGCTGGTGCTGCTGTCCGGCGGTGACGTCGGCTGCGACATACGGCTCATCGGCGGTATCCGCGACGGCGAGGTGCACCCCAACCGCAGCGCGACCCCGGACGACAAGGCGCCCCTGTTCAGCCGTGCCTCCCGGCTGATCACCATCATGCTCACGGTGTGCGTGGTGACGCTGGCGACGATCGTCGTGGCCCGCGACGACACCCCGCCGCCGATCGGCTGCGCGCACGGCACCCTCACCGTCACCGGTTCGACCGCGTTCGCGCCGGCGATGGCGGAGGCCGCGAAGAAGTACGAGAAGGACTGCGAGGGCTCGAAGATCGTGGTGGATCCGCACGGATCGACCGCGGGCGTACGGGAGTTGGAGACCAAGGGGCTCGCGTCGAAGAAGGGCTCACCGGCGGTCGTGGCCATGTCGGACGGACCCAAGCCGAGCGACATGCCCCAACTGCTGGAGCGCCGGGTCGCGATGTCGGTCTTCGCGATCGTCGTCAACAAGGGCATCAACCTCAAGAACCTGTCCACCGTGGACGTACAACGCCTGTACCGGGGCGACATCAAGAACTGGCGGGAACTCGGCGGACCGGACGTGGCCGTGCACCTGGTCAGCCGGGACGCCAACTCCGGGACGCGGCAGGTGTTCCAGCGTCGGGTGCTGAAACGGAGCGAGATCGCCAACTCGTCCGTCGACTGCGTCCACAAGGACGATCCGACGGCACCCGTCATCCGCTGCGAACTCGACTCCACGGACCAGGTGCTGTCCGAGGTCGCCGAGGTCCCCGGCGCGATCGGCTACAGCGAACTCACCCTCGCCTCGCACGCCAAGGGCCTGCACGTGCTCACCCTCGACGGCCACGTCGCGTCCGTGGACGCCATCGAGCAGGGCACGAGCAGCTACCCGTACCGCGAGATCGAGTACGCCTACACCTACGGCACACCCCCGGACGACTCCCTCGCGTCGAGCTTCCTGAACTATCTGACACAGGGTGTCGGCCAGGACGCGATCCGCGTCCACGGCCACATCCCGTGCGGCACGGTGGAGGGCATCAGGCTGTGCACGTAGTCGTCGACGTCAGCGGGGCTCGGGGGGTCGCTGGCGCGGCATGTTCGGCCGGTTGCCGCCGCCCGGTCCGCCCGGTCCGCCCGGCCCCGGCGGCATCGGGAACCTGCCGTGCACGACGGCCCCCTCCTGCCGCCCCCCGCCGGCCACCGTCGACTGGATGCCCAGCGGTGCCGACCCGGTCCGGAACTCCACCATCCAGTCGGCCGTCTCCATCCGCACCAGTTCCGTCACGTCCTCCGAGAAGCGCCGGAGCACCCCCAGACACCGGTCCGCGGCCTCGCTCGCCGTCCCGTCGGCCGGCCCCAGCACCTCCCGTACGCCCTCCGACGCCCAGTCGAACTGGAGCACCTGAAGCCGCCGCTGCACCGCCTGTGCCGTAGCCACGTCCCTCATCCACCCGGACGTCATCCCGAAGAGCCGGTCCCCGGCCACGCACGCCGCCCCGAGCAGCAGCGCCAGATAGCCCCAGGCGGCCAGCCCGGCCGCCACCCCGGTGAGGTCGAGCAACGGCAGCGCCGCCCCCACGACCGTGCCCAGCACCGCGCCCGTGCGCAGCACCCGCGCCCCGCGCCGCTTCCACACCCGGTCCGCGAGGTACCAGGCCGCCGTCTCCAGCGCCCCGCGCTCGACCCACCGGTACAACTCGTCCAGCCGGGCCGTCGGCTCGCCCCAGTCCCCGAGCGGAAACGTCCGCCCGGCCAGATCGCCACCCTCGGGCTGAATCTCCGGCTGACCCACCCGGCACTCCCTTACGTTGTGTGACACCTGATGCTGATGTGCCGGATCCTTCCTACCGCCCAATGGGTGGCGAAGGCTCCGGTTTCACCTCTTTTCCGCCCGGAAGTGGGTCTTGATCAGGTATAGGACGCGGTAAGGACTCACTCGAAAGAGTGCTGGAGCGATGACTGCCCGGACCACGTAGGCTCGTGCCGAGCGGGAAAAACCTCGCCCGGACAGCCGTACGAAACCAGGAGCTGATCGTGATTCCCGGTGGTGGCCAGCCCAATATGCAGCAGCTGCTGCAGCAGGCCCAGAAGATGCAGCAGGACCTGGCGAACGCGCAGGAGGAGCTGGCGCGGACCGAGGTCGACGGACAGGCCGGCGGCGGCCTGGTCAAGGCCACCGTCACCGGCGCCGGCGAGCTGCGCGCGCTGAAGATCGACCCGAAGGCGGTCGACCCGGACGACACGGAGACCCTCGCGGACCTGATCGTCGCGGCCGTCCAGGCGGCCAACGAGAACGCGCAGACCCTCCAGCAGCAGAAGCTCGGCCCGCTCGCGCAGGGACTGGGCGGCGGCAGCGGTATCCCGGGTCTGCCTTTCTAAGACGACCCGCGGCCAACTACGGTACGTACGTACGCACCGCAAGACTCCAGGAAGGGCAGGCAGTCCGTTGTACGAGGGCGTGGTCCAGGACCTCATCGACGAGTTGGGGCGGCTCCCCGGCGTCGGTCCCAAGAGCGCGCAGCGGATCGCCTTCCACATCCTGCAGGCCGAGCCGACGGACGTCCGCCGGCTCGCGCAGTGCCTGATGGAGGTCAAGGCGAAGGTCCGCTTCTGCGCGACCTGCGGAAACGTCGCGCAGGAAGAGCTGTGCGGCATCTGCCGCGACCCGCGCCGCGACCTCTCGGTGATCTGCGTGGTCGAGGAGCCCAAGGACGTCGTAGCGGTCGAACGCACGCGCGAATTCCGGGGCAAGTACCACGTCCTGGGCGGCGCGATCAGCCCGATCGAAGGTGTCGGACCGGACGACCTGCGTATACGAGAACTTCTCGCGCGGTTGGCCGACGGTACGGTCACGGAGCTGATCCTTGCCACGGACCCGAATCTGGAAGGCGAGGCCACGGCCACGTACCTCGCCCGCATGATCAAGCCCATGGGCCTCAAGGTCACCCGCCTGGCCAGCGGCCTCCCGGTGGGCGGAGACCTGGAATACGCGGACGAGGTGACCCTCGGCCGCGCCTTCGAGGGGAGACGACTCCTAGATGTCTGACGCCACACTGCATGCCACCGCGCAGGACCCGGACGACTTCGCGGTCCAGATCGCGGACCAGGTCGAGAGCTTCCTGGTGGCCGTGTCGGAGGTAGCGAAGGGCGAGGACCCCGACTCCGCGGTCCCCTTCCTCCTCCTGGAGGTCTCCCAACTCCTGCTGGCGGGCGGCCGGTTGGGCGCGCACGAGGACATCGTCCCCGACGAGCGCTACGAGCCGGACCTCGGCCCGGAGCCGGACGTGGACGAACTCCGCGAGCGCTTCGCGGTGATGCTGGAGCCGATCGACGTCTACTCGGAGGTCTTCGACCCCTACGAGCCGCGCAAGGCCCCGGTCCCGGCCCGCATCTCCGACGACCTCGCCGACCTCATCACCGACCTCCGCCACGGCATGGCCCACTACCGCGCGGGCCGCACCACGGAGGCCCTGTGGTGGTGGCAGTTCTCCTACTTCTCCAACTGGGGCTCGACGGCGTCGGCGACGCTGCGGGCGTTGCAGTCGGTGGTCGCGCATGTGCGGTTGAACCAGCCGCTAGCGGAACTGGACGGCCTGGACACGGACCAGAGCGTCATGGGCGACGAGACGCTGGAGTTCGAGGCGGGCAGGGTGATGGCGGAGGAGATCGGCGAGCCGTTGGGGATCAGGCCGGTGAAGTAGTCAATTAGCGGTCTTTTCACGCAGGTTGTGGGGCGCGGCGAGTACGCTGCGCCCCACAGTGCGTGTACGGGGACGAGGGGACGCCTGATGGCCGACGAGGTATGGATGGGCTTGGCCGAGGCGATCGGGGCGATTCGCGCGGAGCTTCAGCAGGCGGCGCGGGACGGAGCGGGGCAGGAGATCCAGTTCCGGACGGGCCCGGTGGAGATCGAGTTCGCCGTGGACATGAAGAAGGACGGGGAGGCCCGGGCGAAGGTCTTGGTGCTCCCGTTCGGCGCGGAGGCGAAGGCCTCGCGATCGAAAGGCACGACGAGTCGAGTCAAACTCACACTCCAGCCGGTCGATGCCGATGGAGCCGATCGGCGTATCGCGGACGACTCGGGGGAACGCCCCAAGTAACGGGGAATACGGGGGTGTTGGCCTGTGGCTGTGGACGTGCGGCGGGTCGTGGAGATCTGGAATCCGGTCGGGAAGTGTTCGGGGACCGGTTATCTGGTCGCGGACGACATCGTCCTGACGGCTCTTCACAATGTGCTGGGCTGTGGGGACTTGGAGGTCAGGGGCCTCGGCGGCGACTCCAAATGGCTTGCGGCGGAAGTGTTGTGGCCGCTGACGGATCGACTGCCTGATCTGGAGCGGGAGCCTCAGGCGGACGGGGCGTTGGTCAGGATCACGGATGCGGGGTGGGTGCCGCCGACGGGAGTTGACCCCGTCCGCTGGGGCCGGATCGACGGCGGCCCGGTCGTCCCGGACGAGCAGCGGCTGGCGTGCGTCGCGGTCGGCTTCCCCAAGTCCGAGGTACGGGACGGCATCCGGGACACGAAGGAGATCCGCGGCCACATCGAGAGGCTGACGGGGCTCAAGTCCGGTGGGCTGATCACGGCGCACGTCGACCAGGTCGCCGTGCCCGGTGTCTGGGCGGGCGCGTCCGGGGCGGCGCTCTTCGCGCGGGGGCGGCTCATCGGGGTCGTGACGACCGATCGAAGGCGGGATTACGACGGCGATCAGCTGACGGCGGTGTCGGTGGTGGGGTTGGCGGCGCGGCCAGGGTTTGTGGCGGCGGTGGGGGAGTTGGTTCCGGAGGACGTCACGGTTGCGGACCGGGAGGGACCGCCGTGTAGGGCAACTGTGTACGACCTCGAAGTCCCGCCGGGCGTGAACAACTTGCCGGAACTGCCATCGCCGATCTTCGTCGGCAGGGCGGAGGTGATGGCGGAGCTGGAGCGGGCGCTTTCGGGGGAGTCGCAGACGATCACGCAGACGGTGCACGGGCTCGGGGGCGTCGGGAAGACGACTCTTGCTTTGCACTACGCGCATGAACATGCGGGGGCGTATCGGCTGGTGTGGTGGATCCGCTCGGACGCATCTGAGCTGATCGAGGCGGGTTTCGCGGCCCTGACTGTGCGGCTGAGGGGTGAGGAGGCGTCCAACCTCACCACTTCGCAGGCCGCCGAGTGGGCGGTGGGGTGGTTGCAGACGCACCCGGGATGGCTCCTGGTTTTCGACAACGCGGAGCGGCCGGGGGATGTTCATGCCTGGACGGGCCAACTACGGGCTTCCGGGCGTCACTTGATCACGAGCCGGTACAAGCGGGGGTGGGTGTGCGACCCGATCTCGTTGCGTGTGCTGGACCAGGACGCTTCGCTGGCACTCCTGTCAGGCCTCGTCGGGGGCGGTGGTGAAGAAGACGAGGCCCGTGCGCTGGCGGAGGAACTCGGTCATTTGCCGCTCGCTCTGGAACAGGCCGGCGCCTTCATTGCACAGAGGGAGGTCTCGATCGCGGCGTACAGGGCCATGCTGGAGCGGTATCCGGCGCGTGCGGCGGCTGCGGCACCGGGCGGCTTTGACCCTGCGCGGACAGTCGCGCGCATCTGGCGTATCACGCTGGACGTGCTTGAGGAGCGGGATCCCAGGGCGGTGGAGATCTTGCGGATTGCGGCGTGGTACGCCCCGATCGGCATTCCGCGATCTCTGTTCGAGCCGCTTGCCGAGGACCCGGTCGACCTCGCCGAGCTCCTGGGTCTGTTGGCCGACTACAACATGATCGCGCTAGACCGGGCGGGGGTCGGCATCCACCTCCTTGTCCAGATGGTGGCGCGCACACCGTCGGCGGACGATCCGCATCGTGATCAGGCGCGCATTCTGGCCGCGCGTGACCGGGCCACGGAGTTGGTGCTTGACCAGCTTCCGCGCGATCCCAGCGGAGACGTTGCGGGCTGGCCGACATGGAGAGCCTTGTTTCCCCACGTCGAAGCCATCCTTGACGCGTGCGAACCGGGCGAGGACACGCCTGAGATTGATTTGATCCTCACTCTGACGGGACGGTTCCTCCAGGAGCAAGGGCAGTTGGGTCAGGCGATCGAGTACTTGGCCCGCTCTCTGGCAGCGGCTACTCGGCTCTTCGGTGAGGATGATCCGAGCACGCTGACTTCGCGGAACAACCTGGCTGGCGCGTATGAGGTGTCGGGGGATGTGGCGCGGGCGATCCTGTTGTACGAGCGGACGTTGGAGGATTGCGTGCGGGTGTTGGGTGAGGACCACCCGGACACGCTGACGTCGCGGAGCAACCTGGCCGGCGCGTACGACGTGTCGGGGGATGTGGCGCGGGCGAACCCGTTATATGAGCGGACGTTGGAGGATCGTGTGCGGGTGTTGGGTGAGGACCACCCGGACACGCTGCTTTCGCGGAACAACCTGGCCGGCGCGTATTGGGTGTCGGGGGATGTGGCGCGGGCGATCC
>NZ_JAEQAZ010000292.1 GCF_016654115.1 Streptomyces sp. MBT53
ACGCCGGGTCGCGCGGCCCGGTCAGTCCGCGCGGGAACGTGATCGCCGTGGGGTCGCCCTCCTTCGCGTACCGGTCGATGACCGGGCCGCCCGGGAAGCCGAGGTTCAGGACGCGCGCGATCTTGTCGAAGGCCTCGCCCGCCGCGTCGTCGATCGTCGCACCGAGCGGTCGTACGTCCGAGGTGATGTCGGAGGAGAGGAGGAGGGAGGAGTGGCCGCCGGAGACCAGCAGGGCCATCGTCGGTTCCGGGAGTGCGCCGTGTTCGAGCTGGTCGACGCAGATGTGGGAGGCCAGGTGGTTCACGCCGTAGAGCGGCTTGCCCAGCGCGTAGGCGTACGCCTTGGCCGCCGAGACGCCGACCAGGAGCGCGCCCGCGAGCCCGGGGCCCGCCGTGACCGCGATGCCGTCGAGGTCGCTCGCGCTCACGCCCGCGTCCTTGAGGGCGCGTTGGATCGTCGGGACCATCGCCTCCAGGTGGGCGCGGGACGCCACCTCCGGTACGACCCCGCCGAAGCGGGCGTGTTCGTCGACGCTGGACGCGACCGCGTCGGCGAGCAGGGTGTGGCCGCGGACGATGCCGACGCCGGTCTCGTCGCAGGAGGTCTCGATGCCGAGGACGAGGGGTTCGTCAGTCATTGAACTCGGTCCCTTGTACGGAAGGCGACCCCGCGGCGGAGCCGCTGTCGGGGTCTGTGGTCAGGCGCATCACCAGGGCGTCGACGTTGCCCGGCTGGTAGTAGCCGCGCCGGAAGCCGATGGGGGCGAAGCCGAAGCGCTCGTAGAGTTTCTGCGCGCGGACGTTGTCGACACGGCATTCGAGCATGACCTCGGCGCACTCGAACTCGCTTGCCGCGCTGAGGAGTTCGGTGAGCAGAGTGCCACCGAGGCCGGTGCCCCAGTGGTCGCGGGCGACGGCGATGGTCTGGATGTCGGCCTGATCGCCGGTGGTGGCGAGGCCCGCGTAGCCGATGACCCGGACACCGCCCTCGTACTGGTCGCCGGTCACCTCGGCCACCAGGTACCGGCGTGTCGCCTCGGCGCCCCGCGCGTGGGCCAGTTCGGACCAGAACATGCCCCGGGACCAGGCGTCCTCGGGGAAGAGGTCCTTCTCCAGTTCCAGCACGGGATCGATGTCCCACCAGCGCATCTCGCGCAGTCGAGGACTCAGGGATTCGGTCACTTGGGGGTGACCACCTTGTAGTTCTTGGGGACCTGCGCGTCGGGGCGGCGCAGATAGAGTGGCCGGGGCGCGGGGAGTTCGACGCCCGCCGCCAGTCGCTCGGCGGCCAGGGAGGCGAGTGCGGCGGCGGACACGTGCTGCGGCTCGTGGGCGGACGGGAAGGTGCCCGGGTAGAGCAGGGCGCCGGCGCCGACGGCGGGCAGTCCCGCGACCTCGTCGGCGATGTCGGCGGGCCGGTCGACCGCCGGGTCGGTCACCCTCGTACGCGAGTCGGCGTAGCGCGCCCAGTAGACCTCCTTGCGGCGCGCGTCGGTGGCCACGACGAACGGGCCGTCGAGATCGGCGGCGTAGGCGAGGCCGTCCAGCGTGCACACACCGTGCACGGGCACGCCGAGCGCGAGCCCGAACGTGTCGGCGGTCATCAGCCCGACGCGCAGCCCGGTGTAGGGGCCGGGGCCGATGCCGACGACGAGACCGGTGACGGCGTCGAGCTTGAGCCCCGCGTCGGCGAGCACACGGTCGACGGCCGGGAGCAGCAGCTCACCGTGGCGGCGCGCGTCCACCTGACTCGACGAGGCGATGACGGCCTCGCCGTCGTGCAGGGCGACGGTGACTGCGGGGGTGGCGGTATCCAGAGCGAGCAAGAGCACGCAAACAGCCTACGGCTCCGGCGCCCCGGGCACGGCCGCCCCGGTCGGCCCGGCCCGACTGCTACCGTCACCTACAGTCACCACACTTACTGGACATACAAGACACGGAGGTGGGCGCCGATGGCCGGCAGCAGCTCGGGAATCGTGGCCGGGCTCACCGTGGCGGCCGTCGCCACGGTCGGTTTCCTCGCCTATCAGGCGTCGGCGAGCGTCCCGGCCGGGATGGGCAGTACGGCCCGTGCGAGCGCTCCGCCGGCGGTGGCCACCTCGAAGGCGCCCCGCGACAAGAAGAACCCCGCCGCGCTGCCCGCGGGCTCCGGCAAGGGCGAGCGGGTCGTGTACTCGCTGGACGACGACCGGGTGTGGCTGGTCGCCGCGAACAACAAGGTCAACCGGACGTTCAAGGTCACCCCCGGGACGGTGGATCCGACCCTGGGCTCCTACTGGGTCACGTCCCGCTCGAACGCGGTCACCGGCACCGACGGCACCCCCATCCAGCACGTCGTCCGCTTCGCCAGCACGGGCGGGCTCGCGATCGGCTTCAGCGCGGCGGTCAACGGCACGCCCCAGCAGCCCGACCCCACGGTCAAGTCCGGCGGCATCCGCGAGACGGTCGAGGACGGCTCGGCGATGTGGGAGTTCGCGACGATCGGGCAGAGCATCGTCGTCATCCGCTGAGCGAGATCGCCCTGATAGGGATAGCGCCCCGCAGGGGCGCATCCCAGGGGCGCGGGGAACTGCGCGACCAGCCCCCACCGGCCCGCAGCCAAACGACTACGCAGCTTTACGCGACTCAACCGGCGGAGCATCCGGCGCGCGCGGCGGGGTCGAGACCGCCCTCGCCGCAGCCCCCGCCGCCAACAACTCCCGCATGGACACCCCGGCGAACACATACGGCTGCGGGCGGTCCTGGTTCTCTGAAGCCGACGAAGCCGACATGGACGCCTCCTGGGACCTGGGGGCGGACGTAGTTAGGTAGACCTAACTACTGACTGGATACCATGTGACCACGCGCGAGACCCGAAACGCAACATCTTGCCGACACCTTGTCGGAACCCACCCACCCGGGCATCGGGGAGTCACGCGCCGAGCACACCCAGTTCGACCGCGGCCCAGCGCTCACCGAGCCCGGTGACGGTCACGTGCCGTACCTCGTCGGTCGTGTCTCCGACGGCCCGGTGGATGACGACCGACAGCCGGTCGTCCGTCAACTCCTCGACCTTGCCCTCGCCCCACTCCACGACGATCACCGACTCCGGCAGCGAGACGTCGAGGTCGAGATCCTCCATGTCGTCGAGCCCGCCGCTCAGGCGGTACGCGTCGACATGGACGAGCGGCGGCCCCTCCCCCAACGAGGGGTGCACGCGCGCGATGACGAACGTCGGCGAGGTGACCGCCCCGCGCACGCCGAGCCCCTCCCCCAGTCCCCGGGTCAGCGTCGTCTTGCCGGCGCCGAGCTCGCCCGTGAGCATCACGAGGTCGCCCGCGCGCAGCAGCTTGGCCAGCCGGCGCCCCAACTCCCCCATCTGCTCGGGGGAGTTGACGGTGATCGAGACGGACAGGGGCTCAGCCGCGTCGTGCGGTGCTGCTGGTGCTTCCATAGCCACTTACGGTAGCCCCTGCCGGCACGGCACCCGCGCGGGTGAGCAGGTCGGCGAGGCGGTCGGTGACGACCTCCGGGTGCTCCAGCATGACCAGGTGCCCGGCGTCCGGCACGAGCACCAGCTCGGCGTCCGGCAGCTGGTCGGCGATGGCCTCGCTGTGCTCACTGGGCGTGACGAGATCGCCGATCCCGGCCAGCACGAGCACCGGCATGTCCTTGAAGTGGGTGAGGGCCGCGGTCTTGTCGTGGTCGGTGAACGCCGGGTAGAACTCGGCGACCACGTCGATGGGCGTGCCCTCGATCATCCGCTCGGCGAACCGCGCGACCGCCGGGTCGACGTCCCGGGACGCGAACGAGTACCGCTTGATGATCCCGGCGAACAGGTCGGCGGTGGCCCGCCGCCCCCGCTCCACCAGCGCGGCCTGCTGACCGAGCGCCTTGAGGACGCCGGGCAGCACCCGCCGTACCGCGTTGACGCCGGCGACGGGCAGGCCGAAGTTGACCTCGCCGAGCCGCCCGGCGGACGTACCGACGAAGGCGGTGGCGACGACCCGGTCGCGGATCAGGTCGGGGTACTGGTCGGCCAGTGCCATCACCGTCATGCCGCCCATGGAGTGTCCGACGAGCACGATCGGCCCCTCGGGCACGGCCGCGTCGAGCACGGCCTTCAGGTCGCGGCCCAACTGGTCGATGGTGAGCGGCATGTCGTCTTCCAACTGCGCCACTCCGCGCGCGGAACGCCCATGACTCCGCTGGTCCCAGTGCACCGTCCGTACGACCCCGCGCAGGGCAGCCCGCTGGAAGTGCCAGGAGTCCTGGTTGAGGCAGTAGCCGTGACTGAAGACGACGGTGACCGGGGCCGGTGCCTTGCGTCCGAAGAGCCGGCGGCGCTTGGGCGTGACGGCGACCTCGGGCTCGATGTCGTCGACCTCGTAGTACAGCTCGGTGCCGTCGTCCGCGTGGGCCGTGCCCGGGATGCCGCGCAGCGAGCCGTACGGTCCCGTGGAGTCGAGCGCCAGCCGCGCCCGCTCGCGCATGCCGCGCCCGACCGTCATCCGCTCTATGGCGACACCGGCCGCGGCTCCGGCGGCGATCACGCCTATCGCGGCGCCCGCGATTCCGGTCACCTTGCGCCAGTTGCCGGCCACCCCCGTGGCGGCGGAGGCGAGTTCGGCGATCGCCTCCGCGCTGCTCTCGCTCACGTGCCGCTCCTCTTCCCGTCCCGGACCTGCGCGTCGTCCGCCTCATACCCAGGGACGACCCGATCGACGAGGGCGACCTCGTCCTCCTCGGGGACGTCCTCATTGACGTAGACGCGGGGAACGCGTGTTCCGATGCGGGTGACGATCTCGTAGGCGATGGTGCCGGCGGCCTGTGCCCAGTCCTCGGCGGTGGGCTCGCCGCGGTCGCCGGGGCCGAAGAGGATCGCCTCCGCCCCGGGCTCCGGCTCGTCCCCTCCGAGGTCTACGACGAACTGGTCCATGGCGACCCGCCCGGCGACCGTGCGCCACTTGCCGCCGACCAGCACCGGGCCGGTGCCGGAGGCGTGCCGGGGGATGCCGTCCGCGTAGCCCACGGGGATGAGGCCGAGGGTCGTCGTGCCCGGGGTGACGTAGTGATGGCCGTAGCTGACGCCGTGCCCGCCCGGCACCTGCTTCACCAGGGCTACGGACGCCTTCAGGGTCATCACCGGCCGCAGTCCGAAGTCGGCCGAGGAGCCCTGCTCGGGGATGGGCGAGACGCCGTAGACGGCGATGCCCGTGCGGACGAGGTCGAAGTGGGAGTCGGGGCGGGTGAGGGTGGCGGGCGAGTTGGCGATGTGGCGGACCTCGGGCCGTACGCCCCGGCCCTCCGCGTAGGCGACCATCTCGCGGAAGAGGGCGAGTTGGGCGTCGATGGAGGGGTGCCCGGGTTCGTCGGCGCAGGCGAAGTGCGACCAGAGGCCGGTGATGCGGAGCAGCCCTTCGGCCTCCGCGAGCAGGGCCTCGCCGACGAGTTCGGCCCAGTCGTCGCCGGGCTGGCAGCCGTTGCGCCCGAGTCCGGTGTCGGCCTTGAGCTGCACGCGCGCGGGGAGACCGGTTTCGCGGGCGGCCGCCACGACCTCCCGCAGCGCCCACATGTCGCTGAGCGACATGTCGAGGTCGGCCTCGATGGCTTCGCGCCACGGACCGCCGGGGGTCCAGAGCCAGCACATGATCCGCACCCCGTCGGGCAGTCCGGCGTGGGCCCGCAGGCCGAGGGCCTCCTCGGGGGTGGCCGTGCCGAGCCAGGTCGCGCCCGCCTCGACGGCCGCGCGGGCGCACGGCAGGGCGCCGTGGCCGTACGCCTCGGACTTGACGACGGCCATGACGGCGGCGCCCGGCGCGAGGGCGCGCAGGGTCCGCACATTGGCCCGCAGGGCACCGAGGTCGATCTCGGCGCGGGCGCGCAGGGGCGCGGTCGGCGCAGTTGCTGTCTCGTTCATGACGCCCCCAGTCTCTCAGAGGGCACTGACATGCCCGCAGGCCCGCCTAGTTTCCGGGCCGGTGGCCCCACACATAGACACGGTCGCCCTTCTTGAGCACACCCCACAGCTTGCGGGCGTCGGACAGGCGCAGGTTGACGCAGCCCCAGGAGCCGGTGGTGGTGTAGATGCTGCCGTAGACGGCGTGGAAGGCGATGCCGCCGTCGAAGAACTGGGCATACGGCATGGGGCTGTTGTAGAGGGTCGACCAGTGGTTCTTGTGCTTCCAGTAGATCTTGTGCCAGCCGCCCCGCGTGACATGTCCGCCGCGCCCGCTGCGCATCGGGACCGGTCCGAAGACGACCTTCTTGCCCTTCTGCACCCAGGTGAGCTGCCGGTCGAGATCGACACAGGCGACGCGGTAGGAGCGGACGGGACACTTCCGGGCCGCGTTCGGGTTCTTCTTGGCGGCGAGGAGCTGCATGCGCGCCCAGGTCACCGGTCCGGCGAAGCCGATCGCGGGCTTGATGCCCTGCTTCTTCTGGAAGGCCTTGATCGCCTTGCAGTCGGCGGCCGACTGCCTACCGTCGACCTTGAGCTTCAACCACCGCTCCACGCCCCGCTGGTAGGGCCCGGTCTGCTTGCTGCAGGAGACCTTCGCCACGGCGTCCCCGATCGGCACGTACTCGACGAGCGCGTACGTCCCCGCCGCAGCGTCCCGCGGCTCGACCCGGTCCTCCTCTGCGGTCGGCGTGTACACCTTGGGTACGAGGGCCTGGTCGGGCGTGTCGATCTGCCAGGGCTGATAGGGCCCCGGGGGCACGCCCGGCACGAGCTCGGTCTCGCCGGGCCCGGGCGCCGGTGCCGGCCCGTCGGCCCAGGCGGTCCCGGTCCCTACGGGGAGGGCGATCACCGCGGTGAGCAGCACCGCGATGCTTCTGTGCGCGATTCGTGTACTGATCATGCGATCAGAGAAACGCGGCACCCCGGCGGAGAGCGGGTGCCGCGCGGAGGGGTCACCCTTATTGACGAGCCGGGGTGCCGCAGGTGCGGGAACGCGTCAGTCCCGCACGTCCCGCCACGCCGTCCGCACCGCCTCCGCCACGTCATGGGCTCCCACCGGAGCCCCGTCCGCCGCCAGCCGCCCCGCGAGACCGTGCAGATACGCCCCCACGCTGCCCGCGTCGAACGCCGACAGCCCAGCCGCCAGCAACGACCCCGCGAGCCCCGACAGCACGTCCCCGCTGCCCGCCGTGGCCAGCCAGCCGGTGCCCGTCGGATTGACCCGCACCGCACCGCCCCCGGAGTCGGCGACCAAGGTCGTCGAGCCCTTGAGGAGCACGGTCGCCCCGTACCGCCGCGCCAACTCCCGCACCGACGTGAGCCGGGCCGCCTCGACCTCCGCGCGAGGGACCCCCAGGAGCGCGGCGGCCTCGCCCGCGTGGGGGGTCATCAACGTCGGCGCCGTACGCGCCCGTACGGCCTCGGGGTCGACGAGCCGCAGTCCGTCCGCGTCGATGAGCACCGGCACGTCGGCCGTCACCACCTCCGCCACGGTCGCCGCGTCGTCGCCCGCCCCCGGCCCGACGACCCACGCCTGCACCCGCCCCGCCTTCGTCGGCCCCCGGTCCGACACCAGGGCCTCCGGGAACCGCGCGATCACCGCGTCCGCGGCC
>NZ_JAEQAZ010000293.1 GCF_016654115.1 Streptomyces sp. MBT53
CCCCCGGCCCCCCGAAATGGGTCGAGTTCCTCGGCACCGTCGGCTCGCTGCTCTCCCTCCTCACGGCCGTGCTGTTCTACTTCGGCTGGGCCAGCACGGACGCCGAGACGCGGGCCCTCGGCCTGCGGGACACGCTCTTCCGGTTCTCCACCGCCGACTACCTGCTGCGCAGCGTGGACGCGCTCTACCTCCCCGTACTCGTGGCGGCGGCCGTGTGGATGGCGGCGGCGGCCCTGCACCACCGGGAGGACCGCGACCCGGAACGCACCGCGCGGGTGCTGCGCGTCCTGCGGTACGCCTGGCTGCCGTCGCTCCCTCTCCTTGCCCTCTACTACGTCGCCCCGGGCGCCCTGAATCTCGTCGTCCCGCTGGCGCTCCTCGCGGGCGTGCTGCTGAGCGCGTACGCGTACACGCGGCCCGCCGACCGGCGCAGGGCGGCGCGGATCTGGGTGCCGGCCCTGCTGGTCGCCGTCGTGTCGCTGTTCTGGGCGGTGTACGCGTACGCGGAGATCGTCGGCCGGGGCCGCGCCGCCGAGACGACCGCCACGGTCGCCGACGAGTTCCCGGCCGTCGTCGTGTTCAGCAAGCAGGATCTGCTGATCCGCGGCGGCGGCAGCTGTGTCCGGGCAGTCGCGGAGACAGGCAGCCCCTACCACTTCCGGTACGCCGGGCTGCGCCTGTTCCATGTCTCGGGCGACCGCCTGTTCCTCGTACCGCGGTACTGGGCCCCCTGGGACGGCACCCTCTACGTGCTGCGGGACGGGGATCCCGGGCTGCGCGTGGAGTACGTCAGCGGGCGCGGCTACCGGGCCAAGGAGTGCTGAGGGCGCTCACGGCTTCCACAGCGGGTGCTCCCGCTTCGCCCACTCCCTGCTCACCGACCCCGTACGCAGCCCAGCCCGCGCCTCCGGGTCGCCGAGCGCCATGCCGATGTGGCCGCCGAGCACGATGCCGATCGTGAGGGCGAGCCAGTCGTGGACGAAGGTCGCGCTGGTGCGCCACATGATCGGGGTGAGGTGGGTGAACCACATCATCAGGCCTGTGCCGAGCATGACCAGGCTGGCGCCGGCGATCCAGTTGGCGTAGATCTTCTGGCCGGCGTTGAACTTGTCGGCCGGCCGGGCCGAGCGGCGTTTGTCGCGCAGCAGGGCGCCGCGCAGCCAGACCCGGTCGTGCGGGCCGAAGCGGTTGAGGAAGCCGAGGTTGACGCGGAAGCCCCGGGAGAAGAGGCCGAAGAGGACGGGCACGGGGAGCGCGACCCCGGCCAACTCGTGGATGCGGACGACGAGTTGGCGGCGGCCGACGAGTTCGGCGAACTCCGGGATGTAGAGGCAGGCAGCCGTGGCCACGCAGATGCCCATGAGCGCGGCGGTGGTCCGGTGCACCCAGCGGTCGGTGCGGCCGAAGCGGCGGACACGGGACGACGGCTCCGTGGCGGGGGCGTGGGCTTCAGCTCGTAGGGTCATCGTCGCGTCCGTTCGACTTGCCGACCCAGGCGTCGACGTCGTAGCCCCGATCCTCCCAGTAGCCGGGCTTCACGTGCTCGGTGACCGTGATGCCGGAGAGCCACTTCGCGGACTTGTAGAAGTACATGGGGGCGACGTAGAGGCGGACCGGGCCGCCGTGGTCGTGGCCCAGGGGTTTGTCCTGCATGCGCAGCGCGACCAGGATGTCGGAGCGGCGGGCCTGGTCGAGGGTGAGGCTCTCGGTGTAGGCGCCGTCGAAGCAGGTGAAGCGAACCGCCCCGGCCTTGGCGCGCACTCCCGCGGCGTCCAGGAGCCGGGACAGTCGCACCCCCTCGAAGGGGGTCCCGGGGACCCGCCAGCCGGTGACGCACTGGACGTCCTTGACCAGCCGGGTCTGCGGCATCGCGCGCAGGTCGGCGAGGGTGTAGGTCGCCGGTTTGTCGACCAGGCCGTCGACGGTCAGCCGGTAGTTCTGGGCGTTCTTGTTCGGCACGGACGCGGTGACGGAGTAGTAGCGGAAGCCGCCTCCGTTCGGGAGCAGTCCGGTCAGCCCGGTGGGGTCCTTGCCGGAGAGGGCGCCCAGGAACCCGTCCATGCCCCGCTGCAGGACCGGCGCGGACACGACACCGAGGGCGCCCAGACCGAGGGTGCCGAGGAAGACGCGGCGACCGACGGGCCGGCCCTGCGCTTCCTTCTCCTCCTCCGACGGCTCGGGCGACTCGGTTGGTTCAGGGTTCACGCAGTCATTCGAACACCCGCGACCCCGGCGCGGCCAGGGATCGCGGATGCTCGTCAGACTTCCGTAACCACTTCTTACGTGCTTCTCAGCAACGACAGCTCGGCCACAGGTTCCTACGGCGTCTCCGTGGCCGCCTTGTCCAGCTGGAACGCCTCGTTGCCGAGCCCGATGCGGGCGTGCGCCTCGGGGTTGCGGGAGCGCAGGAACAGGCCCTGGGCCAGGCCCACGAGCAGGGCGAGGCCGACGATGCCGGGCAGGATCCAGCTCAGGGACGAGCCGGGTCCCGCGCCGACCAGGACGTCGAAGTCCTTGACGGTGTAGACGGCGATGACGACGAGCGCGATGCCGGAGAGCGCGGAGGTGACCAGTCGCCAGGCCTGGGCACCGGCGGAGCCGCGGCGGGCGAAGAAGACGATCACCGACAGGGAGGCGGCGGCCATCAGCACGATGACGCCGAGGGCGCCGATGTTGCCGAACCAGGTGAACAGGTGCAGGACCGGTTCGGTCGGGTCTCCGGTCGGCTTGTCGTCCGCCACCGCGAAGACGATCACGATCACGGCGGACACGACGGTCTGCAGCAGCGAGCCGGTGCCGGGGGCGCCGCTGGAGCCCGTCGTACGGCCGAACGCGGACGGCAGCAGGCCCTCACGGCCCATGGCGAAGGCGTAGCGGGCGACGACGTTGTGGAAGCTGAGCATGGCGGCGAACATGCCGGTGACGAACAGGACATGGAGCACGTCGGTGAAGGTGCCCCCGAGCCGGGACTCGGTCAGATAGAAGAGCAGACCCGCGCTCTGCTTCTGGGACACACCGACGACCTGGGAGGGCCCCGTAGCGACGGTGATCGCCCAGCAGCTGAGCGCGAAGAAGACGGCGACGCCACTGACGGCCAGGAACATCACGCGCGGCACCAGGATGTGCGGGCGGCTGGTCTCCTCGGCGTACACCGGGGCCTGTTCGAAGCCGAGGAAGGCGGCGATGCAGAAGCAGAGGGCGGTGCCGACGCCGGCGCCGCTGAGGGTGTCGGGGTTGAAGGCGTGCAGGGACAGGCCCTCCTTGGCCGGATCGGCGACGGCCGCGATGTCAAAAATGACAACGAGCGCGACCTCGACGATCAGCAGCACGCCGAGCACGCGCGCGTTCACGTCGATCTTCAGCCAGCCGAGCCCGCCGACGACGGCTATGGCCACCAACGCCGGTATCCACCACGCCACTTGGAGGTCGGCGTAGGTGGAGAAGAGTCCGGAGACCTCGAAGCCGAAGATGCCGTAGATGCCGACCTGGAGGGCGTTGTACGCGACGAGCGCCACCAGGGCCGCGCTCGCGCCGGCGGTGCCGCCGAGGCCGCGGGAGATATAGGCGTAGAAGGCGCCCGCGTTGTGGACGTGCCGACTCATCTCGGCGTAGCCGACGCTGAAAAGAACCAGGACGACACCGAGGAGGACGAAAAGGAGCGGCTGCCCTTCGATGCCCATCACCGCGAATGTGGTGGGCATGACACCCGCGACCACCATGAGGGGCGCGGTCGCCGCGAGCACGGAGAGCAGCAGGCCTCCGGTGCCGAGGCGGTCGGCGCGCAGGGCGCGCTCCTGCCCTCTGAACGTACTGATGCCGCTGCCGCCGCCGTCCGCGGTGGCGCTGCTCGTGCTGGAACTGCCCGTCGTCATGGCGGGAACGTCCTTTCGGGGTCGCTACGGGTTCGTTGCTACGGTCGCGTTACTCCGCTACGGCGGCGTCGCTACGGTCGCGTTTCACCGCTACCGAGCCGTCGCTACGGGGGCGTTACGTCGTACCGAGCGCATGGTCGCGCGCGGCACGGAAAGCGGTGAGCGGGTCGCGGTCCGGGTAGGACCAGGGGGCCGGGGTCGGGTGTTCCCCGATGCGGTGGAACAGGGCGGCGGCCTCGGCGGCACGGCCCTCGTAGTACTTGGCGTGGGCGAGGAAGTTGAGGTCGACCAGGCGGCGCGGGTGGCCCTCGTGCTCCCACTCCAGCCACCAGTCGAAGGCGGCCTTCATCACCTGCCGGGCCCGGCGTCCGGACCAGTGCTCGGAGGCGGCCGGGTCGGCGGGTTCCAGGCCGGCGGCGGCCAGCACGCGGTAGCGCTCGGTGTGCGCGACGACCGGCAGTATGGCAAGCGGGGAGTCGGCGGGGGCCTGTTCGGCGGCCCAGTAGGCGAAGTCGTAGACCTCGTGCAGCGGGTCGAGGCCCGCGGTGGCCCGGCGCTCGGCCAGCCTGGCGACCATCAGATGGTGGGCGTGGTGGTGGTCGGCGTGCCGGTGGCGGACCTCGTCGAAGAGCTGGACGACACCCTCGTCGGTGCCGAGGCTGTGCTCCAGGAGGAGCAGTCCGAGCCAGGGCGTGGGATCGGCGGGCACCCGGGCCGCCGCCGTACGACAGGCGTCGCGGGCCTTGACGGGCTTCTCCTTGCCGGCCAGTACGCGCTGGACGAGGGCGACGGCGAGCAGCACGGAGGCGTCGGCGGACTCGGGCTCGGCGAGCAGCCAGTCACGGGCCCAGGCGGTGGTGTAGGACTCCAGGGCGAGGACGGTGACCCGGTGGGCGCGCAGATCCCACTCGTCGCCCGTCTGGGCGAGCAGACCGCGCACCGCCTGCCAGCGGCCCTGGGCCAACGCGGCTCGCGCGGTGACGAGTTCTCCGTCGTCGAGGGCGGCGTCGAATGCCTGGGCCGCACGTTTGTTACGGCGTCCGAGGGGTGGCGGGGGTGGGGACACCCGGGTATTCCTCACGATCCTCACGCGACGCTGCGGGACATCGGCGCGCTATCGGCCGATCACGCACAGCCAACCCCCAGCCAACACTTCACGTCAAGTGCCGAACGCCTGTTACTCCTGTCAACTACCTTCACGCAAAAGGCACTTGTGACCACAAGCCCTACCCGGGACGGTACGCTCCCAAGCGTTCACGGGTCACCGATGTGTCGTACGCCATGGCGCTCCGGCTCACGGCGGCGGACCATGGCAGCACGGTCCCGGTTCCGGGAACTTCCAGGGGCACGCCGGACCCCGGGGCGCTACAGTCGCCCCAACGCATCCCGTAGCCCGGCCCAACGATCGAGGTACGCAGCGTGTCGGTTCTGGTTCTGATGCTCTCCGTGAGTGCGGCCTGTTGCCTCGGCTTCGGGTTCGTACTCCAGCAGAACGCGGCCCAGCAGGCACCTCTGAGCGACTTCCTCTCCCCGAGACTGCTCCTCGACCTCATGAAGGTGCCGCGCTGGCTCGGCGGCATCGCCCTGATGGTCGCGGGCATGGTGCTGGGCGCGATAGCCCTGTCCCAGGGCGAGGTCTCCCTGGTCGAACCGCTCCTCGCCACGAACCTCCTCTTCGCCCTGGCCCTCTCCCGAAAACAGACAAAACAATCCCTGGGCCGCCAGGGCTGGACGGGCCTGGCACTCCTGGCCGGCGGAGTGACGACGTTCATCGTCGCGGGCGAACCCCGCAGCGGCACAGCGGTGACGGACCCCTTCCGCCACTGGCTGATCATCGGCGCGATGGTGGGCCTGGCCCTCCTCCTCACGACCTACGCCAAACGCTCCCGCCTCAGCGCGGCCCCGGTCCTCCTGGCCCTGGCCGCCGGCCTGCTCTACGGCGTCCAGGACGCGCTCACCAGGGTCAGCGGCCAGCGCTTCACCGAGGGCGGCCTCACCGAACTGGTCACCACCTGGCAACCGTACGGAGTACTGGCCCTCGGCATAACGGGCCTGGTCCTGGTGCAGAGCGCATTCGAAACGGCCCCCCTGCGCATGTCCCTCCCCGCCCTCACCGCGGCCCAGCCGCTGGCCGGGATCATCTGCGGAGTGGGCTTCCTCGGCGACCAGTTGCGCACGGACACAGGCGCACTGGCCTGGGAGGCGGTGGGCCTCGCGGGGATCGTCGTAGGCATCCTGCTCCTGGGCATGCACCCCGCGATGCCGCGAGGCACGACAAAACCGCAGCCGACCCTGAACCTCCAGCCCCGCTGACAACCCTGCCCCCCTCCCCCCTCTGTTTGGATGGGGCCATGAGCGCAGCAGACGAAATCCTGGACATCGTCGACGAACACGACCAGGTCATCGCCCAATCCCCGCGAGGCGAGGCCTACGCCCAGGGCCTACGCCACCGCGCGGTCTTCATCCAGACCCGAGACGCCCAGGGCCGCGTCTTCGTCCACCGCCGAACCCCCACCAAACTGGTCTTCCCCTCCCTCTACGACATGTTCGTCGGCGGAGTGGTGGGCGCGGGCGAGTCCTACGACGACGCGGCCCTGCGCGAGGCGGAGGAGGAACTCGGCGTCACCGGCCTCCCCCAACCCGGCTTCCTCTTCAAGTTCCTGTACGACGACGGCGCCGGCCAGACTTGGTGGTCGGCGGTGTACGAGGTGCGCTGCGACCTACCGATCAGCCCCCAGGTCGAAGAGGTCGACTGGCACGCCTTCCTCGAGGAGGGAGAGATCGAACGACGCCTGAACGACTGGGAATGGGTACCGGACGGCCTCGCGGCCTACGAACGACTCAAGGAGTACCACTCCAAGACGGCCGGATAGGCTCGCTCCCGTGATCGATTTCGCACGGAACGTCCGCCTGTGGTTCGCGCCTCAGCAGATCAGCGAGGAGGGCAGCACCCCCGACTACCGCTTCTCCCTGGCCAACGAGCGCACCTTCCTGGCCTGGCTGCGCACCGCGCTGGCGCTGATCGGCGGAGGCTTCGCGGTCGACCAGTTCCTCCCGGACCTGCGCTGGGCCTGGCGAGCAGGCCTGGCACTAGCACTCCTCGCGGCAGGCGTCCTATGTTCGCTACGCGCGGTAAACCACTGGGTGCGCTGCGAACGGGCGATGCGCCAGGGCAAGGACCTGCCCGTGTCCCGCTTCCCCGCACTGCTCGGCATCGCCGTGGCGATCGTGGCCGTAGCCATGGTCATCGTCGTACTGGCCGGATGGGAAGGATGACCACCCCCTCGACGCCCCCGGACCGCGACCCGGGCCTACAGCCCGAACGCACCCGCCTGGCCTGGCGCCGCACGACCCTCTCAAGCACAGTAGCCGCAGTCCTGGCCGCAAAAGCGGCACTGCACAACGGAGTCAGCACAGAGGGCATCATCATCTGCTCCCTCTGCTGCACACTCTGGCTCGGCTTCCTCACCGTGGCCCACCACCGCATCACCACCCTCGCGACCACCGGCGCACCCCCACCCCTGACCCCCCGCCACGCCACCACGGCGGTGCTGTGCACGGTGGCAGTGGCGATCTGCGCGGCAGTGCTCGTGTACTGACCAAGAAAAAGCGACGGACCACGATCCCGCACCCGCCGACGCACGGAAGCGGGGCGTGGCGGTACGGC
>NZ_JAEQAZ010000294.1 GCF_016654115.1 Streptomyces sp. MBT53
GCGGCCTGTTCGGCGGCGGCGATGCGCTCGGCGCGCACGGCGTTCTCGGCCTGCGTCAGCGCGGCCAGGGCAGTCCGGAGGTCGTGGCGGCCCCGGATCTCGTCCCGCGCATGCTGCTGGATCACCGACGGCAGGGTGGCTACGGCCCGCTGCGCCTCCGTCAGCTCCCGCTTCAGCCGGGTCACCAGCGCCTCGGCCCGGTGCACGGCCTCGGCGGAGTCGGCGACCGCCGTCCTCGCCCGCGTGTGGTCGGACGTCGCGTCCGTGACCGCGGCCTGCGCCTCCTGGTGGACCGTCCGCGCGGCCGTGTACACCCCGTTGGCCTGTCGGCGGGCGGCGACGCGGAGGTTCAGCAGGCGCGGGGTGTCGGCGAGGGTGTCGGTGGCGTTCTGCAGGATTTCGGCCTGCGCGTCGAAGGCGTTCCACGCGGTGGTCAGGTCCGGGTCGGCGGTGACGAGGGCGCCCTCAGCGGTGAACTCCCAGCGGCGGACGCCCTGTTGGTCGCGCGTCATCAGTTCCACCGGACGATGGCCGAGCACGGCCGTACGGGAGGCCATGTAGAGGGCCTGGCCGAGGCGGGCGCCCTGCGGGTCGTCGCCGAGAGCCACCCAGAACTGGACGCCGTCCCTGCCGACGGGAATCGCGTTGTGCAGGCGCTCGGGCAGCGTGTGCGGCTCGGCGTCGGCCCAGTCGGGGACGAGCGCGGGCAGGTCGTGGACGTCCGGCGGGAATTCGGCCGGGGTGAGCAGACCGTGGCCGAGCAGGTCACGCTCCTCGATGCGGAGGGTGACCGTACCGGTGACGTGCCGGGTGCCCCGCGGTCCCTCGACGAGCAGGTGGGCATCGGCGTCGACGACGTAACTGCGCGTGCCGCGTGCCCCGTTGGCGGGCGCGGAGGTGCTGCCGGACTTCAGCCAGTCGCGGCGGCTGCCGGTGGTGGTGCCGCCGAAGGCGGAGGGCTGGGTCTGCCGCTGCGCGAGCGGCACACTGAGACCGCCGATCTCGTGGTTGTCCTCGTCGCCGCTGAGAAGCTCCGTGAACGAGGTCGCGAAGGAGTGGTCGGCGCCTGCGGCGGTGCTCACCGTGTCGGTGGTGTTGTGGAGCTGGTCGAGCGTGACGTCGTCGGCGTGCGTGGAACGGCGGGGGTTGTACAGGGTCACCGCGATCGTCGGAGGGTGCGACGGTGCCCCTTCGAAGGGCGCGGTGCCGGGCATCTCGGCGGTGAGGTCGGCGACCCGCCGGGGGCGGTCGAGGGCGGCCCGTCCGGCCTGGATCAACTGGCCCAGCCGGACGGCCTGTCCCTCCACCGAGACGGAGGTGATCTGCGCGTGCCAGCTCCGTCCGAGGCGCGGGGCCACCTGGTTCAGCGCCGTCTCCAGATGCGCCCAGCCGTCGAAGTGGAACGCCGGGGTCGGCCCCACCGGATGGAACATCTGCGCGTCGGTGAGATACGGGCCCGCGGCCGGGCCGGCCGGCCGCACGGTGTTGCGCGGGTCGACATCGGAGACGACGGACGGGGCGTTGACCCGGGCCTGGCCGGCGAGTGCGGTGGCCTCGGTGCCGGTGAACCGCAGCGCCAGCCGGACCGGGACGGTGCTGGTGCGCGAGTTGCCCCCTGCCAGCATCGCGTCGATCCACCGGCGTACGTCGCCGTCCGCGTCGGCCCAGGCGATGACTCCGTTCTGGATGAGACCGCCGATGACATTGGGCGGCCAGTCGGCGACCAGCGCGGAGCGGACGGAGAGCTCGTAGTCGTAGCGCAGGCCGTCGAAGTCGGCGCCGTGGTCGGTGCGCAGCCAGAAGCGGTTGTCGGCCGTGGTCGCCCGTCGCACCGAGACACTGCCGGCCGACTGCGGGGTGAGCACCGGCGCGGCGCGGTCCGTCCTGGAGTCCTCGGGATCCCGGAACGGGCGGAGATAGCGGTTGGTGATCGTGATCGGCAGCTGCACCTGCCCGACCGCGGCACGGGCGAGGGAACGGCCCGCCGCGGTGTGCGACTGCCACTGTTCGAGACCCGAGCCGGGCGTCGTGGTCCCCCGGATGCCGGCCAGGTTCTGGGCCCGCCGGGGCACCGCCGTCAGCATGACCTCGACCAACCGCTCACCGCCGTAGGCGTGGTGGCGGAAGTGGAAGCGGGTGGTGGCCGGGTCCTGGGTGCCGTCCGGGCCGCGGCCCGGCAGCGAGCGCAGTCCGGCGGTCGAGGTGAGCTGCGCGACCCGGCTGTGCACGCCCTGCTGGTAACCGGCGTGCCCGGGGGTGATCACGCCGGGTGCCTCGGTCTCGACCAGGTCCAGCAGCGCGCGCCCGACCTCGCCGCGCCGCTCCCTGCCGTTGACCGGCACCAGCGGGATCTGGCCGGCGACGGCCGCGGGGGCGGGGGCCGTCTCGTACTCGGTGACCGAGAGGACACCGCCGAGACCCAGTTGCCAGTTCTGTACGAACGCCGTCGGCAGCGGGGCCTGGCCCTGTACGGGCGTGGGGGTGAGTCCCTGCACCGAGCCCATCCATCGTGCGTCACGGTCGAGTTGGCCCTGCGTCATCAGGAACTGGAGGCCGTCCGGGACGTTCACCGCGAAGCTGACGGGCTCGATCGTGCCGAGGTCACGAACCCCGTTGAGCAGCGTGCGGGAACCCGCGCGGACCGTGACCACATAGGTGACGTCCGCGACCACGCGATGCAGGTTGCCGCTCTCGGTGGGGGTGCGGTTGACGCCCGTGCTGGCGGAGAGGGTGTCGGAGGTGTCGGCGCGGGACACCTGGTTGAGCCGTATCGACGGGTTGAGCTGGAGCTTGTTCGGCTTGCCGCTGGTCTGGCTGGTGGAGACCGAACCGTCCGACTCGGGACCGCCGCTGCCCTTTTCCGCCGGCGTGGACGGGTTCTGGGTGGCCACGCCGGTGGTGCCCCACTGACGTGCCTTGCCGAGGGACTTGAGCTGCTGGGCACTGTCGGTGGCGGAGACGCCGGTCTCCAGGTACTGGCGGGTGGTGTCCAACAGCCGGGGCCGGTGCGCGACCGCCTGGATCTCCAGCGTGTACTGCCCGTCCGCGAGCGTCCCGGGCAGGCTCAGGCCCTCGACTACGTAGGAGTTCTTGAACAGTTCGTGGCCGTGCGCGACGAGACTGCCCGGCGTGATCGCCGCGTGCCGGGTCTCGGCGGCGCGTGTCGTACTGTCCGTGAGCCCTTGGCCGGCCAGCGGCGGGAGACCCGTGCGCTGCGGCCCGGCGGCGGTGCCGGGAGCCGCCGGGGCGGGCGGGATCGCGGCGGCGGCCACCGGGAGGATCGGGCCGGTGGCCGGGACGGCGGGCGTCGTCGGCTGCGCCTGCTGGGCCTGTCGGCGGATCACCGCGGCGGCCCGCCGGAAGACCGACTCGATGGCCGCGGAGCCGCGCACGGTGTCGATCAGCGCGTCGTCCGGTATCCGCACCAGGTCGGGGTGCGGGACACCGTGGGCGTCGGTCCCTTCGAGACGCTCCCGGTCCTCGTCGTCCACCGGACGCGGCGCCTCGTCGACCCGCGCCGGGGGCGGCGCGGGGGTCGCCGACGGCGTGCGGGTACGGCCCTCCGGTACCGCCAGCCGCAGCGTGCCGGTGACCGTCGGCGACGGCGGCGCGGGAGCAACGGGCGGCACACCCGGGGCAGTTGGGGCCGCGGCGACGGCCGGGGCGGCAGCCTGGGCCGCCCGGTTGATGTCCTGCCCGAACCGCACGCTCGGCTCGTCCGCGTCGTTCGCGTACAGATCGAGGGCCAGCCGCACCGGCACGTCGAACGCGTGGCTGTTCTGGTTGGTGGCGATGAAGAACTGGTCGTGCCCCGTGGCACCGCCCACGGTGTCGCCGTGGGTCACCTGGGGACCGCGCTGGTAGTCGAGGCCGCCCCCGAGGGTCCCCCAAGGTCCCACCGGCCCACTGATGCTGGCCAGCAGCCCGAGCGCACCGCTGTACGACTCGCCCCGCTGCTCGGCGTCGCTGCCTGCCATCTGGGCCAGACCCATGACCTGGACGCCCGGCAGGACCAGGTCGTGCCGGCTGGCCTGCGTGGTGTCGCGTTCGGCGGTGAGCAGCAGCCGGACCCGACGCACTCCGGTGTCGGTGCCGGTCGGCACCTCGAAGTGCAGGGCGTGACCGCCGTCGACCATCGCGTCCGTGGCAGCGCGCAACCCGGTACGGGAACGCGCCTCACGCAACCGGCGCAGGTTGTTGAGCTGCGCGTGCAACCGGATCTGGTGCTCGGGCTCGTAGTTCCGCACCAGGCCGATGCCGGTGGGCGCGGACGGGAGGAAGCCCCGGTCGCGCAGCCACGCCTCGGCCCGGTCGAACAGCTCGTCCGTGCCGGTGACGTCGAGCGGGGCCGCGCTCAGCCCGATGCCGTCCAACCGCTCCAGCGAGTGCGGGAGTTCACGCGTCTCGGCGGGGGTCGGCGTGCGTCCGGCGGCGGTCGTCCGGCTCAGCAGCCGTAGATCCATGCCGTGCGTCAGGTCCAGGTCCGGCGCGTCGATCTCGCGGCCGTCCGGCCGGATCAGGGTGACCTCGTAGGTGACGGCGGTCTGGGCGAGCAGATGACTCTGGTTGGTGCGGATGGCGTGCATCGTGCCCGCGGAACTGCTCGCGCTGTACGTGTTGGTGACGGTCGCCTGCGCCTGCGCGCGCAGGCCCAGACTGCCGCCGACGACGCTCGACGCGTCCGGGTGCCCCTCGCTGTGGTCGCCGGTGAGGGCGCCGGCGACGCTGGCGGTGAACCCGATACCGCTGGTGTACTTCGAGGAGAGGTCCATCTTCGCGGTGTTGACCAGATGGCTCTCCAGGTTGATCTGCCCCGCGGTGCTCTCCCGCAGCGGAGTACTGGTCCCCGGCCGGGTGATCAGGCGCAGCATGCCGACCGCGTTGCCGTCGGCGTCGGTGATCACGGGCGAGTAGAGCCCGCCATGGATCTGCATCGGCAGCGTGCCGCGCAGCACCTGCTCGGAGAGGAAGTCCGCGACCTGCCCGGCGGCGGTGGCGTCCAGATGGGCGTGGAACGTCTGATGGGCATGCTCGTACAGGGCCCTGGGGTCGATCACGGAATCGACGCCGTAGAGCGGGAGACCGGCCGGATCGGCGGCCGCGGGCAGCGAACCCGGCGCCGGGTCGGCGGTGGTGAGATGCCGGGGGAACCAGATCGTGGTGGGACCGTGGGACACCGGCGCGCTCCACCCGTCCGGGGCGGGCGCCGTGGCCGTCGTGGCCGGGGTCGCGGTGACCGCCGGGGCGTCGACGCGCACCCGCCAGTTGGTCGTGAACTCCACTGGATCGGAAGGCTCGTTGGAGCGCTGGGCCGAAGTCGTCTGGACAGCCTGCGTGACGGTCGTCGCGTCGCTGGCCTGGTTGTGCGTGAGGGAGAACGTCACCGACCCGTCCACCGCCCGCACCGCGAGCGGCGCGGTGATCGGCCGCGAACCGGTCCACGGCACCTGCACCGTGCGATACGTCCCCGACGGCTGAGTGGAGAAGTTCTCCCGTGTACCGAACCCACGCCGCTCGACATGCTTGTCCGGGTCACGCGTGTCGAAACGGCCCTGCCGCAACGACTCCCGAGCATCGGACAACGTCAACTGCACGTCGACCGTACGATCACGCCCGTCCACCCGGACCGTGACGCGATACCCGCCGTTCGAGCGCAGATACGGCAGTTGAAGCGCGAGGCTCTCCCGGCTCAACACGTCCCGCACCTGCTCGCGCACCGACTCGGGCACGTCATCGGGATACCCGAGCGCCTCGTAGACCTGACCGTGCAGCCCCTCGATCACCTCGTCGGAGAACGGCTCCGCGTACACCAACCCGACCGTCCCGTCCGGGAGCGAGCCGTAGGACGTCACGTACGTCGACGGGAGTTGGCCCCGCGGGGACGGCGGGACGGCCGGGGCGCTGGAGGTGGGCCAGGTGAGGGAGGAGTCGGCGGGGATGGGGGTGGTGTCGGGGTCCTGAACCGGGCCGCCCACCAACTGGCCTGCGTGATCGTGGAGTTGAGGGCCCGCGGAGGTGACATTCTCGATGGTGCGGAGGTAACGCCGGGGAATGTCGACCGGGTTCTGGGTGTCGGCCATCAGGCCCGTGGTGCGGACGGTGGTGCTGTTGGGATGGTTGCGCAACAGGAAGTCGTTGTCGCGCTGTTCGTCCGGCAGGCCCAGGTAGTGCAGGACCTCGTGGAGGAGGTCCGCGTCCGAGTGGCCCAGGTCCAGGTGGAGTTGGTCGGCGCGGACCGGGTTCTCGGTGTCGGTGAGAGTGATCGCCTCGGGGTGGGACGGGTCGTCGATCAGGTTGAGCGTGACGTGCAGCTGATCGCCTGAACTGGGCAGCTCAAGACCGGAATTGAGGTGCGCGTCCAGCAAACGCGTGATGCGCTCCTGGAGCTGAGCGGTGTGGGACGGATCGGTCGTGGTAACCGGGAGGTTGAGCGTGTAGTCCCGGACCCACTGACCGTTGGGCGCCTGGATACGACGGATGCTCGTACGCACGAGTGTCGTCGCACCGCTGAGGACCCCCGGACGCGGCGCGTTGCTCTGATCCGCGTGCGGATCGAACCGCTCCGTGCTGTGCACGGCGGGAGGGGCATACGCACGCAGCCCGAACCAGGAGTTCTTCGGAGCCGGGTCGGCGACCTGTGACGCGGGCAGGTCGTCGGCGGCATCGCGGGTCGGCGCGGGACGGTAACGACCGCCCGGCTGAAGGCTGTTGGCGTCCTCCGGACCCCGGGGAGCGCTCGACGGCGTGATGGTCGTCGGGTCGACGATGAGGATGTCGGCGTCGGTCGCGCTGTAGTGGTTGAGGTTGGTGTAGTGGACCTCGATGACCCGGGTGGCGGTGGCCGGCCCCATGAGGGTCACGGTGGACGTGGTGGCCGTCGGGCCCGGCCGGAGTACCTCCACCGCCAGGTCCAGGGTGTCCGCGAGCAGGGGGAGGAACACCTCTGCCTCGTCGTTCTCGTATCTCTCCGCCCAGTTGTCGACGGCGTCCACCGCGTGGGCCAGTTCGGCGTCGGTGAACTGTGCCTCGCTCACCGTGTAGCCCTGTCCGAGCAGTGTGCGGAGCTGTTCGTCGGAGAGGTCGTCCAGTGTGGGCAGCCGGCCGGTGTCGCGCAGATAGTCGAACATGGCCGGGGCGCCGGGTGTCGCCGGGCCGGTCCCGTTGTCCGCGGTCAGCGCCTGGACGTAGCGCGCGTCGAGATCGTCCAGCTGCTCCGGCTCCGTCACCCCTTCGATGCCGTACTCGCCGAGGGTGTTGAGCAGTTCGGGTCGGCTCATGGCCGCGGTGCGCTTCGAGAACCAGCTCACGAGCGCCTGCCGTACCTGGCCCACCACCTCGGGCGGCAACGGGCGCGTGACGTGGGCATCCAGCAGTCGCTGATCGGCGAGGTTGCGCAGTCGGTCCGCCGCGACCATCAGATGGCGGCCGGCCAGGGGCATCGGGGAGGTCTGCGCATCCCAGTGGGTGAACTCGTGCAGTCCGGCGCGGACTTGGCTCGGCCGGCCGAGCCAGGCGTAGGTCTCCGGGGCCTCGTTGCGCAGACCGGGCAGGGCGTCGCGGACCCGTTGCGGGTCGGTGCCGATGAACGTGTAGAGCATGCAACGGCCGTCGCCGCGGGTGTCGACCGCGTTCCCTCGGGCCTGCCGCCTTTGGAAGGCCGGGGGCTGGGACGCGATGCGGCGGTGCGACGCGTGGTCCGCGTCGTCCCCCGGTGCCGTGTGCAGGTCGGCGGACGTACTGCCGCTGCCCTCACCCGAGTTGCCGCCCACCAGGGCGTCGAACGCGCTGTCCTGTTCGGAAGTGGTGGCGATGATCGGGGCGGTGATGATCGGGGCGGTGATCGGGGCGGTGATCGGATCGGTCGTGGTTTCGGCCGAAAGTGCGTCGCCCCCCAGGTTTTCGTTCCCGGTGCCGCCGATATCGCCGTCCCCGTCGCCGGCGGGACGCGTGTCACCGGCGGGTGCCGTGTCGTCGGCGGGCGGTGTGTTGCCGGTGGACGGGCCCGCCGCGCGGGGGCGGCCCGAGCCCGGCCAGCGCGGGGCGGCGGACGCCAGGGTCGAGTGCGAGGTGGGGAGCGTCGAGGGGCCGGCGGCCAGCACCGGGCCGGTCGCCCTGGGCAGCATCGTCTCCGCCGACACCCGGCGGGCCGCGGCGTCGTCGCGTCTGCCGAGGGCGTTGCCGATCCGGTCGTCGATCTCACGGAGCACCTGCTCCGCCTGCTCGTGGGTCTCGCGGGTGTCCGCGTGGACCCGGGCCGCGTCCTGTGCGTGTCCGCGGGCGGTGTCCGCGTTCGCGCGCAGGGTGTCGGCCGTGCTCCCGACGCCCGGGAGCTGCGCCCGCGCCTCACTCAGAGCCTCCTGGTCGCGCCGCAGCCCGGCCTCGGTGTCCTGGAGCGTGGCACGGTCCCGTGCCAGTGCGGCCCGCACCGCCGCGTGATCGGC
>NZ_JAEQAZ010000295.1 GCF_016654115.1 Streptomyces sp. MBT53
GCGTCATCGCGCTCCCGCACGCAGATCCCGCACCAGCACATCCGGCTGGTGATACGCGGCCTGCGGTCCGACCCCCACCACGCGCATCCCCGCGGCGCGCCCCGCCGCGATCCCCGCACCGGAGTCCTCGAAGACGACACAGTCCGCGGGGGCGATGCCCAGTTCGGCGGCGCCCTTGAGGAAGCCCTCCGGGTCGGGCTTGCTGGCGCCGACCGATTCCGCGGTGATCCGGACGTCGGGCAGTTCCAGCCCGGCCGCGCCCATCCGGGCCGTGGAGAGCGCGACGTCCGCCGATGTCACCAGCGCGTGCGGCAGGCCCCGCAGCGAGGCCAGGAACTCCGGCGCGCCCGGGATCGGGACGACGCCCTCGACGTCGGCGGTCTCCTCGGCGAGCATGCGGGCGTTCTCGGCGTGGTTCTGTTCCATGGGCCGGCTGGGCAGCAGCAGCGCCATGGAGGCGTAGCCCTGTCGGCCGTGCACGACCTTCATGACCTCGTCCGCGTTCAGCCCGTGCCGCTCGGACCAGCGCCGCCAGATCCGCTCGACGACGGCGTGCGAGTCGACGAGGGTGCCGTCCATGTCCAGCAGGAGGGCGCGGGCGGTGAGCACGGTGGTGGCCGTCATCGGCAGGCTCCAAGGAACGGAACGGAGAGGGGGTTCAGGGTGGCCCCCGGTGGGACAAGGTGGCCCCGTCCGTCGGTCAGGGTGAACGGACGGGAGCCACTTTGTTTCCCCACGGTACAAAACCGGACCGGCATCGCGCCACCGCCTCCCGAAACAGTTCACTCACCGTTCAGCTCGCACACGGGGCTCAGCCCGTTCAGCCCGCCACCGCCTCCCACAGACTCCACGCCCCGAGCGCCAGCATCAGCACCGCCGCGATCCGCGTGATCAACTCCAACGGCACCCGCTTCATCAGCGCCTTTCCGCCCACGATCCCCAGCCCGGCGACCGCCCACAGCGCGAGCACCGCGCCGAGACCGACGGAGAACGGGTCGTCGTAGCGGGCCGCGAGGTTGGCCGTCATGATCTGGGTCAGGTCACCGAACTCGGCGACCAGGATGAGCATGAACCCGGCGCCGGAGACCTTCCAGAAGGACTGATCCTTGGGCGCCCGGACCTCCTCGTCGTCGTCGCCCTTCTTGAAGAGGAGCACCGCGGCCCCGCCCAGGAAGAGCACACCGGTGACGGCGGCCACGAGCTGCTGCGGCAGCAGGGTCAGCACACTTCCGGCCGCCACCGCCAGCACCACATGCAGCAGGAACGCGGCGGCGACGCCGGCGAAGACGTACGAGGCGCGGTAGCGGGTGCCGAGGACGAGTCCGGCGAGTGCGGTCTTGTCGGGGAGTTCGGCCAGGAAGACGACGCCGAAGACGAGCGCCGTCACGCTGATGCTGATCAAGGTTCCTCAATCGGTCGGGTACTGCCCCACCGAGAGTGCGTGAACCGTCTGCGGACACCTCGGCACGGCAGCACACACGGATGGTGCACTGCGTTGCCGAAGGTCTCGCTGGCCGATCCACGAAGTGGTCGTCCTCCGGGCGCCGGCTCAGACGAGCTGAGCAGTATGTCGACGGTCCGGCGAAGAGCTACTCCCCTTCTGCGCCGATAACTGTACGCGACGACAAGTTCGACCGTAAACCTTGTCTTGTCATGCCCGCGTCACTAACTTCTTACCGAACGCACACCCGGCCGCAACACGGCACCGCAATCATTCCTTCGCTCGCACTCCAACATCCCCCCACCACAAGGGAGTTCGTATGCCGAAGTTCTACGCGCGTCGACGGCTGAGCATACTCGCGGCTCTTACCGGATTCATAGCCTCCGTCGCACTCTTCAACGGCCCGACCGCCTCCGCCGCCCTCCCCACCCCCGTCAGCGCCGCCACCGCCCGCACCTACCTCGCCTCGCTCACCGTCGCGACCGAGGTCCGGACCGGCTACGACCGTGACCTGTTCCCCACCTGGATCACGATCAGCGGCACCTGCAACACGCGTGAGTACATCCTCAAGCGGGACGGTACGAACGTCGTCACCAACTCCGCGTGCACCGCGACCAGCGGCAGCTGGTACTCGGTCTACGACGGCGCCACCTGGACCGCCGCCTCCGACCTGGACATCGACCACCTCGTCCCGCTCGCCGAGGCCTGGGACTCCGGCGCCCGCAACTGGACCACCGCCCAGCGCCAGGCCTTCGCCAACGACATCACCCGGCCGCAGCTGATCGCCGTCACGGACAACGTCAACCAGTCCAAGAGCGACCAGGACCCGGCCGAGTGGATGCCCCCGCTCACCTCGTACGCCTGCACGTACGTCCGTGCCTGGGTGCAGGTGAAGTACTACTACGACCTGTCGGTCGACACCGCCGAGAAGGCCAAGCTGACCTCGGTCCTCAGCGGCTGCTGATCCTCTTTCGACAGCCCGAGCCCGGAAACCTAGTCGCTGACCTCCGTCGTTCCGTACCGTACGGGGCGACGGAGGAGAGTGATCACCCGTGGCCGGACTGCGTCTTGGACCGCTGCTTCGCTACGCCGACGGCTCGTCCGCGACCGTATGGGTCGAGGCGAGCCGTCCGTGCACCGCCGAGGTGCGCTGCGCGGACGGGGCCGCCGGCACGGCCCGCACCTTCCAAGTCGCGGGCCACCACTACGCGTTGGTGCCGGTGGAGGGCCTCACACCCGGGACCTCGACGCCGTACGACGTCCTCCTGGACGGTATGCGGGTGTGGCCGTTGCCGGACTCGCCGTTCCCGCCCTCCGCGATCCACACCCCTGACGCCGACGGCACGGTCCGTGTCGCGTTCGGTTCCTGCCGGTGGGCCGCGCCGCCCGCCGACGACCACGACCCGGTGGGCCCGGACGCCCTGGACACGCTGGCCTCGCGCATCGCGCGCGACCCGGAGGCCGAACGGCCGGACGTACTCCTCCTGTTGGGCGACCAGGTGTACGCCGACGAGGTCTCCGACGCGACCCGCCGCTGGCTCTCCGCCCGCCGCGACCTGAGCGAGCCCCCGGGCAGCGAGGTCGCGGACTACGAGGAGTACACGCACCTCTACTACGAGTCCTGGCTCGATCCCGAGATCCGCTGGCTGCTCTCCACCGTGCCGTCGTGCATGATCTTCGACGACCACGACGTCATCGACGACTGGAACACCTCCGCCTCCTGGCTGGCGGACATGCGGGCCACCCCGTGGTGGCGCGAACGGCTGCTCAGCGGACTGATGTCGTACTGGGTGCACCAGCACCTGGGGAACCTCTCCCCCGCCGAACTGGCCGCCGATCCCCTCTACTTGGCGGTCCGCAGCGTCCCCGACGGCACCGACGAACTCCGTGCCTTCGCCTGCAAGGCGGACGCCGACCCGGCCTCCGTCCGCTGGAGCTACCGGCGCGACTTCGGCCGGGTACGCCTGCTGATGGTGGACAGCAGGGCGGCCCGCGTCCTCGACGAACAGCACCGCGCGATGCTCGACCCCGGCGAGGCCGACTGGCTGCGCACCGAGGCGCTCGCCGATCCCGGTTCCTACGACCACCTCCTCATCGGGACCTCACTGCCCTGGCTGCTGCCGCATCTCATCCACGACGCCGAGTCCTGGGACGCGGCCCTGTGCCAGGGTGAACGGGGCGCCCGCTGGGCCGAGTTCGGCGAGAAGCTGCGGCGGGCCGCCGACCTGGAGCACTGGGCGGCCTTCCCGGACTCCTTCGAGGAGCTGGCGGGGCTGATCGCCGAGGTGGGGTCGGGCGAGGCGGCACCGGCGTCGGTGCTCGTGCTGTCGGGGGACGTGCACCACGCGTACGTGGCCGAGCCCAAGTGGCGTACCGGCGGCCCGACTTCACGCGTCCTGCAGCTGACCTGCTCCCCCGTCCACAACTCCATCCCCGCCTACATACGGGTCGGTTTCCGCTTCGGCTGGAGTGCCGTCGCCCGTGGCCTGGGCCGCCGCTTCACCCGGCACGGCCGCTGCGCCGACGCCTCGGTCAAGTGGCGGAAGACGGGCGGGCCTTGGTTCGGCAACCAGCTCATGACCCTTACGCTGCAGGGCCGTTCGGCCCGGCTGCGGCTGGAGCAGGCCCGGGCGGACGGGACGCTGAGGACGGTCGAGGAGTCCCCACTCACATCCCCGTGACGTCGCTGAGGGCATGATGAGGCGGACCGTCCGCTTCCGGTGGGCGGTCCGCTCCAATGCGCCCCACACGCCCGGGAGTCCCCCCTTTGTCCGCAGTGAACGAGTCCGACGACGAGCCGGCAACCGTCTCCGTCGCCGTGGTCGGCGCCGGTCCGCGCGGCACCAGCGTCCTGGAACGACTCTGCGCCTCGGCTCCCGAACTCCTCCCGCCCGGCACCCGGCTCACCGTCCACGTCGTCGACCCCGCGCCCCCGGGTCCCGGCCGCGTCTGGCGCTCCGCGCAGTCCCCCGAACTGCTGATGAACACCGTGGCCTCCCAGGTCACCCTCTTCACCGACGACAGCGTCGACTGCTCCGGCCCGATCCGCCCCGGCCCGAGCCTGCACGAGTGGGCCCCCGCCGAACTCCACCCCGACGACTACCCCACCCGCGCCCACTACGGCCGCTATCTGGAGTGGGTGTTCGCCCGCACCGTCCGCGAGGCGCCGGACTCCGTCGAGGTCGCGACACACCGGGCGAGCGCGGTACGGCTCGACGACACACCCGACGGCCACCAGTCCCTCACCCTGGACAACGGCCTTACCCTGTCCGCCCTTTCGGCGGTGGTCCTGGCCCAGGGCCACCTCCCGACGCTCGGCGACACGACCCGACAGCGCCTCGCCGCCTACGCCTGCCACCACGGCCTGGGCTACCTCCCACCCGCCAACCCGGCCGACGCCGACCTGACCGCCGTACAGCCCGGCGAACCAGTCCTGTTGCGCGGTCTCGGTCTCAACTTCTCCGACCACACAGCCCTGTTGACGACGGGCAGGGGCGGCCATTTCGTCGGCGCGCAGGACGGCTCGCTCCGCTACCTGCCCTCCGGCAACGAGCCCCGCCTGTACGCCGGTTCACGCCGAGGCATCCCGTATCAGGCCCGCGGCGACAACGCGAAGGGCCCGCACGGCCGCCACACCCCTCTCGTCCTCACCCCGGAGGCCATAGCCGCCTTCCGCAAACGCGCCGACTCCGGCGAGCCTCCCGAATTCCGCACGGAGATATGGCCGTTGGTGGCGAAGGAGGTGGAGACGGTGTACTACTCCACGCTGCTACGAACGCTACGGCCTTCCCGCCGCCCCGAGTTCACCGGGCGCTTCCTCGCCGTCCCGCACCGCGATCCCCAAGAGGCCCTGATACTCGACGAGTTCGGGGTCCCCGCCGCCGAACGCTGGAGCTGGGACCGGCTGTCCCGCCCGTACCCGGACCGCGCTCTCGACGACCCGGCGGCCTGGCGGAACTGGCTGCTGGCGTATCTGCGCGAGGACGCCGCGCAGGCCGCGCTCGGCAATGTGGACGGACCGCTCAAGGCCGCCCTGGACGTGCTGCGGGATCTGCGCAACGAACTCCGGCTGGTCGTCGACCACCGCGGCCTCGCGGGCGACTCGCGCCGCGACCATCTGGACCGCTGGTACACCCCGCTCAACGCGTTCCTGTCCATCGGCCCGCCCCGGCGCCGTATCGAGGAGCTGGCCGCGCTGGTGGCGGCGGGTGTGGTGGAGGTGCTCGGGCCGCGGCTGGAGGTGCGGGAGGCGGACGGCGCCTGGGTGGCGCGCTCCCCCGCGATACCGGGCTCTGCGGTGCGGGTGACCACGCTCGTGGAAGCACGTCTCCCCGAACCGGACCTGCGGCGCACCGCCGACCCGCTGCTCGGTCGGCTGCTGAGGACGGGCGGGTGCCGGCCACACACCGTGGACGGTTACGAGACGGGCGGGCTGGATGTGACGGCTCGCCCGTACCGCCTGATAGACCGTCAGGGGCGGGCGCACGCACGGCGGTTCGCGTTCGGGGTGCCCACGGAGGGCGTGCACTGGGTGACCGCGGCGGGCGCCCGGCCCGGCGTGGACTCGGTCACGCTGTCGGACGCCGACGCGGTGGCGCGAGCGGTCCTGCGTGCCGCGACGACAGGGCGGACGCCGTCGGCCGACGCCCGCCCCTGGTCGTCGTATCCCCGGCTCAGGGAGCCCAGCCGAACGGCACGGTGAAGCAGGCGGCGCGGACGCGGCTGCCGGGCATGTCGTGGATCACGACGGAGGACGCCTCGCCCTCCCGGAAGTTCCAGTCGTGCCGGGCGCTCGCCTCACCGGCGCCGTGCTCGTCGGCCGTGAAGTCGAGCCAGACCTCGTTGTCGGCGGTGACGTCGGCCGGGTCGGTGGACGGCTTGTGCTGGAAGTGCCCGCCCGCGGCGGCGGGGTCGGCGCCGCACGGCTTCTGGTGCACATGGACGGCGTACGCGTGCCCCGGCACCATCCCGTCGACCCGCAGCCGTACGGTCGTGGCACCGCCCACCGTCGTCCGCTGACCCACCTCGATCCACGCGGCGGCGGGGACGAGCTTCGTGTCGTACGTCACCGCCGCCGACGGCAGGAGGGCGGCGACCGGCGCGAACCGCGCGTCCGTCCGCATCGCGTAGCCGTCCGGGCTGCCGGTGCTTCCCGCGCCGCCGGTGCCGCTCGCCAGTAGGGCCGCGACGACGGCGCCCGCACATATGCCTGCCACCATGATCTGTACCGTTCCTCACGTTCAGGTGTGCTTTGATCCCCTTTACGTTGCTACGGGATGCGGGCCCGCCCCGCCCCTCGGGACGGGGCAGCCGAGTGAACAAGCTGTGCCGATCACACGTGCCCCCCGTGAATCTCCTGTCCCCACCCAGGCGTACGCTGTATGGCTGTCACTGGCCGCTGCTGCCGCGGCCCACGGGGGAGTTCACGGGGAGATGCGTTGTTCGAGAGTGTGGGGTCGCTGACCGGCAGCCCATGGATCTACGCCATGATCGCCGTGTCCGTCCTCCTTGATGTGTTCCTGCCGGTATTGCCGAGCGGTGTCCTGGTCGTCGCGGCGGCCACGGCGGCGGCAGCGGGCACCGGCGCGGCGGCCGACGCCGTTCCCGTGCCGCACGAGGTTCCCAGCATCCTGGCCCTGATCGCGTCCGCCGCCGCCGCGTCCGTCCTGGGCGACCTGATGGCGTACCGCCTGGCCTGGCTGGGCGGTGAACGCCTCGACCGCGCCATCTCCCGTTCCCGCCGGCTCACCACCGCGCAGGAACGTCTCGGCCACGCCCTGGCCCGCGGCGGCGGCGCCCTGGTCATCCTGGCCCGCTTCGCCCCCGCCGGCCGCTCGGTGGTCTCCCTCGGCGCGGGCGCCGCCCACCGCCGCGCCCGCGACTTCCTCCCCTGGTCGGCCCTGGCGGGCCTGTCCTGGGCGGCGTACAGCGTGGCGCTCGGCTACTACGGCGCCCAGTGGCTCGGCACGACGTGGCTCGCGACGGGGGTGTCGTTCGCGGCGCTGTTCGGGGCGGGGGCGGGGGCGGCGTATGTGATGC
>NZ_JAEQAZ010000296.1 GCF_016654115.1 Streptomyces sp. MBT53
CGGGGCCGGAGCTGGGTCCGGGGCCGGCGCGGGTTCCGGTTCGGGTTCCGGCGCCGGAGTCGGCTCCGGGGCGGGTTTCGGAGGCGGGACCGTGCCGGGGCGTCCCGGGTTCGCGCGGCGCGGGTCGGTCGCGGATGCCGGCGGGGCGTCGGGGAAGCGGGCCGAGGCCGGTGGCGGCGGCGGGCTCACCGCGTCGGCGGCAGCGGGCGAGAAGGGGCGAAGACCGGGGAAGCGCGGCCGGGTGTCGGAGGAGCCTCCTGCCGACGAGCCGGCGGAACCGGAACCGACTCCAGCCCCGGAACCGGCCCCGCCTCCGAAACCCGCCCCGGAGCCGACTCCGGCGCCGGAACCCGAACCGGAACCCGCGCCGGCCCCGGACCCAGCTCCGGCCCCGGCCCCATTGCGGGCTCCCGAACCGTTGCTCTCCGAACTGTTGCCCTCGGAGCCCCCGCTCTCGGAGCCGTCACTCTCGAAGTTCTCGAAGCCGCCGCTCGCGAACCGGTTGCCCGGAGAAACCGAACCCGCGCCGAACCCGTTGCCCGGACCCGCAGTACGGTCCGCGCCGAACGCGCTGCCCTGAGCCGCAGCGCGGTCCGCGTCGAACCCGTTACCGGGACCCGCAGCGCGGTCCCCCGCCGAATCGTTGCCTCGGAACCCCGTGTCCGCGTCGGCCCGGGCGCTTCGTCTGGCCGCGCGTCTGGCGTTGCCGCCCTCCCACCATCCCGTGCCGGGCCGGTCGCCACCCCAGGTGGCCCTGCCGTTCCCGTCGCCCTGGGTGCCGCTGTCGGCCGGCGCCGCGTCCGACCCCGACGTCCCCGGTGCGCTCTGCGCAGCCTCCGTGCCCGACGCCGACGGATTCGGACCACGCCCCGAAACTGTCCTCGAAGCGGCTCCGGAAGATCCCCCGGTGCCGGAATGCGGTCCGTCCAAGTCCTCGCCTGCTGTGTCGTTCACGGGCTGCGTCGAACTCCCCGAAGGGGCCTGCGGCGAGGTGGGGTGTGGCGGTACGGGGGCGCGCCGCGCTTCCGTGCTCATGCACCCCCCGTTTCCTCGTACCCGGGCCACCGTTTGTTCGTCTGCGGGCCGGTGTGCTCCTGCCCTTGTTCGTATACGCGCCGACGTCCACCCCGCCTCACCCGGCACGTACACAAAAAAACAAAAGTCGTCCCGAGCACGCATACCCGCCGCGGCGGACCGCCATCCCGGGCGTGGTCGAACGACCGGCGGCGTTTCCTCCGTGCGTGCGCGTCACTCTACGGGTTGCCCCCGCTCGAACGAGAACCAGTCCACGCCCCCGGGGCTTCTGCCCGGAACGTCCCCCTACCCTGCGGTAATCCTGTCTGGCAGGCTGCGTTCATGACTGCGCGCGCCGCCGACCGGGCCCGTTACGACCGGGCCACCGCCCACCTCGACGCCCCTCTCGCGATCGTCGACCTGGACGCCTTCGATGCCAACGCGGACGACCTCGTCCGCCGGGCCGGCGGCAAGCCGGTCCGCGTCGCCAGCAAGTCCGTCCGCTGTCGAACCCTCCTCGAACGCGTCCTGGCCAGGGACGGCTTCGCGGGCCTGATGTCCTTCACCCTGGCCGAGTCCCTCTGGCTCGCCCGTTCCGGTTTCGACGACGTCCTCCTCGCCTACCCCTCCGCCGACCACGCCGCCTTCGCCGAACTGACCAGTGACCCCAAGCTCGCCGCCGCCGTCACCGTGATGATCGACGACCCGGCCCAGCTCAAGCTGATCGACGACTCCCGCGCCGGCGGCACCGAAGTGGTGCGTGTCTGCCTGGAGTTGGACACCTCGCTGCGGATGCTGGGCGGCCGGGTGCGCATCGGCGCGCTCCGCTCCCCCCTCCGCTCACCCGCCCAACTCGCCGACATCGCAAGGACGGTGGACCGCCGCCCCGGCTTCAAGGTCGTCGGGATCATGGCCTACGAGGGCCACATCGCCGGTGTCGGCGACTCCGTCGCGGGGCGGCCCTTCCGCTCCCGTGCGATCCGGCTGATGCAGGCCACCGCCAAGCGTGAACTCGCCGAGCGGCGCGCGGAGGTGGTGCGGGCCGTGCGGGCCGTCGTACCGGATCTGGAGTTCGTCAACGGCGGCGGCACGGGCAGTGTCCAGTACACGGCCGCCGAGGATTCCGTGACCGAGATCGCGGCCGGTTCCGGGCTGTACGTGCCGCGCCTCTTCGACAACTACACGTCGTTCACGGCCCGTCCGGCCGCGCTCTTCGCCCAGCCCGTCGTACGCCGCCCGGGCGTCGGCGTGGTCACCGTCCTCGGCGGCGGCTACCCCGCCTCCGGCGCCGCGGGCCCCGACCGCCTCCCGGTGCCGTATCTCCCGGAGGGTCTGCGCTACGACCCCCAGGAGGGGCCCGGCGAGGTGCAGACACCGTTGCTCGGCTCCCCCGCCGACGATCTGCTCATCGGCGACAAGGTGTGGTTCCGGCACGCGAAGGCCGGTGAACTGTGCGAGCGGTTCGAGTCGTTGCACCTGATCGAGGGTGACCGGGTGACGGCGACCGTCCCCACCTACCGGGGCGAGGGCATGACCTTCCTGTGAGCAATCACGGGGTCAACTGCCCCCGCTCCGGCGGGGGTTCGGCACTTACAGCGGTGTGACGTACGCCCCTGCGATGCCGCCGTCGACCAGGAAGTCGGCGGCGTTGACGAACGACGAGTCGTCGCTGGCCAGGAACGCGACGGCGGCGGCGATCTCGGTCGGCTCGGCGAAGCGGCCGACCGGGATGTGGACCAGGCGGCGCGCGGCCCGCTCGGGGTCCTTGGCGAACAGCTCTTGCAGGAGCGGGGTGTTGACCGGTCCCGGGCAGAGCGCGTTGACGCGGATGCCCTCGCGGGCGAACTGCACGCCCAGTTCACGGGACATGGCCAGCACACCGCCCTTGGAGGCGGTGTAGGAGATCTGGGAGGTCGCCGCGCCCATCCTGGCCACGAAGGACGCGGTGTTGATGATGGAGCCCTTGCCCTGGCGGCGCATGTAGGGGATCGCGGCCTTGCAACACAGGTACACGGAGGTGAGGTTGACGTCCTGGACGCGCTTCCAGGCCTCCAGCCCTGTGTCGAGGATGGAGTCGTCGTCGGGCGGCGAGATGCCGGCGTTGTTGAAGGCGATGTCGACGCTGCCGTAGGTGTCGAAGGCGGCCTTGAAGAGCGCCTCGACCTGCTCGGGGTCGGTGACGTCGACCTTCACGAAGAGTCCGCCGACCTCGTCGGCCGCCGCCTTGCCGTGGGTCTCGTCGATGTCGCCGCAGACGACGTTGGCCCCCTCGGAGGCGAGCCGCCGCGCGGTGGCGAGGCCGATGCCGCTGCCGGCTCCGGTGATGACGGCGGTACGGCCGACGAGTCGCCGGCAAACAATCTCTGAGGTCACTGTGCGGGGCCCTCCGTGCTGGTGGAGACGTTGGTGGTGGAGACGTCGCTGATGAAGACGTTCTTGGTCTCGGTGAAGGCGGTGAGCGCGTCCGGGCCGAGTTCGCGGCCGATCCCGGACTGCTTGAAGCCGCCGAAGGGGGTCCAATAGCGGACGCTGGAATGGGAGTTGACGGACAGGTTGCCCGCGCGGACTGCCTTCGAGACGCGCAGGGCGCGGCCGACGTCCCGGGTCCAGATGGAGCCGGAGAGGCCGTAGTCGGTGGCGTTGGCGAGGGCGATCGCCTCCGCCTCGTCCTCGAACGGCAGGACTACGGCGACGGGGCCGAAGACCTCCTCGACGGCCACGCGTGCGTGCGGGTCGACGCCGGTAACGACGGTGGGCGGGAACCAGAAGCCGGGGCCCTCGGGGGCCTTGCCGCGGATGCCGGCCAGGTCGTCGGTGACGTACGAACGGACGCGCTCCAGCTGGACCTTGGAGATCAGCGGGCCCATGTCCGTCTTCTCGTCGGCCGGATCGCCGACCGTGACCCCCTCGATCGCCGGGGTCAGGAGGTCCAGGAACCGGTCGTAGACCCCGCGTTGGACGAGGATGCGGGTGCGGGCGCAGCAGTCCTGGCCCGAGTTGTCGAGGAAGGACATGGGGGCCGCTGCCGCGGCTGCCTCGATGTCGGCGTCCGCGAAGACGATGTTGGGGCTCTTGCCGCCGAGTTCGAGGGTGACGCGCTTGAGGAGTTCCGAGCCCTTCGCCAACACCTGTTTGCCTACAGCCGTTGACCCCGTGAACACGATCTTCGCGACGCCCGGGTGCTCGACGAGCGCGGTGCCCGCGACCGGGCCGTGGCCGGGCAGTACCTGGAACAGCCCCTCGGGAAGGCCTGCCTCCAGGGCGAGTTCGGCCAGTCGGAGCGCGGTGAGCGGGGTCGTCTCGGCCGGCTTGAGGATGACCGCGTTGCCGGCCGCGAGTGCGGGGGCGGTGCCCCAAGCGGCGATCGGCATCGGGAAGTTCCAGGGCGCGATCACGCCCACCACGCCCAGCGGTTCGAGGATCGTGACGTCGAGACCGCCCGCGACCGGGATCTGCCGGCCGGTCAGCCGCTCCACTCCCCCGGCCGCGTAGTCGAGCAGATCACGGACGTTGCCGGCCTCCCAGCGGGCGTTGCCGACCGTGTGCCCGGCCTCGCGGACCTCCAACTGGGCGAGTTCTTCGAGGTGTTCGTCCACCGCCGTCGCGAAGCGGCGCAGCAGCCGGGCCCGGTCGGCGGGCGGCAGCGCGGCCCACTTCGTCTGGGCCCGGGCGGCGCGTACGACGGCGGCGTCCACGTCGGCCGCGGTGGCGGCCGGGACGGTGGCGATGACCTCCTCGGTGGCGGGGTTCAGTACGTGCAGCGGGTGCTCGGCAGGCAAGGGAGTCCTCACAGGCGTTCGTCGGCAGGCAAAGGGAGCCGGGTCCTCACAGGCGTTCGAAGGAGCGGCGCAGCTCCCAGTCGGTGACGGCGGCGTCGAAGGCCTCCAGTTCAACGCGCGCCATGTTGCGGTAATGGGCGACGACCTCGTCCCCGAAGGCGGCCTTGGCGATCGGGCTGTTCTCCCACAGCTCGGCGGCCTCGCGGAGGTTGGTGGGGACGTGCGCGTAGTCGCCGCTGTAGGCGTTGCCCGCGCAGGCCTCCGGCAGCTCCAGCTTCTGCTCGATGCCGTAGAGCCCGGCCGCGACGAGCCCCGCCACCGCGAGGAAGGGATTCACGTCCCCGCCGGGCAGCCGGTTCTCGAAGCGCATGGAGCGGCCGTGGCCGACGACCCGGAGGGCGCAGGTGCGGTTGTCGTAGCCCCAGGCGACGGCGGTCGGCGCGAACGAGCCCGGCTGGAACCGCTTGTAGGAGTTGATGTTCGGGGCGTAGAGGAGAGAGAAGTCGCGGAGCGCGGCGAGTTGCCCGGCGAGGAAGTACCGCATGACCTCGGACATGCCGCCCTCGCCGTCCCCGGCCATGGCGTTGCCGCCGTTGCCGTCGCCCAGCGAGAGGTGGATGTGGCAGGAGTTGCCCTCGCGCTCGTTGTACTTCGCCATGAAGGTGAGCGAGACGCCTTCCTGGGAGGCGATCTCCTTGGCGCCGGTCTTGTAGACGGCGTGCTGGTCGCAGGTGACGAGGGCGTCGTCGTAGCGGAAGGCGATCTCGTGCTGGCCGGGGTTGCACTCGCCCTTGGCGGACTCGACGGTCAGCCCGGCGGCGGCCATCTCGTTGCGGATCCGGCGGAGCAGCGGCTCGATCCGCCCGGTCCCGAGGACCGAGTAGTCGATGTTGTACTGGTTGGCCGGGGTGAGGCCTCGGTAGTTGGCGTCCCAGGCCTGTTCGTACGTGTCCTTGAACACGATGAACTCCAGCTCCGTACCGACCTGCGCGGTGAAACCGTGCTCGGCGAGGCGCTCCAGCTGGCGGCGCAGGATCTGGCGGGGTGCGGCGACCACCGGCGATCCGTCGTTCCAGGCGAGGTCGGCGATGAGCATGGCGGTGCCCGCGTTCCAGGGCACACGGCGGAGGGTGGAAAGGTCCGGGTGCATGGCGAAGTCGCCGTAACCGCGCTCCCAGGAGGACATCGCGTAGCCGTCGACCGTGTTCATGTCGGTGTCGACGGCGAGGAGGTAGTTGCAGCCCTCGGTGCCGTGTCGGAGCACGTCGTCGAGGAAGAAGCGGGCGGCGAACCGCTTGCCCTGGAGCCGTCCTTGCATATCGGGGAAGGCCAGGACGACAGTGTCGATCTCGCCACTGGCGACGAGGGCGTGCAGCTCCTCGACGCTCAGCGGGGGTGTGCGGTCTGCCACGGGAAAGCTCCTTCGGCTTCTGCGCGCTTTTTCCGGCCGGGCCGGAAGCCATAAGGTATTGCGGAGAACCATTGCTTGGGAAGGGGGTGCCGCCATATGTCGCTGGATGCGGAGAACGGCCTTGAGGACCGGTTGACCCCGGTACTGCGGCCGGTGCGGGCGGGCAACGGCTTCGAAGAGGCGCTGGAACAGATTCTGCAGGTCGTACGGCTGGGGCTGGTGCCGGGGGGCGAGCGGTTGCCGGCCGAGCGGGAACTGGCCGAGCGGCTGGGGATCAGCCGGGTGACACTGCGCGAGGTTCTGAAGGTACTGCAGGACCAGGGGCTCGTGGAGTCGCGGCGCGGGCGCTACGGCGGGACGTTCGTGCTGCCGAAGTCGGACGCCGGCGGCGAGGACGAGCTGCGGCGGCGGATCAGCGCGGTCGACATCGAGGACGTACTGCGGTTCCGGGAGGTGCTGGAGGTCGGCGCGACGGGCCTGTGCGCGACGCACGGTCTGAGCGCCGAACAGGGCGGGCGACTGCGCGACGCCCTCGCCCGCACGCACGACGCCCCGCTCGCCGACTACCGCCGCCTGGACACCCTGCTCCACCTCACCCTGGCCGAGTTGTGCGGTTCACCGACGCTGACCGCGCAGTACGCGGCGGTACGGGCCACGGTGAACGACCTCCTCGACTGCATCCCCCTCCTCGTCCGCAACCTGGAGCACTCGCAGCGGCAGCACATCGCGCTGGTGGAGGCGGTGCTGGACGGGGACGCGGACGGGGCGCGGGAGATGATGCGGGAGCACTGCGCCGGTACGGCGGCTCTGCTGCGGGGCTTCCTCGCGTGACGGCTGGGGTTGTCTAATGGTCCCCATCGAGTCCATTCACGTCGCTCGGCGGTCGGAGGAAAGCATGGCGGGCAGGCCGCTGATCGGCATCAGTACGTATCTGGAGGCGGGGGCGCGGTGGGGCGCCTGGGAGCTGGAAGCGGCACTGCTGCCGGCCGGCTACCCGCGCCTCGTCCAACAGGCGGGCGGCCTGGCCGCGATGCTGCCGCCGGACGCCCCCGAGCACGCGGCGGCGACTGTGGCCCGCCTCGACGGCCTGGTGATCGCGGGCGGCCCGGACGTCGAGCCGGTCCGCTACGGCGCCGAGCGCGACCCCCGCACCGGCCCGCCCGCCCTCGCCCGCGACGCCTGGGAACTCGCCCTGATCGAGGCCGCGTTGACGGCGGGCCTGCCGCTGCTGGGCATCTGCCGGGG
>NZ_JAEQAZ010000297.1 GCF_016654115.1 Streptomyces sp. MBT53
GGCCCGCGAAGGATCTCGTGCTCAGCACGGACTACCTGCGCGTGGGCTGAACTCCGCCTGCTTTCCCCCGAGTTGGCCGGCGGCTCAGACCACCCGCCTCGACTGGACCGCCGCCCCGTCGAAGCGCAGGTTCCAGCGGCCCGCGCTGCCGACGACCGTGGTGGTCGACAGGGGGCGTACATCGAGGTTCCAGTAGGTCGAGGGCGGGGCCTTGAGGGCGTAGACCAACGCGGCCCGGATGACGGAGGGTTCGGCGACGGCGACTATCCGGCCGCCGTCCTCGACGGGCCGGGTGTCCAGCCAGCCGCCCACCCGGGCGATGAAGGAGAGCAGCGACTCGCCGCCGTGCGGGGTGGAGCGCGGGTCGGCGAGCCAGGCGTCCACCAGTGCCGGTTCGCGGGCCATCGCCTCGCCGAGCGTCAACCCGCGCCAGCGGCCCATGTCGCAGTCCCGCAGGGCGAGTTGCACCAGCGGGGTGTAACCGAGGCCGTCGCCGGTGGTCCGGCTGCGCGGGGTCGGCGAACAGTAGCGCAGCTCCGCCGCCGCGAGCGGCAGCAGAATCGGGGCGGCGCGCTGCACCTCGTCCCAGCCCGCCTGGTCAAGCGGCCGGTCGTCCTCGAAGCGCTCCGCGAGCAGCGGGGAGCTGCGCGCGGCGGCGACGAACGTGACCCGAAGTTGCATGCGGCGATGGTGATCCGCCGAAGTACGCAGGTCAAGGGGGGCCGGGTGAGAGTTACCCAGGGTGGGCGAAACCTTACTTCGAAGTCAGGACCAGGCGGACAAGTCACTCGAAATACAGGGCCATCCATTGGTCGGGCCGTTCCAGTGGCTTGAATCCGACCTTCTCGTACACCCCGTGGGCGTCGTGCGTGGCGAGCAGGATCCGGCGCAGTCCGAACGGCCGCAGCTCCTCGCGGACGGCGGCGACGAACGCCGTACCAATGCCCTTGCCGCGGGCCGACGTGTCCACGTACACGTCGCACAGCCATCCGAACAGCGCGCCGTCGGTCACCACGCGCGCGTACGCGACCTGCTCGCCCGAAGCGGTGTCGTAGACCCCGAAGTTCATCGAGGACGCGACGGCGCGGTCGTGCTGCTCGCGGGGGCGGCCCTTCGCCCAGTAGGCGTCGGTGGACAGCCAGTGGTAGGTACGGTCCAGGTCGACGCGGGTGGTGTCGGCGGAGAATTCGTAGCCGTCGGGGAGGCTGGGGATGTCGTTCATGGCGGGAGAATCGCAGGCCAAGAACGTGGGCGTCGAGTGGTTTTCATCCTGCGGGCCGGTGGGGGCCGGGCGCGCCCACGCGGCGGAGCCGCAGAATGTCACCGCCCCGCGCCCCCTACGGGGCGCATGCTGCCCTCAGTCTCCGTACCCCCTCCGTGATCTCCCCCGTCCCCGCGACCGCCGCGAAGCTCAGCCTGATGTGGGCGGCCGGGGGTTCGGCGCTGAAGTAGGGGCGGCCGGGGGTGAGGGCGACGCCCGCGCGGAGGGCCGCGGTCGTGAGGGACTGCTCCTCCGTGCCGGCGGGGAGGCGGAGCCAGAGGTGGTAGCCGCCGGAGGGGATGTGCGGGAGGGAGAAGTCGGGGAGTTGCAGGCGCAGGGCCGCCGTCATGGTGTCCCGACGGGTCTTCAACTCGGCCGAGATCGCGCGGAGATGGCGTGGCCAGGCCGGTGAGCCGACGAGTTCGAGGGCCGCTTCCTGGAGCGGGCGGGGGACGAAGAAGGTGTCGACGACCTGGATGGCCCGCAGGCGTTCCAGTACCGGTCCGTGCGCGGCGAGTGCGCTGACGCGGAAGCTGGGTGAGGTGGCCTTGGTGAGGGAGCCGACGTGGACGACGACTCCGTCGGGGTCGTCGGCGGCCAGCGGGGGCGGCAGCGGGCCCGCGTCCTCGTGCACCAGCCGTCGTACGAAGTCGTCCTCGATGACGAACGCGCCCGCGTCCCGGGCGATGCGCAGGATCTCGGGGCGGCGGGCGGGGGCCAGGACGGCGCCGGTCGGGTTCTGGAAGAGGGGCTGGCAGACGAAGACCCGGGCGCCGGTCGCGTGGAACGCGTCGGCGAGCAGGGCGGGACGTACGCCGTCCGCGTCGACCGGGACGGGGACCGGGCGCAGACCGGCCGCCCGCGCGATCGCCAACATGCCCGGATAGGTGGGTGATTCGACGAGGACGGGGGCACCCGGGGGTGCCAGGGCGCGCAGTGCGGTGGTCAGCGCGGTCTGGCCGCCCGCGCTGATCAGGACGTCGGCGGCGGTGACGGCTCCACCGATGCCGCGTGCGAACCACTCGCGCAGTTCCGGCAGGCCCTCCATCGGCGGCCGGCCCCAGGCGCCGGGGCGCCGCCCGGCCCGGGACAGGGCCGCCGCCATCGCCCGCTCGGGCTGGAGGGAGGGGTGCAGATAGCCGCCGTTGAACTCGATCACCCCGGGCGGCGGGGCGGCGAGCGTGGCCAGGACCGCGGACGCGTCGACCGTGCGCGGTACGACGTCGACGGCACCGTCCGCGCTGAGTGCGACCTCCTGCCAGGAGGTGTCTCCCGTGGCGGCGGCCTCGGGGCGGGGGGTGGCCCGGAACGCGCCGGCGCCGGGGCGGGTGACCACCAGTCCCTCGGCGGTCAGCTGCGCGAGGGCGCGCGAGACGGTCACCGGGCTCACCCGGAACCGCTCGACGAGCGCCCGGCTCGACGGCAGCTTTCCACCAGGAGAGTAGCGGTCGAGTTCACGTCGTAGATGATTCGCCAGTTCACCGACACTGCTACGCTCTTGCATGAGAGCACATGATAGCGCTACTGCACCGAGCCCGATAGCGGTCAGCACCGCCCCCGCCACCACCGGGACGGCAACGGCGGCGAAGGTGCCCGCCGGTACGGTCCTCGCCGCGCTCGGTGTGATCGCCTTCTCCCTCACCTTCCCCGCCACCGCGTGGGGGCTCGAAGGCTTCGGCGCCTGGTCGTTGGTGTCCGTGCGCTGTGTCCTCGCCGCGCTGATGGCGGGCGGCTGTCTGCTGGCGCTGCGCGTGCCGGTGCCCGCCCGCCGGCACTGGGCCGGGCTGGCCGTCGTGGCGGCCGGAGTGGTGGTCGGCTTCCCGATGCTGACCACGCTCGCACTGGAGACGTCGACCACCGCGCACGCCGCGGTCGTCGTCGGCCTGCTGCCCCTGACCACCGCCGCGATGTCCGCGCTGCGCACCGGCATCCGCCCCTCGCGCACTTTCTGGACGGCCGCGTTGGCGGGCGCGGGCGCGGTGCTCGCCTTCACGATCCAGCAGAGCGGCGGCGCGCTGACCAGCGCCGACCTGTATCTCCTCGCCGCGCTGCTGGTCTGCGCGGCCGGCTACACCGAGGGCGGCCGGCTGGCCCGGGTGATGCCCGGCTGGCAGGTCATCGCCTGGGCCCTGGTCCTCTGCCTCCCGCTGAGCGTGCCCGCCGCCGCGATCGCGCTGTCGTACGACACCCCGCAGCTCACCGCGCACAGTGTGGCCGGGGTGCTGTGGGTCGCCGCCGGTTCGCAGTTCCTCGGACTTGTCGTCTGGTATCGGGGCATGGCGGCGATCGGGGTCCCGAAGGCCAGCCAGTTGCAGTTGGCGCAGCCGCTGCTCACGCTGGTGTGGTCGGTGTTCCTGCTGGGCGAGCACCTGCCGGTGGCCGCTCCGCTGACGGCGGCGGCCGTGCTGGTGTGCATCGCCGTTACCCAGCGCGCCCGGAGTTGAGGGGCGTGCGCGACCCGGTCCCGGCCGGGCGGGCCGCCGTAGACTCGAAAGGCATGGACCGCTGCTCCCGGACTCGGTGAGGAGGCGCTGCAGATGCGTGCGACCGTTGGCGACAGGCTCGTCCAGCACGGCAGGGTGGTCGGCGTGCACGACCAGGTCTCGGAGGTCGTCGAGGTGATGGGCACGGAGGGCAACCCGCCCTACCGCGTCCGCTTCCCCGACGGGCACGAGGCCGTGATGTCACCCGGCCCCGACTGCGAGGTCAGGCACCAGGACACGGAACGGTAGATCAGCGCGGGGGTTTCGCCGGCTGCCCGTAGTGGTCGGCGACCACCCGTGCCATGGCCCCGACCGGGTCGACCGCGACGTCCCGGGCGGCGAAGAAGACATGCCCGCCGACCTCCGGGTAGCGGTCGGCGAGGGTGAGGTGCCGGGAGAGTTCGGCCGGGTCCTGCCAGGCCGCGGGCTGCGCCGGGTCGCCCGCCTTGTAGAGCGCCTCGCCCAGGTACAGCTTCGTCTTCGAGCCGCGCGCGACCGCCGCCCACCAGGGCAGCAGCTTCGCGTAGTCGGCGGGGGCGAAGCCGATGTTCCAGTACAGCTGCGGCCACATGTATCTGAGGTGACAACAGCTCTACGCTGGTCACATGACGACTGCGACAGTGAGCCGTGAACACCCTTGGACAGAGGGCGAGTTGGCCGAGCTTGCGCACCTCAAGTCCCTGAACGAGCAACTCCCGGAGGACTCTCCGCGCGCACTGCTCTCTGTGCGCCTGTCGATCCTCACCGACGACACAACATCGCCGGTACGCCAGGAGTTAGACCTCTGGCGCAAGGCGAACGACGACAGGGTGAGAGTCGTAGGGGTCGCCAGGGACCTGAACGTGTCGGCGACCAAGGTCCCGCCTTGGAAGCGCAGGGAACTGGGGAAGTGGCTCAACGACCGCTCCCCCGAGTTCGACGTCCTGATGTTCTGGAAGCTGGACCGCTTCGTCCGCCGCATCCTGGACCTACAGGTGATCATCAACTGGTGCCAGGAGTACGGGAAGAACCTCAAGTCCCTTCACGACCCCATCGACCTCTCCAGCACGATAGGCAAGACGATCGTCTCTCTCATTGCTGGTATGGCCGAGATCGAGGCGGCGAACACCGGAATCCGGGTTGCCTCTGTGTGGCAGCACGCGAAGACACAGGAAACCTGGATCATCGGCCGTCCCCCGTATGGATACGCGACAGAGAAGGACAAGGGTGAAAAGGTCCGCCTCGTGATTGCCCCTGTCGGCCACAGGGTCTTGCGCTGGGCTTACCGAGCGGCAATGCGCGGTGTCTCTGCCTCAAAGATGGCCAAGATTCTCAACCGCGCAGGAATCCCGGGATCCAACGGAGGAAAGTGGACGTCAACCACACTCCTGCTTCAGCTCCGTAATCCGGCAATCAAAGGACTTCGGGTTGAAGTCGCCGGGAGGTCTGGGCGGAAGCGCTCGCAGGAAGTTCTCGACGCCAAGGGAAATCCAATTCAGGTGGCGGACCCCATCCTGACCCGCGAAGAGTTCGACGAGCTACAGGACGCCCTGGACCGAGCCAGCAGAACTAATGAGACTCCGTGGACGGCAGGGGCAACCAAGTTCCTCGGCGTGATCGTCTGCCGCAACTGCAAGACCAACTACACCGTACGAACGTCGACCAGCCGAGGAGTTCGGTACAAGTACCTTCGCTGCCGCGTATGCGGGGGCAAGGGAGCAGACCCTCAAGGGCTTTACGCAGCTCTCGTGGACGCCGTACTTGAGGAGCTTGGGGATCACGCCATCGAGTACAGGGAGTACGCCCGTGGCGCGGAAATGCGGGATCAGCTCCGGCAGTTGGAAGCGTCCATCAAGTACTACATGGAAGGCCTCGCCCCAGGAGGTCGCTTCGACCGAGGTGAGTTCGTCAAAGAGACCGCAGAAGAAACTCTTCAATCCCTGCTCAAGCAGATGGATGACATCGATCCGGAGAGCGCCAAGGACCGGTGGGTACTCGTTCACGGCGGTCGCACTTACCGGCAGCAGTGGGAGGCTGGCGGCATGGAAGGCATGTCCCATGACCTCATACGCGCAGGGATCAAATTCGAAGTGGGCTACAACGAGTCAAACGAGCTTGAGGCGGATCTACTGATTCCTGAAGACGTGAGAGAGCGACTGGTAATCCGAGCGGACGCCTTCAAGACTGGTTTCTGAGGATACAAGGAGCCCCGACCCTTTCAGCAGGTCGGGGCTCCTTTGCGTCAGAACTTCTTCACTCGTACGAGCCTTCGCTCCCCTTTCTCACTTACTCGATAAACGCGAATCGTCAGCCCTTTAGCGCACCGCACTCCCCTCCCCTTCTTCGCATCACTCACGGCCACTCACCCCACTGGTCCGGGTCATCCCGTGCCTCCCTGGCCAGTTGGAGATTGCGCGCGTGATCTTCGGCAATTCCGAGAGCAAGGCCAGCCGCACCAGGCGTATGGCCGGAGCCGACGTAGCGCCAGGCCGACTCCGTGACTACTTCCGGACCATCGGGCTTGGCATCGCCCCTGCGATGGTCGGAGCGCTCCTCGCGCAGTGCTCCGTACGTGGTGGAGTAGCGACGGGATTTGGTGAGGATGTGGCCCCGGTAGCCAAGGCTGTGAGCCCACGGGCGAAGCCCGAGGTGTTCCAGTTCGGCCACTCCGCCCAAGCGCCAGCAGGTACCCATCAACGCCCGTACGTGGCTGTTCACGACCGCCGCACGGATGTCCTCCAGGCCAGTAACCCGGTAGTCCAGTCCGGCCGCAGTCTCCGCCGCCCCCTTGGTCACGTACTTCGCCACATACCCAGCCACAGCTGAATCTGACGGCACGTCACCATCGGAGACCGGCCCAATGGGATGAGCGTCGAACTGCCCGCCCCAGCCGACTCGTTCCGTGCCGTAGGCGCCCGAGCCAGGCATCGTGACGAAGCTGGACGCAGCAGCGTGCTCGACCGCATCGAGGAGCAGTTCCTCGGTCGCCCATTCCGGAGCTGGTGAGCTGGGCCCCTCCGGACCGTCCAGACGCACGACCGCGTGGAAGTGGATCGCCGCGCGCCGTTGGAACTCAGCGACTTTGGCGAAGGACACCACCAGATGGTCGCTGAGTTTGGTGCGCGGTATGCCACCGGCCGAGGCAAGGTGGCGGCGTACGGCTGTGGTGAACCGGTCCCACAGCTTCCCAGCGTGCGCGTGCCACAACACGTGCCCTGGATAGTCGTAGCAGTCAGGGCACAGCGGAAGGCCGACCACGGGTTCATCCTCGGTGTGCATCAAGCCACAGCCGAGCCGCCACCCATGCTCGCATCGTGGATCATCCCGGCGAGGGCGGCAGCGCTCCCCGTCCAGCACCCGGTGCACCGGCCCGAAGGACGGAGCAGTCAGGGTGACGAACAGTCGGAATCGATCACTCACCGCATCAGGCACGCCCTTGCCGCCGGACAGGCCAGCACGAACGAGTTGGAAGGTGTCCCCGGCATGCAGGCGAGAGCATGGCTCGCACACCGAGGCACGCCGGTTACGGCAGCGCACGGCCAGCCGCTCACCCGGTTCTCCGGCGGTCGAGTAGGACGTGATCACCTCACCCGTGACGGCATGGCGGATGACCGTCGAGCCGGACAGGTAGATCGGATTGGCGCAACCGCCAATCGCTTTGATCTGCTCCTTCCAGCGCGAAAAGAGCGGATCATTGACGAGCCGTATAAGGTCACGGTCCGCCTCTGAAAGATCTTGCAGACGTAGTTCGCGTGCCAGCGCGCCGGTACGCTCGGCCGGAGCGGACGACACGGCAGGCAGGCGGGTTTCCGTTTTGGTTTCGTTGCCGGATTCGGCAGACATGACGCGGCCTCCAGAGCCTCAAATCGGAAATCAGGTAGCGGGTGTTCATGGGTTCTCCTCAGCGCTCCTAGGGCGTTCATCTCAGACGCGCCCCGGTTGGACGCGTTCAACTTGCCTTGCAATTATAGGAGTTAGCACCGTAAGTGGCCCCTAAGTTTCCGGCGTGATTGCCCATCTAAAACAGCCAGAGCGAAATCGGGAAAAGCCAGCTCAGGGTGCACGGATCAGACGGGCTGCATTCACGCAACCGAATTACCCAGGCTCTCCCGGCATCCGAGGGCATGCCGGGAGAGAGGGAAGCACGCTGTCTGTCAGTGGTGGACCAAACGTCCCTGATCGGCCGGTGATACCTCGCGCCGTGCGCCCATCGGGAGACGGGAACGGTCGGCCGTTCGGGACGTGGCGGAATCTGGCTTTACTTCTTGAACGGTCGGCCGTTCGGGACGTGGCGGAATCTGGCTTTACTTCTTCCAGGGCGCGCCTTCGGCGCGCCGCCGCGACGGCTACCGCACCCCGGCCCGGCGTGCGGCCTTCGGCCGGTCCGGTCCGGGGCGCCACCGTCGCGGCGCAGCCAGCAGCCCCGGATGTGCACCAGATCCAGCACGACTCCATGCTGCCCGTGTCGATCTCTTGGACTGTGGCCCAGGGCTCACGACCTCCAGCAGCTAGGCCACCAACCCGCACCGCGACACCCCGCCGGTCAGTCCAACAGCCTCTCCCTCCCGGTATCGGGCGGCTCGACGCCCGTCGAGTCCAGCACTGGACGTTCACCCTCTTGGGCCGGGGGCCGACGGCCTACGAGGCTTTAGGCAGCCACCATGGGGCGGCCTCGGGTCATGTCCCGTGGGGTGGTGTAGTCACGGCAGCTGTTTCGATTCCGGTTGCGGGGTGATCTGCTGTTCGGGCGGGGCTGGCTTGGTGCTGAAGAGTTCGGCCATGGAGGCTTCGGAGAGGTAGCGGCGGTCGAAGACCTGCCATTCATCGTGGAGTTCGGCCAGGACGGCGGCGGCGAGCCGGTCCAGGGCGGCGGGGTTGGGGAAGACCTGGACGACGTCGGCCCGCCGTTTGATCTCCCGGTTCAGCCGCTCCAGCGGGTTGGTCGACCAGATCTTCTTCCAGTGCGCCGGCGGGAAGTCGGCGAACGCGGTGATGTCTGTTGCCGCGTCCAGCAGCATCGTCTTGACCTTCGGGAACTGCCGTCCGAGCATGTCCGCGACCACGTTCAGCTGGATGCGGACCTGCTCGCCGGTGGTCTGCGCGAAGATCGTGCGGATGGTGGCGGCGACCATTTCCCCGGAACCCCTCTCGATCACCGAGAACACGTCCCGGACGAAGTGAACCCGGCAGCGTTGCCAGGCCGAGCCGAGGAAAACGGTGCGGATCGCGGCCACCAGACCGCTGTGGCTGTCGGAGATGACCAGCTGGACGTTGTCCAGGCCGCGGGCCCGCAGGCTGCGCAGGAACTTCGTCCAGAACGGCTTCGACTCACTGTCGCCGACCATCAGTCCGAGGATCTCGCGGTGCCCGGTGGCGGAGATGCCTGTCGCGATGACCACGGCCTGCGAAGCGATCCGGTGGTTGACCCTGGCCTTGCAGTAGGTGGCGTCCAGGAAGACGTGGGGGAAGACGGTGTGCTCCAGCGGCCGTTCCTTGAACGCGGTCAGTTCCTCGTCCAGCTCACCGCAGATCCTGGAGACCTCGGACTTGGAGATCCCGCTGTCCGCGCCGAGTGCTTTGACCAGGTCATCCACGCTGCGGGTGGAGACGCCGTGCACGTATGCCTCCATCACCACGGCGAACAAAGCCCGGTCGATCCGCCGCCGGCGTTCCAGCAGCGACGGGAAGAACGACCCGCTGCGCACCTTCGGGATCTTCAGGTCCAGGTCACCGGCCTGCGTGGTCAGCAGCCTCTCCCGGTGTCCATTGCGCCAGGTCGTGCGCGTCTCGGTGTGCTCACGCGGCCCGGCACCGATCACATCGGTGGCCTCGGCCTCGATCAGCTCCTGCAGAATGCGCTCGCACACCACCCTGATTGCTTCAGTTCCGTCGGCCCGACGTAGTGACTCCAGCAGCCGCATCAGCTCAGACTGGGACAAGGCCATCGCGTGCTCCTCCGGTCGAACTGCCCGTTCACCAAGGAGACTTGCGCGATGGCCTGCCCTTGCTCAGGGAGCACGCCCCGCCGGCAGATGCACGCCCCGGGCAGACACCCGCGCGTTCCGGAACCCTGCCCGGCTACACCACTTCACGGGACGCGATCTCAGACGGGGTCAGGACCCGCGCGAAAGTCCCCTCCACGACTTTGGTCCTCGGGTCTGCCCACTCAGGGTTGGCCGCTGAGCCGGCCCGGCGTGCTGGTGAGATGCTGATGCGTCCCTCTCCGCCGGGTGCGGACGCAGCCCAGGTGAAGGGCGGACGTACCTGGGCCCCCGTTCTTCTGGGCTGCTCGCTCGCTTCTAAGACGGGGTGGAGCGGGCCTAGTCAAGGGTGACCCGGAGGGTCATCGGCGTAGCCGACGCGTAGCGCAGCGGAGCGCCCTTTACTTGGTCCGTGGAAGCCCGACACTGGCAAAGAAGCGAGTGGCCCAACGGTGACTTGTAGAGCCACGTCCGCTGTCGCGTCATGACGTACAGACGTTCTTGAGCCTGTCCGCTGCCGCGTCGATCTTGCTGGAATCCGGGTTCGTATCGCCGTTCAGGATCGCCTTGTTGTAGTCGGAGATCGCCTTGTCCAGATCGTCGACGGCCTTGTTGATCTTGCTGTCGTCCGAGTCCGCGTTGATCTTGTCGAGGTTCTTGTCGATCGTCGTGATGGATTCGTCGGTGCGGGTCGGATCCTTCGCCGCGTCGACGCCCGCGTCGTGGATCGCCTTGAGGCTGTCGGAGATGGTGTTCCAGTTCTTCAGACAGTTCAGGGAGTTGGAGGCGTCGGAGGTGTCGGTCGGGTCGCAGGCCGTCAGGAGTCCGGCCGTCAGGGCTATGGCTGCGGCTGTGGTGGCCATGGTGGCCGTACGGCGGATGCGCGGGCGATGCGTGGTCATGGGAAGCCTTTCGGATCGGAGCAGGTTCGGTGGGGGACTGCGGTGCGGATCGGACCGTCAGGCCCAGGGCTCGTCCGTCGAAGGGTGGGGCGAGGTCTTGGCCGGTCCCTTGCGGAGGTTGGAGATCAGGCCGCCCGCCGCGCCCAGGGAGACCAGGCCCATTCCGGCCGCCGTCGCGATGCCCTTGGCGCCGTCCATGGCGAAGTAACTGACCACGGCCACACCGCCGTTGAACAGGAACAGGAACCACAGGGTCGACGTCTTCGACAGAAACGCCTTGATCTTCGGCTTCTTCGCGATACGCGAGCCCGTCAGCAGCGAGACGGCGATACCGGCGAAGGTGGCCGCGGTCTTCGCCGTACCGTCGAGCACGGCGCCGGAGGCCGTGCTCGCGGCGAGGCCGCCGATGAAGAACGACCACAGCAGCAGGTTGGCGATGAACGACTTCACGGCGGCGAGCAGCGATTTCACGGGATTTCCTTCGGGGATCGGTGGGGCGGAGGGGAGGATCGGAGGGGCGTGATCTCTGGCCTCTACGATTCCGTCGCGCGCTCGCCGTCACGAGGGACCGTTCTCCCGGATGCATGGTGTAGCGCGCTACACCA
>NZ_JAEQAZ010000298.1 GCF_016654115.1 Streptomyces sp. MBT53
GGATGGCACGGGGTGGGAAGGGGCGGGAGTACGACGAAGGGGCCCGCCCGGCGAACCGGTCGAGCCCCTTCATCATGCCCAGTGGCACACACCCGATGACCCCTGCCCGCTGACCCGCGATGGTGCACCGATCGCCGGTCGGGCCAAGGCTGTTGGGTGGGTCAGGCCTTCTTGGTCTCCCAGAAGATCTTGTCGATCTGGGCGATGTAGTCCAGCGCCTTCTGGCCCGTCGCCGGGTCGGTGGACGCCTTGGCGGCCGAGAGGGCCTTCAGGGTGTCGTTGACCAGCTGGTGCAGCTCCGGGTACTTCTCGAAGTGCGGGGGCTTGAAGTAGTCGCTCCAGAGCACCGAGACGTGGTGCTTCGCGAGCTCGGCGCGCTGTTCCTTGATGACGATGGCGCGCGCCTGGAAGTGCGGGTCGTCGTTGGCGGCCATCTTGTCCTGCACGGCCTTCACCGACTCCGCCTCGATGCGGGCCTGGGCCGGGTCGTACACACCGCAGGGCAGGTCGCAGTGCGCGCTGACCTTCACCTTGGGGGCAAACAGGCGGGAAAGCATGGAGCGTTCCTTCCTCGTGATCGTCTTCTCAGGTGGGACATTACTCCCTGGAGAAGCTGATTTCGCGAGTGCCCCCATGGGCTTAGGACAAAAGTACGGGGTCGGACTCAGACTGGTGGAGGATAGGACCGGGGAGGTGCCGGGGATGCCGGAGCTGTCGCAGGAGACCGAGCGCGGGAGGGCCGTACTGCCCTTCGGGACGGCCGAGGTGACCGGGCCGTCCATGGTGCCGACGCTGGTCCACGGGGATCTGCTCGTGGTGCAGTACGGCGCCAGGGTCAGGCCCGGGGACGTCGTCGTGCTGCGGCATCCGTTCCAGCAGGATCTGCTGGTCGTCAAGCGGGCCGTGGAGCGGCGGGACGGCGGCTGGTGGGTGCTCGGGGACAACGCGTTCGCGGGCGGGGACAGTACCGACTACGGCGCCGTGCCCGAGGATCTGGTGCTGGGCAGGGTGCGTTTCCGGTACCGGCCGCTCAAGCCCGGTCAGCGTTCGCCGTTCGCGCTCGCCCGCTGGGTGCTCTCGGCCGCCAGGCCCGTGCTCTCCGACCGGTCGGCCTCCAGGCGCTTGCGGGCCCGGTAGGCGGCCACGTTGGCGCGGGTCGCGCAGCGGTCCGAGCAGTAGCGCCGGGAGCGGTTGGTCGAGGTGTCGAGGTAGGCGTTGCGGCACGGGGGCGCCTCGCACAGGCCCAGGCGGTCGACGCCGTACTCGGTGAGGTGGAAGGCCAGGCCCATCGCCGCGATGGCCGCGTAGCCGGCGGTCGCGTTCGACGGGTGGTCGGCGAGGTGCATGTGCCACAGCGGGCGGCCGTCCTCGTCCCGGAAGTTGTGCCCGGAGATCTGGGGGCTGACCGGGAACTCCAGGAGGAGTGAGTTCAGCAGGTTCACGGAGAGGGTCTCGTCGCCGTCGTCGGCCGCCTGGAAGACCGCCCGCAGCCGGCCCCGGACCGAACGGAAGCGCGTGACGTCGGCGTCGGTGGCGCGGCGGGCCGCCTCCTTGTTGGTGCCGAACAGGTCCCGTACGGCCTCGACCGAGGTCAGGACGTCCTTGCCCCGGGCCGGTTCCTCGGTGTTGACGAGGCGAACGGCATAGTCCGAGTAATAGGCCAGTTCCACTTGTAGTCCTTACGGAGGCGCTCTATGGTCGTGGATGCGGTCGGGTAACAGCTGATCGTGCTTCCAGGGTATTACGAGAGTGGCATTGCCACAGTGCGTGGACAGGGGATCCTCATGACGACCGGTGTCGGAACAGACTGGCAGTCCTGGCAGGAGAGCTGGGACCGGCAGCAGGAGTGGTACATGCCCGACCGGGAGGACCGCTTCCGGATCATGCTCGACATGGTCGAGGCGAGCGTCGGGCCCGAGCCGCGCGTCCTCGACCTCGCCTGCGGCACCGGCAGCATCACGGCCCGGCTGCTGGCCCGCTTCCCGAACGCCACCAGCACCGGCGTCGACCTCGATCCCGCCCTCCTCGCCATCGCCCGCGGCACCTTCGAGGGCGACGAGCGGGTCTCCTTCGTCGCGGCCGACCTCAAGGACCCCGGGTGGACGAGGGCGCTGCCGTACGACTCGTACGACGCGGTCCTCACCGCCACGGCCCTGCACTGGCTGCACAGCGAACCCCTCGCGGTCCTCTACGGTCAGGTCGCGGGACTCGTCCGCGACGGCGGTGTCTTCATGAACGCGGACCACATGATCGACGAGTCGACGCCACGGATCAACGCGGCCGAGCGGGCGCAGCGGCACGCGCACATGGATCGGGCCAAGCGCGAAGGCGTCCTCGACTGGGCCGAGTGGTGGCAGCTCGCCGCCCAGGACCCGGCCCTCGCCGGACCGACGGCCCGCCGCTACGAGATCTACGGCGAGCACGCCGACGGCGACATGCCCTCCGCCGCGTGGCATGCGCGCGTACTGCGCGAGAAGGGGTTCGGGGAGGCGCGGGCGGTGTGGTGCTCGCCGTCGGACACGTTGCTGCTGGCGCTCAAGTAGGCCGACTTCTCCGGCTGTTGGCGTGTCGGCGGTGTTGCTCACTTGCGCAAATGGGCGAACGTCGTGAAATGATCTCCGCCGACGGGCGGCCGGTGGGCCGTCAGGGAACGGAGAGGACGAGCCCGCGATGCAGCTCAGGAGGTCCGCTGCGGTGGCAGCGATGTGCGCGGCTCTGGCGGCCGCGGGAACGACCGCGGCGCCGACGGCCTACGCCGAGGGGAACGGGGGGTGCTACTCGTACACGGACGTGGACACGTATCCCAACGACACCACCCTGATCACCTGGAAGGCCTGTCTGAGCAAGAAGGCCACGCGGGTGGGGCACCCCTTCGCGATCGTCTCCATGGGAAAGAAGCACCCGAAGTGCAAGATCCTGATCACCGCCGTCACCACCGGCGAGAAGATCGTCTCCAAGAAGGTCTACCCGTGCCCCACGGGCAAGGTGGTCAACAAGCGCTACGACGGCCCGGACTTCAAGGGGAAAGAGCAGTTCACGACCTTCGTGCACATGTACGGCGTCACGACGGAGGGCAACCTGTCCCCGCGCAGCCCCTGGCTCAATCTGCGCTGACCTGAAGGGCGGTTGCCGCCCACCCCGGCCGGGGCAGGCGGCAACCGCCGTTGGTCGGGGACGAGTCAGAGCACCTTGGACAGGAACCCCTGCGTCCGCTCGTGCTGAGGGTTCGTCAGGACGTCGCGCGGATGGCCGGATTCGACCACCACACCGCCGTCCATGAAGACGAGGCTGTCGCCGACCTCGCGGGCGAAGCCCATCTCGTGCGTCACGACGATCATCGTCATGCCGGACTCGGCGAGGTCGCGCATGACGTCCAGGACGTCGCCGACCAGCTCCGGGTCGAGGGCCGAGGTCGGCTCGTCGAAGAGCATCAGCTTCGGGTCCATCGCCAACGCCCGCGCGATCGCGACCCGTTGCTGCTGGCCGCCGGAGAGCTGCGAGGGGTAGTTCTGCGCCTTGTCCGACAGCCCCACCCGCTCCAGGAGCTGCATCGCGCGCTCCCTGGCCTGCCCCTTGTTGACGCCCCTGACCTGCACCGGCGCCTCGATGATGTTCTCCACGGCCGTCATGTGCGGGAACAGGTTGAAGCGCTGGAAGACCATGCCGATGTCCCGGCGCTTCACCGCGACCTCACGATCGCGCAACTCGTAGAGCTTGTCGCCCTGTTGGCGGTAGCCCACGAGTTCACCGTCGACGTACAGCCGGCCGGCGTTGATCTTCTCCAGGTGGTTGATGCACCGCAGGAAGGTCGACTTGCCGGAACCCGAGGGGCCGATGAGGCAGAACACCTCGCCGGACTTCACCTCCAGGTCGATGCCCTTGAGCACCTCGACCGGGCCGAACGACTTGTGGACGCCCTCGGACTTGACCATCGGGACCGACGGGTCGGTCGTGGCGGACTCGGTCTTGGTGAGCTTGTCGGTCATGCCGCTGCTCCCTTCGGACGGCCGATGGACAGCAGGTTCGCCCGGATCTTCTGGAGCGGGGTCGGCGGCAGCGCGCGGCTGGAGCCGCGGGCGTAGTACCGCTCGACGTAGTACTGCCCGACGCTCAAGACGGACGTCATGATCAGGTACCAGGCGGCGGCGAGGAAGTACATCTCCACCGGGGCGCCGGAGTTCTGGCCGATGTCCTGGGCGTAGCGGAATAGTTCTGGATACTGGACGGCCGCCACGAGCGAGGTCGTCTTCAGCATGTTGATCACTTCGTTGCCCGTCGGCGGCACGATCACCCGCATCGCCTGCGGGATCACGATCCGGCGCAGCGTCTTGGCGTGGCTCATGCCCAGCGCGTGCGAGGCCTCGGTCTGGCCCTCGTCGACCGCGAGCAGGCCGGCGCGGCAGATCTCCGCCATGTACGCGGCCTCGTTGAGGCCGAGGCCGAGCAGTGCCGTCAGCAGCGGCGTCATGAAGGCGGACCAGTAGTTCTTGTAGATCGGCCCGAGGTTGATGTAGTGGAAGACCAGGCCCAGGTTGAACCAGAGGAACAACTGGACCAGCACCGGGGTGCCGCGGAAGAACCAGATGTAGAACCAGGCGATCGACGAGGTCACCGGGTTCTTCGACAGCCGCATCACCGCGAGGCCGATGCCGCCGACGATGCCGATCACCATCGACAGGACCGTCAGCAGGAGGGTCTTGTAGACACCGGTCATGATCCGGTGGTCGAAGAAGTAGTCCGGTACGGCATGCCAGTTGATCTGGCCATTGCCGAACGCGTAGATGATCGAGACCAGGATCGCGATCGCGACGACGGCCGAGATGTACCGCCCGTAGTGCTTGACCGGAATGGCCTTGATGGTCTCCGGGGCGGCCGGGGGTGTGTCCTGCGGCCCCGGCGCCCGGTCGATGTCAGTAGTCACGGATGTTGCCTCTCAGCGACGGCGGATCCGCGGTCACTTGCCGCCGTTGATCACGGACGACTTGACGGCACCGTCCTCGGCGCCCCACTTGGTCAGGATCTTCTGGTACTCGCCGCTCTTGATCACCGCGTCCATCGCGGCCTGCAGCGCGTCCCGCAGCTGGGTGTTGCTCTTGGCGACCGCGATGCCGTACGGCGCCGCCTCGACCTGCTCGCCGACCAGCTGGAAGTCCTTGCCGCCGCCGGAGGTCTTCACCGCGTAGGCCGCGACCGGGAAGTCGGAGGAGGCCGCGTCCGCACCACCGGAGCGCAGGCGGGTCTGGGACTGCTGGTCGTCGTCGAAGGGCTCGATGGTGATCTTCTTGCCGCCCGTACACTTCTTCGACTCGGACTTGGCGAGGTCCTCGGAGACCGTGCCGCGCTCGACGGCGAGCTTCTTGCCGCACAGGTCGGCCCACGAGGCGATGTTCTCGGTCTGGCCCTTGCGCGTGTAGATCGAGACACCGGCGGTCAGGTAGTCGACGAAGTCGACGCCCTCGCCGACCTTCTTGCCGGTGTCGGGGTCGACACCGTTCTGCCGGTTCTTGTTGTCCGTCATCGCGGACATGGCGATGTCGTAGCGGTTGGAGCGCAGACCGGTGAGCAGGCCGTCGAACGTGCCGTTCTCGAACTCGAACTTCACGCCGAGCTGCTTGCCCATGGCGGCCGCGAGGTCGGGGTCGAGGCCTACGACGTTGCCGGAGTTGTCCTTGAACTCGACCGGCGCGTACGCGATGTCCGAGCCGACCTTGACGACCCCCGCGCTACGGATCGAGGCGGGCAGCTTGGAGGCCAGCGGCGCCGAGCTGGTGGACGCGCTGCTGGAGTCGTTGTTCTTCTTGGTCTGGTCACCGCAGCCGGTGAGCAGCAGGGCGCCGGCGACCGCGATCGCACCGACCGCTGTGAGCCGGGTGTGCGCGGCGGTCGTACGACGGGTGAAGCGTGCGGTCATGGTGGGTTCCTCCGGCGGATGGATGGCGGTGCCGACGGGTCGACGAGAACACACACCTTCGGGTGTCGCGACCTCGTGTGATTAGGGCATCTTGCCATTCGGACTGAACCATTCAGGGGACTCCCTATGTCAAAATCGGATAACGGGTGAACCCCGAAACGCATCAGGTCGGTACATCAGGACGCCCTGATCACGAACCATCTGCTGGAATCACTCCTTCCGGCCGGAAGATCTTCGGCATGTCTCACGATGTGATCGATCATCGTTCCGTCCCCGGCCGACGAGATGTGACCTTGCGCCTATTGGACTCGTCCTCGGTGCCGTCCGTCCGGTAAGAAGGTTCTTTACACCCCTCATCCGGGGCTCAGGGCGCGTGTGCGGCGCGCCCGTCGCGCAGGTGCTCGTACGCATCAACTCTCTGGGCCCTGCGCGGTGCCCGCCCACCCCTCACCAGGGAGTGGCCACCCTCAAATCAATGAAGACCTAAGGGGTAAGACAAAGTGGCAGCGGAGATCGTCAATCCTCGCAGCGACAGCAGTACGGATCAGGACGGCGGGGCCGAGCCCCTCGATTCCTTCGATCCTGCGTTCGCGCTGCACCGCGGCGGCAAGATGGCCGTGCAGGCCACCGTGCCGATCCGCGACAAGGACGACCTGTCCCTCGCGTACACACCCGGCGTCGCGCGCGTGTGCACCGCCATCGCCGAGCAGCCGGAACTCGTCCACGACTACACATGGAAGTCGTCCGTGGTCGCCGTCGTGACGGACGGTACGGCGGTGCTCGGGCTCGGCGACATCGGTCCCGAGGCCTCCCTCCCCGTCATGGAGGGCAAGGCGATCCTGTTCAAGCAGTTCGGCGGCGTGGACGCGGTGCCGATCGCGCTGGCCTGCACCGGCGTCGACGAGATCATCGAGACCGTGGTGCGCCTCGCCCCCTCCTTCGGGGGCGTCAACCTGGAGGACATCTCGGCGCCGCGCTGCTTCGAGATCGAGCGCAGGCTCCAGGAGCGGCTCGACATCCCGGTCTTCCACGACGACCAGCACGGTACGGCGATCGTGACGCTGGCCGCGCTGCGGAACGCGGCGAAGCTGACCGGCCGCGAGCTGGGCGACCTGCGGGCCGTCATCTCCGGCGCGGGCGCGGCCGGGGTGGCCATCGCCAAGTTCCTGCTGGAGGCCGGGCTCGGCGATGTCGCGGTCGCCGACCGCAAGGGTGTCGTCTCGCGTGACCGGGACGACCTCACGCCCGTCAAGCGGGAACTGGCCGAGCTGACCAACAAGGCGGGGCTCTCCGGGACGCTGGAAGCGGCGCTGGAAGGTGCCGACGTCTTCATCGGCGTCTCCGGCGGTACGGTCCCGGAGCCGGCCGTGGCCTCCATGGCCGAGGGCGCGTTCGTCTTCGCCATGGCCAACCCCGACCCCGAGGTGCACCCCGACGTGGCGCACAAGTACGCGGCGGTCGTCGCCACGGGCCGGTCCGACTTCCCGAACCAGATCAACAACGTGCTGG
>NZ_JAEQAZ010000299.1 GCF_016654115.1 Streptomyces sp. MBT53
ACGTTCCTTCCGGGCGGGCGAACGAGGGCATCGTAGGAGCCGGTTGGCATCCAGAGCCTGTCCCCGTCGATCTCGACCGATCGCCCGCCCGGAAGGAACGTCCCATGGAATCAAGGCAGTTCACCGAACCGGCCGAGGTCTCCGGCGAGAGCGGTCTCGCCCCGCTGCTGGCCGCGTGGGACCTGGCGCATCCCGCGGCGGGTGATCCCGAGTGGCGGCATCTGCTGGACGAGATCGCGCATCCGCGCACCACCGAGGCGTTCCGGCGGCTGGCCGGGGCCGGCGTCGGCTCTCCGGTCTGAGTCGACCCGCGCGACCGGCAGGACCGTTCGAGCATTTGGTGCTGTTTGGGCAAAGGCTTCGGCATCGGCAGTTCAACTGACTTGTCCTGTGCATGTCTCACTGGATGAGATGCACGCAGACCTTCGCGTGCAACTCACAGACATCCAGGGGGCATTCATGCACATAGCCCGCAACAGACGTGGCCTCGCGGCTGCCACGGCCGCCGGCGCCACTCTCGCCGTCGCCGCACTGGCGACCGCCCCGCTGGCCGGCGTCAGCAGCGCCGCACCCGCCGCCGTACCGCAGACGAAGGTGATCCCGGCCATCACCGGACACACCCTCGCCCGCGACGTGCCCAGCCCGCTCACGAGCGAGCAGTGCGAGGCCAAGTGGCACATCGCCTGCTACACCCCGCTGCAGTACCGCACCGCGTACAACCTCAACTCCCTTTACAAGAAGGGCATCACGGGCAAGGGACGCACGATCGTCATCGTCGACTCCTTCGGCTCGCCGACGATCCAGCACGATCTCGACGTCTACAGCAAGCAGTTCGGCCTGAAGAGCGCCAAGGTCAACGTGGTCAAGTGGGGCAACGTCCCCGTCTTCGACCCCACCAACGCGGACATGACCGGCTGGGCGGGCGAGACCACCCTGGACGTCGAGATGGCCCACGCGGTCGCGCCCGACGCGAAGATCGTGCTCGTGGAGACGGCGGTCGCCGAGACCGAGGGCGTCACCGGTCTGCCGGAGATGATGTCCGCCGAGAAGCACCTCATCGACCACGGCGTCGGCGATGTCATCACGCAGAGCTTCGGCGCCACCGAGAACACCTTCCCCGGCTTCGACCAGGGCGACTTCTCCAGCATCAAGAAGCTGCGCTACGCCTTCCAGGACGCCAACCGCAAGCACGTCACCGTGCTCGCCTCCTCCGGCGACGGCGGCGCCACCGACTACAACCTGGACGGCTCGGCCTTCTACGACAAGCCCGTCAACTCCTGGCCTTCTTCGGACCCGTTGGTCACGTCGATCGGCGGCACGCAGCTCCACCTGAACGACAAGGGCGAGCGCGTCACCCCGGACAGCGTCTACAACGACTACGGCGCGGGCGGCGGCGGCCAGTCCCACGTGTTCTCCCGCCCGTCCTTCCAGAACGGCGTGAAGAGCGTCGTCGGCACCCAGCGCGCCACGCCCGACGTGTCGATGGCCGCGGCGGTCAACGGCGGTGCCTGGACGTACTCCAGCTTCGACCCGACCGCGATCGGCTGGGACGTCTACGGCGGCACCAGCGAGGCCAGCCCGCTGTTCTCGGGCATCGTCGCCCTCGCGGACCAGGCGGCGGGACACCGAGTGGGCAACATCAACTCGGCGCTGTACACGCTCGCTCGGCACGGCGCCAAGAGCAACGGCATCGTCGACGTGAACGACGGCACGAACAACACGTACGCGGGCGTGACCGGTTACACGGCCGTCAACGGCTACGACATGGCGACGGGCGTGGGCACGGTGGACGCGCTGCGCTTCGTTCCGGCGCTGGCGAAGGCGAGTTGGAAGCGCTGACGCGTCACCGCGTCCGCTGAATCACCGAACTTCCGCACGGACGGCCCGGGTTCGCATCCCACGCGACCCGGGCCGTCCGGCTGTCGTCCGGCTGTCGTCCGGCTGTCGTCCGGCTGTTGTCCGGCTGTTGTCGGGGTGGCGTCGGAATCGGATCGGAAGCGGATGGCGACTACCCGCGGAAGCGCCGGCGGCGGTGCACTGGGATCCGGTGAGGCCGGGTGGCGGTGGCGGGCCAGTGACCGGCGGGCGATGCCGCGTGGGGGAGCCGTAGATGCGGAGGAACCCGTCGGAGCGGGGGACGGACGCCGAGGGCCGCCCGGTCTCACCTTGGGCCCAGGCCCAGGCCCAGGCCCAGGCCCGGGACCGGGACCGGGGTCCGGCACTGGCTCGGGCACTGGCTCGGAAGGCTCAACTCCCTTGCCTTCCCTGGTCATTCACCCCGGTCGGGCTCCAGGTCCGGCACCAGTTCGTGGAACCGCCGCTCGACCGGCGAGAGATCGGTGCTGGCCAGGTCCTCCGGGCGGACCACTATGCGCAGTTCGGGGGTGAGCGCGGGGTAGCGGCGGCACGCGGCCATGAACGAGTCGACGATCAGGGCCACGAGCTGGCTGCGGTCGAGGTCGGTCACACGGGCCAGCCCGGAGCCGATGAGCGGGACGGCGACCGGTCTGAACAGGCCGTGCACGGCCACCGAGGCCCAGAGGTTGTCCAGGCCGGAGCGCAGATCCTCGTCACCGGAGCGGGCCACCAGGTCGTTGCCGAGCCGCGAGTAGGCGACCGCGAAGATCCGGCGTCCCTCGACGGGTACGGCGATGGTCGTACCCACCGGGTAACGGACCCGCCGGCCACGCGGCTTGGCCCGTGCGCTCTCCGTGCCGACGGCCTTCACGGCGCGCAGCCCGGTCTTCAACTTCTCGTCCAGCAGGCGGCGTCGACCGCCGAAGACCCGGTCGACCAGCTGACTCTGCACGCTGTCACGGCTGATGACGATGTCCTGGTCGGTCTCCGTGTCGAAGGTGTCGGTGAAGCCGACCACCAGATTGCAGTCCGTCTGCTCGAACAGGTCGCCGCGGACGAGGACGACGTCCGCCCGCTGACTGGGCAACGGGACGCGGTGGCGCAGCAGTTCGGCGCCATGCCGGGCGCGGAGCGCGGCCCGCAGGGTGTCCAGGGTGCGCGCGGCGTCGAGGTCGTCGGGATGGTCGCGGACGATCAGCTCCGCGACCGGCAGTGCGAGGTCGGGGCGGCCCAAGTCGGCCTGGACGCGGACCAGTTCACGGCGGGCGGAGTCCAGCAGGGTGGTGAGCCGGCGGATGAAGGGGTCGGCGAACGTCTCGCCGTTGACCTCGGCCAGCGGCCGGCCGCGGATCAGCCCGAGCGCCTCGTCGAGTTCATGGGCGGCGGTGGCGGGCGGGGCCAGCAGCGCGGTGCGGACGACCTCCGTGAACCGTGCGCTGTCCAGTTCCTCGGGCCGCAGCACCAGCCGATAGGCGGTCTCCGGGCCGTGCACGGTGACCTGCTGTTCGGTGCGCAGCACGCGGGCGGCGGTGCCGTCCTGGCCGGGGTCGAGCGCGCGCCGCAGTTCCAGGACGCGCTTCTGCACCTCGTTGCGGTTGCGCTGGTCCAGATGACGGGGTCCGTCCGCCAAGCCCCATACGTCGCGCCGCAGTTGCCGTACCGGCACGGCCTCGCCCTCGGCGGCCACCAGGCGGACCAGCAGCCGGGTGGTCAGGGGTGTCAGCCGGACCGGAATCCCGTCGACGTCGAGCCGGACCGGCCCCAGCACTTTGACCTGAATGCGCACTCGTCCATCGGCCACCCGCGTCGCCCCCGCCGCGCCCCTGTATCACCGTGTGTCACCGAGAAGTGACAAGAACATTATCATGAGGCCTTGGAGAAACTGTGTGGCCCAACTGCGCATACCCACACGCTTTTTGAGGCTCTACGGCACCGGGCGCGCCCGAAGGGTCTTCGCCCGCAACACGATGGTGGCCTTCGGCGGAATATCGGCGGTGCTCCAGTTCGTCGGGCAGTTCTTCCCGCGGAGTTTCCCCGATCCCGGCACGGTCACGGTGGTGTCGGTGGTGGCCTGCCTGGTGTGGGGACTGGGCCAGGCGCGGCCGGTGCTGCGGGTGGAGCAGGTGTTCCGGCGGCCCGATCTGACGGTGGTGGTCGAGGCGGGCGACGTGTTCGACCAGCCGGCGCATCTCGTCGTCGGCTTCTGCGACACCTTCGACACCGCGACGGCGGACGGCGAGGTCATCAACGCGTCCAGTGTGCAAGGGCAGTTGCTGCACCGGCGGTACGACGGTGACGTACGGCGCCTGGACGCGGAACTGGTCGCGGCGCTCGCCGGGGTCACGCCGGTCGGGCGCGAGGACCGGGACCGCAAGCCGCTGGGCAAACTGGACCGCTACCCGGTCGGCACGGTGGCGGTCCTGGGCGCCCGGCCGCACCTGGTGTTCGCGGTCGCGTACAGCCGTATCGGCAACGACTGTGTGGCCGCGTCCACTGTGGAGGAACTCTGGCTCGGCCTCGGCCGGCTGTGGGACGCGCTGCACCGGCATGCCCAACTGGAGCGCGTGGCCATGCCATTGGTCGGCTCGGGGCTGTCCCGGCTCGACCACCTCGACCAGGACAGCCTGCTGCGGCTGATCCTGATGTCCTTCGTCGCCCGGTCGCGGGAGGGCGCGGTCTGCCGGGAGTTGCGGTTGGTGGTGCGGCCCGCCGACCTGGAGCGGATCGACATGCGGGAGGTGGCGGCCTTCTTGAGGGTTCTGGCGTCGGGACTGGACCGCGTTTGAAAGGAAGAAAAGGAGAGGGAGGGGGAGGGGGGACGGACGCTTCGGCGTCCGTCCCCCCTCCCCCTCCCTCTCGCTGTGCTTCAGGCGAGTCGGCGGTACGCGGCGAGGTTCTGGAAGGGGCGGGTCTCGCGCCATTCCGGCCCGCTGTCGTCGAGTTGGCAGCCGGCCAGCCGCAGCCGCGCGGCGATCTTCGCGAGGGAAGCCTCCGTGCCGTCGAACCGGATGACGTTGATGCCCGCGGTGTCGGCGACATGCCGTAGCCGGCCGACCTCGACGATGACGGTCCGCTCGGGGTAGGCCATCAGGACCATGCCCAGCTCGATCAGCACGTTCTGCCGCGGCTGGCCGGTGAGTTGGGTCTCGTCGTCCCGTTCGCGGTTGCCGAGCAGATGCGGGTGGAGCTTGGCGACGTCGTCCGGGGTGAGCAGGACCAGGGCCGCCTGCGCCTGCGCCGGTGCGTTCATGACCACTTCGCCGAGGAAGGGCGCGGTCTTGCCGGTGGCCCGCACCAACTCCTCCCACTCCAGGGGCCGTAGATCGAGCCGGCGCAGCAGCCCGAACATCGCCTGCCGCACCTCTTCGTCCCGGCCGTGCACGACGAAGACGCTACGGCTGCGGTCGTGAACGGCCGGTGCCGGTGCCTGCCCGGCCGGTTGGTCGGAGGACTCTGGTTCGGCGGCCGAAATCTCGGGCGCCGCATGGTAGTTGTAGCCGAAGCCCCTGTTCTTCCCGCCGAGAATGACCTGGTTGTTGTCGCCGAACGTATGGCTGTCGCTCATGGCTAATCCCCTCGGCTGCCGGACGAATCGGGGCCCTGCGGCTGGTAGTTGTACCCGAAGTTCTCGTTGTGCCCGCCGAAGATCGCCTGGGAGTTGTCCCCGACGAGGATGTTGGTCTGCGCGCGGTCGTGGTCGGCGAGATCCACGTGGTGCTCGTCCAGGAACTGCCGGATGGTGTGCAGCAGTCGGCGCTCGACGATCTGCGAGTACTTCAGGGCGTCGGTCTTCTGGAAGAAGTGGTGGTAGGTGTCGCTGGTGGCCATCTCGCGGACGCTGGTCAGCGCGCCGCAGTCCACTGACTCGTTGGCGTAGCGGGCGAGGCGGAATTCGCTGCTGTCGACCGTCGTGCTGTCCGTGGTGAACTCGATGGTGGACCGCCCGCTCCGCCCGGGCCGCACCAGCCGGCGTACCCGCCTCGGCAGGAACCGTTCGGGGAACAGCCGCAGCGGCCACAGCGGCAGCGCCACGCACCACCTCGGCACGGCCTTGACCATGTCCCACGCGACCCGCACCGCCAGCCGGCCGTCGAAGGAGTCGGGCAGCTGGTCGACGAGGTGGAACTCCCTTACCAGCGGCCCGAGTACATAGGTGTAGAACTCGGTGTGCAGGGTGTCGCCTTTGAGGTCGAACCCGACGAAGATCGAGGTCACCAGCTCCTCGTTCCAGGATCCGACGCGCACGCACAGATACTCGCGGGCCGCGTCGTAGTCCTCCCGCCAGTGGATGCCCGGCAGATCGTCCATGCCGGGCAGCTGGGACCAACCGACGCCCAGCGTACGGTCGTTGGTGCGGATCGCCGTCGTGTAGCGGCGCTGCTCGACGGTCAGTCCCTCGATCCGTTCGTCCCGGCGGGCCTCGTCGCGCAGCTCCGCGCCCATCCGGGCGGCGACGTACGAGGTGATGTCGTGGACGGTGAACGGCAGGACGGGCTTGCGTTCCACGTCGTCCAGGTCGCGCCCGGCTCCGGGCCCCACGAAGTCCTTGCGCGCGGCGAGGCGGTTCTTCGGTGCGCCGAGCAGGAGTTGGGCGTTCGCCCAGTCGCGCAGGGGCAGTCCGGCGCCGACGAAGGGCCGGAAACCGCCGTAGAAGACAAGGCCGTTCTGACTGCCCTGCTCGCGGTCGATCTTGCCGATCAGGGCGTCGGTGAGCCTGCCGCCGGCCGGGTAGGAGCCGTCGAAGCCGCCGGCCGGGCCGGTCTCCTTCAGCCGGGTCATCAGGATGTGCAGGGTGACGACCCGACGCAGATAGGCCGCGCCCCACAGCACCCAGAACATCAGCTGCGCGCCGACGAAGACGCTCAGCGGGCCGCGCACCAGCAGCAGGAGCGCGACCGCCGAACCGCCGGCGACTCCCCATTGGATACGGCGCAGTCGGCGCGCGGCGAGGGCGTGGGCGAGGACCGACACGGCGTCGTAGCCGTACGACGGCGCGACAACTCTGAAGCGTTTCTTGAGCAGTTCGCGGATGACGGCTCTGCGGTAGCCGGGATCGAGGTAGGTGCCCGCGGACAGCAGGCGGGTGGCCTTGGTCCGCGCGTACACGCGGGTGACCTGCGGCGGCGCCCCGGGCGGTGGGACGGGCGGATAGCGGTGCGGTGCCTGTGTGCTCACGATGGTTCAGCGCTCCACTCGTGCGGGGTCGGTCAGCCGATCAGGGTTGCGGTGCCGTGGGTGATCACACCGTCGAGAACGGTGTAGGTGGCGTGGTACGAGTGCGAAGTACCGTCCGTCTGAAGGGCGTTGAGGATCAGCGTCACGACGGTCCCCTGCACGGACACCTGACTGATGCTGTCGCGCTCGGTGGTGGCGTAGCCCGCGACGAACGCGTCGTAGTCGGGGTCGCCCAGGTTCTTGCCGCCCATGGCCCAAGCCGTCGAGTACTCATGGTTGTTGATCGCGGCGAAGTAGGCGGTGACGACGGCTTCCGGCTCGGCGGTCGGGGTGGCCTCGTCGGTCGGGGTGGGGG
>NZ_JAEQAZ010000029.1 GCF_016654115.1 Streptomyces sp. MBT53
AGAGCTACCCGGCGAACTGCTGGAAGACCGGCCAGGTCGTCACCGACGAGGGCTACACCAGCGACAAGTGGATCGAACTGCCCCTGAACGCGGGCGGTGTCGGCTACGTCAGCGGCATCTACCTCAAGGGCGACGCGACCGGCGGCGTGACCCGCCAGTGCGGCACCTGAGCCGACCCGCCCCGGCCGTCACCCCGTAACGTGCCGGAGTCCCTTCAACGCCCTTGTGCGGCAGCGTCGTTGCCGCACACCGAGGCGAGGAGAGGACGAGAACCATGAGGTTGAGGCCGACGGGAAGAGCGGGCTGGGCGGCGGCGCTGCTGATGACGGCGGGACTGTGCGCGAGCGCACCGGCCGCGTCGGCGGCGCCCACCGCCCGCCCCGACTTCCGGCTGCCGTTCCCCTGCGGACAGACCTGGCAGCTGCAGACGTATCTGGGCCACGACCCCGACGACAAGAAACTCGACATGTACCACGTCGACGGCCCGACCCTGGGCGCCACCGTCACCGCGTCCGCCGCCGGCACGGTCACCGAGTTCTTCGAGCCCGGCGGCATCGAGATCAACCACGGCGGCGGCTGGTTCAGCGTCTACCTCCACATGGACCGCATCGACGTCCACCTCGGCCAGCAGGTCGCGTCGGGGGACCCGGTCGGACGGCTGGGACTGGTCGGCACGGAGGAGGCCCATCTGCACTACGAGCAGCTCTACGACACCAACGGCGACAACGACGGCGAGACGGACGAGATGGTCCACCCGGTGCTCCAGGGCACCGAGTACCGGCTCACGCCCGACGGCCCGTTCCCCCGCGTCACCAGCACCAACGCCTGCGACGGCGGGGGAGGGCAGCCGACCCGCTACTGGGTCGACACCCTCGCCGACGCCACCGGCTATCCCGACGTCGACTGCACGCACGACAGCACATCGCGCTGCACCGCCCAGGGCACCCTGCGCAGGGGCACCAACTACGTCCTGTGCAGGAAGTGGGGCGACGAGGTGCGGGTCGGCACGGCGTACAACCACTGGTGGCTGCTGACCGACCTCGACGAGGTGACACCGGGTGGCCGGGGACGGGCGTACGTCTCCGCCTACTACCTCGACCGATGGGGCAACGACGAGGCGAAGGACAACGACGGCCGGGACATCCCCGCGTGCGCCTGATCCGGCCGGATCAGGCGCACGGCCTCATCGGCAGGTGGGCAGGGCGGGCCGGTCCTTCGTGCGCACGGCGGGGAACCACGCGGTGGCGCCGGCCGCGCCGCCCGGCAACCGGACCTTGTACCACTCGGTGGAACGGGTACCGAACTCGTCGGTCACCGGCAGCCCTTGGGGCAACCGGCACTGCGCCGTGAGGACGTCCCCGTGCCACACACGGGTGGCCACCACATTGGCGACGGTGTACGGCTTCAGCGGATCGATCGCCAGACCGAGGCTGCACTGCTGATCACGGTCGGCGGCATGGGCCCGGCAGGTCGGCTCCACGTTGTACACCGTGATGGGGGCGGGGCCGGCGGTGTCGGAGACGTTCTCGGCATGGACGGGGTCGTTCCGCGTCGCACTGTTGTCGTCGGCGACGTAGACCCATCCGGCGACCGTCGCCGCGCACAGGGCGGTGGCCGCCGCGGCGCCGAGGACGACCCGTCGTCGGCGCCGATGCCCGTTGGCACGTGCTGCACCTGTGCCGCCGCCTTGGGGTTCTGCACCGATGCGGGCCAGCAGGGCTCCCGCGGTGCACGCGGCGCGTGCCTCATGGGTGGGGGCGAGGCAGTCGGTGGCCAGATCGCGCCAGAACGGCGGTACGGCGGGATCGAGCCGCAGGGGCGCCCGTCCACCGGCGTACTCCTGCGCCGCGGCTCCCCGTGCGGCCGGGGTCGCGCCGGGGAAGGGAGAGATGCCGCCGGTGAACATCTGGTGGACCATGATGCCGAGCGCCCAGATGTCGGCGCTCGGCCGCGCCTGCACGCCGCGTTCGCCCAGCGGGGCCTTCCAGCGCTCGGGCGGCAGATAGTCGGGCGTGCCCAGAGGTGGCATCCACGCATGCGTGCCGTGGGTGCCGTCGAGTTCCGAGGCCAGCCCGAAATCCGACAGGCGAACCGATCCGTCCGCCATCAGGAGAACGTTGTCGGGCTTGAGATCGCCGTGCACCCAGCCCAGGTCGTGCAGATGGGCCAGGCCCTCGCAGATCTGCGTCAGAATCCGCTCGGCCTGCCCGTCCGCCAACCCCGCCTCGCCACCGAGGAGTTGACGCAGACTGCGCTCGGCACGCTCCATCACCAGCACGATGGCGCCGTCGAGTTCGGGATGGTCCGGCTCGTTCAGCACGAGTGAGTCGAGCACCCGGATCAGCCGGGGATGCCGTGCCCGGCGCCCGAACTCGCGCTCACGGTGGGCACATTCCAGCAGCCCGCGCGCCTGTTGAGGGGCGAGTCCGGACGTGGGCAGGAACTTCAACGCGACGACGGCCGGGTGGTCGTCCGACCCACGCACGCTCCGACCCTCGTAGACCCATCCCCAGCCCCCGTCCGCGATCGGCGCCCCCACCTCCCAGTCCCCGACCCGGTAACCGGCCGGAACGCGCTCGGCCTCGGCCCCACGGTTCACCGGCCCACCGCCTGGGCTTGGGCGCCGCCGGAGGCCGCCGAACGGGACGGAAGGAGCCCGAGATGGGACTCGCCGACCACCCCGAACCGCAGGGCGATGCCGACCAGTGCCTCACGCTTGCCGTTGCGGCGGGCACCCCGGCCCGCGTCACGCGACTCCGGCAGGACGATGCGGAGCTTCTCCTCGGCGAGGTAGTCGATGTGCGCACTCACCCCGCGAGCGGTCAGGCGCGCGCACTGCGGCAACTGCCGCAGACGTTCGACGATCTCGGGCGTGGTCGGAACGGCCAGCGCGGACTCGTCGCGCAGTCGCGGCTCGCACAGGGCGACCAGGACCAGGAAGTACGTCGCGGTCTCGTCCAGCGAGTACGCGGTCAGGGTCTGCGTGCCCAGCCGGCCGCCGACCGCCCCCTGCGGGTCCAGGTACACATGGTCGGGGGCGAACACCTGGAAACTCACCACCCGGTCCCGGGTGGGCAGGACCACGCGCGCGAACTCGAAGGGAATGGGCGCCCCGAGACGGCGCGGCGGCACCCGCAGATACTCGCCCGCGCCCTCCGGGTTCTCCACCAGATAGCTCTGGGTGGCGCTGAGGTTGCTCAGCAGCCAGTGGTCCTCGCTCACCCGGATCTCCCCGGCCAGCCGCGACACCGCCGGATCGTCGAGCCGCAACTCCACGGCGACCGTGTCCGAGCCGCGCCCGAAGCGGGCGACCTCACCCGCGCCGAGCCGTAGCGTCAGCGGCGGTTCCTGTGGCACATGGATCAGTACGCCGCTCATCGTCCCCCGATTCCGGCAGAGTGTGCCTTTCGGGTTGTTTCTCTTCCGCTTGTTTCTCTTCCGCACAAGGCAGGCACACGAGCGCTGGTCAACGCGCACACCCCGTTTTACCTCGATTCCTTCCGCTCTTTCGCACGCAGGCCGAAGGAGCACACGAGCCCCGTTCGTCAACACCGCTGACGGGGCGCGGCGGTTGCATGCGCGAGGACTCTTGCACAAAGCACTTCGAGCTGAGTGTCGGAGGCTAGGGCTTTGGCCGATATCCGCCACTGCCTCGCCTGGTTCCAGCACTGGCTGTGCGGGTACGGTGCCCCACTCGCCGCCTGGAGCCGGCGGGATGTCGACACCTGGCCGATCGCAGGAACCGTGCTGCGGTTCAAGGTCCGAGGCTTCGTCCGGTGGCCAGTTCGCGACACCTGCATCCGACGCCGGTCGCGCCCTCGGCCCGCGCCCGGTTGCCGTACCCCCGCCGCTGGACGTCAAAGTCGATGGCGGCTCGAGAGTCACCTGGGTAAGTTGGCGATCTTCGGACGGCGGCGGCTTCCGGAGTCCCTGAAGGCGAACGCCATGATGAACCCCGACCAGCCCTCCGCACGACCTGGCCTCACCGCCGCGCTCGACGGCCTGGCCGCCGTCTTCGGCGGGATGACGGCCCACCCCGACGAGCACAACTGCGAGTGCCACTGGGGCAGCGCCGAAGAACTCGCACAGCTCAAGGTTCCCGACACGGAGCTGGACCTCGACCTCCTGGACCGCACCTGGCGGGCCCCCGACTGGAGCGACCACGCGTCCGTACTACGCCGGATCCTGCCCCAGTTGGCCACGGCCCTCGTCAAAGGCTCCATCGAGACGCACTTCGGTTCGGCGGAGGTCGGCCGCTCGTTTGCCCGCGGTCATTGGCAGCAGTGGCCCACCGCGCAGGCCGAAGCCGTCAGGGCCTTCCTCCACGCATGGTGGGCCGACACGCTCACCGATCCCGATCCCGCGGTACCCGCGTACGAGGTTCTGGCACTGATCACCGAGGCATCTGCCACGCTCACCCCGTGGCTCACCACATGGGAAACGCTGACCGGCCGTCCGGCCGACGACCACCTGGCCGAGGCGGCGACAAAGTGGGAGTACGACCTGCTCGGCGACCAACTCCCCTGGGACTCTTGGGAGAACGAGGAAGAGACACGCGCTGAGCTGACCACCTGGCTGGTCCGCACTGCCCCTGCCCGACTCCGGACCCACGGCGCATCAGAGGAACTGCTCCACCGAATACGGCTGCTGGGCCTCACCGGCGACGACCGTTGGGAGGAGTTGAACGGGACGCCTGTCTCGTGAGTGGCACCTTCCGCCCGACTACCCGCGCTGGAACACCGTGTACTACTCAGTCGTCCGTGTGTGTGTCGGACCCGGTGTATTCGTAGATCCAGCCGACGGAAGCGTCGGGGGCTCGGACGGCTGTGTAGGTATGGCGGGCGCCAGGGTTCCAAGGGCCTTGTCCCCGGCCACCGCGAGCGCGGAGGCGCGGGGGTGGAAGTCCCTCTTGACCGAGCTGGACGATTTTCGTCTGTCCGTTGAACGGTCCGCCGGTCAGCTTGATGCCGACGGTGTTGTTGACCACCTCGCCGGCGAGCCAGCGGTGGATGAGAAGCATGTGTTCGGATTCCTCGGCCGCCATCTCCGAAGCTGATCACGCGTCTGTCCGGAGGACAAGGAGGTCTCAAGTCGCTGAGGTGGGCCGGGACTTGTAGAAGGTTCCGTCGCGGAGCATCGCGAAGAGGATGCCGATGTCGCCGGTGTCGATCACGTGCGGGGCGAACACATCGTCGTGGTCGCCCCGCACTCACTCGCCAGCGGTGGGGCTCCGTGGTCAGCTGCCGACGAGCATCTGCCAGGTCTGCGGTCCTACTTGGCCGTCCACGCCGAGGCTGTGCGCGGACTGGAACGCCCGGGCGGCGCTGTTGGTGCCGGAGCCGAAGTCGCCGTCGACAGTGAGGCCGTAGCCGAACTTGTTCAGTTCCACCTGGGCGGCTCGGACGGCGTCGCCGGTGGAGCCCTGCTGGACCTGGACGATCAGTGCGGACCAGGTCTGGGGGCCGATCTGGCCGTCCACGCTCAGGCCGTGCGCGGACTGGAAGCTCTTGGTCGCGGCGAGGGTGGCGGGCCCGAACTGGCCGTCGGCGGTGATCGACGCACCGTGGTAGAGCAGCAGGTACTGCGCGGCCAGGACATTGTTCCCGGTGTCGCCGTCGATGACATTCGGCCAGGGCGGTGCGACGGTGCCACCGCCCGTGGCGCCGGTCCCGGTCCCCACGAGCATCTGCCAGGTCTGCGGTCCCACCTGGCCGTCCACACCCAAGCTGTGCGCGGACTGGAACGCCCGGGCGGCGCTGACGGTGCCGGAGCCGAAGCTGCCGTCCACGGTGAGGCCGTAGCCGAAGCGGTTCAGTTCCACCTGGGCGGCTCGGACGGCGTCGCCGGTGGAGCCGTCCTGGACCTGGACGATCAGTGCGGACCAGGTCTGGGGGCCGATCTGGCCGTCCACGCTCAGGCCGTGCGCGGACTGGAAGCTCTTGGTCGCGGCGAGCGTGCCCGCCCCGAACTGGCCGTCGGCCGTGATCGAAGCACCGTGATAGCGCAGCAGATACTGCGCCGCCTGCACGCTGGGCCCCGTCATGCCGTCGGTGATGTTCGGCCAGGACGGCAGGATGACGCCGGTACCGCCGCCGCCCGAGCCGCCCCACTGCCCGTAGTCGGCGGCCATCGCCTGGTCGAGGTCCGCGTCGTGCCCGGCGACCGAGATGCCGTTCTGGACCTGCCGCAGCTGCGCGCGGCTGTCCCAGTTCCCGCTGGACCACGCGTACGTCTGCCAACCCCAGGTTATTTTCCCGTTGTCGAAGAGTTCCTTGATCACGTGGTAGCCGCCGTACGCACCGGTCCGGGACCGGCCGATCACCGAGGCGACGCCGTCGAAGTAGGAGTTGAGCGCGGAGTACATCGAGGACTGGAGGTCGAAGTCGACGCTGAAATAGATCGGCCGTGACGACGGCATCCCGTTGGCCAGCGCCTGCCGCTGCGCCTCGGTGGCGTGCCCCGCCCCCTGGGAGTAGGGGTCGGAGGGGACGCCGCTCTGCCAGTCCTGCAGCCCGTCGGACTCCCAGTTGGAGACGATGCCCAGATCCGCGGCGGTCAGAGCCTGAGCCTCGGACAGGGTGAGGACCTTCGAGTTCGGCAGCCAACTCAGGTAACGGCACACGAAGCCGTAGCCCGCCGCGGCGACCGAACCGGCGGTGAGCGACGCGTCGGAGTAGTCGATCCCGTAGCCGGTCGCCGCGGACGCCGACTGGGCGAATCCGATGCCGGTCGCGGTGGCCACCGCGGCGCCGCCGGCGAGGGTCAGCAGCCTGCGGCGGGACAATACACGGCTGGAGTCAAACAGGTTCATGACATGTTCCAATCCTTGTGTCTGGTTGCGGTGAGCAACGCGGGAGCCGCTGGGCGACGCGGTATTCGAGTCCTGCCGGAGCCAACTGTCCAGCGCCTGGGCGGTGTCAGTCGGAAGCAGCGCTGCAGGTGATCTTTGGGCTCCGGCCCGGCCCGCGTCCACAGCGAGTCGGGATCTGGTGGGATCGCGGGACGACACCCGCGCTGACCTGCGGGGATCCGCAGCGGCGTGACGGTTGAGCGGGACAGCCGTAAGACGTCCGGCCGCCGAACAGGGCGGCTGGGCGAGGATGAAGGGCTCGACGGTGCCCGGCCCCGCGATCTGCCGTACGGCGAGAGCGAGTTGGCGTTGCGCCCGCACAAGTGCCGCTGGTGGTGCGGTGATCCGCTGTCGCTGATCGTCGGGGTGGCTTCCGCGTCCATGTCGACGGACGGACACAACGCGTCGACGGGAAAGGCCCCGTAGCCTCCAACCTGCTGTTATTCGGCGCGGTGCCGCAGTGGCGCAGGTCGCCGCGACACAGTCGTGCCGCTTGGAGGCGGGCACGGGCGAGCCGCTAGCATCGGGCCGAGGCACCGCACCCGGGGGGCGTGCCGGGAGGAAAGAACGGGGGTAGGACATGGGGCGCTGGAAGGCGCTGCCTTCAGGGCTCGACCCCACGGTCGTGGAGTTCGTGGCGCAGTTACGCCGGTTCAAGGACGCGAGCGGGTTGAACCTGCGGGAGCTGGCCGCCCGTACCGGCTACAGCGCCTCGTCGTGGAATCGCTACCTCGGCGGCCGGTCGCTGCCTCCGCGCGAAGCGGTCGAAGCACTGGCCGCGACGGTGGGGGCCGACCCGACACGATTGCTGGCACGGTACGAGACGGCGCAGGGGGCCTGGGGCTTCGAACAGGCTGTCGGTGCAGCCGTTTTGGCCGAGGAGGACAGCCCGTCGGGTGAGGTGGAACGGGACGGTGCGCCAGGCGTGCCGGAGACCAAGGGTGGTCGGCCTGCCGATGGAGGGTTCTCGATATTCGGCTCGGTGCGTGCCGCACGTCTCAGGTCACGCCTTCGACTGCTCCTCACTGTCGGAGTCTCGGCCGCGGCGGGTGCGGCGATCACTTTGCTGGCCGTCGAGTTGGAACATCCCCAACCCTCCGGAACGGCCACACGTCCAGCGGCGGTCGCCCGTCCCGTCGCGTACACCTGCGACTACGTCCGCAAGGGCGGTCAGTGGTACGCCGGTAACAGCACCACGCGCAAGGATCACCTCGAAGTCGACATGTCGGGACCAGAAGTGGCCGAGCTGCAGTGCCTGCTGCAGCGTGCGGGGATCTCGCCGGGCGGTGTCGACGGCAATTTCGGACCGCTCACCGAGTCTGCCGTGATCAAGGCGCAGAGGACGTACCGCCTCGGCATCGACGGCCAGGTCGGACCGCAGACCTGGACGGCACTGCGACGGTGACCGAGATACCACGGGAGTGCGTCCGCCTCGCCGCCGAACTGCGCACGCTCCGCGACCGGCACAGGCTGACCCTGTCCGTGCTCGCTGCCGAGACGACGTACAGCAAGTCGTCCTGGCAGCGCTATCTCACGGGTCGTTCACTGGCGCCATGGCCGGCTGTCCGCACGCTGTGTCGGCTTGCGAACGAGCCGGAACCGCGCCTGCGTGCCCTGTGGGAACTCGCCGAATCCTCCTGGAACCGGCGTGGCGCGGTCGCGCCGGCCCCTCCCCGAGCGCCGCTGCCCGCACCCGTCGAGGCGCGCTCTCCACGTGCAGGGACGTCGGACGGTCAGGCCGTCACCCCACCCGACGCTGCAACGACCGAACCGGCCCAGCGCCGCCGCACGAGGTGGCGGACCGGAGCAGCGGTGAGCGCGGCCGCGACATTGCTCATGGTGCTGATCACGCTCGCGGCCGATGGATAGGGGTCGTCCGGCCGGACCGCAGCGAGCATGGCCTCCTCAACTCGCGGGTTCCATGTCGGCTGTTCGGGAGTCACGTGCGATGGGCGCGACCCGGGACAAGAGCTGTGCGGGGTGGAGCCACAGACGCTTCTGCATGTCCAGACCCCGGCCGGGGTGGGTTTGGAGATCCGTTACAACCCGTTGTGCCACGCAGCCTGGGCCAGGGTGTGGAACGCCGCCGACGGCGACAGGCTCACGCTGGCGACGCCCGGCCACCCGACCCAGAGCGTCACCGTCCCCGACCTTGGCAAGCGCGACCCGTTCATCTACACGGACCTGATTGCCGCGAACGGCAGGGCAACGCGGTTGCACGCCTGCTTGACGAGCCCCGGGCCGGACGATCCGGCCCAGTGCTATTCAGTGCCGCCTCCCTGACGTACGCACGTACGTGATTGCGGCCGTGGTGGCGTCTGCCCGGGCTGTCACAGGGGGAACCTCTCGGGGCGGAAGTCCGCAAGCAACTCGTCTCTCTTTCCGCCGAGGATCTCTGAAGCCAGCAGGCGGCCGATCACCGGCCCGAGCGTGATCCCGCTGTGAGAAACGGCCTCGTAGTAACCCGGCACGGACGGCACCGCTCCCACCGAAGGGAATCCATCGGCGGGGATGGGCCGCTCGACCACCCGTGTCTGTGTGATCCGGGCGTCGCCGAGTTCGGGGACGGCGTGGCGCGCCAATTCGTGGAGCAGGCGCGCGAGTTGGCCTGGGGCTTCGCCGGTGTCGATGAGCGCGTCGACCTCGCGGCTGTGGAGAACCACAGACCCGCCTCCGTCAGGGCGGATCTCGATGTGAGGCGCGTGCATGACCCGGTGAACGGGGACCCGGGCACAGTCGACGCGGGTGATGACGCCGGGTTCGCGGCGCATCGGCAGGCGCCGTGCGACAAGCCCTGCGACGTGGGATGCGTTGGGGCCCGCCGCGTTCACGACGATGTCGACGTCGATACGGCTTCCGTCGGACAGAGCGACTGTCCGGATGGTGCCGTCGGCGCCGGTCCCGATGGCGTGCACCGCGTTGCCGGATCGGATCTCGGCGCCCGACGCGACGGCCTGGTCGACCAGGCGGCGTACGAGGTGACGTCCGTGCACCCAGGCTTCGTCGGGATAGAACACGACTGGAGTCTCGTCGGGCATCGTGAGGGAGGGTTCGAGGCGGCTGCGGACCTCGGCGCCCGTGTACGTCTCGACCCGATAGTCCCAGGCGGCCAGCAGTTCGGCCGTTTCCAGGAACTTCGCCTGTGCTGCGGGGGTGTCCGCCCAGCGCAGGTGGCCGCTCGGATACCACCACGAGTCCGGCCCGATGATCCCGGCAAGTTCACGGTGGGCAGCCATGCCCGCGACGTTCAGGTCGAAGTAGGACCTGCGCACGGTCTTGTTGCTGGCGTTGACCCACGAGAAGGACCAGTTGGTGACGCCTTCGCCCGGCTGTCCCGCGTCGATGAAGACCACCTCGGCGCCGTGCCGGGACAGGTTCCATCCCACACTCGCTCCGACGATGCCCACTCCGATGACGGCAATACGTGCCGGCCGCTGCACGGACTCGCTCCTCACGAACGCCCCCTTTTGCAGATCACGGGCGGACTCCCGTCCTTTCCGGACGCGCCTCGGCTATACCCCCGCGAGGTCCACGGAATCGTGCCCCTCGCCGTAGGGAGCGGTCGACTCGGCGATGCCCGGGCCGCGCAGGACAGCGGAGTCCGAAGACCGGTTGATCAGTGTGGGCGGAGTCCGTCGAGGATGAGCGCGAGCATGTGGGGTGCCCGGTCCTCGGGGGTGGACGCGGCGCGCCACAGGGCGCCGGTGAGCTGGAGGAAGTCTCCCGGGTCGGCGTCCGGGCGGATGGTTCCGTCCTTCTTGCCGGCGTCGAGGAGTTGTGTGATCGCGGCGATGACCGGCCCGTAGCTCTGCTCGCTGATCGCCTGGTGTGCGCCGGGGCCCAGGGCGTCGCCGAGGCCGTGCTTTCTGCGCATGCCCTCGACGAGGTCGATCGTCCAGCGGCGGAGCGCTTCCAGTGGAGGCATGCGGGCCAGCAGGTCCGGCACGGTGTCGACGATGCGTGCCACCTCGTCCTGGTAGACGGCCAGGACCAGCGACTCGCGGGTGGGGAAGTTGCGGTACAGGGTGCCCGCGCCGACTCCCGCGCGCTGGGAGATCTGGTTCATCGACGTACTGCCGTCCTCCGCGAGCGCTTCGCGTGCGACGGCGAGGATGCGTGCCCTGTTCTCACGGGCGTCCGAGCGGACCACGAGACCTCACCTTGATAAGCGGAGAGTTCTCCACTACGTTATGCGGAGACCTCTCCACATACTTTAAGGAGCGTCATGCATTACATCAAGCTCGGCACGACCGGCCTCGACGTGTCCCCGATCGCGATCGGCGCGATGACCTACGGCGAACCCGACCGCGGGCACCCCGTCTGGTCGAAGGGCGAACAGGACGCGCGACCGCTCATCAAGCACGCGCTGGAGTCGGGGATCAACTTCTTCGACACCGCGAACATGTACTCCAACGGCTCCAGCGAGGAGATCCTCGGCCGCGCGCTCAAGGACTTCGCCGACCGCGACGCCGTTGTCATCGCCACCAAGCTGCGCCATCCCATGCGGCTGGGACCCAACGGACGGGGCCTGTCACGCAAGGCGATCATGACCGAGGTCGACCACTCGCTGCGCCGCCTCGGCACCGACCACATCGACCTCTACCAGATCCACCGCAACGACCACTCCACCCCCTGGGAGGAAACCCTCGAAGCACTCGGTGACCTCGTGAAGGCCGGCAAGGTCCGCTACCTGGGTGCCTCGTCCATGCACGCGTGGGAGTTCGCCAAGGCGCTGCGCCTGCAGAAGGAGAACGGCTGGGCGCGGTTCGTGTCCATGCAGGACCACTACAACCTCCTCGCCCGTGAGGAGGAGCGCGAGATGATCCCGCTGTGCCTGGACGAGGGCGTGGGCACGATCATCTGGTCACCGCTCGCCCGAGGCCGCCTCACCCGCGCATGGGACGACGCCCGCTCGACGGTGCGCTCCGAGACGGACGGCGCCTACGCGGACACGCTCTACGCGCCCGCGGAGGAGGCGTCCAACCGCGCGATCATCGACGCGGTCGGACAGGTCGCGGACGCCCACGGCGTCAGCCGCGCACAGATCGCGCTCGCCTGGCTGCGAGGCCGTCCGGTCGTCACCGCGCCACTGGTCGGCGCCGGTTCTATCCGGCAGATCGACGAGGCGGTGGCATCCCTCGACATCGAGCTCACCGACAACCAAGTGCGCGCCCTGGAGGCCCCGTACACCCCCAGGTACGACTGGCAGGGCGTCTCGGACGAGGCCGAGTTGGAAGCCATCCGCAAGCGCGTCCCCGGCATGGCCCTTGCGTGAAACCCATCCTTCGCACCCGCCGGCCCCCGTCACCGCACGGGTCCAGAACTGAGGAGAGAGACAGATGACACGCGTACTGGTCACCGGAGGAACAGGATTCATCGGGAGCTGGTGCATCCAGGCCCTGCTCGACGCCGGGTACACCGTCCGCACCACCGTCCGCGACCTGCGGCGCGAACCGGCACTGCGGGCCTGGCTGCACACGGCCACACCGTTCGACGACGACCGTCTCACGGTCGTACGCGCCGACCTCGCACAGCCCGACGGCTGGGACGCCGCGGTCGCCGACTGCGACTTCGTCCTCCACGTCGCCTCGCCGACCCTGCGTCATACGCCCGCGAACGACGACGACCTGGTGGTCCCGGCACGCGAGGGCGTCCTACGGGTGCTGCGCGCGGCCCGCGACGCCCGCGTGCGCCGGGTCGTCCTGACAAGTGCCTTCGGCGCCATCGGGATCGGGCACTCGCCGCGCTCGACCCCGTTCACCGAGGAGGACTGGACGGACGTCGACAGCGACATCCCGCCCTATCAGCGCTCCAAGACCCTCGCCGAACGTGCCGCCTGGCAGTTCGTCCAGGACGAAGGCGGCGGGCTGGAACTGGCGGCGGTCCATCCCGTGGGGGTCCTCGGACCCCTGCTCGGCCCGGACGACCCGCCGTCCCTGCGGCTGGTCCGCAGAATGCTCGAAGGACGGGTTCCCGCGTGCCCTCCCTTCGGGATGGGCTTCGTCGATGTACGCGACGTCGCGGACCTGCACCTGCGTGCGATGACCGATCCGGCGGCGGCCGGCGAACGCTTCCTGGCGGTCGCCGGGCACAGCCTGCGTGTCCTCGACATCGCACGCATTCTGCGCGACCGCCTGGGCGACCGGGCCGCGAGGGCCCCCACCCGTGAACTGCCCGTGTGGCTCGCACGCGCCCTGGGCACCGTGAACCCGGAACTGTGCCTGCTCAGGCACCAGCTCGGCCGGGATCTCGACGCCACGAGCGCAAAGGCGGAGAAGGTTCTCGGGTGGCGAGCGCGTCCCATCGAGGACACCGTCGCGGAGACCGCCGAGAGCCTCCTCGCCCACGGCATCGGGACGAAGGCCGGCTCGTAACCGACCGACCCGGAGTTGAAGGGCAAGTCCGTCCGCCACCACCTGCGGCCCCCGCCAGAGACGGGAATCAGGCCGCGACCAGCTCCTGCTCACGCTCCGGCGTCTTGACCTGGGTCTTCTTGTTCGGCAGGGAGAGCCGGAAGACCTTGTGCCACGCCGAGAACACCTGCTTGGGCAGCGGCCCGGTGACGTACTCCAGCTCGTACTTCTCGAACAGCGCGCGCACCTTCACCGCGACCTCGGCGTACCGGTTGCTCGGCAGGTCCGGGAACAGGTGGTGCTCGATCTGGTGGGAGAGGTTGCCGCTCATGAAGTGCATGGCCTTGCTGCCGCTGATGTTCGCCGAGCCCATCATCTGGCGCAGGTACCACTGGCCGCGCGTCTCACCCTTGATCGACCGGCGTTCGAAGACCTGCACGCCCTCGGGGAAGTGCCCGCACATGATCACCGAGTGGGTCCAGAGGTTGCGGACCAGGTTCGCGGTGAACGTGGCGGCGAGCGTGGGGAGGAACGACGGGCCCGAGAGCAGCGGGTGGATCACGTAGTCCTTGAGCACCTGCTTGCGGATCTTGCGGCCCACGGCCCTGGCGCGCTCGCGGAACTCCGGGTTCTTGCGGCGGCGCTTCTGCAGGTTCTTGCCGAGCTCCAGGTCGTACGCCGCGATGCCGTACTCGAAGAAGCAGGCGTTGAGGAAGTTCCACAGCGGCTGCCCGAGATGGAAGGGGTGCCACTTCTGGTCCTCGTCGACGCGCATGATGCCGTAGCCGAGGTCGTTGTCCTTGCCGATCACGTTGGTGTACGTGTGGTGCAGCTCGTTGTGCGAGTGCTTCCACTGCTCGGACGGCGAGACGTGATCCCACTCCCACGTGGTGGAGTGGATCTTCGGGTCGCGCATCCAGTCCCACTGGCCGTGCAGGATGTTGTGCCCGATCTCCATGTTGTCCATGATCTTCGCCACGGAGAGACCGGCGGTGCCGATCACCCACGCGGGCGGGAAGAGCGAGAACAACAGCACGCCCCTGCTGGCCAGTTCGAGCTTGCGCTGCGCCGAGATGACCTTGCGGATGTAGGCGGCGTCCTTCTCTCCGCGACTCGCGATCACCTCGTCACGGATCGCGTCCAGCTCGCGGCCGAGCTCCTCGATCTGCTCCGCGGTCAGGTGGGCGGTGGGGTCGATGGCGGTCAAGGTGCTCCTACCGTTCGATGTCGCAGGGGCCCGCCGCGGCGGACACACAGGTCTGGATGAGGACGCCCGGCTCGGCCTCGGTGATCTCGCCGGTGCGCAGGTCGCGGACGGCGCCCGCCTTGAGCGGTGTGACACAGCCGAAGCAGATGCCCATACGGCAACCGGAGGGCATCAGCACACCGGCCTCCTCGCCGACGTCCAGCAACGGCGTGCCGCCGTCCGCGTCGACGGTCCTGCCGGTGGCGCTGAACGTGACCTCGCCGCCGTCGCCGGTGACGACGACGCCGGGGCGGAAGCGTTCGGTGTGCAGGCGCTCCTGGACGCCGTGCTCGGCCCAGTGCTCCTCGGCGGCGTCGAGCAGGCCCGCGGGCCCGCAGGCCCAGGTCTCGCGCTCGGCCCAGTCGGGCACGAGTTCGCCGAGACGGGCGACGTCGAGCTTGCCGTCCGTGTCGGTGTGCACCTCGGTGAGCCGCAGCTTCTTCTCCGCGACCAGGTCGTGCAGTTCGTCGCGGAAGATCACGTCCTGCGGCCGCGGCGCGCAGTGGACCATGACGACGTCGTCGAACCCGGTGTCGCGCAGCATGCCCATCACGGGCGTGATGCCGCTGCCGGCCGTCAGGTAGAGCACCTTGGCGGGCCTGGCCCGCGGCAGCACGAAGTCACCGGTCGCCTGGTCGAGTTGGATCAGCGTGCCCGGTTTCGCCCTGCGGACCAGGTGGTTGCTGACCTTGCCGTCCGGGATCGCCTTCACGGTGATCGTGACGCGGCCGTCCCGGCGGTCGGTCGGCGAGGTGAGGGAGTAGGCACGCCACAGGCGCACCCCGTCGACGTCGACCCCGATCCGCACGTACTGACCGGCCGTGTGCCCGCGCCAGCCCCGTCCCGGTCTGATCACGACGGTCGCGGCGTCACCCGTCTCGGGGTGCACGGCCTCGATGCGCCCCCGCAGGTCGGCGCCCGCACGCAGCGGGCTGACCAGGTCGAGGTAGTCCGACGGCAGCAGCGGCGTCGTGACCATCTCCAGCAGTTTCCACGCCCTGCTGCGAAGGGCTGTACTCGTCATGGCTCCAGCCTGCTGCGCCCGAAGGCGTAAAGTCCTGTCCGTAGGGCGTGAATCTGATCGGCAGAATTGTTCGCAGGGAACAAAAACGTGAGCCATGCAATCCAGAGGGCCGGTGAACTGGCCCTGGACGAGACGACGGTCACAGTGCTTCGGGCCGCGCTGACGAGCACCGCCGACGAGGTCGTCCAGGCGATCATCGACGAGGTGCCTCCCTACGCCAACGCCCTTTCGGGCCCGATGGGCGGCACGATCCGACGGGCCGTCCGCACCGCCCTGGGGCACTATCTGGACCTCGCGAGCGGCAACGCGACGGGCGGCGACGGCGGTGACGCGGCCTACGACCTGGGCCGCGGCGAGGTCCGCGACGGCCGGTCGATGGACGCCCTGCTCAGCGCCTACCGCGTCGGCGCCCGCGTGGCCTGGCGATGCCTGGCGGCGGGTGCCGTACCGGCAGGCCTGCCCGCCGCCGAGGTCGCCAAGTTCGCCGAGCTGACCTTCGCCTACATCGACGAGCTCTCCGCCGCGAGCGCCGCGGGCCACGCCGACGAACTGGCCGCCCGGGGCCGGGCCCACGAGCGCCACCTGGAACACCTGGCCCGCGACCTCCTCGCCGGCGCCAGCCCGGACGTACTGCTCGCCTCCGCTCAACGGGCCGGGTGGCAGCCGCCGGTCTCCCTGACCGCGGTCCTGCTGCCCGCCGCCCAGGCCCGGCCCGCCTACCGCACGCTCGACCCGAGCACCCTCGTCCTCGACGATCTGCCGGACGCCACCGGTGTGTTGCTCGTCCCCGACGCCGACCGACCGCATCTCCTGCGGCAGTTGACCGACCGCACCGCCGTGGTCGGTCCGGCCCGGCCATGGATCCGGGCGTCGGCGTCGTACGCACGAGCCGTACGCGCGCGCTCCCTCTCCTCCGACATCCGTGACACCGAGGAGCACCTGCCCGAACTGGTGCTGAGCGCCGACTCGGACGCGTTCGCGGACCTGCGGGCCCGAGCCCTCGCACCGCTGCGGACCCTGCCCGCCGCGACCGCACAGCGGCTGGAGGAGACCTTGCGGGAATGGCTGCTGCACCAGGGCAGACGGGACGAGGTGGCGGCGGCGTTGTTCGTCCATCCCCAGACGGTCCGGTACCGGATGGCGCAGCTGCGGGAGCTGTTCCCGGATCTCGCATCGCCACAGCGGGTCCTCGAACTGACGCTGGCGGTCGGTCTGCGGGCCGACTGAGAAGCGGGACCGTGCAGGCCTGCCACAACGCGCGCGGGATGATGGGGACGGTATGACGGAACGTGAGGTCAGGAGCTTCCATGGCGCAGAGGGTTCACCGACCCCGTGAGGACGCGGAGTTCGATTTCATCCTCGGGATGAGCGGAGTCCCCGTCCTCGCGTACTTCACCGGGACATGGCCCAAGGCGATCGAACCCTGCCGGGTGATGGACCTCGTCGTGGGTGGCATCGCCGACGACTACGCAGGCCGCCTGACGGCCGTCCGCGCCGACATCACACGGTGTCCGGCCGCGACCGAGCGATACGGGATCACCGGAGCCCCGTCCTGCGTCCTGCTGAAGGAGGGAGAGGCGGTCGCGCACGGCACGGGGCCCATGACCACCGCCGAGGTACGGAAGCTCCTGGAAGGCCACTTCTGAGTGCCCGGGGTCGGTGGGACCCGGCCTGTAGTCTTGATCCACTCTGCGACGCATGTCGTCGAGGCTCGGTCGATCACCGACGGGGCCATGACCGGGAAGCGACATTGAACAAGACCGGAACGACGCGCGAGACCGAGCGCCACGGACCCGGCACGGGTCTCGGTTCGGCGCGAGCCCTGGCCCGCCTCGCCCTGCTGTGCGTCGCGGGAGCGGTGGCGGCAGTGGTGGCCGGCACCAGCCATGTGTTCATCCTGCTGCTGGGTCTGGCGGGCCTCGGACTGGCCGGCGCGGGCCTGTGGTGGGCGCTGGCGCACCGCGGATTCGCCCGGCTCCTCGGTGCCCTGCTGGCGATCGCCGCACCCGTCGGCGTCCTGGTGCTGTACGCCGTGTCGGGCCTGTGGTTGGTCGCGGTGGTCGCCCTCGCGGCATGGACGGCCGCGCTCGGCTGCGCGCGCGGCGCCCTGCGCCGGCTGCGCAAGCCGCACGGCATGCACACCCGCACGGTGCGCCCGCCCCGCCGGGCCGTGCTGATCATGAATCCGAAGTCCGGTGGCGGGAAGGTCGGGCGGTACGGACTCGTGGAGCGGGCCGAGGCCCTGGGCGCGCGGGTGATCCTGCTCGACCTCGACACCGATCCGGATCCCGTGGCACTGGCCCGGCAGGCCGTCGCCGAGGGAGCGGACCTGCTCGGTGTGGCCGGCGGCGACGGCACCCAGGCCCTTGTGGCGGGAGTGGCCGCCGAACACGGTCTGCCGTTCATGGTCGTCACGGCCGGCACCCGCAACCACTTCGCCATGGACCTCGGCCTGGACCGGGACGATCCGGTGAGCAGCCTGGAGGCGCTCTCGGACGGTGTGGAACTCCGCGTCGACCTCGGGGACATCTCCGGCCGGCCGTTCGTCAACACCGCCTCGTTCGGTACGTACGCGCACATCGTGCAGAACCCCGACTACCGCGACGCCAAGGCGGTCACCGCGCTCGACCAGCTGCCGGACCTGCTGGCCGGCGAGGCGGGCGCCGCACTCAGTGCCCGGACCGACGAGGAGCGGTTGGAGGCTCCACAGGCGGTGCTGGTCAGCAACAACCCCTACGCACGGGCCGACCCCTTGGCCGGTGGCCGCAGGGAACGGCTCGACACGGGCACGTTCGGCGTGATCGCGGTCCGGGTGGAGGGCGCGGTACAAGCCGCCGAACTGGCGCTGCTGGGGGAGCGGGCCAGCGGCATCACGACCCTGACGTCCCGCAGCGTCGTCGTGGAGTCCGACGAGGAGACCATCCCGGTGGCCGTGGACGGCGAGGCGCTCGTCCTGCCCCCGCCCGTCGTGTGCACGATACGGCCAGGCGCCCTGCGGGTGCGCGTGCCACGGGAACGTCCCGGGGCGCCGTACGTCGCACCGACCGTCGACTGGTACCGCATCCTGCGCCTCGCCTTCGACCGGTCGCCCCACGAACCCGAGAGCCACGACCCCGCAGCCCCCTCACGCGACAAGAACCAGGAGCAGAGCGATGATTGAGCGTCGCCCTCGGCAACAGCGAGTACCGCAGGGTCTGTTGCGCGATCTCGCCCGCCTCGACCAGGCGCTCTACGAAGCGGTGACGGTCACCAGCACACCGGCCCTGGACTCGGCGCTGCGCCGACTGTCCGCGGCGGCCGACCACTCCAAGATCTCTCTCCTGATCGCCGCCGCCCTGGCTCTGCGCCCAGGCCGCTCCCGGCGCGCCGCGGTGCTCGGCGTAGCGGCGATCGGCGTCGCCTCCACCACGGCCAACCTGCTCGGCAAGCGTCTTGTACGGCGGCCACGCCCGCACCGCGCCGAGGACTCGCCGTTCCCCGGTCGGCACGTCCCCATGCCGGCCTCCGCCTCGTTCCCCTCCGGCCACACCGCCTCCGCCGTGGCCTTCGCGGCGGCGGTCGGACCCGCGTTCCCGGCCGTCACGGTCCCTCTCGGCCTGCTGGCCTCAGCCGTGGGCTACTCGCGCGTCCACACCGGAGTGCACTATCCGGGCGACGTCGTCGCCGGCGCCGTACTCGGAACGGGTGCGGCGGCCGCCGTCCTCGCGGCGGCCGCACACTGGGACGGCTCCGGCGGCGGCAGCGTCGGGCGGCCGACCTGCGGCCACTAGACGTGGTGTCCGGGGTGCTGTTGAACGCGATGGCCGCAGTGGGCGCGTGCCGCCGAATCAGGTACCCGATGCGGATCAAGCCCGATGACGAGGACGCGCGGTGCAGCAGTGATGTCCATGTTCGGGCTGTACGCGTCGGTCGTCACGGACATGCTTGCCGTCCTGCCGCCCGGGAATGCACAGCGGGGCAATGTGGTTGGAAGGATCGTGGGAGTGGAGGGCACAGTGTCCCCGGGCCTCACCTATTGCCTGCGGGGACGATCGTCCGGCTGAAGCCCCGCAGAGCGTATCGCCGCGTAGGCGACCGCCCTCCATTCCCGCAACGCGCAGAGCGGCCCCGAGTGCTTCGATCGCCTCGGGGCCGCGGTATGTCCTCTCCTGCGCTCTCCTCTTCCGCTTCCGCGACGGACTGACCTCTCCAACTGACCGTCGGTGCAAGGGCGTTGCATCCACCAGTTGGTGTCACAGGGGTTGACGGGCGCATTGGTCTAGGCCTTAATGGCTTCAGCCTGTTCACATGAACGGAAAGTGTTCATGCACATGAACAGGTGGTGGTTTCCTCTACCCCCCACCAGCGCACCGGGTGCGCTGCGTCTTGGAGGACTCATGCGTCGAAACAGCAGCTACACACTGGCCGTTGCCGTGACCGCCGGTGCGGCGGTGGCAGCCGTCGTCGCCCCCTCGGCATCCGCCGCCCCGACCGCGGCGAACCCCGGGCCCGGCTTCCCCGCCCGGTACTCGGCACCGTACGCCGAGACCTGGAACTCCCCGTCCGCCCTCGCCAACGCACGCAACGCCACCGGCCAGAAGTACTTCACCCTCGCCTTCGTCATCGCCGGAAGCGGCTGCAACGCGACCTTCAACGGCGACACGTCCATCACCGACTCCTCCTGGACCGCCGCCATCAACTCCACGAGGGCGGCCGGCGGCGACGTCATCGCCTCCTTCGGCGGCGCCTCCGGCACCGAACTGGGCGTCGCCTGTACCTCGGTGTCGTCCCTCAAGGCCCAGTACAAGCGGGTCATCGACAGCCTCAACCTCACCCGCGTCGACCTCGACATCGAGGGCTCGACCCTCAACAACACGGCTGCCAACGACCGGCGCAACAAGGCCCTGGCGCAGTTGCAGAGCGAGTACGCGACCGCGGGGCGCCGACTCGACGTCCAGTACACCCTCCCGGTCAACCCGACCGGCCTGGAACAGAACTCCATCAACCTGCTGAACAACGCCAAGAGCAACGCCCTGACGGTCAACCTGGTCAACATCATGACCATGGACTACGGCCCGGCCATGGACATGGGCAAGGCGGCCACCGGCGCGGCGACCGCCCTGCACGACCAACTGGGCCGGATCTGGACGACCAAGAGTTCCGCACAGCTGTGGGCCATGGAGGGGAACACGCCCATGATCGGCGTGAACGACTCCACAGCCGAGGTGTTCAGCACCGCCAACGCCACCACGCTCGCCAACTTCGCCGCGAGCAAGGGCATCCAGGAACTGTCCTTCTGGTCGCTGGGCCGCGACAAGGCCTGCGCGACCAATGGTCAGCTGTCCGACACCTGCAGCGGCACGTCGCAGAGCGCGTACCAGTTCACCCGCACGCTCCGCTGACCCGGCTCGGGCGATCCCCGGGGCCAGCGGAGTGCGGCGCACATGGTCGTGCGACGCGGAGTTCCCTCGCGGGGTCAGCCCGTGTAGGTCGCGAACAGTTTGGAGAACTGGTACGGGGTCTGCGGGATGTTCGTGCACTTGCTCAAGGCACCGGTGCAGGCGTTCCCGTCGCGGGTGACGTCCCAGAAGCCCAGCTCGCCCAGGTGGTTCTGCTTGGCGAAGGTGAGCACCTGTTGTGCGTCGGCGGCGGTGAACACCTCGCTGGCGGTGTCGTTCTGGCCGAGCATCGGGGTGAGTCCCACCATCGCCCAGGTCTGGGCGGTGGTGAGGTTCGGCCACACCGAGGCGATCTGGGCGCGGGTCGAGGTCGCGGCCTGGATGGCGTAACTGCCCATCTTCCCGGCCGGGCTGGGCGCGGCGCTGTCGCCGTAGTCCATGGCCATCAGGTTGACGGTGTCGACGTTCAGGTTGTGCGACTTGGCGGAGTCGAGGATGTAGACGCCGTCGGCGGTGAGGCCGCTGGGCAGGACCGGGAGTGTGAGGGTGACCTTGAGGTCGCGGCCCTTGGCGCGCTGCGCGGCCTGGACGGCGGCCACGGCCGTCGAGCGCCGGTCGATCGAGGCGTGGTCGACCGCCGCGGCGCCTTCGATGTCGAAGTCCACGCGGTCCAGGGCGTAGGAGTCCACGACCTTCTGGTACTGCGCCTGGAGCGCGGTCGTGCTGGTGCAGGCGAGGGCCAGTTCGGTGCCCGACGCGCCGCCGAAGGACGGCCGTACGTCACCGCCCATCGCGCGCAGGGAGTCGAAATCCGCCCGGTCCCAAGCCGTGCCCGGGTCATAGGAGTTGAACCAGCTGGCCGAGCAGCCGGTCGACCCGGCGGTGATGAAGCCGAGCGAGAACTGCCGCAGCCCGGTGTTCGTGGCGATCTGCGTGAGGTTCGGCGTCGGGTAGGCGCCGAGGTCGACAAAGGGGGCCGCCACGCCGGGAGTTGTGCCGCTGCCCGCGGTCGCGGTGAGTGTCGCGGAGTGCGCCGACTGGTTGTTGGAGTCGTCGAGCGCGGTCACCGAGAAGCTGTGACTGCTGCCGGCGAGCAGGCCGATCACCGTGAACGTGGTGCCGGTGCCGGAGGTGGTGGCGATGACGTCGCTGCCCTCGTAGACCCGGTAGCCGACCACCCCGACGTTGTCGGTCGAGGCGTTCCAGCCCAGCGTGACGCTGCCGGGGCCGGTGGCCCGGACGGCGAGCCCGCTGGGGGTCGAGGGTGCGGAGGTGTCGGCGGGGACGCCGGCGCAGGGGCCGTTGTTGATCAGGCAGGCGCTGGGCTGGACGACCGCGCCGGTGTAGCTGAAGTCCATGCCGACGACGGGCGCGGAGTCACCGGGCGCGAGCGGGGCCTCCCAGGAGGGGGAGGTGATCGTGTACTGCGTCCCGCTGTGGGTGACCGTGCCGTTCCATGAACTGGTGACGGCCTCGGTGGCGGGCAATGTGAAGGTGATGGTCCATGAACTGACCGTGTGGGTGGACCTGTTGGTGACCGTGTAGCCGCCCTCGAATCCGGCACCCCAGGTGGAGGTGATGCCGAAGGAGGCGATCAGACCGGTGTTGTCGGCCGCGTGGGCGGCCGGGGCGGCGGTCGTGGCCAGGCCGCCGGCCATCAGGGCGGCGGTCAATGCGGCGCGCAGCGACGCACGTCTCATGCGGTTGCTCCTCCGTGGGGCGAGGCCGCGCACGGCGTCGCGCCGATACGCGGATTGCGGTGCCCTGCAGGCCCGTCGCACGGTGCGGAGGTGTGGGTGGGGAGGAGCCGTGCGACGTGATCAGGGCGGGGTGAGGCAGGGGAAATCCGTCGAACGGCGAGTCGTGAAGTTAATCGGAAACTTTCCTTACATCTGCCTGCGGTACGAAGCGTGGCCGTCCGCGTCGGCCTGCGTCAAGAGATCTGGGAAAGATTCGGCTAGACCAATTCCGGTCTCGGGGGCGCGAGTTGCCGCGGGTTGTCACCGCAGTCCGCCGTAGGCAGCCATGATCATCTCCATGCCGCGGCTGTCCTCCTGCTGCTCCCGGTCGAGCATCTGGTTCATCACGTAGGCCACCGTCATCCGAGCGTCGGGGTCGCTCGCGACGAGCGAGCCGCCCCATCCGCCCCAACCGAACATCGTGCCGAACTTGCCGAAGCCCACCGTCCAGGACATCGGGGTCCGCAGCACCCGGTCCTCGCCGCGGAACACCTCCTGCCACGCGGGCTCGCAGCCCTGGGGCGACAGCAGCCGCACGCCACCGACGGCACCCCGGTTCGCCAGCACCGACTGGACGAGGGCGACGGACCGGGCGTTGCCGAAGCCGTTCACCGCGGGGATCTGCGCGCGGCGCCAGGCAACGGAGTTGGCATCCCTGACCCGGACCGCGACACCGTCGTGCTCCCGACGTGTGCCGTCCGGCCCGGTCGGTGCGGCGGCGGTGTACTCGTCGGTCAGCGACGGCGGCGGGACGAGCGGTGCGACGCGGCGGTCGTCGGCGGCGGAGAGCCCGATGTGGAAGTCCGCGCCCAGCGGCTTGGCCACTTCCTCCGCGAAGAAATCGCCGAGGGAGCGGCCGGTGACGCGGCGGACGATCTCACCGATCAGGTACCCGAAGGTGAGCCCGTGGTACCCGGCGGCGGTTCCCGGCTCCCACTCGGGGGCCTGCGCGGCCAGCCCCGCCGTCACGCTCTGCCAGTCGTAGAGATCCTCGACCGCCGTCGGCCCGGACAGGTCCGGCAGCCCCGCGGTATGGGACAGCACATGGCGGACCAGCAGACGCTCCTTGCCCGCTACGGCGAACTCGGGCCAGTAGGTGGCGACCGGCGCGGACAGATCGAGCCGGCCCCGGTCGGCCAGGACCAGCGCGCACAAGGCGGTCATGTTCTTGGTCGTCGAGTTCACGCCCGTGAGGGTGTCGCGCTCCCAGCCCACGGTGCGGTCCGCGTCGGCGTACCCGCCCCACAGGTCGACCACCGGTTCGCCGTCGAGGTAGACGGCGACCGAGGCGCCCACATCGTCCTTGTCGAGCGAGGCCGCGAGGGCCGCCTCGACTGCGGCGAACCGCGGTTCGCACAGCCCTTTAACATCAGTCATGTGCGCCAGCCTCAGGCAACGCCGAGGCCACCCGCCCGACAGTTCCCGCACGGCTTCTGTCGGGCGGGGCGCGAAGAAGTCGCCTACACCTGAAGACGGCCCGGTCGTATCGGCAGGAAGGGTACGGACACACGTGCTGGAGCGGCTGAATCAGGCGCTGGACCACCTGGAGGCCCGCCTCGACCGGGAGGTCGACGTGGCCGAGGCGGCCCGGATCGCCGCGGTGTCGGAGTACCACTTCCGGCGGTTGTTCTCCGCCCTCGCCGGGATGCCGCTCCCGGTCTACGTGCGGCGCCGCAGGATGACTCTTGCCGCGGCCGAGGTGCTGGCCGGGGAACGCACGCTGCTCGATGTCGCGGTGCGGTACGGCTACGGCTCGGGCGAGGCGTTCGCCCGGGCGTTCCGGTCGGTGCACGGCATCGGTCCCGGCGAGGCCCGGCGCACGGGCGCACTGCTCACGGCGCAGCCGCGCATGTCCTTCCGCGTCGTCGTCGAAGGGAGTACGGCGATGCGCTACCGGATCGTGGAGAAGGAGGCGTTCCGGATCGTCGGCAGGAAGGCGCGGGTCCCGCTGGTGCACGAGGGGCTCAACGCGGTCGCCGTGGCGCACCTGGAGAGCCTGGACGAGCGGACGATCATACGGATGAAGGAGCTGGCCGACCGGGAACCGGAGGGGATCCTGTCGGCAGCGGTGTATCTGACCGACAGCCGGGAGGAGGGGGCCGAGGCGGACTACTGGATCGGGGTGGCCACCGGCCCGGAGTCGGACATCGAGGAACTCGACGCCCTCGACGTACCGGCCGGGACCTGGGCGGTGTTCGACGACGACGGGCCCTATCCGAGCGCGCTCCAGGCACTGTGGCGGGACGTGTTCACACAGTGGTTCCCCTCCAACCCGTACACGAGCCGGCCAGGTCCGGAACTCCTGCGGACGCGACCCGTGGAGATCGACGCGGAGACCCACTCCCAACTGTGGATCCCGATCGAACGGTCCTGACCTGACCTCACGGCTGGGCGAGCGGCGCCCGGAGCCCTCGTAGACTCTTCCTGCCCCCCAGGGGCGCATCGGGCAACGGCGACCGAGGCGACAGGTTACAGAAACAGGGCGAACCGGACGCATCACGGTCCTGCCCTCTTCCCCCCGCATCCGCACGCAGACCGCAGCCCGTGAAAGGTACTCGCGCCCCATGCCACTGGCCCTGCTGGCCCTCGCCCTCGTCGCGTTCGGTATCGGAACGACCGAGTTCGCCACCATGGGGCTGCTGCCCCAGATCGCCGACGGCGTCGGAGTGTCCGTGCCGCACGCCGGCAACCTCGTCTCCGCCTACGCGCTCGGTGTCGTCGTCGGGGCGCCCGTCCTGACCGGCATCGGCGCACGCATCGCCCACAAACGGCTCCTGCTCCTGCTGTCCGCGATGTTCGTGATCGGCAACGTCGCCTCCGCTCTCGCCCCGAACTTCGGCCTGCTGTTCGCCGCACGGTTCCTGGCGGGCCTGCCCCATGGCGCGCTGTTCGGTGTGGGCGCCGTCGTGGCCTCCCGGCTGGTCGCCCCCGAACGAGCCGGGCGGGCCGTGTCGAGGATGTTCCTCGGGCTCACCATCGCCAACATCGTCGGCGTCCCGGCCGGCACCGCCCTCGGCCAGCACCTCGGCTGGCGGTACGCCTACTGCGGCGTCGCCGTCATCGGCCTGCTCGCGCTGGCAGCGCTGGCCGCCTTCGTCCCCCATCAGCCCCGCGGCAACCAGTCCGGCATCCGGCACGAACTGAAGGCGATGGGCAACCGGCAGGTCGCCCTCGGCCTGGCCACCGCCGTCGTGGGATTCGGCGGATTCTTCGCCGTCTACAGCTATCTGGTGCCGATCCTGACCCATGTGACCGGCCTCGCCGACTCCTCCACCACCTGGGTCCTCGCCCTCTACGGCATCGGCATGACGCTGGGCACACTGATCGCGGGTCCGCTCAGCGACCGGGCCCTGCGCCCGACGTTGTACGGGGGTCTCCTCCTGCTCGGTTCGACGCTGGTGGCGTTCTACTTCACCGTGCACAGCACCGTCCCCGCTCTGGTGACCCTCGTGTTCATGGGCGCGATGGGCGCGCTGGTCACCACGCCCGTGCAGATGCTGCTCATGGCCAAGGCGAAGAATGCCCCGACGATGGCCGCGGCCTCCAACCACTCCGCCTTCAACCTGGCCAACGCGGGTGGCGCCTGGCTCGGCGGCCTGGCCATCTCCGCAGGCTGGGGCTGGGCATCACCGGCCCTGGTCGGAGCGACGCTCGCCGCAGCCGGCCTTGCTCTCGCCCTCCTCGCGGGTCTCACGGACCGTGACACCGGCAGCTCCACACTGATCACCGCCTCCCCGACCCCGGACCCGACCCCGGCAGAGCCCGTGTCGTCGACGTCTCGGACGCGGACCGCCGGCGACGCCTGAGACACACCCCCCTCACCGGCCCGAGCGGAGGCAGGAGGCGGTGGGACCGGCAGGCGGGGGGCGACATCGCTCCCGTTGCTCGGGGCCCCGAACACCGTTCCCGCGGTTCATGGCTTCAGCGCGATCCGGCCGAACACCGTGCCCGCGTCCAACGTGTGGTGGGCCCCTGCTGCCTGGTCCAGCGACAGCCGCAGGGGCCCGGCAACGCCCGAGAGGGCGCCGTGGCGGCAGGTTACGCGGGTGGGGGTGCGAACAGATCCAGAAGCGCCTCCGTGCCGCCTTCGGCGAGCGCGGCACGCTGCCTTGCGGCTCCCGTGCCCTGCTCGAGCAGCCGCTGCACGCCGGCGGACACCCGGTCGACGTCCCCGAGTTCCTTGAGCGCGGGTGTGAGGCGATCGAGCATGGCGCCCACCACCGCGGCTGCCGGGGAGGACGTGCCGGTACGGGGGTCGACCAGATCCCCGCTCAAGCCGTAGCGTGCCGCGTGCCATCCGGAGGCCTGCAGGATTTCGGACGAGGGATCCAGAACCGGCAGATCGCGACGGTCCTCGCTCAGCGCGGTCACCACCAGTGCGCGGGTGAGCCCGGCGAGGGTGACCGCACTGTCGACCTCCAACTGGACATCCGGTGCGCGTACCTCCAGCGTCGGGTAATTGTCGGACAGCCGGGCATGCCAGTACAACTGGCCACGGTCGGATACGACGCCGGTGGCCAGCAGAGCGGTCACCTGCTCCTCGTAGTGCGCGGCGCCGGTGAAGAAGGGCGGCGAGCCGCTGATCGGCCAGCGGCCGAAGACCACGGTGCGCCAGCTCGCGAAACCGGTGTCCCGCCCTTCCCAGAACGGGGAGTTGGCGCCCAGGGCCACCAGTGTCGGCAGCCAGGGTCTCAGCCGGCCCAGCGCGGCGGCACCGGCCTGGCGGTCCGGCACGGCGACATGGACGTGCATGCCGCAGATCAGCTGCTCGTCGACCAGCCGCGCGGCCTCGGCCCGCATGGCCTGGTAGCGCTGCTGCGCGGTGACAGGCACCGTCGAGGCACCGGCCAGCGGCGCGCCGCCGGTCGCCGCGAGCCGGCAGTTCGCGCTGCGAGCGGCGCCGCCCACCGCGCGCCGGAACCGGGTGAGGTGCGCGGCGACCTCCGCGAGGTCGGAACACACCGGCGTGGCGACCTCCACCTGCGCCTGGAGCAGTTCGGTGTCGATGTCCTCCCTCCGCACCCCGGGCTCGCGCCCCGCTGCGGCACGGACATCGCCGACGCGCGGCGCGGGCAGCCCCGTCTCACGATCGAGCAGCAGGAACTCTTCTTCGACGCCGAGCGTCACACCTGTCGTCATAGTGGTGGAGTGCCCCCGATCTGCGCTTCCACGACAGAATCGTGTTTCTGGTGGCCCTGGCGCCGCCGGCCGGCCCGCCGGTCGGTGCGCATCGGCATCGCGAAAACATCTCCACAGCTCTGGCGGGAACTGCCGGTGCGCTTCGTCTGACATCGTTGTCGCATGTCATCCGCGCGATGACAGGCAAGTGGTCATCTGAACGATGACCCTCGGGGAGTCGAAGTTGCAGGCGACCTGATTCGAGTGCGGGGCCGACGCGCCACACCGGCCCCTCCGGGGAGCCGCGGTCAGCGCCGCCCGCCCAGGATGATCTTCCAGACGCGTGTTGCCACCTGCAGATTGAGCCGGGTGTCCACATCCGCCAGGTCGCGGTCGCTGATCTCACGGATGCGCTGCAGCCGGTAGCGCAGGGTGCTGCGGTGGACCGTCAGGGCGGCGGCCGCGTCGTCGTAGTTGCCTCCGCAGTCGAAGTAGCGCGAGAGCGTCTCCACCAACTCCGTGTCGTGTCCCGCGTCGTAGTCGATCAGCCGGCCGAGCCACTCCCGCACGAAGCCTTCGAGCTCCCGGAGAGAGTTGCCGGGCCCCAGGATCCGGTACAGCCCGAGCTCGTCGAAGAATGTCGTCCCGCTGCGCTGACGGGAGTTCTGCCGTACCTCCAGAGCCCGCAGTGCCTCCTGATGGCAGCGGGGAACGGCGCTCGGGGAGTCGCAGGGGGTGCTCACCCCGATCGCCCCGTCGGGCGTCCCCAGCTCCTGGGCCAGGGCCGCGTGCACGGCACTGTCGTCGGGCCTCGCTTCGGTCAGCAGGATCACGCGGTCGCCGCGACGGGTGATCAGCGGGCGGGTCGCCGGGGCGGCCGTGTTCTGCTCGACGGCACGGGTGAAGGAGTCGTCCGGGGCATCGCCCGGCCACTGCACCACGACCACGTAATGGGTACGGTGCAGGTCGTGGCCGACGGCTTCGGCCCGGGCGTAGGCACTCTTCTCGTCAGTGCCCTCCAACAGGTCGTCGATCAGCCGGCGGCGAAGCCGTTGTCCGACCTCGGTGAGTTCGCGTGTATGCATGAGCTCCTGGGCGAGCAACTGCTGGGCGTGATCCAGGGCGAACACGGTGTGCTCGTCGGCCGTCGCCCCGGGGTCCTCGAGGGCGAGTACGCCGAGGAGTTCGCCGCGCGGCCGCGCCAGGGCGATCAGCCGGCCCTTGACCTTGACGGGACCCGCCTCGTGCGCGATCTGCCGCAGCATCTCGTCCTGGTGGCTCGAGGAGCGCACCGGATAGGGGTCGGGCCGGTCGGGACCGGCCCAGGACCTCAGGTTGCCGAACCGGTCCTCGATGAGTGCCGACAGCCCGGTGAGTTCGTACAGCGCTTCGGTGATGGCGTCCTCGCCGCCACCTCGGGCAGCGACACGGGCGAGCGTCTCGTGCACGGTCTCGTGCAGGTGCAGCTCGGAGCGCATCGTGTCCAACTGCCTCAGCGCGGTGTCCCGTTCCGCGCGGAGCCGACTCGGTTCGCCGTCGTTGTCATGGTGCGCGGGGCGCGTGGCCGCCATCGACAGTGCCGCCGAGGTGAGACCCGCGAGGGTCGAGAGGAGGAAGTGCCCCTGCTCGTCGGGCTCCGAGGCGGAGGAGACCACGAGGTAGCCGAGCAGACCGCCGGCCCCGCGCAGGCCGAACGCCCAGTTCCAGGACCGCTCCGGAAGGGATACGGAGCCGTCGGCCGCGCCCAGCTCCTGCATCCGTGCGTCGTCGACCGTCGACGCTCCCGCGTCGGGGCCGGGGACGCGCGACAGACCGTCGCCCGTCGCGAGGTATCCGGCCTCGGCGTGGTAGGGACCAAGGGCACTGACGTGCCGCATCGCCGACCGCACGATCTCACCCTGCTCCGCGCAGGAGAACAGGGCGTGGGACAGCACCAGCAGCCCGTGCGGATCCAGCGCCGCGAGTGGACGGGGGTCGTGGCGTCCGGTGCCCGCGGTGTCGCTCGGGTGGTGGGTCACTTCCTGGGCGGAGGAGTGGGAGGACAGCCTTCGTGCCGGGTGGCGGTCCATTGATCACTCCGTTCTCCTCCGGCAGTCGGAGGCGATCGAGTAAATCGTGGAATCCGTACATGGGCGAGGCCCGAGTACCCAGCTCGGGCAAGGACACCGGACTCCTCCGAATTCGGTCTTGTTCTCGTGGACCGATCGACCGCGTCGAATTCCGACCTGCCGGGGTCAGGCGGGGCGGGCTCCTCACTTGCCACTGTGGGCTTGTCAGGGATCGTCGGGCGCACTGGTGGCTGCGGCACAGAGGGCCGGCTGATGAACGAACGGGCCCGAAGGAGCACCGTCCGGGACCGGTCGAGCAGGTGACCGGCCGCATGAGACGTGGCAGGGCCACGCTGAACGGCGGGACCGGCACCGGCACACACAGCGCGGCTTTCAACAGCAGCCGCCCGCGGAGCGGTCGCGCGGCCACCTGGGCCAGTGCGGAAGATCAGGCGCTGCTCCGAGGGCCGAGGGGGCCGCCCGTCGCGGAAGGAGTTCCTCATGGCCAAGGCAGTAGGCATCGACCTGGGCACCACGAACTCGGTGATCGCCGTCTGGGAGGGCGGCGAGCCGACGGTCGTCCCCAACAGCGAGGGCAACCGCACGACGCCGTCCGTGGTGGCCTTCACCGACACCGGCGAGCGCCTGGTGGGCCAGCTGGCCCGCCGGCAGGCGATCCTCAACCCCAAGGGCACCATCTACTCGGCCAAGCGGTTCATCGGCCGGCACTTCGACGAGATCTCCGAAGAGGCCAAGGCCGTCACGTACGACGTGGTCGAGGGGGACGGCGGCGCCGCCCGCTTCAAAGTGCGCGACAAGCTCTACGCTCCCGAGGAGATCAGCGCGCAGGTGCTGCGCAAGCTCGCCGACGACGCCTCCAAGCAACTGGGCGAGCGGGTCACGGAGGCGGTCATCACCGTGCCCGCCTACTTCAACGACGCCCAGCGCACCGCCACCAAGGACGCCGGACGGATCGCCGGCCTGGAAGTGCTGCGGATCATCAACGAGCCGACCGCGGCCGCTCTCGCCTACGGCATGGAGAAGAAGGAGCACGAGACCGTGCTCGTCTTCGACCTGGGCGGCGGCACCTTCGACGTCAGCGTCCTCGACGTCGGCGACGGCGTGGTGGAGGTGCGGTCCACAGCCGGCGACACCCATCTGGGCGGCGACGACTTCGACCGCCGGCTGGTCGACCAGCTCGCCGACGGCTTCCAGAAGGAGAACGGCATCGACCTGCGCAAGGACCCGCAGGCGCTGCAACGGCTGTTCGAGGCCTCCGAGAAGGCCAAGACGGAGCTCAGCTCGGTGACCCAGACGCAGGTCAGCCTGCCGTTCATCACCGCCGACGCCTCCGGGCCCAAGCACCTGACCACGACGATCATGCGGTCCACGTTCGAGCAGATCACCGGCGACCTGGTGGAGCGCTGCCTGGGTCCGGTGCGGCAGGCCATGGACGACGCCAAGGTCAGTGACAACGACATCGACGAGGTCATCCTCGTCGGCGGCTCCACCCGCATTCCCGCGGTCCAGGCGCTGGTGCGGAGGCTGACCGGCGGCAAGGACCCCAACATGAGCGTCAACCCCGACGAGGTCGTGGCGATGGGCGCCGCGATCCAGGCCGGGGTCCTCAAGGGCGAGGTCAAGGACGTCCTGCTGCTCGATGTCACCCCGTTGTCGCTGGGCGTGGAGACACGCGGTGGTGTGATGACGAAGATCATCGAGCGGAACACCACCATCCCGGTGCGCCGCACCGAGACCTTCTCCACCGCCGAGGACAACCAGCCCGCCGTCGATGTCGTCGTCCTGCAGGGGGAACGGGAGAGGGCCGCCGACAACCGCGTCCTGGGCCGCTTCCAGCTCACCGACATCCGCCCCGCGCCGCGCGGCGAGGCACAGGTCGAGGTCACCTTCGACGTCGACGCCAACGGCATCCTCAACGTCACCGCGCGCGACAAGGACACCGGCAAGGAGCAGGGCATCACCATCAGCGAGAGCTCCAACCTCGACCGCGGCGAGGTCGAGCGGATGGTCCAGGAGGCCGACCGCAACCGCGACCAGGACCAGGCCCTGCGCGAGGCGGTCGACGCCCGCAACGAACTGGACGCCGTCGCCTACCAGGTCGAAAAGCGCCTCGGCGAGCTCGGCGACACCGCGCCCGCCCATGAGAAGGCCCGCGCCGAGATGCTGGTGACCGAGGCCCGCGAGGCGGTCAAGGACGAGGCCGGGGTGGACAAGGTCCGGCCGCTGACATCCGAACTCCAGCAGGTCTTCGCGGGGCTCGCGGCCCACCAGGCGGGATCTGCCGAGGGCGGTCCGGCAGGCTCCGGCGCACCGGACGGATCCGGTGCCGGCGGCTCCGCGCCGGGCGGTGCCGGGGGCGACGACGACGTGATCGACGCCGAGTTCGACAAGGGCTGAGGTGTCCGCCATGCCCATCCCACCCCGGGGCCCAGCGCCCGACCCGCCGCCGGAAGGCGCCGTACAGCCGCCGCGCGGGGACCTTGAGCAGCCTGGACCGCCGACCGAGGAGGCCGAGCCAGGGCCCGACGACGCAACCGGCGCCGCCGCACCCGACGACGCGTACGCGGCCGCATTGCGAGAGGCCGAGGACCGCTGGCGCCGCGCCCTGGCCGACCTCGACAATCTGCGCAAACGCCACGTCAGGGAACTGGCGCGGGAGGGCGCCGCCGAACGCGCCCGTACGGCTGCGGCCTTCCTGCCCGTCATCGACAACCTGGAACTCGCCCTGAGCCACGCGACCGCCGACCCCGGTGCCATCGTCGAAGGCGTCCGCGCCGTACGCGACCAGGCCGTGAACGTCCTGGAGCGGCTGGGCTACCCGCGCCACGCGGAGATCGGCGCGCCGTTCGACCCGGCCCGGCACGAGGTGGTCGGCGTGGTCCAGGATCCCGACGCGGATCCGAACACCGTGGTCCAGGTGCTGCGACCCGGCTACGGGGAGGCCGAGCGGCAGCTGCGGCCGGCCGCCGTGACCGTAGCCAAGCGGGAGTGAGCGGCCATGGCACGCGACTTCTACGAGGTGCTCGGTGTCTCGCGCACCGCCGACCGCGACGAGATCCAGCGGGCCTATCGCACCCTGGCCCGCAAGTACCACCCCGACGTCAACAAGGACCCCCAGGCGGAGGAGCGGTTCAAGGAGATCAACGAGGCCTTCAGCGTCCTGTCCGATCCGGAGCAGCGAGCCCGGTACGACCGTTTCGGTGAGGACTTCCGGCAGGTGCCGGAGGACTGGGAGGAGCGGGTCGCCGCCGGCGCCGGAGCCGGAAACGGCTCCCGTCGGCCCACCGGCGGCGGTCCGCGGGTGCGGTACTCGACGGCGGGCTTCGGGGGCGAGGGGGTCGACGTCGAGGATCTGTTCGGCTCGCTGTTCGGCGGTGCGGGGCGCATGCGCGTGCCCGGCGCCGACCAGGAGGCCGAACTGCCGCTCACCGTCGAGGAGGCCTATCGGGGCGGACGCCGTACGGTCACCCTCGCCGGGCCGGACGGGCAGCGGCGCTACCAGGTCGACGTACCGCCCGGCACCATCGACGGGCAGCGCATCCGGCTTGCTGGGGAGGGCGGACGCGGGAGCGCCGGCGACGCTCCCGCCGGGGACCTGTACCTGCGGGTGCGGATCCAGCCGCACCCCGAGTTCCGCCTCGACGGCCGGGACGTCCACGTGCGGCTTCCGGTCACCCCGTGGGAGGCGGCGCTGGGCGCGACCGTGCCGGTGCGCACGCCGGGCGGTGACACGGCGAAGGTGACCGTGCCCGCCGGGTCCTCCAGCGGACGGCGCCTGCGGCTGCGCGGCGAGGGCATGCCGGGCCCGCGCGGCGCGGACGGAGACCTGTACGCGGAGCTGCGGATCATGGTGCCGCCCCGGCTGAGCGACCGGGAGCGCGAGCTGCTGGAGGAACTTGCCGCCGTCTCGTCGTTCGACCCCAGGAGGACCTGATGACCGACCGACCGGCCGAGGCCCGCCCGTCCCGCGCACACACGCACGAAGTGGGCGCGCGGTACGCGATCGTGCCCGTGCCCCTGCTCTCCCTGGAGACCGCGGCCCGTCGCTCGGGCCTCCATCCCGACCTGATCCGTCGGTTCGTCGCCCTCGGACTGGTGGACGCCGGCCGTGACGCCTCCGGACGGCTGGTGTTCACCCCCGCGGCCCCGGCCGCCCTGGCCCGTGTCCAACGCCTGCGCACCGGGCTGTGCCTGAACTACGCATCCCTCGGTCTGGTGCTCGATCTGCTCGACCGCATCAGCCTGCTCGAAGCCGCGCTGCGGCGTGCGGGCATGAGGAGTGATCTACCACCATGGACATGAACCGCCTGACCCAGAAGTCACAGGAAGCCCTGCAGGAGGCCCAGAGCGCCGCCGGCAGCCTCGGCCATACCGAGGTCGACGGTGAACACCTGCTGCTCGCCCTCCTCGACCAGGAGGAGGGCCTGATCCCGCGACTGCTGCAGCAGGCGGGCACCGAGCCCGAGGAGCTGCGCGCGGCCGTACGCGAGGAACTCTCCCGCCGGCCCAAGGTGACCGGCCCCGGCGCGGCGCCGGGCCAGGTCTTCGTCACCCAGCGCCTGGCCCGGCTGCTGGACGCGGCGGAGCGGGAGGCCAAACGCCTCAAGGACGAGTACGTGTCCGTGGAACACCTGCTGCTGGCGCTGACCGCGGAAGGCTCGGCGACCGCCGCCGGGCGCCTGCTGAAGAAGCACGGCGTGACCCAGGACTCCTTCCTCGCCGCGCTCACCCAGGTCCGCGGCAACCAGCGCGTGACCTCCGCCAATCCCGAGGTGGCCTACGAGGCCCTGGAGAAGTACGGCCGCGACCTGGTCCTCGAAGCCCGGTCCGGGCGGCTGGACCCGGTCATCGGCCGGGACGCCGAGATCCGCCGTGTCACCCAGATCCTCAGCCGAAAGACCAAGAACAACCCGGTCCTGATCGGCGACCCCGGCGTCGGCAAGACCGCCATCGTCGAGGGCCTCGCCCAGCGCATCGTCCGCGGCGACGTGCCCGAAGGACTCCGCGACAAGATCGTGTTCGCCCTCGACATGGGCTCCCTGGTCGCCGGCGCCAAGTACCGCGGCGAGTTCGAGGAACGCCTCAAGGCCGTACTGTCCGAGGTGAAGGCCGCCCAGGGGAGCATCCTGCTCTTCGTCGACGAACTGCACACCGTCGTCGGCGCGGGCGCCGCCGAAGGGGCGATGGACGCGGGCAACATGCTCAAGCCCATGCTCGCCCGCGGCGAACTCCACATGATCGGCGCCACCACCCTCGACGAGTACCGCAAGCACATCGAGAAGGACGCCGCCCTCGAACGCCGCTTCCAGCAGGTCGTGGTCGACGAACCCAGCGTGGAGGACACCGTCTCCATCCTGCGCGGACTGCGCGAACGCCTTGAGGTCTTCCACGGTGTCAAGATCCAGGACACCTCGCTGGTGGCGGCGGCGACGCTCTCCCACCGCTACATCACCGACCGTTTCCTGCCCGACAAGGCCATCGACCTCGTCGACGAGGCCTGCGCCCGGCTGCGTACGGAGATCGACTCCATGCCCGCCGAACTCGACGAGATCACCCGCCGGGTGACCCGCCTGGAGATCGAGGACGCGGCCCTGTCCAAGGAGACCGACCCCGCCAGCAGAACCCGCCTGGAGGAACTGCGCAGGGAGTTGGCGGACCTGCGCGGCGAGGCCGACGCCAAACACGCCCAGTGGGAGGCCGAACGGCAGGCGATCCGCCGCGTGCAGGAGCTGCGCCAGGAACTGGAGCAGGTCCGCCACGAGGCGGAGGAGGCCGAACGCGCCTACGACCTCAACCGCGCGGCCGAACTCCGCTACGGCCGTCTCCAGGACCTGGAGCGCCGACTCGCCGCGGAGGAGGAGCAACTGGCGGCCAAACAGGGGCAGAACCGGCTGCTGCGCGAGGTCGTCACCGAGGAGGAGATCGCCGAGATCGTTGCCGCCTGGACCGGCATCCCCGTCTCCCGCCTCCAGGAGGGCGAACGCGAGAAACTGCTGCGCCTCGACGACATCCTGCGCGAGCGTGTCATCGGTCAGGACGAGGCCGTCAAACTCGTCACCGACGCCATCATCCGCGCCCGCTCCGGCATCCGCGACCCGCGCCGTCCCATCGGCTCGTTCATCTTCCTCGGCCCCACCGGCGTCGGGAAGACCGAGCTGGCCAAGACCCTCGCACGGACCCTGTTCGACTCCGAGGAGAACATGGTCCGCCTCGACATGAGCGAGTACCAGGAGCGGCACACCGTCAGCCGGCTGATGGGCGCACCCCCCGGATACGTCGGCTACGAGGAAGGCGGCCAGCTCACCGAGGCCGTACGCCGCAAGCCGTACTCGGTCGTGCTGTTCGACGAGGTGGAGAAGGCGCACACCGATGTGTTCAACACCCTGCTGCAGATCCTCGACGACGGCCGAATCACCGACTCCCAGGGCCGCACCGTCGACTTCCGCAACACCGTGATCATCATGACGTCCAACATCGGTTCCGAGCACCTCCTCGACGGCGCCACCGCCGAGGGCGACATCAAGCCCGACGCCCGCGCCCTGGTGATGGGGGAGCTGCGCGGGCACTTCCGCCCGGAGTTCCTCAACCGCGTCGACGACATCGTGCTGTTCAAGCCGCTCGGCGAGCGGCAGATCGAGCGGATCGTGGAACTGCAGTTCGACGAGCTGCGGCAGCGGCTCGCCGAGCGCCGCATCACCGTCGAACTCACCGATGCCGCTAGGGAGTTGATCGCCCACCAGGGCTACGACCCGGTGTACGGGGCCCGGCCGCTGCGGCGCTACATCTCCCACGAGGTCGAGACACTGGTGGGACGAGCCCTGCTGCGCGGCGACGTCCAGGACGGCGCGACGGTGCGCGTCGACGCCGAGCACGGCGAACTGGTGGTCACCTACGAGCAGCCCGAGGACGTGAAGGGAGCGCGGGCGGCATGAGTACCGTGCACGCCACCAACGTGACCTGCCCGCACTGCGGGCGTACCAACCGGATACCGGTGGCCGCCGAGGGCCGCCCCAGGTGCGGCAACTGCAAGCAGCCGCTGCCGTGGATGGCCGACGCGGGCGACGACGACTTCACCGAGGTCGTCGAGCAGGCCACCGTACCCGTTGTCGTCGACCTGTGGGCCACCTGGTGCGGCCCCTGCCGCATGGTGAGCCCCGCCCTGGAGAAGGTCGCCGCCGAACTCGCGGGAACGATCAAGCTGGTCAAGGTCGACATCGACAAGAACCCGCTGCTGGCGCGGCGGTTCGAGGTGCAGGCGGTACCCACACTGCTCGTCCTGGACAAAGGGAGGACCATCGCCCGCCAGGCGGGAGCGGCGCCCGCCCCCGCTCTGCGCCGGTGGGTGGAACAGTCGATCACGGCCCGGAAAGAGTGATCCGGATGACCCTGCACGCAGACCCCCACCTCGCGCTCGTCCGACCGGTCCGGCCGCTGACCCCGGAAGGGTGCCAGGAGTGCCTGGTACTCGGATCCTCGTGGGTCCACCTCAGGCTCTGCCTGACCTGCGGCCACGTCGGCTGCTGCGATTCCTCGCCGAACCGGCACGCTCGCGGTCACGCCGCCGCCCACGGCCATCCGATCGTGGCGTCGCTGGAACCCGGCGAGGACTGGCGGTGGTGCTACGCCCACGAGGCGTTCGTGTGATGCCCGGCGACGAGACGCGGACGGGCGAAACGCGCGTGCCACAGGAGACGGAGGAGCGCGTCCCCTTCGAGACCCCCGACATCTACGGCGCCTATCCCCGCCTGCCGGACGACACGATGACCCGTCTGGCCCAGCACGGCCGCCGGCGCCCGGCCGACGCCGGTGACGTGCTGATCCGGGAGGGCGAGCGGTGCGAGACGTTCTATGTCGTCCTCAGCGGCTCGGTCGCCATCGTCGAGGGCTACGGCACGCCCGGTGAACGCCTGCTGCGTGTGCACGGCCCTGGCCGCTTCATCGGCGAACTCGGCCTCCTGACCGGGCAGGTGGCCTTCTACACCGCCGTGGTCAGGGACCCCGGCGAGATCCTCGCCCTGTCCATGGACCAGCTGCGTGACCTGGTGACCCGGGACTCCCTCCTCGGTGACGTGGTGCTGCGCGCCTGCCTGGGCCGCCGTGCCCAACTCGTCGGGCAGGGCGCCGGTTTCCGCATCATCGGCTCGCGCTATTCGCCCGACACCCGGCGGCTGCGCGAATTCGCCGCCCGCAACCGGCTGCCGCACCGCTGGATCGATCTGGAGACGGACGAGGAGGCCGAGGCGCTGCTGCGCCGCTTCGCGGTCGGTCCGGAGCAGACGCCGCTGGTGATCTGGCGGGACACGACCCTGCTGCGCAATCCGAGCAACGCCGAACTGGCCCGGTTCATCGGCCTGCCGCCCCTGCCGTCGGGCGACGGCCGCGGCGATCTCCTGATCGTCGGCTCCGGTCCGGCCGGTCTCTCCGCCGCGGTGAACGCTGCCTCGGAGGGCCTCGGCACGACCGTGGCCGAGGCGATGGCCACCGGCGGCCAGGCCGGTACGTCCTCCCGCATCGAGAACTGCTTCGGCTTCCCCTCCGGCATCTCCGGCGCCGAACTCACCGAGCGCGGGGTGCTCCAGGCGGAGAAGTTCGGTGCCCGGATCAGTGTCCCGGCGGAGGCGGCCCGGCTCGAACGGCGGGACGGCCACTACGCCGTCGGGTTCGCCGACGGCAGCGAGCTCACCGCCCGTACCGTCGTCCTGGCCACCGGCGCCCGCTACCGCCGCCTCCATGCGCCCGGCATCGAGCCGTTGGAGGGCACGAGCGTCCACTACTCGGCGACCGTCTACGAGGCCCGGCAGTGCCGTGCCGACCCGGTGGCGGTGGTCGGCGGCGGCAACTCCGCGGGCCAGGCCGTGCTCTTCCTGGCCGCGTACGCACCGCGGGTGTATCTGCTCGTCCGCGGGCCGAGCCTCGAGGCGCACATGTCCCGCTACCTGATCGATCAGATCGAACGCCACCCGCGGGTGCGCGTCCTGCTCCACACCGAGGTGACGGAAGCACTCGGTGACAAGGTGCTGGAGGCGGTCACCGTGGTCGACCACCGTACGGGCGAACACCGGCACCTCGCGGTGCTGGGCCTGTTCGTCTTCACCGGCGCGGACCCTCACACCGATTGGCTGTCCGGCGCGCTCGCCCTGGACGCACGTGGCTATGTGCTCACCGGCGCGCAGGCGCAGGCCTGCTCCGATCCCGGAGTGTGGCAGAGCCAGGGCCGCGACTGCCTGACGTTGGAGACCAGCCTGCCCGGCGTCTTCGCCGCCGGCGACGTCCGCAGCGGCTCGGTGAAGCGCGTGGCCTCCGCGGTCGGGGAAGGCGCGATGACCGTCCACTTCGTGCACCGCTACCTGGGTCTGGGCTACACGGCCGCGCCCGGGGGCACCGACAGCTCCCCGCACACTCGTCCGAAGGAGTCCGCCTGGCTCGCGTGACACCGAGCGGGCGACGCGATCACGAGGAGAAGAGGGATCCAGAGGGATCAGGAACACGAGGAGGAGAGGGATCCAGAGGGATCACGAGGAGGGTCGACGGCGCGGCAGCCTCTTGACGCGGGTCGACCAACCTGGGGTGCCGGCGCTTGCCGTTGCGGATCTGCTCCAGCAGCCGGGGCACGGTCGCCACTCACAGCAGGAGGTCGAAGACGGCCCGGGCCTCGTCCCAGTGCCGGGTCTGCGGGTTCTTCAGGTCGGGGTGGAGGATCTTGAAGCACTGAGCAAGGGCCAGGCTGAGTCCGCCGATGATGTCCGGATAGGCCGCCTCGGTCTCCTCGTCGGGCGTGCGGTCCAGAGTGGGATGGGCGGCGAGCTGTTCCAGGATCGGCTTGAGTTCTATTTCCTGGTCGATCTTCCGGAAGCGGTGAATGCTCTCCTGCAGGCCTTTCGTGATCGGTAGGTCGCATGTCTGGACGATGTCGCGCCCGTTGGCCTTGGCAGTGGCCTGGGCGACGGTCAGCAGATCGTAGAGTTTGGCGTCGACGAAGTCGCTGTGGCGCTTGAGATCGTTCTTGTCGACGTCCAGCCCTGCGGCCGCGCGGAAGAACCTCTCGAACCTGGCGATGGACATCACGGTCATGACGGCAACCTCCGGCTGTGGGCGGCTGGGTGGTTCCGGCCCCTGCGGTTCGCAGTCAGCCTGGCCGACGGGGCGCGCGGACGCATGCGCATGTCGGGCCCAATTGGCCGCTCTGTATTGCCCTGCCGGGCCCAGGCGACCGACTGCCCGGCCAGTCGGTCGGACGTGCGGATCGACAGCAGAGGAGGTGGAGCCGGATCTGCCCCGGCAGATCCTCGACCGCTGTGTCGGTGACGGTGGACGGCACGGCGGTGAGATTCCAGGTCGCGGTCTGCTCGGTGGCGCCCTCGACCCAGCGTCGCGCGGACGCACCGCTGGCGGCTCGGTGCCCTGCAGCGGGTTGAGCGGGATCAGGGCGAAGCCCTCCGGCCGGCGGCCCACGAGTTGGGCGCGGCCCCCCACTCCCGTGTCTTCGGCTACTTCACCGCGGACCCGGACGGGGCACGGCTCGCGCATCAGGATCTCCACGGCCGTCCCTTTGATCATCCAAGACGTCGATCCTGCCAAGAGGACCGTCGGTCGCGGACGGCACGGTCAAGGTCCGGGCCGGCACCGACCCCGGTCCGGACCTTGACCGGTCGAACAGCGGACCGTGGCGGAGTTCACGCCGCGTGTGCGCTGCCGACCCGCCCGCGGCTGTTGGGGGGCGCCGACGGGCGGCGACCGGCCCGAAGGGATGGGGACGGGCCGGCCGATGTCCGCGCGGCGGACTGATGAAGCGGACGCGCGGACTCCAGGAATCTAGCCCGTGGCAGCCGCCGCGCACGATCCACTGAGCGCGGCTGTTGTCCGCAGAGCGCGGGGCGATGGCGTGGGCGCGGTCACCTTGAACGCAGTGTCTGCGAGGGCAACTCGCCGAAGCGCGCCCGGTAGCGGGACGCGAAGCGGCCCAGGTGGTCGAAGCTCCAACGATGCGCGACCTCGCTCACGTTCACCTCGCCCGGTGTGCCGCGGCGCAGTTCGTCGTGGGCGCGGGTGAGGCGGACGTCGGTGAGGTAGGCCAATGGGGTCATTCCGACGTACTGCTGGAAGGCTTCTTGGAGGCGCCGCACGCTCACGTCGGCCAGCACGGCCAACTCTCCTACCGTGAACGGGTGTTGCGGCATGCTGTGGATGGCCTCGACGGCACGCTTGACGGGGCCCGGGCGCAGGGCGGAGTCCGGTCGGTCGAGTTCGTCCCGGTAGCGGTGGCCGGTGGCGAGGAGGAGCCCGGTCAGCAGGGCCTCCTGGAGCGGGCGGGCGACCATCGGCCGGGTGAGCAGGCCGCCGGCCCGAATCTCGTTGAACAGCCCGCGGATCATCCGTGCCCAGGTCAGGCCCGCGCCGTGCGCGACGTCGAGTTCGGGCGCGAGGACGACGGGGGTGCGCAGCGGCCGGCCGAGCAGGCGTTCGAGTTGGTCGTTGAGGGCCTTGGGGTCGATCTTCACGGCCAGCATGGAGCAGTCGGTGCTCACTCGGTCCAGGGCCGTGTCGCCGTGCGGCTGGAAGACGGCGGCGTTCGCGGTGGTCGCCACGGCATTGGTGTGCGTTCCTTGACGCCAGGTCAGGTGGCCGCCCAGGGGGATGTCCACGTGGTAGGAGCCGAGTTCTCCGAACCGTATGCGTACCTCCGCGCCGAAGGAGAGCCGTCCGAGAGTGAGCGGACCGAGTGCGGCGATGTCGAACCGGGCCGTGAACCGGGAGCGACCTTCGGGCACGTCGATGAAGTTGGCGTAGAAGCGTTCTTGGATGACCTGCCGGGCCTCGTCCACATCCGTCGTCCGGAACCTCAGCACATCCTGGCCCTGGGCGCGCGGGTGGTGCATGCCGCAACCTCCTGCGCCTTCGGACCGTACGAGAGATGGTGCCCTCCTATCGTCCCCCATTGCCTGCTGCCGTACCCCTGTCTTTCCATTTCACGGCGGAGCCGGCGTGCCGGCTTCGTCGGCGGTGCCCGGAGCGGACGGCGAGCACGTGGCGGAGCGACTGTCGGGGAGGTGCATTCCGGTCGGGCCGCTCTATCAGCTAACATAGAATAATTAGCTAGATGAATAGCCTAGTGTGGGCGAGGAGTGGCCGTGGACTTCGGGCTGACCGACGAGCAGGACCTGTTGCGCGCGACGGCACGGCAGTTCGTCGCCGATGTGTGCCCGGCCGAGAAGGCGAAGAGGTGGGACGAGGAGGGTGTCGTGCCGCCCGAGTTGTTCCGCGGCATGGCGGATCTGGGGTGGTTCTCCCTCCCGTTCAGTGAGGAGGAGGGTGGCGACGGCGGCGGCCCGCTCGAACTCATCCTGATCGCCGAGGAGTTGGGGCGGGCCAGTTTCGACGTCGCCATGTGCTACATCGGCGTACTCATCCCGGGGATCACCGTGTTCCGGTGGGGGAGCGAGGCGCAGCGCGATTTCATCCGCGAGCAGGTCATGACGGGCCGGCACCGGCTCGCCGTCGGCCTCAGCGAGCCGGACAGCGGATCCGACGCGGCGGCCCTGCGCACCACCGCCGAGGACCACGGCGACCAGTTCCTCGTCCGCGGGCAGAAGGCGTGGTGCACGGGCGGCGGTCTGCCCGACACGACCATCGCGACCTACGTGCGCACCGGACCCCGCGAACCCAAGCACGGCGGGATCAGCCTGCTGCTCGTCGACCCGGCGACCGACGGCGTCGAGGTGCGCCGGACGCCGACGCTGGCCCGGCACATCCTCGGCACCAACGAGGTCTTCTTCAACGACGCGCTGGTCCCGAAGGAGAACCTCGTCGGACCGCGCGACGAGGGCTGGAAGGTCATGCTCTCCAACATCGAACTGGAGAAGGTGATCATCACCGGGGGATATCTCGGCGCCGCGCAGGCCACGTTGGACGAGATGCTGGAGTACGCCCGTACGCGGCACGCCTTCGGCCGTCCGATCGGGAACTTCCAGGCCCTCGCCCACGACATGGCCGACCTGCAGACCGAGATCGACTCCGCCCGGCTGCTCGCGTACCGCGCCGCCTGGCTGCTGGCCCAGGGCAAGCCGTGCACCCGGGAGGGTTCGATGGCCAAGCTGAAGGGTTCGGAGACCTACGTGGCCGCCGCCCGGCTCGGGATGCAGGTCTGTGCCGGGCACGGTTTCTCGACCGAGAGTGTGATGAGCTTCCGCTACCGGGAGTCGATCGTGGCCACGATCTCCGGGGGAACCAGCCAGATCCAGCGCAACGGCATCGCCCGGAGCATGGGGCTGCGGTCCTACTGACCCGCGTCTTCGCCCTTGGCCTCCTGGGCGGCCAGCCACTCCTCGTGCCGCGCGAAGTGGCCCTGGTCGCGGGTCACCCAGATCCCGGAGACCCGGGCCAGCACGGCCCGGGTCGGCAGCAGCACCATCTCGCCCGCGATGTACCAGCGCCGGCCCTCCCGGCGTTCGACCCAGGCCCGGACCTCCAGTGGCCGTTCCACCGGCACCGGCTTCACGAAGCTCACGCTCAACTCCGCCGTGACGCTCAACACCCGGTGCAGCAGCGGGAGATGACCGAGACAGTCGTCCAGTACGGCCGCCGTCCAGCCGCCGTGCGCGACATTCGGGCCGCCCTCCTGGTCGCGGGGACAGGTGAGCTCGAAGACCGCCACGCCGTCCTCGTCGAGCCGTTCGCCCTGTACACCCAGACGGCAGGAGCCGGCCGCACGGCACGCGCCGCACAGCGCCACGCCGCCGGGGGTGCGGGGCGGCTCCTGGAAGTCCGCGCCGGCCCAGGGTCCTGTCGACGTCGCGGCCCCGTCGGTCGTACTCGTCACGCTGCTTCTCCTCGGATCAGACATGTGGCTCAGACATGTGGCTCAGGCATGTGGCTCAGGCATGTGGCTCTGATATTCGGCTCAGACATCGGCAAGCAGCGGGCGCAACTTACCGGCGATCAGCTGGACTTGGCGTGCCACCATCTCCTCGGGCATCCCCGCCAGCGAGGCCCACAGGAGCACCCCTTCCACGGGCAGCCCCGCCACGTACGCCCTGACGGCGTCGGCGACGTCCTGCGGGGTTCCGTACAGGAACTGGCCGACACCGGTCGCCCGCAGCCCCGTCGCCCGCCACTTCTCGGGGTCGATGGGGCGGGGGGCCGGCTGGTCGGTCCCCTCGACCATGTACCGGCGATAGCTGTCCCACTGGTACGCCAGATGCTTGCGCACCACCGGCCAGTCGCCGTCGGGGTCCTCGGTGACGAACGTGGTGAACGAACCCTGCATCCGCGCCGCCGACACGTCGTAGCCGCTCTCGGCCAGCCCGTCCCGGTACGGCGCCAGCAGGGCCGGATTGAGGGACAGCAGCCCGGTGCCCAGCCGCCCGGCCCGGCGTGCGCCCTGCGGTCCCTGGTAGCCGAGCCAGATCGGCAGCGGGTCCTGGACCGGGCCGGGGGTGACCAGGGACTCGGCCCACAGGCCGCGGATCTCCCGCACCCGCTGGTCCGTCGTGGAGTAGCGCCGGGCGAGATCGGCGCCGTAGAGCCGGTACTCGGGTACGCGGTAGCCGGTGCCGAGTCCGAGGTCCAGGCGGCCGTCGCTGATGATGTCGACGAGCGCGGCCTGTTCGGCGAGCTCGGGCGCCGCGTGCAGGGGCGCGGGGATGACGGCCGTGCCCAGCCGGATCCCGCTCGTGCGGGCGGCGACCGCGGCGGCCATGGTGAGGGGCTGTGGGAGGTATCCGTCCTCGAAACCGTGGTGTTCGGAGAACCAGACCGAGTCGAGGCCTAGCCGGTCCGCCTCCTCGCACATCTCCAGGGCGAATCCGTAGACGCGTGACCAACTCTGTTGCCAGGGCGGGGGGTTGCGCATGTCGAAGTAGATGCCGACCTTCATGAGGGGCCGCCTCTCCTGGTGTCGTCGGTGAGTTCGATCGTCGCGTGGGCGACGGCGACGCCGTCACCGGGCGGCAGCAGCCGTACCGGACGCAGTTCCATCGACTCGATCTCGGGCAGGTCCTCGACCATCGCGGAGATCCGCAGGACGGTTTCTTCGAGGGCCGTCAGGTCCACACCCGGGCCGCCCACCCGGCCGTCCAGCAGCGGGGCGGCCCGCAGCGAGCGGATCATCTCGCGGGCGTCGCAGTCGCTGAGCGGGGTGATCCGGTGGGCGACATCGGCCATGAGGTCGGCGTAGTCCCCGGTGAGACCGAACGCGATCACCGGGCCGAAGACCGGGTCCGCGCGCACGGAGAGGAACGCGTCGGGGCCTGGGGAGTCCGTGTCCCGGACCGAGATGCCGTACGCGTTCAGCAACTCGGCGGCGAGCTGCGGCGGTACGGCTCCGGGAGCGCACCCGGCGACCAGCGAGCGGGCCCGGTCCGTGTCGACCTTAGGGAGGTCCGGTACGACTCCCGCGGGGGTGCTGCGCCAGGTCTGGTACGCCGCCGCGTGGCCGAGCGAGGTCGCCGCGGACTCGGGGAACGCGTAGGTGGGTACGACGAGTTGGCCCCGGTGCAGGACATCGGCGACGCCCGCGCCGCCGAGGAAGCTCGCGACCACCGGCTTCTCGGGCGCGGACTCGGCCGCGTCGAGGATCGCCGCCGCGACCTCGTCCGGCTTGTCCGCCAGCGGGGGCATGAAGAGGACCACGGCGGCGTCGATGCCGTCGTCGGCCAGGACTGCGTCGAGTGCCTGCCGGTAGTGCGCGGCCGTGGCCATAGGGGTGAGGTCGATCGGGTTGGTGACCTCAGCGCGGGGCGAGAGCGCCGCACGGAGGGAGTGTCGTAGGCGCTCATCCAGTGTCGGCACCCGCAGGCCGCTCGCCTCGCACGCGCCGACGGTCAGCGCGGCGGGGCCGCCCGCGTTGGTGATCACGGCGACCCGGTTGCCCGGCGGGGGCGGCTGGTGCGCCAACAGGAGCGCTACGTCGAAGAGTTCCTGGAGGCTGCGGGCGCGGATGACGCCGGATTGGGCGAAGAGCGAGTCGACCGCCGTGTCCGCGTGGCCGGGGTGGACCGCGACGATCGGCTTGCGCGGCGCGACCCGGCGCGCGATGCGGGCGAACCGGCGCGGATTGCCGAAGGTCTCGACGTGCAGCAGGACCACGGAGGTCTCGGGGTCCTCCTCCCACCACTGGAGGAGGTCGTTGGTGGAGACGTCGACGGCGTGGCCCACCGACACGAACCCGGAGAAGCCGAGCCGCAGCCGCCGGGCGAAGTCGAGCACCGCGAGCCCGAGCGGCCCGGACTGGCTGGACATCGCCACCCGGCCCGGTGTCGGCAGCGCGGGCGAGAAGGTCGCGGCGAGCCGGGCCGCAGGGGTCGTGTTGACCACGCCCATGCAGTTCGGGCCCACGAGCCGCATCCCGGCGGCGCGGGCGAAACGGGCCAGCTCCAGCTCGGTCGCCCGACCTTCGACTCCCGCCTCCCCGAAGCCGGTTGAGACGACGACCACTGCTTTGACGCCGACCTCCGCGCACTCTCGTACGACGTCGGGGACCGCCTCGGCCCGTACGGCGACCAGCGCCAGGTCGGGCACCTCGGGAAGCTCTCGGACGTTCGGATACGCCCGCGCCCCCGCGACCTGCTCGGCCTGGGGGTTGACCGGGAACACGGAGCCGCGGAAACCACCCCGCAGCAGGTTGGCCACGATCTCGTGGCCGATGGTCAGCGGACTGCGGTTCGCGCCGATCACGGCGACCGAGCGGGGTTCGAGCAGGGGGCGCAGAGAGCGCCGTACGGCCGTGTGCTCGCGGCGTTCGGCCCGGGCGACGGCCTGGGCCTGCGGGTCGACGGCGATCTCGAAGTGGACGATCTGACCGGGTGGCCCGGACTCGACCCGGAAGCCGGAGCCGAGGAACACGTTGATCATGCGGGTGTTGTCGGCGAGGACGTCGGCCTCCAGGACCCGGATGCCCCGGGTGCGTGCGGCGGCGGCGATGTGCTCCAGGAGCAGCCTGCCGAACCCCTCGCTCTGGTGGTCGTCGCGGATGGTGAAGGTGACCTCGGCGTGCTCCGGTTCCGCGGGGTCGCGGACGTAGCGCACCAGGCCCGCGATCTCGTCGCCGGCCAGGGCGACGAGCGCCAGTTCGTTGAGGTAGTCCACGTGGGCGCCGCGCCGGATGACGTCGTCGCGGGCGCGGACCACCGGGCCGAGCGAGCGATAGGCCAGGGTCGCCCGGGACAGCCCGCCGACGAACGCGACCAGGCGCTCGGCGTCCTCCGGCCGGACGGGCCGCACGAAGGTCGACCGGCCGGTGCGCACGAGGCCCGGCCGCTCCAGGTCCTCGGGATACGGCGGACTGCTCATCGGGGCGTCGCCGCTCAGACCGCCGCCTCCTGGGGAGTCTGCTCGGGCAGCCGGAACAGTTCGTCGAAGGTGCCGCGGGTGACGCGCTCGCGGATGTCGGCGGGCACGCCGTCGAACAGCTCGTGCAGGGTGGACTGGGTGTGGCCGTAGGTGCCTTCCAGGTGGGGGTAGTCGTCGCCCCACATCACGTTGCGGTAGCCCGTCGACTCGACGATCTCCACCGAGCTCTTGTCGTGCTGGAAGGAGGCGTACACCTGCTGCCTGATGATCTCGCTGGGCAGCCGGCTGAGCTTCGGCCGGACGAACATGCCGTGCTGCCGGTAGGCCTCGTCCATCCGGTCGCCGATGGCCGGCACCCAGCCCGCGCCGCCCTCCGCGATCAGGATCTTCAGGTCGGGGTGCCGGTCCAGGGCGCCGCCCGCGACCATGTGGGCCACGACCCGCATGCCCGGGTAGGTCGTCTCCATGTAGTTGACGACGGCGCCCCCGGGACCGCGGAAGACGACGTTCTCGCCGCCGGTGCCGATGTGGAAGCCCAGTACCAGTCCGGCCCGCTCGGCCGCCGTCCACAGCGGTTCCCAGCGGTCGAGGGCGTACTCCTCGCCGGGCCGTGTCTGGCACGGCAGGAACACCGACTGGAAGCCCATCTCCGCCACCCGCTCGACCTCGGCGACCGCGTCCTCGACGTCGGCGGTCGACACACAGGCAGGAGTGATGATGCGCTTCTGCTTCCCCAGGACCTCGGAGTGAGCCCAGTCGTTCCAGGCGCGTACGGTCTCCCGGGCAAGCTCCCGCTCGGTGATCGACACCAGCCAGAACCCCATGGAGGGGAAGGCCAGTTGGCCCCAGACGCCTTCCTGGTCCAGGTCCTTCAGCCGTACGTCGAGGTCCCGGGCGCCCGGCGGCCGCATGGCGTCCATGAAGTCGTTGAGCTGGCGGTCGATGCGTTCGCCGTCGATGTACAGCACCTCGTACTTGTCACCGCGCTCACTGCGCGGCGCCCGGTCGGCGAGGCGCGGCGGCAGCGCCTGTGTCCACAGGTCGTCGGGCTCCATCACATGGGAGTCCCCGGAGTTGACCCAGATCTTCGTCATGGCGCTCCTTCGGGTCAATAGATGTAATCAGTTAGCGATTTTAATCGTATCTGCCGCCGAGTGGAAGGCCGGGAGGCGCAGGAGATCAGCTCCGCCGCCGCTCGATCTCCTCCACCAGCTGCGGGAGCACCTGGAAGAGATCCCCTACGACGCCGTAGTCGGCGAGTTCGAAGATCGGGGCGTCCGGGTCCTTGTTCACGGCGACGATTGTCTTGGAGGTCTGCATGCCCGCGCGGTGCTGGATCGCGCCGGAGATGCCGGCGGCGAGGTAGAGCTGCGGGGAGACCTGTGTGCCGGTCTGGCCGACCTGGTGGCTGTGCGGGTACCAGCCCGCGTCGACGGCGGCCCGGGACGCTCCGACGGCCGCGCCCAGCGTGTCGGCGACGCGCTCGATGACTGCGAAGTTCTCGGCGCCGTTCACGCCCCGGCCGCCGGAGACGACGATGTCCGCCTCGCTCAGTTCGGGGCGGTCGCCGCGCTCGCGGGGTGTGCGGGACAGGATCTGCGCGGCGGCGGAGGCGGGGCCGAAGGCGATGTCTCGCTTCTCCAACTCTGGTGTGACGGGCTCCGGTTCGGGCGCGGTGGCGTTCGGCTTCACCGTGATCACCGGCGCGCCCCGGGTGACGTGCGCCGTCACCTGGTACGTCGCCGCGAACGCGGACTGCTCCGTGACGGGACGCCCGTCCGCGCCTGCCGTGATGTCGACGGCGTCCGTGATCAGCCCTGATCCGAGCCGGAGCGCGACCCGGGCGGCGGTCTCCTTTCCGTCCGGGCCCGACGGCAGCAGGATCGCCGCCGGGTCGGTGCTCTCGGCGATCTGGGTGAGGGCGTCGACGGCTGGAGTGACGAGGAGTTCCGCGACCTCGGGTGCGTCGACGACGTACACCTTGTGCGCGCCGTACCGGCCGAGGATCTCGGTCGCGGCGTCCGCGCCGGCGCCGAGGAAGACCGCCGAGGGTTCGCCCAACCGGCGTGCCAGGGTGAGGAGTTCGAGGGTCGGCTTGCGGACGACACCGTCCAGGTGATCGACGAGTACGAGGATCTCGGCCACGGTGAGGGGCTCCTTGGGTCGGTCGGCCGAACAGGCCAGTCGGGCGGACGTGTTGGTCAGGCGAACTTCTTGGCGGTGAGGAACGCGGCCAGCCCGATGCCGCCCGTCCCCTCGTCGGAGACGAGTTCTCCCTTGGTGCGCGGCGGACGTCTGGTCGCGGTGTCGACCGCCGACCACGCGGCCGTACGGCCGACCTGCCCGGCGTCGATTCCGAGGTCGGCGAGGCCGAGGGTCTCCAGGGGCTTCTTCTTCGCGGCCATGATCCCCTTGAAGGAGGGGTAGCGGGCGTCGCCGGAGCGGTCGGTCACCGACACGACGGCAGGCAGATCGCTCCGGACCCGCACGGTCGCGGTGTCGCCCTCGCGCCGGCCGGTCACCGTGCCGTCCTCGATGGTCAGTTCCTCGATGTGGGTGACCGCCGGGACGCCGAGCCGCTCCGCGAGCAGCGCCGGTACGACGCCCGCGCCGCCGTCCGTCGAGGCCATCCCGCACAGCACGAGATCGAAGCCGTGCCGTCTGATCGCCCCGGCCAGCACGAGCGAGGTGGCGAACACGTCGCTGCCCTCGATGTCCTCGTCGGCCACGTGGAGCGCCGAGTCCCCGCCCATGGCGAGTGCCTTGCGCAGGGCGTCCTCCGCGTCGTCCGGACCGATGGTGAGGTAGCAGATCTCGACGTCGGGGCCCGACTCCGCGATTCGCAGGGCCTGCTCGACCGCGTACTCGTCGAGTTCGGACAGCAGCGAGTCGACCGACGCGCGGTCGGTGGTGCCGTCCTCGGTGAAGGTGCGGTCCGCCGTGGCGTCGGGCACGTGCTTCACGCAGACAACGATCTTCACATCGCCCTCCCGGGGCTCTAATGAGTACTAATAGTTAACTATATGGATCGAGTGAGCGCGAGAGTTCCCCGAGATTCAGTCCAATTAGTTGACTGATTGCGCTGATAGCTGGAAGATCTGGGCAGCTGAGCCGCGAGGAGGCGTCATGGCCGGGGACAGGGACACCGCTGACAGGTACTTCGAGCCACAGGTGGAGACCATGGCCCGGGACCAGCTGCGGGCACGGCAGGAAGAACGGGTGGTGGAACTCGTCGAGTACGCCTACACCAACTCCGCCTTCTACCGCGCACTTTGGGACGAACACGGGGTGCACCCGCGCGACGTCCGCACCCTCGACGACTTCCGGGCACGCATCCCCTTCATCACCAAGGACATGGTGCGCGCCCACCGGGCCCGCACCGGCGACCCCTTCGGCGGGCTGCTCTGCGTCCCGACCGAGGAACTGACCTCGGTCTCCTCCAGCTCGGGCACCACCGGTGACCCGGAGTTCTTCGCCGAGATCTGGGAGGACGCCCCGCCCCTGGTCACCGCACAGGTGCGTGACCTGTGGGAACTCGGCCTCAGGCCCGGGGACCGGGTGCTGAGCCCGCCCGGCACCTTCCGCAACCTGATGGACCCCGGCTACCAGGCGCTCGGCGCTGTCGTCATCGAGGTGGACACCTGGCTCGGGAAGATGGACGAGGTCGTCGAGGCCCTGCGCACCTACCGCCCGGCCTACCTCCAGATGATGTATCCGCAGATGGTGGAGCTGGAGCACCTGGCCGGCCGGACGGACCTCAAGGAGGCGTTCTCCTCCCTGAAGGGCGCCTCCTGCGCTGGCCAGCCCCTCAGCCGGAAGATGCGCGAGCGGATCCGCGAGGACTGGGGCATCGACGTCTACGAGTACACCAGCGCCGCCGACACCGGCACCGCCTGGGAGTGCCGCGAACACGACGGCTTCCACCTCTGGGAGGACACCGTCTTCGCGGAGTGCGTCGAGGTCGACGAGCACGGCTGGCGCGACGCGGCCGAGGGTGACCTCGGCGAGCTGGTCGCCACCGACCTCGACAACCGGGCCGCGCCGCTCATCCGTTACCGCAGCGAGGACCTCGTCCGCCTCTCCCGGGACCGCTGCGGCTGCGGGCGCACCCACGCCCGGATGTGGGTGGCCGGCAGGCGCGGCGACGAGACCTTGGTCCAGGGGCGTTCCGTGGTCCTGCGCGACATCTGGCAGGCCGTCGAGGACCAGCCCGAGACCGTAGCCGGCGTCTTCCAGATCGTCCGGAGCGGACGCGAGGTCGACGAACTGCGCCTGCGCGTCGGCTACGACCCCCGTCTCACCGGCGACGTCGACGCCCTGGCCGGACGCCTGGGCGAAGCCGTGCGGGAGCGGACCGGCGTCAAGCCGGTGCTCGACATGCGCACCGAGGAGGACCTGTTGAAGACCATGACCAGCGTCGCCAAGTTCCCCCGGGTGGTGAAGAGCTGATGGCCCGCGCCGACACCCTCGCCCGGGCCCGTACCCTCACCCGGCCCGAACTCGCCTACCTCGTACGCTTCCCCACCCCCGACGGCATCCGGGACATGGAACTCACCTGGGCCGAACTCGCCCGCGACACCGACTGGGTGACCGCCAGGTTCCGGGACCACGGACTGGCCGCCGGACAGCGGGCGTTGCTGACCACCTCCGGCTTCGAGGGCTTCTGGGGCCACGCGGTGATCGGCGCCCTGCGCGCGCTGAAGGTGCCGTACGGCATCGCCGAGGCGATGGGCTGGGACCACCGCAGGACCGCGGTCTTCCACCGCGAACTCGACCCGCACGCGGTCATCGGCCTGTCGGCCGAGACCCTTGAGGGGCTGGCCGGTGCGACCGACGTCGGTTCGATGTTCCGGACGACGCCGGTCGTACTGGCCCGGCCCGCCGCCGTACCAATGCTGCGCGGGGTGGGTGTGTCAGCAGCAGTGATCGCGACCGTGGGACCGGCCCTCGCCCTGGAGTGCCCCGAACGCGGCGGCGCGCACGTCAACGCGGCCGAATGGCGGGTCGACGCGCGGGACGGACAGCTGTCCGTGGCGGCGGGGGAGGAGCGCACCTCGGAGCTTCCCGAGACCCAGCTCGGTATCGCCGGACGCGTTCTCACCGGCCGCTGCGCCTGCGGCAGCGAGGACCCACGGGTCCTCTTCGCCGAGGCCAACCAGTCACCGTCATCGAGGAGTTGAGGATGTCCGAAGGAGTGGTCGACGGCCGGGTCGTGGTCGTCACGGGCGCCGGCAACGGGATCGGCCGGGCACACGCCCTGGCGTTCGCCGCACACGGCGCGAGGGTCGTGGTCAACGACCTGGGAGGCGCGCGCGACGGCGGAGGCGCCTCGGCCGGGCCCGCCCAGACCGTGGTCGACGAGATCGTCGCGGCCGGCGGCGAGGCGGTGGCCAACACGGACGACATCTCCACCTGGGACGGTGCCGGCCGGCTCGTCCGACAGGCCGTCGACACCTACGGCGGCCTGGATGTCCTGGTCAACAACGCCGGCATCCTGCGGGACCGGATGATCGTGTCGATGACCGAGCGGGACTGGGACAGCGTGATCGCCGTCCACCTCAAGGGCAGCTTCGCCACCCTGCACCACGCCGCCGCGTACTGGCGCGAGCGCGCCAAGTCCGGCCACGACAACGACGCCCGGGTCATCAACACGACCTCCCCGTCCGGCATCTTCGGCAACCCCGGCCAGGCGAACTACGGCTCGGCCAAGGCCGGTGTCGCCAGCCTCACCGTCATCGCCGCGGCCGAACTCGCCCGCTACGGCGTGACGGTGAACGCCATCGCGCCCACCGCGCTCACCCGGCTCACCGAGGACATCGAGATGATGAGACAGGCCGCCGAGGCCCAGGACCTCACCCCCGAAGCCATCTCCCCGCTCGTCGTCTGGCTCGGCTCGGCCGCCTCCCGTGAGGTCACCGGCCGGGTCTTCGGCGTCGTCGGCAACCGCATCACGGTCCTGGAGGGCTGGGTCAACGGCCCCGGCGCGAGCGCGGAGTCGCGCTGGACACCGGAGGAACTGACTTCGGTCGTCCCGAACCTGGTGGCCAAGGCGGCTCCGAACGCCGACGCCCTGGGCAACCGGAACGGGGCATGAAGACATGACGACCACTCAAATACCCGTTGCCGAAGGCCTGTTCACCTGGCCACCGGACGACAGCACGCCCCTGCGGCTCATCGGCTCCGAGTGCACGGCCTGTGGACTGGTGAGCTTCCCCGCCGCCTCGGACTGCGTCCGGTGCGCGAGCACGGAGTCCAAGGAACGCCTACTGGCGGACCGCGGGACGCTCTGGACGTACACCACCCAGGACTTCCGTCCGCCGTCGCCGCCGTACGACGGCCCCGAGGCCTTCGAGCCGTACGCGGTCGGGTACATCGAACTCCCCGGCGAACTGCTGGTCGAGGCCCGACTCACCGAACCGGACCCGAAGAAGCTGCGGCTCGGGCAGGAGATGCGGCTGACGCTCGTGCCCTACACCGTCCGGGACGACGGCACCGAGATCGTGACGTTCGCGTTCGCCCCGGCCGAGGAGGAGACACCGTGACGGAGGCCGTCATCATCGGCGTGGGGCTGCACCCCTTCGGCCGGTTTCCCGGGAAGCCCGCACTGGACATGGGCGCGGACGCGGTACGCCTCGCGCTCGCCGACGCGGGCGTCAACTGGCCGCAGATCCAGGGCGGTTACATCGGCAGCTACGAGGTCGCCAACCCGGACGCGATCGTCGCCCGGCTCGGCCTGACCGGCGTACCCCTGCGCGGAGTGTTCAACGGCTGTGCCACGGCCGGTACCGCGGTGGCACTGGCCGCCCGCGCCATCGAGACCGGCGAGCACGACCTGACCATCGCGATCGGCCTGGACAAGCACCCGCGCGGCGCCTTCGCCGCCGACCCGTCCGTGGCCGGCATCCCCTCCTGGTACGGGCAGACCGGCCTCTTCCTCACCACGCACTTCTTCGGCATGAAGATCAACCGCTATATGCACGACCACGGCATCTCCCACGAGACGCTCGCGCGCGTGGCGGCCAAGAACTTCGGCAACGCGGCCCGGAACGAGAAGGCCTGGCGCCGAACTCCGCTGTCCGTGGAGGAGATCCTCGCCTCCCCAGTCCTCAACTACCCCCTCCGCCAGTTCATGTACTGCGGCCCGGACGAAGGCGCGGCGGCCCTCGTGCTGTGCCGGGCCGACCAGGCCCACAAGTACACCGGGAAGCCCGTGCGGATCCGGTCAACAGCCCTGCGCAGCCGCCGGCTCGGCGCCTTCGAGGTACAGAGCCCGTCCTTCCCTGTGGGGGAGGTCGTGGCCAGCCCGACGGTGGACGCCTCGCGGGAGGCCTACGAACGCGCGGGAATCGGCCCCGAGGACGTCGACGTCGCCCAACTCCAGGACACCGACGCCGGATCGGAGGTCATCCACATGGCCGAGAACGGCCTCTGCAAGGACGGCGAGCAGGAACGCCTCATCGCCGAGGGCGCCACCGAGATCGGCGGCAGACTCCCGGTCAACACCGACGGCGGACTTCTCGGCAACGGCGAACCGATCGGAGCGTCGGGACTGCGCCAGATCCACGAGATCGTCCTCCAACTGCGCGGTGCGGCGGGAGACCGACAGATCCCCGGCACTCCCCGCGTCGGCTACACCCACCTGTACGGCGCGCCGGGCGTCTCGGCGGTCACCATCCTGAGCACCTGAGGGCAGAGCGGACATGGCAGACGACATGCAGGACTTCGCAGCCGAGGCACGCGCCTTCCTCGACACTCACGCGCCGAAGGCCCCCGACCGCACCGCCCCCGTCTGGGGCGAGGGCGACGACTCGATGGCGTACTTCAGCAGCCTCCCGCCCGAGGCCGAACGGGAGCACGTCCAGCGGGCCCGCGACTGGCAGCGCGTCCGGCACGAGAACGGCTTCGGCTGGATCACCGGCCCGGTCGAGTACGGCGGCCGGGGCCTGACCCCCGTCCACGACCTGCTCTACGACGCAGTCGAGTCCGAGTACGACGTCGCCGACACCGGAGTCCTCAGCGTGATCGGCCTCGGCATGATCGGTCCGACGATCCTCGCCCACGCCCAACCGCACATCAAGGAACGCTGGTTGCCCGCGATGTACCGCGGGGACGCCGTCGCCTGCCAGTTGTTCAGCGAACCCGGCGCCGGATCCGACCTCGCGAGCGTGGCCACCAAGGCGGTGCGTGAGGGCGACCAATGGGTGTTGAACGGCCAGAAGGTGTGGACCTCGGTCGCCCAGCACAGCCAGATCGGCCTCGCGCTCGCCCGCACGAACCCGGACGCGCCCAAGCACCGGGGGATCACAGCCTTCCTCGTCCCCATGGACGCCCCCGGCGTCGAGGTCAGACCGCTGCGCCAGATGACCGGCGGCGCGGACTTCAACGAGGTCTTCCTCACCGACGTCCGCATCCCCGACGACCACCGGCTCGGCGAGGTCGACGGCGGCTGGAGCGTTGCCCTGACCACCCTCATGAACGAGCGAGCGACCGTCGGCAGTGAGGGCGTGGGCCCGGTCGCCGCCGCGCTGTCTTCCGACCATCTCTCGGCCCTGATGCGCGCCACCTGGACCTGGGACGACCGCGCCCTGCGCGCCCGACTGGCGGAACTCCTCGTGGATGTCATGGCGACCGGGCATCTCAACTCCCGTGCCCTGCGCGGTCTGCGGGGCGGGGGCACACCGGGTCCCGAGAGGTCCGTCTCGAAGCTGATGTACGCCCAGAACCTCACCCGCGCCGCCCACTTCGTCTCCGACGCGCTCGGACCCCGGATCATCGCCGACACCGGGCAGTGGGGAACGTACGCCTGGTCCGAACTCCTCCTCGCCACCCCGGCGTTGCGCATCCTCGGTGGCACTGAGGAGATCATGAAGAACATCCTCGCGGAACGTGTCCTCGGACTGCCCAAGGAGGTGCGGTCATGACCGCCGACGAGAGCGAACTGCGCGAACTGCGCTCCTCCGTAAGGGAGTTCCTCGAAGCCAAGTCACCCGAGGAAGCCGTGCGCAAGCTAATGGAGAGCGAGCCGCGCTACGACCCGGCGGTGTGGGCGCAGGCTGCCGACCAACTGCGGCTGCCGGGGCTGGTGATCCCGGAGGAGTACGGCGGTGACGGCTTCGGCCTCGTCGAACTCGGCGTCGTACTCGAAGAGATGGGCCGTGCCCTGCTGTGCGCCCCCTTCTTTGCGACGGTCGTGCTCGCGACCCAGGCACTGCTCGCCTCCGGCGACCGGGAGGCCTGCGCACGTCACCTTCCCGGCATCGCGGACGGCGGGACGACGGCCGCACTCGCGGTGGCCGAGGACAGCGGGTCCTGGGACCCTGCCCTGATCTCTGCGCGCGCTGTGCCCGACGGGGACGGCGGCTGGAAACTGACCGGCCGCAAGTCCTTCGTCATCGACGGCACCACCGCCGATCTGGTCCTGGTCGTCGCCCGCACCGTCGCCGGTCCCTCGCTCTTCGCGGTGGAGAGGGAAGCCCCGGGACTGGCAGCCGTACCGATGGAGACCCTGGACGCCACCCGGGCGATGGCCCGGCTGACGTTCGACGCGGTGCCCGCGACACTCGTCGGCGCGGACGGGGCGGCCGGGCGCACGATGGCCAAGGTGCTGGACGTCGCATCGGTCGGGCTCGCCGCCGAGCAGTCGGGCGGAGCGCGCAGGTGTCTGGAGGCGAGCGCCGAATACGCCCGCACACGGCACCAGTTCGGCCGGCCGATCGGCTCCTTCCAGGCGGTCAAGCACAAGTGCGCGGACATGCTCGTGCAGGTGGAGCTGGCCGAGGCCGCCTCCCGGGAGGCGGCGCGACTGGCCGACGAGGGCTCCGCGGAGTTCCCCGTCGCCGCTGCTGTGGCGCACGCGTGCTGCTCACGGGCGTACATGTTCGCGGCCATGGAGAACATCCAGGTCCACGGCGGTATCGGGTTCACCTGGGAGCACCCGGCGCATCTGTACTTCCGGCGTGCGAAGTCCTCGCAGCTGCTGTTCGGCGGGCCCGCCGTGTACCACGAGCGGCTGCTGGACCGGCTCGGGATCTGAGCCTGGGTATGCGTGAAGACGAAGGCCTCGGGGTAGCCCCGAGGCCTTCGTCTTCGGCTTGGGTCAGCCCCGGGCCGCCTCGCCCAGCAGCGCCTTCGCGATGATGACCTGCTGGATCTGGCTCGTCCCCTCGTAGATGCGGAAGAGGCGTGCGTCGCGGTAGAAGCGCTCGACGGCGACCCCGCGCATGTAGCCCGCGCCGCCGTGGACCTGGACCGCGCGGTCGGCGACCCGCCACACCATCTCGCTGGCGAAGTACTTGGTGCAGGACGGGCCGATCTTGGTGTCCGTACCGGCGTCGAACGCGCGGGCGGCCTCAAGGACCGTGGCGCGGCCGGCGTAGTAGTCGGTCATGGAGTCGGCGATCAGGCCCTGTACGAGCTGGAAGGAGCCGATGAGCTTCCCGGACTGGCGGCGGGTGCGGGCGTACTCGACGGACTCGTCGACCAGCCGTTCGGCCATGCCCACGCACAGGGACGAGATGTGCACCCGCCCGTGCGCGATACAGCCCATCGCCGTGCCGAAGCCCCGGTTCAGCCCGCCCTCGCCGCCGACGAGGGCGGACGCCGGTACGCGCACGTCGTCGAAGTACACGTCCGCGGTCCACGCGCCGAACTGGCCCATCTTGTGGTCCTTGGGAGCCACGGTGAGGCCCGGGGTGCCGGCCGGGACCAGGAAGGTGGAGATGCCGCGGGTGCGCGGGGCGTCGGGATCGGTGCGGGCGAAGACCATGAAGACGTCGGCGAGCGGGGCGTTGGTGATGTACCGCTTCGCGCCGTTGATCACCCAGGCGTCGCCGTCCAGATGAGCCCTCGTGGTCAGGGTCGAGGGATCGGAACCGGCCTCCGCCTCGGTGAGCGCGAACGACGCCAGGACGTCGCCCGAGGCGATCCTCGGCAGCCAGTCCGCCTTCTGCTCCTCGGTGCCGCCGACCATCAGGACATGTCCGGCGATGCCGTTGTTCGTGCCGAACATCGAGCGCAGGGACGGGGTGGTGTACCCCAGCTCGAACATCAGTTGGGCTTCCTCGTACATCGACAGCCCGAGCCCGCCGTACTCCTCGGGCAGCGCGAAGCCGAACAGGCCCATCTTCTTGGCCGCCTCGCGGATCTCCGCGGGCATCTCGTCCTTCTCGTCGATCTCCGCTTCGAGCGGCACGACGCGTTCGCGCACGAAGCGCCGGACCTCGGACAGCACCGCGCTGAAGTCAGCCGCGTCCATGTCGACTCCCTATTGCTCTTGGCTATCTGTTTGTGTCTCGTCCGGCTTCCGCTCCGGCCGATAGCACACGGCCAGCAGCGCGGCGGCGCTCGCCGTGCCGACGCCCAGGGCCAGCAAGGCGGGCCCCGCGCCCGCGCGTTGGCGGCGCAGGACTCCGTCCAGCGAGTACCTGCCGGGGCCCAGCGCCGCCAGGGCGACGGCCGCGCCGCCCACGACACCGACGTACTCCCAGCCGCCCTTGAAGACGAAGAAGCCCTTGCCGCGATGGTCGGTTCGGGCCGCCACGGTCATCAGACCGACCGCTGCCGCAGCCGGGAGGGGGTTGGCCGCGCCCAGCGCGATCCCCACGCCGGCCGCCATCTCCGTCCCGGCCGCCATGCGCGCGTGCACCTGCGCGGGCCGCAGACCGAGCGCCTCGAACCAGCCCGTCGTGCCCTTGAGCCCGCCCGGCCCGGCGACCTTGTTCCAGCCGTGCGCGAAGAGCATCGGGCCGAGCGTCGCCCGCAGGACGAGCGCGGCGATGTCATGGCCCCGTGCCCTCACTGGCCGACTCCGGTGGCCCGCCCCGCAGGCGCGACGCCGTACAACTGCGGTACGGCCTCCACGAGTTCGTCGTAGGTGAGCGCCTGTCCCGATGCGCTGGGGTGTACGCCGGCGACGGTCCAGCCCTGGAGCCGGTTCAGCCGGTTGCCCTCGATGCGCAGGACCTGGCCGGTCAGCCAGGCCGCGCTGTCGGAGGCCAGGTAGACGACGACGCCCGAGGCGTTGGCGGGGTCGCGCGGGTCGAAACCGTCGACGGCCCGCAGCGATTCACCGACGGACAGGCCGTCCGTCATCCGTGTGGCCGCGATCGGTGAGATGGCGTTGGCGGTGACGCCGTACTTGCGCATCTCCAGGGCGGTGAGGACGGTGAGCCCGGCTATCCCGGCCTTCGCGGCGCCGTAGTTGGACTGCCCCTGGTTGCCGAACAGGCCTGTCCCCGAGGTCGTGTTGATGACGCGGCCGGTGACGCGCTCACCCCGCTTCGATGCCTCGCGCCAGTACGCGCACGCGTGTCGAGTGAGGGCGAAGGTGCCCTTCAGATGCACCGCGATCACGGCGTCGAACTCCGCCTCGGTCATCGAGAACAGCATGCGGTCGCGCACGATCCCCGCGTTGTTCACGACGATGTCCAGGCGTCCGAACTCCGCGACCGTGTCCGCGACCAGGGTCTCGGTCGCCGACCAGTCCGTCACCGAGGCGTGGTTGGCGACCGCCTGCCCGCCCAGCTTGGTGATTTCGGCGACGACCTCGTCGGCGGGGGAGTCGCCGGTGCTCTCGCCGTGCACGCCGGAGCCGAGGTCGTTCACCACCACGGTCGCGCCGGCCTCGGCCAGCGCCAGGCAGTGCGCCCGGCCAAGACCGCGGCCGCCGCCGGTCACGACGGCGACCTTGTCGTCGAGGATGCCCACCTGCTACCTCCCGGTTGTGTCGAGTTCGCGGAGTACGTCGTCGGTGTGCTCGCCGAGCGTCGGCGCCCCGCTGCGTGGTTTGTCGTCAACGCCCCAGAAGCTGACGGGTGTTGCCACGGTCCGTAGCGGTGGCGCGTCACCCATGCCGGGCTGTTCGACGAACGCCCCCACCGCCTCGGCCTGCGGATCGGCCGCGACCTCCGCGAGCGTCTGCACCGGCGCCCACCACACGCCCTCGGCGTCGAACCGCGCCGCCCACTCGTCCAGTGGTCGCCGAGCGAACTCCTCGTCGAACTCGGCGATCAGTTCGCGTACATGGCCTCGCCGTGCTTTGCCGGTCGCGAACCGTTCGTCCGTCTCCAGATCCGCGCGGCCGAGCGCCTTGACGACGCCGGGCCAGTGCCGGTTGCCCTCCAGGCCGACCAGCCAGAACCAGCGGTCGTCGGCGGCCCGGTAGGAGTTGTAGAGCGGCGACTCGTGCTCGGTGCGGTGGCGGGTGCGGCCGCGCCTGCCGAAGAAGTTCTGAAGGGCGAGGTCGTTTCCGTTGGCGTAGGTGCCGGACCGCAGCAGCGACACGTCCACCACCCCGCCCTCGCCCGTGCGTTCGCGGCGCAGCAGCGCGGCCAGGACACCGGCGACCAGGTTCGCCGCTGCCGTACGGTCACCAAGTCCCGGTCGGATGCCCGGTGGTGGCTCACCCGCCGGATTGAGCATGGCGGCGATGCCGGGCCGTGCCCAGAAGGCGGAGACGTCGTAGCCGGCCCGGTCGCGCTCCGCGCCCGTCCAGCCGTAGCCGGTCAACGTGCCGACGACCAGGCGGGGATGGCGGGCGCGCAGCTCGTCCGGGGCCAGGCCCAGGCGTTCCAGCGCGCCGGGGCGGAGGTTGGTGACGAAGACGTCGGCGCGCTCCAGTAGCCGTTCCAGTACGCCCTTTCCGTCCTCCGAGCGCAGGTCGAGGACGATCCCGCGCTTGCCGCGGTTGTCGGTCTCGAACGGGGGCGCGCTGTCGATGTCCTGGCCGACATGCCGGAGCGTGTAGCGGTTGGGGTCGCCGGTCGGCGCCTCCACCTTCACCACGTCCGCGCCCCAGTCCGCGAGCATGGTGGCCGCGGCCGGAGCCGCCACCCACATGCCCAGTTCGACGACCGAAATGCCCTCAAGTGGCCGCACAACCCACCTCCCTGTCTGTCGGTCCGCCCGCTAGTTGCCCTGGAAGTCGCCGGGTCGGCGCTCCCGGAAGGCCTTCAGTCCCTCGACCCGGTCCTCGGTGGAGAACAGCACCGAGACGGTCTCTCGCTCGTAGGAGATCGCCGCCTCCAGATCCATCCCGAGGCCGTAGTCGATCAGCCGTTTACCCGCCGCGAGTGCCAGCGGCGCCCCGGCCGTCAGCGCGGCGGCGAGTGCCTCGGCGACGCCCAACGCCTCGCCGGGCCCGGCGAGTTCGTTGACCAGTCCGAGCGCGTGGGCCCGTTCCGCGTCGATGGGTTCGCCGGTGAGGATCATCTGCTTGGCGATCGCGGGCGGGATCAGACGCGGCAGCCGCTGTGTGCCGCCCGCGCCCGGCAGCACGCCGAGCTTCATCTCGGGCAGGCCCAGCCGCGCGCCCCGCTCCGCGACCCGCAGGTCGCAGGCGAGCGCGAGTTCGAGGCCGCCGCCGAAGGCGAACCCGTGGACGGCCGCGACCGAGGGCTTGGGGAAGTCCTCCAACAGCGCGTACGCGTCGGTGAGTCGCTGGACGAAGGAATGGAACTGCCGGGGTGCCGTGAACGACTCGATCTCACCGATGTCGGCCCCGGCCGAGAAGGCCCGGCCCGCGCCGGCCACGACCAGGGCGCGTACGTCGTCGTTGTCGCGCAGTTCGTTCAGCGCACGCGTGAGCCGGTCCACGGTCCCGGAGCCGATCGCGTTGAGCCGCTCGGGCCGGTCGAGGGTCAACACGGCGATTCTGTCCCGGAGTTCGACACGCAGCACGGTGCTCACCTCAGACCATCGTGAGGCCGCCGCTGACCGAGAGCGTCTGCCCGGTCATGTAGGCGGCGTCGTCGGACGCGAGGAAGGCCACCACACCGGCGATGTCGGCGGGCTGGGCGACGCGGCGCAGCGGGATCGCCCGTACGGTCGCGTCGTACATCTTCTGGCTGTACTCGGCGACCTGCCCGAGCAGCGCGGTGTCGGTGGGTCCAGGGCAGACGCTGTTCACGGTGATGCCGTGCCGGGCGACCTCGCGGGCGAGGGCCTTGCCGAAGGCGATGACACCGCCCTTCGTCGCGGAGTACACGACCTCGCCGGAGGAGCCGACCCGGCCGGCGTCCGAGGCGATGTGGACGATCCGGCCGCCGCCGCGCTCGATCATCGGGTCGAGGACGGCCCGGGTCATCGTGATCGTCCCGCGCAGATTGACGGCGATGATCCGGTCCCAGGTCTCCTCGGCGCTGTCGACGAACCGGCCGATGACGTCGACGGCCGCGTTGTTCACCAGGACGTCCACCGGGCCGAGTTCGGCGGTCACGCGGTCCACGGCCGTGCGTACGGCCGCGCTGTCGGAGATGTCCGCGCCGACTCCCGTGGCGCGCACGCCGTACCGCTCCGCGAGCAGGCCCGCGACCTTGCCGGCCGCCTCCGCGTCGAGATCGCAGACGGCGACCGCGGCTCCCTGGGCGGCGAGCCGGTCGGCGATCGACTCGCCGATGCCGCGGCCCGCTCCGGTGACGAGTGCCACCTTGTCCCGTACGCTCACGCGCCCTCCCTCGCTCGGCTGCCGATACAGCGCTATCGTATAACTACTTCAGCTAAATAAGCGAGATGCCTGAGTGGAGTAGAGCATGCGCCGAACGATCTTCACCGAGGAGCACGAGCTGTTCCGGGAGACCGCCCGCTCCTACTACCTGCGGGAATGCGCGCCGTACGCCGAGCAGTGGGAGCGGGACGGGCAGGTGAGCCGGGCCGCGTGGGCGGCGGCGGGCAAGGCCGGACTCATCGGCTGGCAGTTCCCGGAGGAGTACGGCGGCCAGGGGATATGGGACTTCCGCTACAACGCCATCATGGCGGAGGAGATGGCGGCCACCAGCTCGGTCGGCATCGGGCTCGGGCTGCAGAACGACGTCATCCCGCCCTACCTGACGAACCTCACCACCCCTGAGCAGAAGGCCCGTTGGCTGCCCGGAGTGACCAGCGGCGAGACGATCTGCGCGCTCGCGCTCTCGGAGCCGGCCGCCGGTTCCGACCTCAAGGCCATCCGCACCACCGCCCGCCGCGACGGCGACGAGTGGGTGATCGACGGCTCCAAGACCTTCATCACCAACGGCATCCTGGCCGACCTGGTCGTCGTCGCCTGCAAGACCGACCCCGACGCCGGGCACAAGGGCATCAGCCTGATCGTCGTCGAACGGGACACGGAGGGCTTCGAGCGCGGACGCAAGCTCGACAAGGTCGGCATGAAGGCGCAGGACACCGCCGAACTCTTCTTCCACGAGGTCCGCGTCCCCGCCGAGAACCTCATCGGGCAGGAGAACCGCGGTTTCTACCACATGATGGGCAACCTCCCCACCGAGCGCCTCGCCATCGCCGTCTCCTCGCTGGCGGCCGCCGAGCGGGCGTACGAACTGGCGCTGGACTACGCCAGGACCCGTACGGCGTTCGGGCAGCCCATCGGCGAGTTCCAGGCCAACCGCTTCGCCCTCGCCGACATCAAGGCGAAGCTGGGCGCCGCCCGCGTCTACGTCGACGGCTGCATCATGGGCCTGTTCCAGGGCGAGTTGACGGCCGAGGAGGCCGCGGCGGCCAAGTACTGGACCTCGGAGACCGGCTGGGAGGTCATCGACCGCTGTATGCAGTTGTTCGGCGGCTACGGCTACGTCAACGAGTACGAGATCGCCCGGATCTGGCGTGACAGCCGGGTGCAGCGGGTGTTCGGCGGGACCTCGGAGATCATGCAGGAGATCATCGGGCGCTCGCTGGGCCTCTGATACCAGCCGAACTCATTGACTGGCTTGGATAAATAGGTTAGCTATTTAAGCGAGATGTGCGAGATGTGGGATGCGGCTCAAGGAGGCAACCGTGGTCACGGTCGACGTGAAGCTGCACCAGGACAGAGCCAAGCACGACCTGCCGCGCCCCCGACTGGTCATCGGCGGCAAGGACGTCACCGACACGAGCGGCGGCCGGTACGAGCACCGCAACCCGGCGACCGGCCTCGTCCAGGCGCACATCCCGCTCGCGGGCCCCGCCGAGGTGGACCGGGCCGTCACCGCCGCCCGCCAGGCCTTCGAGGTGTGGGGCACCATGCGCCCCGCCGAGCGACGCCGCCTGCTCACCCGCTTCGCGCAGCTCCTCCGCGACCACATCCCCGACTTCGCGGCGATCTGCCCGCTGGAGAACGGCATCTGCGTCGGCGGCTGGGCTTCGAACGTCGGACCGCACGTCGCCGAGTGGACCGAGTACTACGCCGGCTGGGCCGACAAGATCGAGGGCATGGTCGGCGCGGCCTACAGCCCGCACGAGAACGTCGAGTACACCCTCGCCGAGCCCTACGGCGTCATCGGCCACATCATCACCTGGAACTCACCCGCACTGTCCCTGGCGATGAAGGTCCCGCCCTCGCTCGCCGCCGGCAACACCGTGGTCATCAAACCGGCCGAGTCCACGCCGTTCTCCGCGCTGCTCTTCGCCGACCTGGCCCGCGAGGCGGGCATCCCCGAGGGGGTTGTCAACGTCGTCACCGGACTCGGCGACGCGGGATCGGCCCTGGTCACCCACCCCGGCGTGGACAAGATCTCCTTCACCGGAGGACCCGCCACCGCACGCCGCATCATGGCCGACGCCGCGCTGAGCCTCAAACCCGTCCTGTTCGAGCTCGGCGGCAAGTCTGCCAACCTGCTCTTCGCCGACACCGACCTCGACACCGTGGTGCCGTACTGCGCGGCCTTCGCCATGAGCAACACCGGCCAGGGCTGCGCACTGCCGACACGGCTGCTGGTCGAGCGGTCGATCTACGACGAGGTCGTCGCGCGCGTCGCCGGTGTGGTCGCCCACCTGCCCGTCGGCGACCCGCTCGACCCGACGACGTACATCGGACCCCTCATCGACGAAGCCGCCCGGGACCGCGTCCAGGGCGTGATCGACAAGGCCGTAGAAGGCGGTGCGGGGCGGCTCGTGCACGGCGGTGAACGCATCGACGCCGACGGGTACTTCGTCTCCCCGACCGTCTTCGCCGACGTCGACAACCGCAGCGACCTCGCCCAGCAGGAGATCTTCGGCCCGGTCCTGGCCATCACCCCCTTCGACACGGAGGACGAGGCCGTCGCCCTCGCCAACGACACCGAGTACGGCCTGTCCGCCTACATCCAGTCCCGTGACATCGGGCGCGTGAACCGTCTGGTGCCACGTCTGAAAGCCGGGACGGTCTACGTCAACCCGGGCCCGAACCCGATCAGTTCGCCCGCCACGCCGTTCGGCGGCGTCGGGACGAGCGGGTTCGGCCGGGAGGGCGGCAAGGCGGGTCTCGACGAGTTCGTCCACGTCAAGGATGTCGGCATCAGCCGCGTCTGACACCCGTCTTCCGAAAGCCCTGGGAGCCAAGAGCATGCATTCCGCCCGCCGCCTGACGTTCGGCGACACCATCCGCGAGCACCGACGGTCCTTCCCCGAGGGCATCGCCCTCGTCGACGGCGAAGTCCGGCTGACCTGGCCGCAGTTGGACGAGCGCACCAACCGTCTCGCCAACGCCCTCACGATCGCCGGGGTCGGCCCCGGCGACCGCGTCCTGTGGCTGGGACAGAACTCCTTCCGCATCTGGGAACTGCTCGGCGCCGCCGCGAAGATCGGCGCCATGGTCTGTCCCGGCTACTGGCGCTGGGCCGCCCCCGAAATGGCCTTCGCCGTCGAGGACTTCGACCCCCGGGTGGTGATCTGGCAGGACGAGGAGATCGGCGACACGGTCGGCAAGGCGCGGGCCGAACTGGGCAGCGACCACCGGGCGTTGTGGCTGCGACACGACTCCGAGGGCCCCGGCTCCTACGAGTCCTTCCTGGCCTCCGGCGCGGCCGAGGACCCGGCCCTCGACATCGACCCGGACTCCGCGCTCCTGGTCATCTACACCGCGGCGATCTCCGGACGCCAGTCCGGCTCGATGCTCTCGCACCGCAACCTCCTCGCCATGGGAGCGAGCGCCGCCTGGATGGGAGACATCGGGACGGAGACCGCCTTCCTCGGCGCCGGACCGATGTTCCACATCGGCAACTACCAGTTCTGGGGCGTCCCGGCCTTCGTGCACGGCGGCAAGAACGTCGTCGTCCGCCGGGTCGTCGCCGAGGAACTGCTCCCGCTGCTGGCGGCGGAACGGTGCACACACGCGTACCTCATGCCCCCGACGATCGCCCAACTCGTCGCCCTCAACAGGGAAGCGGGCCACGACCTCTCGCACCTGCGCGCCAGCGTCGCCGCCCCCCTGTGGCAGGGCACGGTCCCCACCGACACCAGCCGCTTCACCCGCAACGGCGGCGGCGAGGGCCGCGGCTACGGCCAGACCGAGGTGACCGGCTTCGCCGTGACCGGCGCCTACGGCGGCACGGGCACCGGCAACGCCGGACGCCCCGGCCCCTTCACCGCCGTACGCATCCTGGACGGCACCGGCAAGGAGTGCGAGATCGGCCAGGCCGGCGAGATCTGCGTCCGGGGCGACCTCGTGCACCTCGGCTACTGGAACCGGCCCGAGATCAACGAGGAGCGTTTCCGCTTCGGTTGGTGGCACACCACCGACCTCGGCCGGCGCGAGAGCGACGGCACGATCAGCTTCCTGGGCACCACGACCCGCATGCTCAAGTCGGCCGCCGAGAACATCTTCCCGGCCGAGGTGGAGAACTGCGTCGAGTCCCACCCGGCGGTGAAGGAGGCCGCCGTGATCGGCGTCCCGAACGAGCGCTGGGCGCAGGACGTCAAAGCGGTCGTCGTCCTCCACCCCGACGCCGAACCGGTCACGGCCGCGGACCTCATCGAGCACTGCCGGGCCCGGATCGCCTCGTACAAGAAGCCGAAGACGGTGGAGTTCGTCGAGGCGCTGCCGCGCACCAAGGACTTCGCCAAGGACTACGAGGCGCTCGACGAGCGCTTCGGCGGGGGCGGCTATCCCGGCGGCGACCAGCTCGGCGCGGGACGGTGACGCCGTGAACGACCGGCAACCCGTCGTCGTCGGCGTCCACGCCACCGAGCAGGCACTGTCCCTCCCGCACCGTGACGCGATGGGCCTCGCCCTCGAAGCGGTGCGCGGCGCGATCGAGGACGCCGGACTGACTCCGGCGGACGTCGACGGCGCCCAGGTCGACTGGCCCGGCCCCGGCGGCGTACCCGGAGAGGGCAGCTCCTGGGCGCGGATGCTCGGCCGGGACCTGCGCTGGACCAGCGACTCGATGCTCGACAACGCCGGCTCACGGGGCCTGCTGAAGGCGGCGGCGGCCGTGCGGGCGGGGTTCGCCGACACCGTCGTGGTCGGCGGCTGCAAGCTGGTCTCGCGCGGCGCGGGCCCTGTCGGCGCCGGAGTCCAGCTGGAGTTCGCCGACGTCTGGGGCAGTTACGTCGTGGCCCAGTTCGCGCTGGTGGCGGCCCGGCACATGCACCAGTACGGGACGACCGCCCGCCAGCTCGCGGAGGTCGCCGCCACCGTCCGCAACAACGGCGCCACCAACCCGGAGGCGATGATGTACGGCCGCGGCCCGTACACCGCCGACGACGTGCTCGCCTCCCGCATGGTGGCCACACCGTTCCACCTGCTGGACTGCTGCATCGTCGGCGAGGGCGGCGCCGCCCTCGTGGTGACCACCGCCGAACGGGCCCGCGACCTGCCCCACCCGCCCGTCGCCGTGCTGGGCGGTGGCATGGAGTACCACCAGGCCGCGTATGCCAACCCCGCGCTGTACCGGGAGGTCGGACAGCTCGGCCAGGACGCGGCGGCCCGCGCCTACGCCATGGCGGGCATCGGCCCGCAGGACGTGGATGTCTTCTCCCTCTACGACCCCAACTCCTTCGAGATCATCCGGCAGTTGGAGGTCCTCGGGCTGTGCGGCGAGGGCGAGGGAGGCCCCCTGGCGGCCAGTGGCGCCATCGCCGTCGGCGGCAAGCATCCCGTCAATCCCGACGGCGGCTGTCTGGCGTACGCGTGGAACGGAACCCAGCAGATGACCCTCAAAGTCGTCGAGGCCGTACGGCAGTTGCGCGGCACGGCCGTCCACCAGGTGGAGGACGCTGAGCTGGCGGTGGTCGGCAACGCCGGCTCCGGCGCGCAGCACTACGAGATGAGCGTGCTGGGGAGGACCCGATGAGCCGCCCGGTGCCCGAACCCACTCCACTGTCCCAGCCGTTCTGGGACGCGGCCCGGCGCGGTGACCTCGTCGTCCCGCACTGCCCGGGCTGCGGGCTGCGCTTCCTCGTGCCCGAACCCGCCTGCCCCGGCTGCATGTCGGCGGACTGGCGGTACGTGCCCAGTGCCGGCCGGGGCACCGTCTACTCGGTGACCGTGGTCCACCGCGCACCCGGCCCCGGCTTCGACACACCGTTCGCGCTGGCCGTGGTCGACCTGGACGAGGGCGGCACCCTGCTCACCCACATCGACGCGGGTGACCCGGACGACGTGAGCATCGGCATGCGGGTGCGCGTGGACTTCCGGCGCCTCACCGACGAGATCAGCCTTCCGTACTTCGTGCCGGTCCCAGGTGACTGAAGGAGATGGATGCCGTGGCGAACACGCCGGTGCGGGTTCCCAAGATGGCCGAGCTGGTGGCGGCACAGCTGCGCCGCAAGATCGTGCGCGGGGAGCTGGCCGAGGGGGAGGCGCTGCCCGCCGAGACCGCCCTGATGGCGGAGTTCGCCGTCTCCCGGCCGACACTGCGCGAGGCGTTCCGGGTGCTGGAGTCGGAGTCGCTGATCAGCGTGCGCCGGGGCGCCAGGGGCGGGGCACGGGTGCAGGTCCCGGAGGGCACGGTCGCCGCCCGCTACGCGGGAGTCGTCCTCGAGTACCGCGGCACGACCCTCAAGGACGTCTACGACGCCCGTACGGTCATCGAGGCGCCGTGCGCCGGTCTGCTCGCCCAGCGCCGCACGGACCGGGATCTGGAGCGGCTGCGGGCCTCCGTCGCCGAGGCCGAGGCACTCATGGACGACCCCTCGGCCTTCATCCGCGCCCACATGGAGTTCCACGCCCTCGTCGTCGAACTCGCCGGCAACGAGACGCTGAGCGTCCTCAACGGCATGGTCCGGCACATCATCGACCAGGCGAACTGGTCCCACGTCGACCTCGACGCCGGCAGCTCCGAGAACATCCGGGCCAACCGCCGGGGCTTCCGTGCCCACGGCGCCCTCGTCGAACTGGTCGCCGGGCGCCGCACCGAGGCCGCCGAGGAGCTGTGGCGCCTCCACCTCCAGGAGGCCGAGGACTACTTGCTGCAGAGCAGGTCCATGACGACGGTCCTGGACCTGCTCGGCTGACGGACCGTCAACTCCCGTGCAGTTCCTGCACGATGGGCTCCCACACCTCGGCGTCGATCTCGTACGCGGTGTAGAAGGACACTCGGTCCACCAGACTCCCGTACCGGCGCCTGATCTCGCCCGCCACCCGCTCCGGCTCCGCGACGACCGCGAAGGTGTGCAGCACCTCGTCGTCGACCAGTCCGCCCATCGCCTCCCACCTGTCCTCGCGGGACGACTTCGACAGCGCGTTCAGCTCGTCGCCGAGTTCGCCCCAGCCGTGCAGCTCCAGGACTCCGCGATAGGCGGGTGTGCTGCCGTAGAAGGCGATCTGGCGGCGGGTGCCGTCGATCGCGCGCGCCAGTTCCTCCTCGGTGCGGCCGGTCGCGGTGAGGAGCAGATGGGAGACGGAGAAGTCGCCGCGCGTGCGGCCGGATCGCTCCAGGCCGAACTCGACGGTCGGGAGGGTCACTTCCCGCAGATACCGCTCGGTGGTGAAGCCGTGCGCCAGGAGTCCGTCGGCGACCTCGCCCGCGACCCGTGTCATCGCCTCACCGACCGCCGCCACGAAGACCTTCGGGGCGCCGCCGGGAGCGGGCGGGGGTGAGAAGAAGGGGGACATGAGCGTGTGGGTGTAGAAGTCGCCGCGGAAGTCGAGCTTCTCGCCCTCGTTCCAGGCGGCCCAGATGGCGCGCAGCGCGCTCACGTACTCCCGCATCCGGGCGGCGGGGCGGCTCCACGGCATGGCGAAGCGCCGCTCGATGTGCGGTTTGATCTGACTGCCCAGGCCGAGCGAGAACCGCCCGCCGGAGTAGGCCTGCAAGTCGTGTGCCGTGTAGGCGAGTTGCATGGGGGAGCGGGCGAACGCCACCGCGATCGCCGTGCCCACCTCCAGCCGTTCGGTGTGCTCGGCCGCGAGCAGCAGCGGCAGGAACGGGTCGTGTTTCGACTCCGAGGCCCACAGACCGTCGTAGCCCGCCTTCTCGTGGTGCAGGGCCTCCGCCACGACCTCCGCGGTACCCCACACGCTGAGCTTTCCGTCGACCTTCATGCCGCTCCGTCCACTGTGACCGCGTCCAACCCGATGCGCCGCGCGAGCAGTTCGCGGTGGTACGCCGGGTCTCCGAACAGGAGTTGAGATGTCTTGGCCCGTTTCAAATACAGGTGGGCCGGGTGCTCCCAGGTGAAGCCGATGCCGCCGTGGACCTGGATGTTCTCCGCCGTCGCCTGTAGACACGCGTCCGAGCAGAACGCCTTGGCGAGGCTCGCCACCGCGGGCAGGTCCGGGTCCTCGTTCGCCGCCGCGAGCAGTGCGTAGTGCGCGGCGGCACGCGCGGACTCCACTTCGAGGAGGACGTCGGCGAGCAGGTGCTTCACGGCCTGGAAGGAGCCGATGGGCCGCCCGAACTGGTGTCGCACCTTGGCGTACTCCACCGCCATGTCCAGCGCGCGGGAGGCCACTCCCACCTGCTCGGCGGCGAGTGCCACCGAGGCCCGGTCGAGTACCTGCGAGATCAGATCCCAGCCGTCTCCGTGCGTACGCAGCCTGGTCGCCGGTACGTCGTCGTAGTCGAGGCGGGCCTGTCGGCGGGTCGGGTCCATGGTGGGGAGGGGGACGCGGGTCAGTCCCGTCGCGTCGCCGTCCACCCAGAACACGCCGATCCCGTCGTCGGTCCGCGCCGCGGTGAGAACGACATCGGCGGAGGCGCCGTCCAGGACGAACATCTTGTGCCCGGTCAGCAGCCAACGCCCGTCTGATGCACGGGCGTTGAGCTGAATCCCGGTCATGTCCCAGCGGGCCGAGTCCTCTGTGAGGGCCAGTGTTCCGACCAGTTCGCCGGAGGCGAGCCCCGGCAGCAGGCGCTTGCGGGCGTCCTCGTCGTCGCAGCGCAGCAGGGTGGTCGTCGCCAGCACGGCCGAGGAGAGGAAGGGCGTGCATGCGAGCGTGCGGCCCAACTCCTCCATGACCGCGCCTACTTCGACCGGCCCGCACCCGGCACCGCCGTACTCCTCGGGGACGGCCAGCCCCTGAAGGCCGAGTTCCGTCCCCATCCGGAGCCACAGTGCCCGGTCGAAGCCCTCCGGCGTCTCCATCAGCCGCCGTGTCTCGGTCTCGGGCGACGTGTTCGCGAGGAACGCCCTTACCGTGCGCCGCAGTTCCTCCTGCTCGTCACTGAACGCGAAGTCCATGGCGTTCAGCCCTCCGCTCCGGCGCGGCGACGCCCGCGCGAGGCGATGATCTTCTCCACTGCGCCGATGTGGTCGGGGTCGTGCATGCTGTCCCGTTCGGCGAGCAGCGCCGGCTCCAGTACGGCGGCCATGGCCTGCTCCAGATGCAGGTTCACCGCCCGCTTGGTGCCGCGCAGCGCCTGTGGGGGCAGGGCGGCCAGGCGTCCGGCCAGGTCCATGGCCTCGTCCAGGAGCTTGTCCTTGGGTACGACGCGGTTGGCGATGCCGAGCCGGACGGCTTCCTCGGCGCTCACCCGGTCGCCCAGGAAGAGGAGTTCCTTCGCGCGGGTCAGGCCGACGAGCAGGGGCAGGACGAGCGCGCCGCCGTCGCCGGCGACGAGACCGACCTGGACGTGCGGGTCGGCCACATAGGCGTCGTCCGCGATCAGGACGAGGTCGCTCAGCAGGGCCAGGCTGCAACCCAGGCCCACGGCAGGCCCGTTGACCGCCGCGATCACCGGCAACGGGCAGCGGACCAGGCCGGTGATGATCCGCCGGGCCTCGTCGACGTTCTGCTGCCGGAAGACGGGGTCGCGTTGTACTCGGGTCATGATGTCGAAGTTGCCGCCCGCGCTGAAGGCCCTTCCCCGGCCGGTGAGCACGACCACCCGTGCGTCGGGGTCGTCGGCGATCGCGTCCCAGACCGACGCGAGGCCCGAGTGCAGTTCCTCGCTCATCGCGTTGAGCTGGTCGGGCCGGTTCAGCTCGATCAGCCGGACCGGCCCGAGGGCCGTCACCACCAGATCCATCATCTCCACCGCCACCATCCAGGAACAGTTCAGTAGAGTTGAATGCTATAACTAATTGAGCTTTATGAGAACCAGGTCGCGGAGTGATGAGCCCGACGGAGGACGCGCATGCCGGAGCAGGAGTACGAGACCGTGCGAGCCGAGGTGGCGGACCGGATCCTCACCGTCACGCTCAACCGGCCCGAGAAGCTGAACGCCTTCAACCCGCAGATGATGGGCGATCTGCTCGACGTCCTGGACGCGGCCGACGCCGACGACGACGTACGGGTGATCGTGGTGACCGGAGCCGGGCGCGGATTCTGCGCGGGCGCCGACGTCAGTTCCGGCGGGTCGTCGTTCGACCACCGCAAGGCGGGCGCCTGGCACCGGGACACCGGCGGCCGGGTCGCGCTGCGGATCTTCTCCAGCACCAAGCCGGTCATCGCCGCGGTCAACGGCCCCGCGGCCGGCGCCGGCGCCAGCATGACCCTGCCCATGGACATCCGGCTCGCCTCGACGTCGGCGAAGTTCGGCTTCGTCTTCGCCCGGCGCGGCATCGTGCCGGAATCCGCGGCGAGCTGGTTCCTGCCGCGGGCCGTGGGGATGCAACGGGCCATGGAATGGGTGGCCACCGGCCGCGTCTTCGGCCCCGACGAGGCCCTGTCGGCCGGGCTGGTCCGCTCCGTCCACCCGCCGGAGGAACTGCTGCCGGCGGCGTACGAACTCGCCCATGAGATCGCCCGGAACACCTCTGCGATCTCGGTCGCCCTCTCCCGCCAGATGATGTGGCGGATGCTCGGCGAGCCGCACCCGATGGCCGCGCACCGCCTCGACTCGCGGATCATGAGCCAGATCGGCGGCGGCCCGGACCCGGTGGAGGGCGTCGAATCGTTCCTGGCCAAGCGGCCGCCCGAGTTCCCGGGCCGGGTCAGCAAGGACATGCCGACGGTCTACCCCTGGTGGCGGGACGAGGAGTTCCGGCCCTTCGGGGAGTAGGCGGCACTGGAGCAGGGGGAGCGCGCGCTCGCTTGCGGACTCCGTTGCGCGAACGGGTAGTTGGGCCGACTGGAGCGCCCTCTCCCGTCGGATGCCCTCAGCTCTTCTGGTCTGATCAGAAGGGATCGGTGTACGAGATCGGCTTGCCGGTGGCGTGGGCGTACGCGATCTCCCTGCTCGTGGACTCGCCGATATACCCGCCCGGGTTGACCACCAGAACCCGGTCGGCCAGGTCGATCTTGCGCAGGTGGAGGGCGCCCAACGCGGTCTTCTGCTCGTTGGTGATCACCTCGTCCGCTCCCTGATCTTCGGCGCGCAGGAAGATGCCCGGCGCGACGACGATGACCCCTGCGAAGGTCAGGTCACGGTTGGCCGCGCTCATCTCGTCCACGAACCGCGTGGAGCCGCAGATGCAGACGATCTCGGGTCGGTCGGGCACGGCTCACTCCTCGGCTCGAACGGGAAACCGTCAGTACGCGCGCAGCCATCGAGGGCGGGCACAGGAGCCAGCAGTTTACGCAGCGAGATGGACGCACCGCGGCTGGACCGGCGCAGGCGGAAGGCGTGGCCCGTGCCGCGAATGACACTGCTCGACGCCGGAGTCCGTGGTGCGCCCGGCTCCCCATCCTCCTTCGGTGACACGGCCTGGGGACCGCTCCGATCGCCGACCGGATCATGGCCGAAACGCGCCCCGGCCCCACCGCCCGCGACGACCGGGCCATCATCGAGGCGGCCCTCGCCCGCTGCCGCCGCGGCCACCACACGGTCGGAACCCGCCCGGCGCGCCCCGCCGTGGACGATCTCGTGGATGCCCGACCGCATGTGCGAGGGACCGCCGGCCTGCGGATCGTCTGCTGCCCGCCTCCGCCGGCCACGGTCTCCGGTATTCCCGACGGGCCGATCATGGCCACGATCCGACGGCCCGCAGCCTCCGCCCTGGACACGGCCCGGCCTCGCCCCGACCCTTTGACGGATCAATGAGATCTGTCCGAAACATTGTCGTCGTTTCCCCGAAGTGTTAGCGTCCGAACGGCGGGCATTCAGTTGAATGCGTTAGCTATTCCGCCCGGGACGGTGACCATGAGCGATGGTTTCCTGCAGGTTTCTTTCCACGGTGTCGACTGGGGAGTCGCCACCGCGGACGCCATCGCGGCCCCGCCGCCGCCGATGGCCGAGCGCGGGGGCCACTTCCGCCAGTGGACCGACGACATCGGCGAACTGGTCGGCGTCACACCCGACACCCACCGCATGGTCGCCGGATGGCCGCTGCTCCAGCCCGACGGCCCCGGCAGCTGGGACCACGCGGCCCTGGACCGCTGCGACCGCGAACTCGACTCCCTGCTCGCCCTCGGCCTGCGCCCCTGCCTCACCCTGTTCGACCGGTCGCTGCCGTCCTGGCTGGAGGAGCACGGGGGCTGGCTGGAGCGCGACACAGCCGAGCACTTCGCCGCCTACGCCGCCGAGCTGGGCCGCCGCTACGGCGACCGCGTCACCCGCTGGATCACCTCCACCGACCTGGCCGGGCCCACCCTCGCCGACCACGTGGCCGGGATGTACACCCCCGGCCGGGGCATCGGCCGCGCCGGCCTGCCCGCCGTCCACCACATCCTGCTCGCCAACGGACTCGCCACCCGCGCTCTCCGCGCCGCCGGCGTCAGCGGGCGGATCGGTACCACGGTCACCCTCGTCGGCGGCTACGCGGCCACCGAGGACCCCTTCGACCGGCTCGCCCTGGACCGCCTGCTGAGCTGGACCAACCGCCTCTTCCTCGACCCCCTATTGCTCGGCGAGCACATGGTGACCGAGGACGACGTCTCTCCGATCGAGGACACCGACTGCGTACGCCTCGGTGACCTGGACGTCATCGCCACGCCGCAGGATCTGCTCGGTCTGTCCTGGCACACCCCGTTCCGCGTCACCGCACCGGAGAACCTCGCCCGCGCACTGCCGGCCGACAAGTGCCAGAGCAGGCTCAACGAGGTCAACCGCCTGCTGGTCGGCCTGGGCTTCGCGATCGTCCCGTTCGACGACGTGGAGACGACGGCGTACGGCTGGCCCATCCTCCCCGAGGGCCTGGCCGACGCCGTCGCGGACCTCCACGACCTCTACGGCGACCTGCTGCCGCCGCTGTCCGTCGTCGACAACGGCATGGGCGACCTGGACCTCGTCGACGACACCGGCCACAGCGACGACGCCCGCCGCCGGGCCCTGCTGCGCGCCAGGCTGTCCTGGCTGGGCCGGGTCATCGAGCGCGGTGTGGACGTCTGCGGCTACGAGTACTGGTCGGTGCTCGACAACCTGGAGGCGAAGTTCCGCTACACCCGCCTCTACGCGATGGCCGTCCCCGACCACGAGCCCCCGCCGCGACCGCCGATGCCCTCGGACTGGCTGCGGGCCGGAGCCTTCCCCGGTCCCGAGGCGCCGGGTCCGACGGCCGGGCTGACCCTGGTCCCGCCCGGCGGCCCCCGGGATCAGCGCGTCGGAGCCTCGTAGTCCCGGCCCCGGATCAGCCGTACCGGCGTGTAGACGAGCACGTCCTCGTCCCGCTGGTTGCGTACGGTGATCCGGCTGGTCACCACGCCCCGGCCGGGCTTGCCGGACGGCCGGGAGCCGGTGGTCTCCACGACGGCGTACAGCGTGTCGCCGACGTAGACCGGTCCCCGCACGGTCAGTTCCATGTGCAGGAAGGCCAGGCCCGTGCCGTGCAGCACGTTCGTCTGCAGGACGAGTCCCTCGGCGATGCAGTACGTCAGCGCGCCCGGGACCAGCCGCCCGGTGTAGCCGCCGTCGGCCGCGTGCGAGGCGTCCCAGAAGAGCGGCTCGTTGAAGCCGCCCCAGGTGACGAAGTTGACGAGGTCGGTCTCGGTGACCGTACGGCGGGCGGTACGGAAGACCTGCCCGACAGGCATCTCCTCGAAGGTCAACCCCTTTACCAGCGGGGGGATTTCGGTGTGGGTGTGCTTTGCCGTCATCGCGCGCTCCTCGTGCCTCGTGCGTCCGTGGTTCACAGGTCGATCGGGTGCTTGCCGCCCACGCCCTCGAAGTCCGGGGCGCGCTTCTCGCGGTGGGCGGCGAGTCCCTCGACGACCTCGTGCCCGCCGAATCCGAAGAACTCAAGCCCCAGCGAGGCCTCGAAGAGCGGCTGGGCCGTGCGGTACCAGTGGTTGAGGGACCGCTTGGTCCAGCTCAGCGCGCTGGCGGGCCCGGCGGCCAGCAGGGTCGCGACCCGTAGTCCCTCGGCGTGCACGTCCTCGTCGTCGACGCACTTCGACACCAGGCCGATCCGCTCGGCCTCCTCGCCGGTCAGCGCCTCGCAGGTCAGCAGGTAGTACTTGGCCTTGGCCATCCCGCACAGCAGCGGCCAGCAGATCGCCGCGTGGTCGCCGGCCGCCACCCCGAGCCGCGTGTGCCCGTCGACGATCTTCGCCTTGCGCCCGGCGATCGAGATGTCCGCGAGCATGCCGATGACCAGCCCCGCACCGACCGCCGGACCGTGGATCGCGGAGACCACCGGCTTCGAGCAGTTGATCACCCCGTAGACCATGTCCCGTGCCTCCCGCATCGTCCGGGCCCGAACGGCGTAGTCCTCGGTCATGGCCTCGATGGAGTCGAAGGTCCCGCCGGCGGAGAAGGCCTTGCCGGCCCCCTGGACCAGCACCGCGCGGGTCTCCTCGTCCCGGTCGACGACCGGCCAGACGTCGGCCAGCTCACCGTGCATACGCGGATCGACGGCGTTGAGGTGCGGCGCGTCGAGCACGATGCGCAGCACACCGGGCGCGGACCGCTCGAAGGTCAGGCTCGTGAACGGGGCGTAGGGATCGGTCACGTCGCGCTCCTGGTGTAATCGGTGCGGATACTATAATTATCTAACTGTATCGAGAGGCGGTCGGCAAGCGTCCGGCACATGGGCGCACCGAGGACGGGAAGCTCGGCATGGATCTCACCTTCAGCGAGGAACAGGACGAACTGCGCACAGTCGTACGGTCGTTCCTCACCCGGCACGCCACCGAGGCCGACGTGCGCCGCCTGGCCGCCGACCCGCACGGACACGACCCGTGGATCTGGCGCCGGATGGCCACGGAGATCGGACTCCAGGGACTCGCCGTACCGGAGGAGTACGGCGGCTCCGGCTTCGGCTACGTCGACCTCGGCGTCGTCTTCGAGGAGACGGGCCGCGCCCTGCTGTGCGCCCCGTACTTCGCCACCGTCGCCCTGGCCGCCGAGGCGCTGCTGCGCTGCGACGACGAGGCCGCCCGCGCCGACCTCCTCCCGGGCATCGCCTCCGGCGACACGGTGGCCACGCTCGCCCTCACCGAGGACGACGGGCGCTGGGACGAGCAGGGCATCCACCTCACCGCCCGCGAGGAAGCGGGCAGTTGGCGACTCACGGGCACGAAGACCTACGTCCCCGACGGACACCTCGCCGACCTGATCCTGGTCGCCGCCCGCACCCCCGCCGGCTTCAGCCTCTTCGCGGTCGAGGTCGCGGACGCCACCGGCCTCACCCGGACACCGCTCCCCACCCTCGACCAGACCCGCAAACAGGCCCGCGTCACCTTCACGGACACCCCGGCCCGTCTGCTGGGCACCGACGGCACGGCCTGGCCCGGGATCGAACGCACCCTCGCCACGGCCGGCGTCCTCCTGGCCGCCGAACAGGTAGGCGGAGCCGCCGCAGCTCTGGACGCATCGGTCGCGTACGCCAGGATCCGCGAGCAGTACGGCCGACCCATCGGCTCGTTCCAGGGCATCAAGCACAAGTGCGCCGACATGCTCGTCGAGATCGAGTCCGCGCGCTCGGCCGCGTACGCCGGACTGTGGGCCCTGGACGCCGGCGACGAGACGGAGATCGCCGTCGCGGCGGCCCTCGCCCAGGCCTTCTGCTCCGAGGCGTTCACCAAGGTCGCCGGCGACACCATCCAGGTCCACGGCGGCATCGGCTTCACCTGGGAACACCCCGCGCACCTCTACCTGAAGCGGGCCAAGAGCTCCGAGGTGCTGCTCGGTACACCCGCGTACCACCGGGAACTGCTCGCCGCCCGGCTCGGCCTCTGACACCCAGGAGAAGCAGACATGGAAGTGGACTTCGGGCCCGCCGTACGCGACTTCCGCGACGAACTGCGGGACTGGTTCGCGGACCACCTCGTGGGGGAGTTCGCCGAACACCGGGGCGTGGGCGGCCCCACTGACGGCGCGGCCTGGGACGTACGCCTGGCCTGGGACCGCGAGCTGTCGGCCGGGAACTGGCTGGGCGTGGGCTGGCCGACGGAGTACGGCGGACGCGGCCTCGGACTCCTGGAGGAGATCGTCTTCGAGTACGAGTACGCCCGCGCGAACGCCCCCTACCGCGCCACCGTCAACGCCCTGGACCTGCTCGGCCCGATGCTCCTCGCGATGGGCGACGAGGCCCAGAAGAAGCGCTTCCTGCCCCCGATCCTCGCCGTCGAGGAACTGTGGGGACAGGGCTTCAGCGAACCCGGCGCGGGCTCCGACCTGGCCTCCGTCCGCACCCGCGCCGAACGCGACGGCGACCAGTGGGTGGTCAACGGACAGAAGGTGTGGACCTCGTTCGGCATCCACGCCGACTGGCTCTACGTCCTCACCCGCACCGACCCCGACTCCCGGCGCCACAAAGGCCTGACGCTGCTGCTCCTCCCCACCGACCAGCCCGGCGTGGAGATCCGCCCCATCCGCAACCTCGCCGGCCAGGACGAGTTCGCCGAGGTCTTCCTCTCCGACGCGCGTACCGGCGCGGACATGGCCGTGGGAGAGGTCGGTCAGGGGTGGCGCACCGCCATGGCCACCCTCGGCATCGAACGCGGTACGACCCTGCTGCCCCAGCAACTCGGTTTCGAGCGGGAGGCCGAGGCGCTGATCGAACTGGCCCGTGCCCGGGGCGCGTTGGACGACCCCATGCTGCGCCGCCGGATCGTGGACGCCTGGATCTCCGTACGCATCATGCGCACCACCAACCTGCGCACCCTCGCCGAACTGACCGCCGGCCGCACACCCGGCGCCCAGGCCACCACGGCGAAGCTCTACGCCTCGACCCGCCACCAGCAACTCGGCCATCTGGCCATGGAGTTGGCCGGGCCCGCCGGGCAGATCGTCGGCGAGGACTACGAACTCGACACCCGGCAGCGCTCATTCCTCCTATCCCTCGCGGAGACGATCTACGGCGGTTCCAGCGAGATCCAGCGCAACATCATCGGGGAGCAGATCCTCGGGCTGCCCAAGGAGCCGCGGCCATGACCTCGGTCGAGGACCGCCTCGACCGCGTCGAGTCCCACCAGGCCATCCAGCAACTGCCCATCCGCTACGCCCTGGCCGTCGACTCCCGCGACCTCGACGAATGGGTGGGCTGCTTCCGCCCAGACGTCGACATGGGACGCCACGGGCGAGGGCGACACGTCCTGCGGCAGCACATCGAACCTCTCGTACGCGGCTTCCACCGCTCGGTGCACCAGATCTGCGGCCACCGCGTCGAGTTCACCGGCCGCGACACCGCGACCGGCGCGGTCTACTGCCGCGCCGAGCACGAGGTCGGGGACCGGTGGATCGTGATGGCGATCTGCTACTTCGACGACTACGCGCGCGTGGACGGCGACTGGTACTTCTCCCGGCGCCGCGAACAGCACTGGTACGCGGCCGACGTGACCGACCGCCCCCAGGCGGTCGGCTTCAACGGCTGGGAGGGCGCAGGAGATCCGGCGCTGCCCGACGCCTTCCCCTCATGGACGGCCTTCTGGAAGGAGACGTGATGACACGGTTGTCGGGCAGGACGGCGCTGGTCACCGGCGGAGGACAGGGTGTGGGCCGGGGCATCGCACTCGCGCTCGCTGTCGAGGGCGCGGCCGTGGTCATCACCGGCCGCACCGGGAGCAAGCTGAAGGACACCGCCGAGGAGATCGCCGAGCGCGGCGGGCGGGCGTACACCGTGGTCGGGGACGTGGGGGAGCGGGACGACGTCGACCGCATGGTGGCCGAGACGGTACGGGAGTTCGGCGGCCTCGACGTACTCGTCAACAACGCGCAGTCCTCGGTGCAGCGACCGCTGGAGAAGACGTCGTACGACGATGTCGAACTCACCTACCGCAGCGGGCCGTTGGCCGTCTTCCACGCGATGCAGGCAGCCCTGCCCCATCTGCGGGAGAGCCGGGGCAGTGTCGTCAACCTCGGTTCCTCGGCGGCCGTGCAGGGCGAGGCCACCTTCGCGGCGTACGCCATGGCCAAGGAGGCGATCCGCGGTCTGAGCCGGGTCGCCGCGCGGGAGTGGGGGCCGTACGGGATCCGCGTGAACGTCGTCTGCCCGGCCGCGCTCAGCCCGGCGGCGGAGGACTATCTGGCCGCGCATCCGCGGAAGGCGGAGGAACTCGCGCGGGAGATTCCGCTGGGGCGGCTCGGCGCGCCGGAGGCGGACATCGGCCGGGCGGTGGCCGCGTTGGTGAGTGACGACATGGCGTATCTGACGGGCGCGACGCTGATGTTGGAGGGCGGCCGGACCCTCATCGGGTGACCGCGTCAGACGACACCTCGCGCTCGCAGTCCCGCCAGCTGATCCTCCGTCACCCCCGCGAGCCCGCACAGGACTTCGGCGGTGTGCTCGCCCAGCGCGGGCGGTGGGGCGTAGCCCTCGACCGGGGTCGCCGTGAGCCGTATCGGATTGGCGAGCAGGGGCAGCGGGCCCGACACCGGGTCGTCGACCTCGACCAGCATCCCCCGGTGTTGGATCTGGGGGTCGGCGAAGACCTCGGGCATCTCGTTGAACGGGCCCGCCGGCACGTCGTGTTCGTCCAGGAGGGCCAGCCACTCGTCCCGGGTCCGGGTCCGCATGACGGCTTCGAGGACCGGCAGGATCTCCTCCCGGTGGGTGATTCTGGCGGAGGTGGTCGCGAACCGGGGGTCCTGGAGCAGGTCGGTGCGGTCGGCCGCCGCGCAGAACGCGGCGAACTGCTTGTCGTTGCCCGCGACGAGGAACAGCGGCTTGTCCGCGCAGTGGAAGGCCTGGGAGGGGATTCCGCCGTAGCCGCCGTTGCCGCGCCGGCGCGGAACCTCCCCGGAGACCAGGTAGTTCATCGCGAAGTGCGACAGCGAGGCCAGCCCGCAGTCCAGCAGGGAGAGGTCGACGAACTGGCCCTCGCCGGTGGCGTCCCGGTGCCGCAGCGCCGCCAGGACGGCGGTCGAGGCGTACAGGCCGGTGAGGATGTCGACCATGCTGACACCGACCTTCATCGGCTCGTCGGGATGCCCGGAGACGCTCATCATCCCGGACATGGCCTGGAAGATGCCGTCGTAGCCGGGGCGCCCGGCATATGGGCCGGTCTGGCCGAAGCCGGTGACCGACAGATAGACCAGGCGCGGGTTGAGCGCCAGCAGGCTCTCGTGGTCGAGGCCGTACTTGGCCAGCGTCCCCGCGCGGAAGTTCTCCACCAGGACGTCCGAGCGGGCAGCGAGCGAACGGATCAACTCCTGCCCCTCGATGGTGGCGTGATTGACCGTCACGGACCGCTTGTTGCGGTTGCAGGAGAGGTAGAAGGCCGCGGTGTCCGTCCCGGGGGCGAACGGCGGACCGTACGTCCGTGAGTCGTCCCCGGTGCCCGGCCTCTCGACCTTGATGACCTCAGCTCCGAGATCGGCCAGCATCTGGGTGGCCAGCGGTGCCGCGAGGACGCGGGACAGGTCGAGGACGCGGATCCCGGCCAGGGCGGTCGACGGCATCGGGGTCTCCCTCTGTTCACAGGCATCGAATGAGTTATATAAATAATACATCTGGCGCCCTGGCTGCGTCTCGGATGATTGCTTCAACTATCCAATTCATGTAACTATATGGATCGGCTGACCGGCCGAGACCGGAGGGTGTGCGGATGACCGTCGCGGCGAGAACCCTCACCGACCAGGAACAGCGCGAACGCCGCGAGTGGTTCCGGGTCCGCTGGGAGCGCGGCGTCGCGTTCAACCGCCTCTGCCGGGTGCGCATGGTCCGCTGGGACCCCGACGGCGTGGAGGTCGTCCTTCCCTACGTCGAGGCCCTCTCCGCCCACGAAGGCGTCTTCCACGGCGGAGTGATCTCCGCGCTCATCGACACCGCGGGCGCGGGAGCCGTGATCGCCGGGCACGACTTCCAGAAGGGGAGTCTGCTCAGCACCGTCTCGATGTCGGTGCAGTACCTCGCGCCCGCCCGGGGCCCGGAGGCGGTCGCCTACGCGCGCTGCGTCCGGCGGGGCCGCAGGCTGCACTTCGCCGACGTCGACGTGATGACCGACGGGGTCGTCTGCGCCCGGGGGCAGGTCGTGGTGACCATCTCCGGGGAGCGCCCGGGCGTGGGCGACCCCATCGAACCGCTGACCGAGGAGTGACGCGATGCCCGACGAACCCGACCGGGACCTGGTGCTCTACGAGGTCGACGAGGACGGTGTCGCCACCGTCACCCTCAACCGGCCCGAGCGCAAGAACGCGTGGAGCCTCCCCATGGAGAACCGCTTCTTCGCCCTCCTGGACGAGGCCGCCGCCGACCCCGCCGTCCGCGTCGTGATCGTCACCGGCGCCGGCCGGGCGTTCTGCCCCGGCATGGACGTCCAGCGCCTGGAACAGAACGCGCAGCCCGGCCAGTCCCTGAACCTCCAGGCCCGCGTGCCCATGTACAGCAGGCGCAACATGCCCAAGCCGCTCATCGCGGCCGTCAACGGCGCCTGCGCGGGCATCGGCCTGGTCCAGGCACTGATCTGCGACGTACGCTTCGCCGCCCGCGGGGCGCGCTTCACCACCGCCTTCACCCGCCGCGGGCTCGCCGGCGAGTACAACCTCCCGTACGTGCTGCCGCGCGTCGTCGGCCTGGAGAACGCCCTCGACCTCCTCCTGTCCGGCCGTGTCTTCGACGCCGACGAGGCGAAGCAACTCGGCCTCGTCAGCAGGGTCGTGGAACCGGCGGACCTGCTCGACGCGGCCCGCGCCTACGCCCGCGACATCGCCCGCAACTGCTCACCGCGCGCCATGGCCGTCGTACGCCATCAGGTGTACGGCGACCTCGACCGGCCCTTCACCGAAGCGCTCGCCCGCTCCTACTCCGCCATGGAGTTCTTCGCGGGCTCCCCGGACTTCCGCGAAGGCGTGGCCAGCTTCGTGGAGAAACGGGAGCCCAAGTTCGAGGGACTGCCCCCGGACTTCGACCCGGACGAGGCCACCCGCGACGCGTTCCTGCCGTACTGACAGAGGAGCATGAAGATGACAGGGCAGCCGTTCCCCGTCGAGGGCGGGCACATCCTGATGTTCGCCCGCGCCATCGGCGACGAGAACCCGGCCTACGTCGGCGAGAGCGCGCTCGCGCCGCCCACGTTCACCATGGCGAGCGCCCACCACGATCCCGACTACCGGCTGCGGCCCAAGCCGGGGGAGGAGTGGTTCGGGTCCGGCGCGGGGCCCGGCGTGATGCCGGAGGGGGGTGGCGGGCTGCACGCCGAGCAGCACTTCGAGTACCACCGGCCGGTGCGGGCGGGGGAGACCCTGTACGCCACCACCGTCGCCGGACGCAGCTGGGAGAAGCAAGGCCGGACGGGCCGGCTGCTGTTCAGCGAGCGCATCACCGAGTACCGCGACGCCGACGGCGAACCGGTCGTCAGCGCCCGCACGGTGGCCGTCGTACCCGAGGGCCCCGCCACCCGGAAGGACGCCCGATGAGCCTGAGCATCGACGACGTCAAGGTCGGCGAGACCCGCGAGAGCGTGCTGGTCGACGACCTCAAGCGCACCCGGATCGTCCAATACGCGGGCGCGTCCGGCGACTTCAACCCGCTGCACACCGACGAGAAGTTCGCCTCCGAGGTCGCGGGCTACCCCGGTGTCTTCGCCCACGGCATGCTCACGATGGGCATGACGGGACGCGTCCTGACCGACTGGGTCGGCGTCGAGGCGCTGCTGACCTTCGGGGTGCGCTTCAAGGCCCAGGTGTGGCCCGGCGACACCCTGACCGCCACGGCGACCGTCGAGTCGGTCGAGGACACCCCGGACGGCCCGGTCGTCCACTTCTCGCTGCGTACCGTCACCCAGGACGGCGCCGAGGTGGTCAGCGGCACCGCTTCGGCCCTGCTGGAGCCCTGAACCGGTGGGCGGCGAGGCGGAGTTCACCTGGACGGCGACGGTGGTGGCCGCCTACGACCACTCCCGTCCCGCCGTCCGGTTCGGGGACCTCACCTGGACCGGACACGAACTCCTCGACCGGGCGGCCGGCGCCGCGGACTGGTTGGACACACTCGGCCTTCGCCCCGGCGCCCCGGTACCCGCCCTGGCTGCCACCTCCGCCGACGCCCTCGCGCTCGTCATCGGCGGCGCGGGGTCCGCCCACCCGCTCGCCCCGCTCGGCGTCCGCATGACGCCGTACGAGATCGCGGCCGTGGTCGAGGCATCCGGAACCCAACTCCTCCTCGCACAGCCCGAGTTCGCCGAACTCGGCGAACAGGTCGCCGAGCTGTCCGGCCGCCGCTCCGTCGTCGTCCCCGAACTCCGGCCGAGCACAAGGCCGTTGACCGCCGAGCAGGACGATCTCGCCGTCGTCCTGCACACCTCCGGCACGACAGGCCTCCCCAAACCCGTCCGCATGACCCAACGCCGCCTGGCCGCCCGCGCCCGCGTCAACGGGCGCCTCTGCGCGCTCGATCCGCACAGTTTCTACGGGGGCAGCGCCCCCTTCCACCACATCGCAGGACTCGGCAACATCGCCGTCGCCCTGGCCGCGGGCGCGCTGATCACCGGTCTGCCCCGCTTCACTGTCGAGGGCTGGGGCCTGCTGCGCACCGCCGGCGTCACCCACACCAGCATGGTCCCGGCGATGCTGGAGACCCTGCTGAGCGCAGGGCAGGCACACCACGAGACGCTGCGGGTCCTCCAGTACGGTGGCGCGCCGGTCCGTCCCGGCACCCTGCGGCGGACGTACGAGGCGATGCCCGGCGTCCGGATGCTCAACATGTTCGGGCAGACCGAGGGCTCGCCCATCAGCGTGCTCACCCCCGAGGACCACCGGGAGGCGGTCGCCGGACGCACCGAACTGCTGCGGTCCGTGGGACGGCCGGCCCCCGGCGTCGAGCTGCGGGTGCGGGAGGCCGGCCCGGACGGCGTCGGCGAGATCCACGCCCGCGCCGACCACTTCTTCCGGATCGACGCCGAAGGCTGGTTGCACAGCGGCGACTTGGGCCGAGTGTCGCCGGACGGCTATCTCTACCTGTACGGCCGGGGCACCGACATGATCATCCGGGGCGGTGAGAACGTCCACCCGCTGGAGGTCGAGACCGTCCTGGCCGCACACCCCGGCGTCGCGGACGTCGCAGTCACGGGCGCCCCCGACGAACGGCTCGGCCAGACCGTCGTCGCCTTCGTCGTACCGGCCGACCCCGAGGCCCCGCCCGAACCCGCCTCGCTCAGGGCGCACGCCCGCACCCGGCTGTCCGGATTCAAGGTCCCCGTCCGCTGGTGGTTCGTGAACCACCTGCCGCGCAACGCCAACGGCAAGGTCGTACGACAGCGGCTGCGCGAGCCCGGCCAAGGAGAAGCAGAAGATGACTGATCACTCCGTCGTCGACCCGGAGAGTGTGGGGGTGGATCCGTACCGGCTGGATGTTCTGCTGCGCCGCATCCGTCTGGAGGTCGAGCACGGACCGCTGCCGTCCGCGCAGGTCGCTGTCGCCCGGGGCGGTCGCCTGGTGGCGTTCGAGACCTGGGGGGACGCGGGACCGGACACGCGATACGTCCTGCAGTCCGTCGGGCGGTCGATCGTCGCCGGTGTCGTGTGGAAGCTGCTCGGCGAGGGCCTCCTGCACCTGGACGAGCAAGTCGCTGCGATCATCCCGGAGTTCGCGCCGAACGGGAAGGAGACGGTGACCGTCGAGCAGGTGCTCACACACACCGCGGGCTTCCCCTTCGCGCCCCTCGGCTACCCGAAGATGCTGGACCGCGAGCAACGGCTCGCCGCCTTCGGCCGCTGGCGGCTCGACACCCCGCCGGGCACCCGCTTCCAGTTCCACCTCACCGCCGCCGCCTGGCTGATCGCCGAGATCGTCGAGCGGCGCACGGGGCTGCCCTTCGCGGACTACCTCCACGAGCGGATCGTCCGGCCGCTGGGCCTCACCTCGATCGAACTCGGTGTCCCGGTCGATCGCCAGCGCGGCACCGTCGCCCCGATGACCGCCACCGACCGCACCGACGACACCCAGGAACCCGACCCCTGGGGGCCGTGGTACCTCTCCGACCCCCGCGTCCTGGCTGCCGGCGAGCCCAGCCATGCCCTGGTCGCCACCGCCGCCGATGTCGCCCTGTACTTCCAGGCACTGGAGCACACGGGCCTGTGGAAGCCGGAGGCGGTGGCGGAGGGCACGCGGATCCGCTTCACCCAACTCCCTTACGGGGAGCAGATATACGGGGGTGGCGGCAGCCGGCGTACCGGCATGGGGCTGTTCGTGACGGTGGCCGGTCCGGACGCCGGCAGCCAACTGCCGTCCACCGGCTCGCCGTCGCTCTTCGGCAGCGCGGGCGCCGCCTATCAACTCGGCTTCATGGACCCGGAGTCCGGCCTGTCCTTCGCCTGTCTGAGCAACGGTTATCCGCTGGCCGGCTACGACCATTCCCGGCGGGGCACGGCGCTGCTCACCAACATCGCGAATCTGGCGGCGGACCTGGTCGGTTGACCTGGTCCGCCGCCAACGGGGGCGTGCGGGGTTCAGCGGCTGATCAGCTGCTGGGCGTTGTTGTACATGATGTCGTCCTGGACCGACTCGTCCAGCTCCGCGAGGAGCTTGCGGTAGTCGGCCGGGTTGGCGATGCCCTCCGCGTGCGGGAAGTCCGAACCCATCACGATCGACTCGTGGTAGCCGAGCCGCTTGACCAGGCTCGGGATGTCGTCCTCCGGATACGGCACCACACGGATGTGCTTGCGGAACACCTGGCTCGGGCGCTCCGCCAACTGGCCGCCGATCCAGGGGCCGTTGCGGCCCATGCCGCGGCTCTTGTCCATGTGCCGCACGAAGTGGGGCACCCACTCGGCGCCGAACTCGGAGACCAGGACGTTTATGTCGGGGAAGCGTCCGAAGAGGTTGTCGAAGATCAGCGCGGACAGCGTCTCCTCGATGGGGCGCTGGCCGTAGGTGTTCATCCACTGCCAGGCCGACATGCGGAAGTGGATCGGGCTGGCGTCGTGTCCCCAGGCGGGGGCGACGTGGGAGTTGTAGTAGAACTCGCTGATGTGATAGCAGACGCTGGCCTTGGCCTCGTTGACCAGTTTCCAGAACGGGTCGAAGTACGGGTCGCCCGGTGAGCGGCCGTACTGCGGCCCGGTCGGCAGCATGATGAAGCGGGCGCCCTTGTCCAGGACGTACTCCAGTTCCTTGACCGCGTGGTCCAGGTCGCGCAGCGACAGCAGCGCGGGGGAGTAGATGCGGTCCTGGTGGTTGAAGCCCCACACCTCGTTCATGTAGCGGTTGAACGAGTGGTAGTTGGCGTAGAGCGGCTCGACGCCCTGTACGTACTCCTCGGCGACCAGTGCCCAACCGCCGGGGTAGATGATCGTCTGGTCCAGACCCTGCTCGTCCATGACGCGCAGCCGCGCCTCGCGGTTCTGGTACGACTCGTGCATCGGCTCGAACTGGTAGGTCTCGTCGGGGTTGCCCGAGGCCATGGCCTTGAGCATCTCCTTGAGCGAGCCGGGCCGGTAGACCTGCCCGAACTCCGGCTCCAGACAGACCACGATCCGGTCTCCGGCGAGGATGACCTCGCGGCCGTCCGGGAGTGTCACCGGGGCCACCGCCTGGCCGAGGAACTCTTTCGGGAGGTAGCGGGTGAAGGAGTCCCGTTCCTCGTACATGTGCTGGTCGCAGTCGAAGATTCGCTTGCGCTGTTCGGCCATGGCCGTCGCCTCCGGACCCCAGATCTATTCAGTACGCCTCCTATAATTATCTAACTATTTCGGAGACGCAAGGGGTGAGGGCGGAAACGGCTCGGCGAACGCCCGGTGGTCCGGTCAGTCGATGAGTTCGAGCACCGTCTTGGGTCCGGCCCCGTTCACCACGTCGTCGGCGCCGCTGATGTGGCGCTGCCACAGCTTCTCGGCCTCGTCGGCCTTGCCGGACTCGATCAGGCCGACCAGGCGCACATGGGCCCGGTGCCCCTTCAGGGCCTGCGCCTTCTGGGTCTCGGCGTCGGTGGCCGCCGCGGTGTACGAGGCGTTGGCCCGGTCGATGATGTTGCGGAGCATGCCGCACAGGAGGATCAGCGTCTGGTTGCCGGTCAGTTCGACCAGCAGGGCGTGGAAGGTGTCCTGCGCCTCGACCAGGCCCAGCGGGTCGTCCAGGACGGTCTTCTCGGCCGCCACCGCGTCGCGCAGTCGCTTGATGTCGTCGGCCGTGTGCTTGGCGGCCAGTTGACGCACGCACGGCGGCTCGATGACGGCCGCGGCGCGGTAGACGTCGCCCAGTGTGGCGCCGCGGTATTCGAGGATCAGGCCGGCGAAGCGGGCCGCGACATCGGAGTCCGGCGCGCTGACCCGGGCGCCGCCGTGCGCGCCGCGCCGCACGGTGATCAGCGACTCCGACTCCAGGACGCGGAACGCTTCGCGCAGCGTCGGCCGCGAGATGCCGAACTGCTCCATCAGGCCCGATTCGGGCGGCAGGGCGTCGCCCGGCTTCAGTTCGCCCCGTACGATCTGGCGGCGCAGCTCCGCGGCGACCAGTTCGGCGGTCTTCGGGACACGCACCTGACGTCCGACGCGGCCACGCGCGGGGACGGGCACGATGGGCGTTTCTGCGCGGGCTGCCTCGGCCACGGCGGGCTCCTCCGTCATATAGCAAAATGAATCGTCTTAGTGCATCGAGGGTACCAGGTCAAGGTCTGGATGATCTTTCCTCGGCGGAACCCGATCTGGTGCCCGGGCCATGGTTGGGTATATAGATGATTCATCTAGCTATAAAGCCAACGGGCTCTGGGAGTGACCTCGATGAACGAGCATGCGGCCCCGGTGATCCTCAGCGAGCTGACCGGCGACGGGGTCATGCTGCTCACCCTGAACCGGCCCGAGCGGCACAACGCCTGGACGCTGGAGATGGAGCTGCTCTACAACGAGCTCTTCGACCGCGCCGAGGCTGACCCGTCGGTACGGGCCGTCGTCCTCACCGGCGCGGGACGCAGCTTCTGCCCGGGCATGGACATGAGCGTGCTCGACGGCGCGTCCTCCGGGGCGCGCCCGTGGCCGACCGACCGGCTGCCGCCCCGCACCCGGCCCATGTCGTTCCCCAAACCCCTGGTGGCGGCGGTCAACGGCGCCTGTGCCGGCATCGGCTTCAACCAGGCACTCATGTGCGACGTGCGGTTCGCCGTGCCGGGCGCCAAGTTCGCCGCCGCGTTCAGCGCGCGCGGCCTGGTGGCCGAGGACGGCGTCTCGTGGCTGCTGCCCCGGCTCGTCGGCTACGGCAACGCGAGCGACCTTTTGCTGTCCTCGCGCCGCGTCACTGGCACCGAGGCGGAGGCGATGGGCCTGGTCAACCGTCTCGTCCAGCCGGAGGAACTGCTCCCGGCGGCCCTCGCGTACGCCACGGAACTCGCCCGCTCGGCCAGCCCGTACGCGATGTCCCTCATCAAGCGGCAACTCGCCGACGACCAGGCGAGAAGCTTCACCGAGAGCCGCGACACCGCCGCCGCACTGCTGGCCACGGCGAAACGCGCCCCGGACTACCGCGAGGGCGTGCGCAGCTTCATCGAACGCCGGCAACCGGAGTTCGCCGGGCTGGGCGAGAACGTGCCCGAACCGGCGCAGGCCTCGTCGTGAGCCGCGCCCAACTCCCGCTGCACCGCCGCACCATCACCGTCACCGCCCACCAGGAGCCCGGCGGCGAGGAGATCTCGGTCGAGGCGGAGCTGCGCGACGAGCGGCCGTGGTCCGAACCGGAGGCCGCCGACATCCACCGGATGGTGCTGGCGGTGCGGGTCCGACTCGCGGACATGACCATCGTGGCCGCCGACGCGGAGATGCTGACGTTTCCGCACGCAGAGTGCCCGTTCATCACCCCGGTCTTCGACAGCCTGATCGGCCTCGGCGTCGCCGCCGGATACAACCGGGCGATCCAGGAGCGGTTCCGCGGCGTCCTGGGCTGCTCCCACCTCTATGAACTGGCCCGGGCGCTCGGCCCCGCAGTGGTGCAGGCGGCCATGTCCGCCAACGCGCGCCGCCGTGACGCCGGCGAGTCCGCCAACGGCCCGCGCGCCACGGCCGGGGTGCTGAACAGCTGCCACATCTGGGCACCGGACGGCGTGGGCCTGCGCAAGCTGGACGCGGGCTGGCGCCCGGGGACCGGGCCGCGTCCGGTTCCCGGACTCGGGGCGTTCGAGGCCCGCGAGTGAGTCCGCGAGGCTGAGGGGCGGCTGCGTGAAGGCGGGGGCGGGGTGGTCGACCACGCGGATGCGGAGTCGGCCCCGGCCGGACCTACTTGGAGCCGACCGGCGCGGCGACAGCCGCTGCTGACCGCGACCTGGGTGTCGCCGAGCCGGCGTCGGCCAGCCCCGCTGCCGTGACCAGCCGTCCCTGAACCGGTCGCGACCACCCGTCACCGGCCCTGCCTCAACCAGCCGTCGCCCTCGGCTCGCGCGGCAGCCCCAGCACCTTCTCCGCGAGGATGTTCCGCTGCACCTGCGAGGTGCCCGCGTAGATCGTGCCGGAGCGGGCGATCAGGTACGTCGTCGACCAGGACGCCGAGGAGTTCGCGGCGCCAGGGTCGTCGGTGCGGTAGGTGCGCAACGGCGGGCGGCCGACCGGCACTTGGCCGTGCAGGCCCATGATGTCCATCGCGAGATCGGTGACCTTCGTGTGGTACTCGCTCCAGTACAGCTTGGCGATCGACGACTCGGGCCCCGGCTCCGCGCCCTTGAGCCAGCCGGTGAGGATCCGGTAGCCGAGATACCGCATGATCTCGACCTTCGACCAGCACCAGGCGATCCGCTGCCGGATGACCGGATCCTGGTCCCTGCCGTACAGGCGGGCCAGTTCCACCAGGCGTTCCACCTCCGCCCGGAACAGGATCGGGTTGGTGGCCGCCTCCTCCCCGCGCTCCACGCCCAACAGGCTCTGGGCGACCGTCCAACCGTTGTCGACTCCGCCCACGACGAGGTCGGCGCGGGTGCGGGCGCCGTTGAAGAACACCTCGTTGAAATGGAGTTGGCCGCTCATCATGCGGAACGGCCGTACCTCGACGCCGGGTTGGTCCAACGGGACGAGGAGGAAGGAGATCCCGCGGTGCTTGGTCGCGGCGCGGTCCGTGCGGGCCAGGACGAAGATCCAGTCGCTGTGGTGGGCGCCGGACGTCCACACCTTCTGGCCGTCGATCACCCACTCGTCGCCGTCACGGACGGCACGCGTCGTCAGCGAGGCCAGGTCCGAGCCCGCGTCGGGCTCCGAGTACCCCTGGCACCAGGTGTCCTCGCCGCTGAGGATGCGCGGCAGGAAGTGGCTCCGCTGCTCGTCCGTGCCCCAGCGCAGCAGCGTGTTCGCCAGCATCTTCACGCCGAAGGTGTCCTGCGGCAGCCCGAACGGCACACCGGCCAGGGCCAGTTCCTCCATCAGGACCACCTGGTGGAGCTTGGACAGGCCACGGCCGCCGTACCGCTCGGGCCAGGCGAGGGAAAGGTAGCGGTGCTCGGCGAGCAGGCGCCGCCAGTCCCGGGCGAAGGCCCAGGCGGATTCCTCATCGAGTGCGCCGATGCCCTGCCAGTCCGACGGCAACGCCTCGGCGAGGAACCCCTTGACCTCGGTGCGGAACATCTCGGTCTCCGCGGGATAGCTGATGTCCACCCGTGCGCTCTCCTCGCCCGGCTGCGCCCGCCCAGCCGATCGCTGTATTGATTGTTTCAGCATAATAGGTTATCTATTTAGAAGGAATAGTGGAGGACGGCGTCGAGCCAAGGGCGGGCTGACATGGGACTGCTGGACGGCCGCAACGCGGTGATCACCGGCGGCGCACAGGGCATCGGCTTCGAGATCGCCGGAGTCCTCGGCGCCGCGGGGGCGTCCGTCGTCCTCGGCGACATCAACGAGGCCGCCGCCGCGGAAGCCGCCGAGCGCCTCGCCAAGAACGGCGTCGCCGCCACCTCGCTGCGCTGCGACGTCACCGACGAGGACGAGGTCGCCGCCCTGGTCGCCCACTGCTCCGACACCTTCGGCCCGGTCGGCGTCATGGTCAACAACGCCGGGATCACCCGCGACGCGACCCTGCGCAAGATGGCCCTGTCCGACTTCCGCGCGGTCGTCGACGTCCATCTGACCGGCGCCTGGAACGGCACCCGGTACGCCGCCGAGGCGATGCGCGCGCACGGACGCGGCGGCAGCATCGTCAACATCTCGTCCATCGCCGGCAAGGTCGGCAACTTCGGCCAGACGAACTACAGCGCCGCCAAGGCGGGACTCGTGGGTCTCACCAAGGCCTCCGCCAAGGAGCTCGCCAAGGCGGGCGTCCGCGTCAACGCCGTACAGCCGGGTCTGATCCGCACCGCCATGACCGAGGCGATGCCGCCGGCCGCCTGGGACGCGAAGCTCGCCGAGATCCCCCTGGGCCGCGCGGGCGAACCCGCCGAGGTCGCCCAGGTCGTCCTCTTCCTCGCCTCCGACATGGCGAGCTACGTCACCGGAGCCGTGGTCGAGGTGACCGGCGGCCGGTACATGTGACCCCTCATGAAAGGCCTGGCCGATGCCCGCCCTCCTGCGTGACGCGGTGATCTGTGAACCCGTGCGTACCCCCGTCGGTGGCTACGGAGGCGTCTTCCGCGACGTGCCGGCGACCGAGCTGGCCGCCGCCGTCGTACGCGCCGTACTGGACCGCACCGGTATCCCGCCCGCCGCCGTCGACGACGTGCTGCTGGGCCAGTGCTACCCCAACGGCGAGGCCCCGGCCATCGGCCGCGTCGCCGCCCTCGACGCCGGGCTGCCGGTGGAGGTACCGGGACTCCAGATCGACCGCCGGTGCGGTTCCGGACTCCAGGCGATCATCACGGCGGCGATGCAGGTGCAGACCGGCGCGAGTGACCTCGTGCTCGCCGGTGGCGTCGAGTCCATGAGCCAGGCGGAGTTCTACACCACCGGCGTCCGCTTCGGCGTGCGCGGTGCGGGCACCACCCTGCACGACCGGCTGGCCCGCGGCCGGGTCACCTCGGGAGGCGTCAACCACCCTGTCCCCGGCGGGATGCTGGAGACCGCCGAGAATCTGCGGCGCGAGTACGCGATCCCCCGCGAGGAGCAGGACCGACTTGCCCTGAGCTCTCACGAGAAGGCGGTAGCCGCCCAGCGCGAGGGCCGCTTCACCGACGAGATCGTGCCGGTCTCCGTGCGGACGAGGAAGGGCGAGATCGTCGTCGACACCGACGAACACCCGCGCCCCGACTCGACGTTGGAGAAACTCGCGAGCCTGCGCCCCGTACTCGGACGGCAGGACCCTGAGGCGACCGTCACCGCCGGCAATGCCAGCGGACAGAACGACGGCGCTGCCCTCTGCGTCGTCACCCACCCCGAGCGCGCCGCCGAACTCGGCCTGCGCCCCCTGGCCCGCCTGGTCTCCTGGGCCGTAGTGGGCGTGCCGCCGGAGACGATGGGCATCGGCCCGGTACCCGCCACGGCCAAGGCACTTGAACGCGCGGGACTGAAGCTCGCCGACATCGACCTGATCGAACTCAATGAGGCCTTCGCCGCCCAGGTGCTCGCCTGCACCCGTGAATGGGCCCTGACCGAGGCCGACTTCGAGCGGTTCAACGTCAACGGCTCCGGCATCTCGCTGGGCCACCCCGTCGGCGCCACCGGCGGCCGCATCCTCGCCACCCTGCTGCGCGAACTCGACCGCCGCCAGGCCCGCTACGGCCTGGAGACCATGTGCCTCGGCGGCGGCCAGGGCCTGGCAGCGGTCTTCGAACGGTCCACGCACACCACCGACCCCAAGGGAGGACGCTGATGCCCGGACTGATCGCATACGGCGCCTACGTGCCGTACCACCGCCTCGCCCGGGCGGACATCGCCGCCACCCTCGGGACGGCCCCGTCCCGGGGCACGCGCGCGGTCGCGGGCTACGACGAGGACACCACCTCGATGGCCGTCGAGGCGGCCCGGTCCACCCTGGCCAGGGACGGGCTCCGGACCCGCATCGGCCAGCTCTTCCTCGCCACCGCCGCGCCCGCCTACCTCGACAAGACGAACGCGACCGCCGTCCACGCGGCGCTCGGCCTCGACCCGCACGTCCTCTCCGTCGACATGGTGGGCTCCGTCCGCTCCGGCCTCGGCGCGCTGCTCACCGCCGCGCGCTCCCCGATACCGACCCTCGCGGTACTGTCCGACCTGCGCACCGGTCTGCCCGGCGGCGGCGAGGAGAGCGCGGGCGGCGACGGCGCGGCGGCGTTCGCCTTCGGCGGCCACCGCAACGGAGCCCCCGTCCTCGCGGAGCTGCTCGCCCACGACACGGTCAGCGACGAGATCCTCGACCGCTGGCGGCTGCCCGGCGCCCCCGCCTCCCGCGTCTGGGAGGAGCGCTTCGCGGAGGAGATCTACGTCTCCCTCGCGGACAAGGCACTGACCGCCGCCCTCGACCAGGCGGGCCTGGACCGTGACGCCATCGACCACCTCATCGTCTCGGGCCTGCACGCGCGCGCGTGCGCGACGGTGCGTCGTACCTCAGGCGTACGTCCCGAGGCGGCGACCGCCGACCTCACCGCGGAGATCGGCAACGCCGGCACCGCCCAGCCCGGCCTGCTCCTCGCCGATGTCCTCGACCGGGCCGAACCCGGCCGGATTATCGCGCTCGTCGTCCTCGGCGACGGCGCCGGAGTGCTGCTCCTGCGCACCACCGACGCCCTCCCCGCACACCGCGCCGCCCGCCCGGTCGCCGCGCAGATCGCCGCGGGCGGCACCCCGATGCCGTACGCCACCTACCTCTCCTGGCGCGGACTTCTCGACCGTGAACCGCCGCGCCGCCCGGATCCCGAGCCGCCCTATGCCCCGCCGGCGCACCGCCGCAACAGCTGGAAGTACGGCTTCGTCGCCTCCCGTTGCGAGAAGTGCGGGACCCGGCATCTGCCGCCGGACCGGGTGTGCGCCTCCTGCCGGAGCGTCGACGCCATGACCGACGAGCCGATGGAACACGTGCGGGGCACGGTCGCCACGTTCACCGTGGACCGGCTGGCCCACACACCGAGCCCGCCGATGCTCGTCGTGGTCGTCGACTACGACGGCGGTGGTCGCTTCCGCTGCCAGCTCACCGACGCCACCGAGGCCGACGCCGTCATCGGCGCCCGGGTCGAGATGACCTTCCGGCGTACGGTCACCGCCGCCGGAGTCCACAACTACTTCTGGAAGGCCCGGCCGGTACGCGCCGGCGAGACCGAGGGGACAGGCGCATGAGCTCGCACGGAATCCGGGACCGGGTCGCGATCGTCGGCATGGGCTGCACGCCCTTCGGTGAACACTGGGGCCGTTCGGCGGACGACCTGCTGGTCGACGCCGTGGGCGAGGCGGTCACCTCGGCCGGCATCACGCTCGACGACATCGACGCGTTCTGGCTCGGCACCCAGGCCTCCGGAGTCTCCGGACTGACCCTCAGCCGCCCGCTGCACCTGCCGTACAAGCCGGTCACCCGCCTGGAGAACATGTGCGCGACCGGCTCCGAGGCGCTGCGCAACGCCTGTTACGCGGTCGCCTCGGGCGCCTACGACGTGGCGATGGCCGTCGGCGTGGAGAAGCTCAAGGACTCCGGCATGTCCGGGCTCTCGGGCACCACGATGCCGGGCGCGGGCGACGACAGCCGCGGCGAGATCACCGCCCCGGCGAACTTCTCCCTCCTCGCCCCCGCCTACGCGGCCAAGTACGGCCTGGATCAAAGTGAGTTGAAGGACGTCATCACCCGTATCGCCTGGAAGAACCACGTCAACGGCGCCCGCAACCCCCGTGCCCAGTTCCGCAAGGAGGTGCCGCTGGAGCGCATCCGGTCGGCGCCGATCGTCGCTGGCATGCTCGGCGTGTTCGACTGCTCGGGGGTCTCCGACGGCTCGGCGGCGGCGATCGTCGTACGCGCCGAGGACGCCTACAAGTACACGGACAAGCCGATCTTCGTGAAGGCACTCTCCTTCGTCGCGGGCCCGGCGGACGGACTCCTCGACCCCGACTACGACTTCACCACCTTCCCCGAGGTCGTCGTCTCCGCCCAGGAGGCCTACCGGCAGGCGGGCATCACCGACCCGCGCGCCGAACTGGCCCTCGCCGAGGTCCACGACTGCTTCACACCAACGGAGTTGGTGCTGATGGAGGATCTGGGTTTCTCGGAGCGCGGGCAGGCATGGAAGGACGTCACCAGCGGTGCCTTCGACCTGGACGGCTCACTGCCGGTCAACCCGGACGGCGGCCTGAAGGCCTTCGGCCACCCGATCGGCGCCTCCGGGCTGCGCATGATGTTCGAGGCCTGGCTCCAACTGCGCGGCGAGGCACCGCCCGAGCGGACGGTCGCGTCTGTGGCCGAAGGACGCTCGCTCGCCCTGACCCACAACCTCGGCGGCGGTCCCGGCGAATGCGTCTCCTTCGTCTCCGTCGTCGGCAGCGAACTCACCGACTGAGAAGGGTGGTTGAGTCATGGGACGACTCGACGACAGGATCGCGATCGTGACCGGGGCCGCATCCGGCATCGGGGCCGCCACCGCCCGCCGCCTGGCGGTCGAGGGCGCCCACACGGTCGTAGCGGATCTGAACCTGGACGGCGCCAAGGCGGTCACGGAGGAGATCCGGGCCGCCGGGGGATCCGCCACGGCGGTCCCGGTCGACCTGGGCGACATCGACTCCGTACGGGTCATGGTGGCCACGGCAGTTGACATCTACGGCGGTCTCGACGTCCTGCACAACAACGCGGCGGCCACCCACCTCGCCGCCCGCCAGGACCTCGCCGTCCTGGAGGCGGACCCGGCGGTCTGGGACGACACCATGCGGATCAACCTGCGCGGCACCATGGTCGCGATCCAGGCCGCCGTCCCGCACATGATCGCCCGTGGCGCCGGCTCGATCATCAACACCTCGTCCGGCGCAGGTCTCGCGGGTGACCTGCGCAATCCCGCGTACGGCGCCTCGAAGGCCGCCCTCATCAATCTCACGAAGTACGTCGCCACCCAGTACGGCAAGCAGGGCGTGCGCTGCAACGCCATCGCCCCGGGGTTCATCGTCACACCGGCGAGCGCCGGTTCGGCGCACGGGGCGATCCGGGAGAAGATGCTCCGCCATCACCTCACCCCGCGCCTCGGCAGGCCCGAGGACGTCGCGGCGGCGGTCGTCTTCCTCGCCTCCGACGAGTCCGCCTTCGTCACCGGACACACCCTGCGGGTGGACGGCGGACTCCTGTCCCACCAGCCGTACGTGGCGGACCTGCGCGAGGCGTGACGCAGTGCGGATCGCGTCGTTCGACCGGCCCGCGGCGCGAGACGCCACGGGCCGGTCGTGTCGTGCCGCCGTACCGTCGGAGCGTGCGACGCACGCCATCTCCCCGGCCTCGGCGCCGCCCGCTCTCAGACCGTCGTCTCCGGTTCCAGGTCGCCCAGGTAGGCGGCTCGGACCGCCGGATCGCGGCGCACCTCGTCCGGGGTGCCGGCGCAGATCAGGCGGCCGAAGTCCAGCACCACGACTTGGTCGCAGACGCTCATCACCATGTCGACGTCGTGCTCGACGAGCAGCACCCCCATGCCCCAGTCCTCGGCCAGCCGCCGCACCAACTGGGCCAATTCCTGTGTCTCGTCGTCGGACAGCCCCGCCGCCGGTTCGTCCAGCAGCAGCACGGACGGCGAGGTCGCCACCGCCCGCGCGATCGCCAGCAACCTCCGCTCGCCGTACGACAGATCGCCCACAGGCCGGTCCAGACTGTCCTGGAGCCCGAACTCCCTTACGGCGACGAGTACTTGGGCGGGCAACGGACGGCTGCCCGGACGGACCAGGTCGGTGAGCCAGGTCCACCGGCCCGGTCGCTCGCAGGCGGCGTAGAGGTTGTCCAGGACCGTCATGTCCTCGAACAGTTCCAGTGACTGGAAGGACCGGCTCAGGCCGGCCCCGGCCCGCCGGTGCACCGGCGCCCGGGTCACGTCCCGCTCACCGAGGCGGACGCTCCCGGACGCGGCCCGGGTGAAGCCTGTGACGGCGTCGATGGCGGAGGTCTTGCCGGCGCCGTTGGGGCCGATGAGGCCCACCACTCGGCCCGGTTCGACGTCCAGCGAGAGTCCGTCGACGGCGACGACACCGCCGTAGCGGACGGTGAGGTCGCGCACGTGCAGGGGGAGAGGTGCGGCGCGCGGTACGTCCGGCAGGGATTCCGGCTCCGCCTCGGGTACGACGGCAGCGCGCTGCGGGCGCAGCTTTCGCTCAAGTCCCCTCGCCTGCCTGCCGAGTTCCTTGCCGATGCCGTCCTGGTTGCCCACCAGGGTCAGCACCAGGACTATCCCGCCGATCAGCGGCATCCACTCGCTCAGCCCGGGCAGCACCAGGTCCCCGAACCGGGCGCCGACCGTGCCCGCGGCGAACGTGGCGCCGAACAGCGGGCCGACGAGGAAGCCGACGCCGCCGATGACGGCGAGGCCGAGGGCGGTGACGGAGTCGAAGCTCGCGAAGTCGGAGAAGACCACCGACGTTGAGCGGAAGCCGGTCAGCACTCCGGCGAGCGCGGCGATGGCCGAGGACAGGCCGAAGGCGTAGAGCTTGGCCGCGCGGACGTCGATACCGAGGGCCGCGGCGGCCCGCTCGTTGGCCCGTACGGCGACGAGGCGGCGGCCGGTGCGGCTGCGGCGGACGTTGGCGACCACGAGTGCGGCGGCGACGAACAGGAGCAGCACCACGGCCGCGTAGCGCTGCGGATGGTCGACGCCGGAGATGCTGATGCCGAAGAGCGTCTGGTTGCCGACCGCGATGCCGTCGCTGCCGGGCGTCGTCGACAGGTCGGTGTTCTGGAAGACCATCGCCTCCAGGGTGGTGCCGAGCCCGAGTGTGATGATCGCGAGGTTGACCCCGCGCGTGCGCACGGCCGGCAGCGCGAACAGCAGGCCGATCGGCACGGTCCCCAACACGCCTGCCAGCAGGGCGAGTTCGAAGGGCCAGCCCCAGTCCGCCGCCGCGTGCCCGGCGATGAAGGCGCCGGTCCCGGCGAGGGCGTAGGCCGCGAGCGAGACCTGCCCCGCGTAGCCGGTGACCACGATGATCGACAGGATGATGAGGGAGAGCACCAGGGTGCTGGTGATCGCGTCGGCCCACAGCGGGGTGGAGAGACTCACCAGCACCAACCCGAGTACGACGGCCAGCGCGAGGGGGACGGGACGCACCCTGCCGGTGCCCAGGGCCGGTAGCCGGTCGAGGAACGTGCCGCGCAACGGCAGCGCCCGGCCGCGCGCGACCAGCACCAGGGCGATGAACAGGAACGGCACCGACGAGGCGAGTCCGGTGACACCCGAGCCGAAGCGTGTCAGTTCGGACTGCGCGACCCCGATGACCAGACCGCCCGCCAGGGTGATCGGGAACGACGAGAACCTGCCGACCAGGGCGGCGGCCAGCGCGCTCAGCAGCAGCGTGGTCAGCCCGGTCACCGACAGGCCGATCACCGGCACGATCAGGATGGCGGTGAGGCCCGCGAGCGCGGAGCCCAGTGCCCAGTTGCCGGCGGCGATCAGGTCGGGGGACCAACCGAGCGAGGCGGCGATGCCCTCGTTCTCGGCGACCGCGGTGGTGCCCAGGCCGAACAGGGTTCGCTTGTAGAGGAGATGGAGTACCGCGGTCACGGCGAGCGCGATGGCGAGCAGCCAGACGCGGTCCTCGGAGACCGTCGCCCCGGCGATCGTCAGCAGCCGGGTGGGCAGCTTGCCCGGTACCAACTGCAGGCTGTCGCCGTAGCGTTTGACGGCGATCGCGGTGAGCACGATGAACACCGCGAGGGTGCCGACCAGTCGGGCCAGGGTGGACGCCCCGCGCAGCGGGCGGATCACCAACAGGTGGGTGAACACGCCCAGTACGGCGGAGGTGAGGACGCCGCACGCCGTGGCGGGCCAGTACGGCACGCCGTGGTTCGTGGCGAGCTCCCACTGGACGTAGGCACCGGCCATCCCGATCGCGCCGTGCGCGAAGTTGAGGACGCCGGAGCCCCGGTAGACCAGCACGATGCCGTGCGCCGTGAGCGCGTAGAGGGCGCCGAGCCCCAGGCCGAGCAGCGCGAAGCGCAGGACGTCGTCCATCCGAGGAACCTCCCAGACGCGGGCCAGATACAGCACGAGACAGTGCATTCATTTAAATAATTGTGCCGAGAGTACTTCACTAACCCAAAAATGCACCCCATGCTGTTCGGCATCTCGACGACGCCCACTTGGGCGCGAGCCCCGCGGAGGGACCATGAACGACTCACGCCGACGCAGAAGCGTCGCGGCCGGCTGTCTCACGGCGACCGGAGCCCTGCTCCTGGCAGGGTGCGGGGGAGAGGCGGCAAGCAGTTCGGCCGAGACCTCCTCGCTGAAGGGCACCCCGGTGAAGGTGATGGTCTGGGCGCCGGAGAACACCCAGGGCAGCGCCCAGCCCGGGATCCACCTCACCGCCACGGCCTACGAGAAGTGGATCAACGCCAACGGCGGGATCAAGGGCGGACCCCTCAAGGTCGAGTTCTGCAACGAGAAGGGCGACCCCGACGAGGCCGAGAAGTGCGCCCAGCAGGCCGTCGCCGACAAGGTGACGGCGGTCGTCGGCTCGTACAGTCTCGCCGGGGACCGCTACATGCCCGTCCTCCAGAAGGCCGGCATCCCCTACATCGGCGGGACCGGTGTCTCCGCCGCGGAGTTCTCCAACCCGCTGTCCTTCCCGGTCAACGGCGGCACCCCCGTGGTGTTCGCGGCGCACGGCCGCCAGCTGGTGGAGCAGGGCTGCAAGAAGATCACCGGTGTGCGGTACGACGTGGCCGCCGCGGCCGTGGTCTCGCAGTTCCTCACCCTGGGCGTGGTCTCCGCCGGCGGCGCGGCGCCCAAGGACCTCAAGGTGCCGCTCACCGCCACCGACCTCGCCCCGCAGGTCGCCGCGACCAAGGGCAGCGACTGCGTGAGCGTCATCATGGGCACCGCCTCCGGCCTGTTCGTGAAGTCGTACGTGCAGTCCGGCGACAAGACCAAGCTCGCCAGCGTCGTCGGCAACCTCACTCCGCAACTGGCCGCGAGCACCGGCGGAAGCAGCAGCCCGCTGGAGGGTGCCGCGATCACCGGCTACTACCCGCCGACCTCCGACGCCGTCTGGAAGGACTTCGTCGCGGCGGCCAAGGGCAAGGACATCGACACCACCAACGGCGCCAACGCCACGACCTGGGTGGCCTTCAAGGTCTTCACCGAGGCCGCCAAGAAGCTGCCGACGATCTCGGCCGAGGCACTGGTGAAGGAGCTGAACACCACCTCAGGCATCGACACCGGAGGTCTGACCCCGCCGCTGAACTGGAAGGCGTCGACGGCCCTGCCGATCAAGGGACTCGACCGGATCCACAACACGACCGCCACCGAACTCACCATCCGCGACGGCAAGATCGAGTGGGCGAAGGCCGGGTCGACCTTCGTCGATGTCCGCAAGGAGCTGACGGCCGCGTCGCACGGCTGAGCCCGCTTCGGTACGGCGACTCCGCCGACCCCGGCCGACTCCGGTTGAGGAGAGACCTCGTGCACGACACAGATGTGCCTCTGATAGCGACCCGCGCCCTGTCCGCCGGTTACGGCAGCCGACCCGTCGTGAGCGACCTCGACCTGGAGGTCCGGCCGGGCGAGGTCGTCGCCCTGCTCGGCCCCAACGGCGCGGGCAAGACCACCACCCTCAGGGCGCTGTCCGGCGACCTGACCCCGATGAGCGGCGAGGTCCGGTGGCTGGGCACCCCCGGCCACGCGCCCCTGCACCGCCGCGCCCGCGAGGGCCTCGCCTACGTCGGTGAACGCGCGGTGTTCACCCGCCTCGACACCACCGACAACCTACGGGTCGGACGCGTGCCGCCCGACCGGGCCGTCGCCCTCTTCCCCGAGCTGGAAAAACGCCTGAGGACCGGAGCGGGCATGCTCTCCGGCGGTGAGCAGCAGATGCTGTCGCTGGCGCGCGCCCTGTGCCGCAGCCCCCGGCTCCTCCTGGCCGACGAACTGTCCCTGGGCCTCGCCCCGTTGGTCGTCGACCGGCTCCTGCGCGCCGTCCGCGAGGCGGCCGACCAGGGACTGGGCGCACTGCTGGTCGAACAGCACGTCCGCAAGGTGCTCGACATCGCCGACCGCGTCTACGTCCTGCGCCGCGGCCGGGTCGTCATGGCCGGCACCCCGAAGGAACTGCGCGGAGACCTCGACGCCATCGAGTCCTCCTATCTCGCGAACAACCCGACGTCATGACTGATGGAGGTGGTTGCCGTGCCCAGCGCACGTGAGCAGATCCGGGCCCTCGTCCGGTCCGGAGACACATTCGACCAACCCGCCCGGGAACTAAGGGAGTTGCAACTCGAAGCGGCGCGAGAGGCCTTCGCCGCACACCGCGAGCGCATCCCGCTGCTGCGCACCCGGGCCGCGGAGAGCGGCGTCCACGCGATCGAGAGCCCCGACGACCTCGTCCCCCTGCTGTTCTCCCACACCAGCTACAAGTCGTACCCCCTCTCCCTCATCACGGGCGGCCGGTGGGACCGGCTGCTGCGCTGGTACGCGACGGTGTCGGTGGTCGAGCCGGGCGACGTCGACGTCGAGGGCGTGACCGACATCGACGAGTGGGCGGACCGCGTAACGGCCGCCGGACACCGCCCCTACATCACCAGCGGCACCTCGGGAAAGGTCTCCTTCCTCAACTGCGACGCGAGCGACCTGGATTTCCTGCACGACATCCTCGCGAACCTCACCTGCTGGCCCGACCCGCTGCCGCCCGAGCCCACTCGCCGCGGCTATCTCCTGGCACCGGCGAGCGGCCCGATGCGCTCCATCGACGGCTACCGCTGGCACGCGGACGTCTTCGCACGGCCCGGAGAGACACGGCTGCTCACCGAGGAACCCATGCGGGTCTCGGAGTTGATGAGCAGCGCCCTGCTGCGCCGCCGGATGGCGGAGGGCACCGCGACCCCACAGGAGATCAGCTCCTTCGAGGCCGCGTCCGGGGCCCGCGAGGCCGAACTCGGCGCGGCCGTCGCACAGATCGTCGACGACATCGCCGCCCACCGGACCGAGCCCCTCCTGATCGCCGGCATGAACAACCAGCAGTTCACCCTGATCCAGGCCCTGCGGGCCCAGGGCGTACCCGACGGCAGCCTCCACCCGGACACGCTGGTCCTCAGCGGCGGCGGCAACAAGAACGGGGTCCTGCCCGACGACTACCAGCAGCAGTTCGCCGCCTTCTACGACGGCGTACGGCGGGTGCGCAGTTACGGCATGACGGAGCTTCAGGGTTCCTGCCCGGCCTGCGAGTCGGGCAACTACCACGTACCGCCGTGGGTGATCCCACTGGTCCTGGACGAGCCGGGCGAGAAGCTGCTCAACACCGAACAGGGCGTGGTGGAGGGCCGGTTCGCCTTCCTCGACGTATCGCTGGAGGGCAGGTGGGGCGGCCTGATCAGTGGCGACCGGGTCCTCGTCGACTTCTCGCCCTGCGTCTGCGGCCGGCCGGGACCGGCTGTCCTGCCGGACATCCGCCGTTACGGCGACCTGGGCGGCGAGGACAAGATCACCTGCGCCGCGACACTCGACTCCTATGTCCGGGGGATGATCCACGGATGAGCACCACGACCGGCACCGAGGTCGTGCACGTCGTGCGCGGCGAGGTCGACCACGGCTCACCCGTCGCGTACGGTCGCGCCGACGCCGCCTTCACCGCACCGGCACTCGACCTGGACCGCCTCGTCCGGCCGCGCACCGAACCCGGCCCCGCCTTCCACGTGCCCGTCGCCGAGATCGTCGACCTGCTGGTGGAGACCGGCGAGGCCCTCAAGGCGGACCGCGAGGGCCTGCTCGCCGAGGCCCTCGACCGCATGGTCCGGGTCAGCCCGCTGCCCGCCGAAGTCCTCGAACGCGCCTACGCCGTCCTGTGGCGCAGCTTCCAACGGCCCGGCCTGTACGCCCAGATTGACCACGAACTCGGCGGAGCGGACGTGCTCGACGGCTGGCGTGAGGTACGCCTGCCCGCCAACCGGACCGCGGCCATCCGCGCGTTCCCGCCGCGCCTGGTGCATGTCATCGCCGGCAACGCCCCCGGCGTCGCCGCGATGTCCGTCGTGCGCGGCGCCCTCACCAAGGGCGTCAACCTGCTGAAACTGCCCTCGAACGACCTGTTCACCGCGACCGCGATCCTGCGCACGATGGCGGCGGTGGCCCCCGGTCACCCCGTGGTCCGCTCGTTCTCCGCGGTGTACTGGCGCGGCGGCGACGAGACGGTGGAGAGCGTACTGTTCCGCCCCCAGTTCTTCGACAAACTGGTCGCCTGGGGCGGCGAGGCCACGATTCGCGGGGCACTGCGGTATGTCGGCCCGGGCTTCGAACTCGTCTCCTTCGACCCCAAGACCTCCATCTCGCTCATCGGCCGTGAGGCGTTCGAGTCCGCCGAGACCCTTGCCCGAGCCGCCGACGCGGGCGCCGCCGACGCCACCTTCTTCAACCAGCAGGCCTGCGTGGCCAGCCGCTTCCAGTTCGTCGAGGGCTCCTGGGCGGACGCCGACCGCTACGCCGCCCTGCTGTGCGAACGCCTGGGCGTGGCGAGGGAGTTCAGCTCGGCCGACGGCCCCCGGGTCGCCGCCGAACTCCGCGAGGAGATCGACGTCTTGCGCTCCCTGGCCCCCGACTACCGGGTGTGGGGCGGCTACGACGGCCGGGGCCTGGTCATCCGCTCGCCCGAACCGGTGGACTTCCACCCCGACGGAAAGATGGTCAACGTCGTCCCGGTCACCGAGTTGTCCGAAGCCGTAGCTCACGCAGGGGTCGCCACACAGACGGTGGGCGTGTATCCCGGCATCCGCAAAACGGGGTTGCGCGACGCCCTCGCCTGCGCGGGGGTTCAGCGGGTGGTGTCCCTCGGCGGGGCGGGCGGTATGCCGCCGGGGCTCTCCCACGACGGCTTCTACCCGTTGCAGCGGCTCCTGCGGTGGGTGAACGACGAGTGAGGGGGGATTGTCGGCTGGTGGTCGACGGCGCGGATGTGGCCGGTCGGTGAGAATGCGATCCTCGAAACAGAGAGGGCGGGGCCGCGCGGGGTATCGGTGATGGACTCCAGCGGAGCCCATGAACTGTCCGCGGCCCGCAACAGCCGCCTTGACCAGGGCGGTTGGACCCGTGCCGTGTACGACTGGCCCCCGTTCCGGTCCCGCTGTCGGTGCTACGCCTCAACGGTGGGTCTCCGGTCCGCGCGGAACGCGAACCGGGCTCTGCCGTCCCCGCGCTGCGGTTCCCGGACGAGAGGGGGTCTGCTCTTCGGCTTCGGGGGCAGACGGCGATAGATCGGGTGTGAGCGTCGCCCGGTCGTGGACCGCCGCGAGGCGCCGAGCCGTGGGAGCGCCGATGTCGACCGCAGTGCCGGGAAGAGCAGCAGGAGCGACCGGTGACGAATCCGAGTCGGTGCGGCCGGGCCGCTCGCCCCTGCTGCCCCGCGGAACCGGGAGCACCGCGGCGCGCATCGGCGTACTGACCGTCTGTCAGGCCGCTCTGCTGGTGGGCTTCGGGCTCCTGATCACGGGCCCCGCCCGCGATGTGTGGCCGCTGACGGCCGAGGACCACGTCAACGAGGGCTTCGAGCGGATCCGCACGGGCCCCCTCAACGCCCTCTCGTACCTCGGCTCGGAGGCGGGCAACACCCTCACGGTGATCGCCGTCACCCTGGTGAGCTGCGTGGCGCTGCTGCTCGTCCCGCGGTTGCCGATGTGGCGTCACGCGGTCTTCCTCGCCGTCGCCGTCTCACTCCAGGCACTGGTGTTCCTGACCGTCACCGAGTCGGTGGACCGGACCCGCCCGCACGTGCACCGTCTCGACTCCTCCCCGCCCACGTCCAGTTACACCTCGGGCCACACCGGCGCGGCCACCGCGCTCTACGCCGGACTGGCGGTGCTCGTGGTGGCCCGCGTGCGCAGGCCCTGGCGGTGGCCGCTGGCCGGGCTCCTGCTCCTGATACCGCTGGTCGTCGGCGTCTCCCGCCTCTACCGGGGCATGCACCACCCCACTGACGTGATCGGCGGACTGGCCAACGGCGCCCTGTCCCTGCTGATCGCCGGCCGCGCCCTGCTGACCGACGGATCCGTGACCGCCGCTCCCGCGTCGCGCACCGGGCGCGGTGACGCGACATCCGGAGTCGAGGAGCGCGCGCCCGGCAGCACTGCCGTGATCCTCAACCCCACGGTGACCGGAGCGGCGGACCGGGAAAAGCTGCGCCGTATTCTCGAACAACACGGCCACCGAGCACCGGAGTTCATCGAGACCACCGCCCAGGACCCCGGCTCCGGGCAGACGGCCGGTGCCGTCCGGGCGGGCGCGGAACTGGTCGTCGTCTGCGGTGGAGACGGAACCATCAGGTCGGCCGCCGACGCACTGGCCGGCACCGGCGTTCCGCTCGTCGTGGTGCCCTGCGGCACCGGCAATCTGCTGGCCCGCAACCTCGGCCTGCCGCTCACCCCCGCCGACGCGCTCACCGCGGCGCTGTCCGGCACCCCGCACCGCCTCGACCTGGGCCGCATCGAGGGCGACGGCCTCGCCTCCACCCACTTCGCCGCGATGTCCGGGGCGGGGCTCGACGCCGCGATGCTGGAACACACCGACGACCGCGCCAAGTCCGCCGTCGGCTGGCTCGCCTACGTACTCGCCACGTTCGGCACGCTGCGCACACCCCGTATGCGGCTCACGCTCCGTCTCGACGACGGGCCCGTCCTGCACCGTACGGCCCGCATGGTGCTCCTCGCCAACGTCGGCACCGTACAAGGCGGTCTGACGCTCCTTCCGGCGGCCCGCCCCGACGACGGTCTGCTCGATCTGCTCATCCTCGACCCGCGTGGTCCCGGCGGCTGGCTGAGTGCCCTGGGCACCCTGATACGCGGCCGCCGGCGAAGCACGCGGCCGACAGCCCCGGACGCAGTCGTCCCCGTCGGCACCGGCACGAAGGGCGTACCGGTGGAGTTCCGTACCTTCCGGCGGGCCGAACTCACCTTCGCCGTACCGCAGTCGCGTGAGCTCGACGGGGACCCGGTGTCCCACGGCCGGCGTCTCACCGCCGAGGTCAGGCCCGGCGCACTGACGGTGCTGCTGCCCACCGGGGAGAAGTGAATGGGCACCGCCACCAAGGTCCCCGAGACCCGTGACATGACCGGCGACGACCTCTCGGCCGATGAGGCCCTGGCCTCGCTGCGCCGCTACGGCGGCTGGCCGCTGCTGCGCGACTCCTTCGTCCGGTTCCGCTACGCCGACGGCTTCAGCCACTCCCGAGCGCTCGCGCTGCAGACGGTGCTGGCGGTGATCCCGCTGGCCATCGCCTTCGTGGGCCTCTCCACAGCGCTGCACACGGAGAACATCGGCAGACTCGCCGAACTGACCATCCACCGCATCGCGCAGGGCCCCAGCGCCGACGTCGTCGACGACGCCCTGGACCGCGGTCGCCACAGCGCGGGCGACGGCGATCAGATCGCCCTCTGGTTCGGCCTGCTCTTCTCCCTGGTCAATGTGACCACCGCGATGTGCCAGATCGAACGCGGCGCCAACCGGATCTACGGAAACGAACGCGACCGCCCCTTCCGCCAGAAGTATCTGCGCGGGCTGGTGATGTCGCTGAGCGCGGGGATTCCGCTCGGCCTCGGCTTCATCGTGATGGTGGCAGGCGGCGAGCTGGCCGCCGCGGCGGCGACGGTGTACCACCTCGACGGCGACGCCAGGACCGCCTGGGAGATCCTGCGCTGGCCGTTCGGCCTGCTGCTGGTCCTCCTCTCGGCCAGCGCGATCTTCCGCCGTTCCCCGCGGCGCCGCCAACCCGGTTACACCTGGCTGGCCTTCGGCGCCGCCGTCTACCTGGTGCTGTGGACGACTCTGACCTGGCTGCTGAGCCTGTACCTGGACCTCAGCGGGTCCTTCGACGCGGTCTACGGCCCGCTCAGCGCCTTCATGTCCCTGTTGCTGTGGGCCTACCTGACCTCCATCGCCCTCTTTCTGGGCCTCTCCTTCGCCGCGCAGCTGGAGGCCGCGCGGGCACTGCGGCCCGGTCCCGTCACAGCCGATCCGGGGGTGTGAACGGTGGTCCGCGCCACGGCCCGGCGCCTTCGCGACCTCCGTCGCCGGACGGCCGACCGGCGGTTCGGCATCCACCTGCTCGGCTCGGCAGCCGTCGCGGCCGTGGCGGCCGTCCCCTTCGGCCTGCTGCTCGTCCTGGTCGAGGGACAGTGGCAGCCGCTGCGCCGGCTCGACGCGGGCGCGGCACGGCGGTTGCACGAGACCGCCCTCGACCACCCGGCGTGGACGGACACCCTGCGCTTCCTGTCCGACCGGGTGTGGGACCCGTTCACGCTGCGGACGGCAGTCGCGCTGCTGACCGGGTGGCTGCTCTACCGGCGGGCGTGGCGGCTCGCCGCGTGGTCCGCCGTGACGGCCACGGCCGGCGGGTTCATCGGGCTGCTGGTCAAAACGGTGGTCGAACGGGCCAGACCGGCCTTGGAGGACCCGGTCGCGCACGCACCGGGATTCTCCTTCCCCTCGGGACACGCGATGACCGCGACCACCTCGTTCGCCATCCTCCTGCTGGTCCTGCTCCCCATGGTGCCGCGCCCCCTTCGGGCACTGTGCTGGTGCGCCGCGGTCGGGTCCGTCCTCGGCGTCGGCTTCACCCGCGTCGCGCTCGGCGTGCACTGGTTCAGCGACGTCGTGGGCGGCTGGCTCCTGGGCCTCGCCGTCGTCGCCCTCACCACATGGGCCTTCGAGGCCTGGCGCACCGACACGGGCCGCGGACACGCCGGATTGAGCGAGGGCCTGGAGCCCGAACTCACCGACGCCCGACCCGAACCCGGCCCCTCCGCCCGCAGGCACGGCGACGGATCCGGGCGCGGCTGACGGACACGTCCGCAGATCCCGAACCGGGCTGTTCCGAACGTGAGCCGCTCTCCCGCCGTGGAGAGCGGCTCACGCCGGGACGCTTTCGGGTCAGGCCGGCTGCCAGGAGAGGATGGACTGGTACTGCGCCTCGATGCCGCCGGCCGCGATGATGCTCGACGGGACCTGGTCGGCTGCGGTGATGTTGTGGTTGTCCTGGATCAGGACGCCCTTGCTGTCGTAGTCCGAGGGACCGCTCGGCCAGTAGTTGCCTTCGATGTCCGTCGGGTCGTAAGTCCCGTCCCCCGCGGTGTAGTTGCCGTGTTTGCTGCCCCAGGGCGAGACGTTGATGTTCCACACGGCGTTGCCGAGGATCGACACGTAGGTGGCGCCGTTGTCGGTGTACAGGACGTGGCCGCCGGAGGTGTTGAGCTGGTCGTGGACCACGTTGCCGCTGACGTGCTCGCCGGTGGCCATGGAGGTGCCGGTGATCCCGTTCGTGTAGACGGCTCCGCCGTCGCCGAGGAGCGACATGTGGTCGTGGACGAGGTTGTTGGAGACGGTGTTGTTGTTGGAGTAGTTGGGCTGCGCGGGCAGGCTCACCTTGTCGGGCCAGCCACCCCAGCCGATGGAGATGGCCGTGTAGGGGACATGGTCGATCTGGTTGTGG